>NZ_JARVCO010000010.1:641421-1282842 GCF_034531395.1 Pontiella agarivorans | reverse complement strand
GTGCCCGGACAACCTGCAGAGAAACGTAGAAAACCTGAGATACTGACTTGCTCAAAACAGAGTCTTTTCCAACCAGTGGTTCGAGTTTACGGTGGCCGACGCGGAATTAATCAGGTCAATGTTTATGTTCACCGAAACTCATCCCTAACGTTGGAACAACTCACTTGGGTACATAAAAATCCAATGAATCAGATTTGCAGACAATTCACCGGACAACCTGCTTTTCACCGGACTTCCTGCTGTGCCCGGACAACCTGCAGAGAAACGTAGAAAACCTGAAATACTGACTTGCTCAAAACAGAGTCTTTTCCAACCAGTGGTTCGAGTTTACGGTGGCCAACGCGGAATTAATCTAGTCAAAATTTATGTTCACCGAAACTCACCCTTAACGTTCGGATTACAATTCGTTCAACAACTCTCGCTCCCATCCGCATTTATGCCGATACCCAAGCCCAAAGAAATTAACTAGGTCGTAAGCATCCTGCGGAAAGTCACTCTAAAACTCATCGCTACACCCAACGCCGTAGACGTTGAAATAATGGCGATCATCCTCCGCAATTCTGATCGTTTGCTCGCCAAGATAGAAATTTTTGAGAACAACCCGATCACCGGGTAGAGCCGTAATACCAAAACGTTTCAAAACCTGTTTTATCGAAAATGATTCACACCATTTTTCAAATTCAGTTTTTTTCACCGAGCACTTTTCGCCCACGTTGCTCGGCGAACATAAACAGCGATTCTTCAGCTAAAACCACATCCGAACCAGCGGTTGGAGCACTACCAGAAACTCGCCCGCGTTTGTTTGTGTTTGTTATCATGTTTGTTTCCTCGTTTCTGGAGGCTCACCCTTAACGTTGGGATCAGATAATATAAATGAACAAAGAACAAAAAATTCATGAATTCCATAATAGAGCCAAAGCTGAGGGAGACAAACTGAAGGCGTATGTTCTGTCAATCTCAGCAGCAGGATCCGGCATCTTTTTTGCGACCCTATCATTCAAAGACCTTTCAATAACCAAAACAGAACAAGCTCTCATCTTAATCGGACTGGTGTTCTTTTCGTTAACGGTAGTTTCGTGTTTGATAGAACTGCATCTGAACGCAAAGCGTTATTTCAATCATGCTAAAGCACATGAAAACCCTGAAGATGAGGAACAGGATAAAAAACACAAAGTTCTAGCAAAGTGGAGATTAAGAGTTGTCTGGACATCCTACGTTCTACTTCTAATCGGGCTACTTGCCACAGTGAGCTATCTTGTAGTTCACGTATCTGTAAGTAACCAAAAAGAAAAAAATCCCAACCAGCGGTTAGAGCCTATCGTGACAACGCCCGCTGATAAAGTTGAAGCACAATCCACTCAGGCTCACCCGTAACGTTCGAATGAGATTATAAAAATCAATATCCGTTATAATTTCGAGGGATCATAAATCTGTCATTCTACCAACATGTTTAAACACCCATGGTTTCTAAAAAATTATCGGCCCTCTGAAAAAGAGAAGATAGAGAGAGCCACAGACAAATTTTATTGGACGTGTGTTGTCCTCTCCGCAATATGTTCTGGAATTTATGGATTTTTAATAAACTATTTTGAATTGATGAGTTACGCAGTGCGTGTGTTATCGATACCTGCGGCTGTCATGGCATGGGGATTCACCATGTTGTTTGGGGCATGGATAAGTAGTACGTTATCCAGAAAAGGAAAATATATAGCGGGTTCAATTATACTTATCTTCTCGCTCATTATTACAAATACCGTATTGGCACAAATTTAATAAAAAATTCGAACCAGTGGGTGGAGCCTACGGTGGCCGACGCCAGTTGATTAAGTGAAGTTTGTGAGCACCGGCGGCTCACCCATAACGTTGGAACAACTCACTTGGGTGCATAAAAATTCAATAAATCAGATTTGCAGACTGTTCACCGGACAACCTGCTTAGCAGCGGACTTCCTGCTGTGCCCGGACAACCTGCAGAGAAACGTAGAAAACTTGAGATACTGACTTGCTCAAAACAGAGTCTTTTCCAACCAGTGGTTCGAGTTTACGGTGGCCGACGCCTGTTGATTAAGTAAAGTTTATGTTCACCGAAACTCACCCATAACGTTGGGATCAGATAAATATGAAAAACAAAATTATCATATCCAGTCTGGGAGTAGCCTATCTTCTTCTTTCTCTCAGCGTCTTGTTTGAGGGAATGGGACGAATCAGCGTGAGCGATCCAATTGAGACGTTATTTGTTTTTTCTGGCCCATGTGCTTTTTTTCTGTGGGGACCAAAAGCGTACATCTGGTATTTATTTTTTTCGGCATGTTTGTGGGTCGGAATATTCATGTCGTTCAAACCAGAAAGATGGAAGAAGATCCCATGGCTGTGTTTGACATTAGTTTCATGGATAGGTGGTTTTACATTTTCATTTGCTCTGAGTGCTTGATAAAAAATCCCAACCAGAAAGTAGAGCCTACTTGGACAACGCCCGTTGAGTCAGGCAAAGTTTGATTTCCAAGCGGCTCACTTTGAACGTTCGCCATGGAAAGAATATGAAAAAATCAATCATACTACTGTTAGCTATATCTACCCTCGTGGGGTGTTCTACAAAAAAACCTCCAGTAAGCACAACCAGCATTAGCGAGAATGCCCTACTGGTCGCCGACTACCTTTCTTCTTCAAACTACACCTCAGCCCAATCATTTTTTGATGAATATTTAAAACAGAAAACAAAAACCCTAAGTGGTGAATATGCACTTAAATGGTTATATTACCTCCTAAGCCTCAACATCGATCTTATTGATGAGCTTGATGCATGGTGCTCTAGTGAAAACGCCACACATTCCGCATATCTCACACGAGGAAAATGGTACATGGATGAAGCATGGAGAGTTCGAGGAGGCGGTTGGGGCTATTCTGTGAAAAATGAATCTTTGCCGTTGTTTTATCAAAACCTCGAGAAAGCAGAGGCCGACCTTGGAAAAGCATATGAAATGAATCCCGATGATCCTTGTTCCGCCAAATACATGATTGCCGTATGTATGGGCAAGGGAAGCTCGTTTGAAGAAAAGGAGAAATGGTTCACTAGAGCCACAGAAAAACACCCTGACTTTTTGGGAGCATACCGAAACATGGCATGGTCAATGTATCCGCGTTGGGGCGGAGATGAGCAAGCACTTCTCAGCTTTATTGATACTGTCATACAAAGCCATCCTGAACTCCCCGTCTTTACCACGCTGAAAACATCCTGGTATTTCAAGGAAAAGGAACGTGAATTAAGCAAGAAAAACTCAACGGAATTCAGGGAATTACGCGCCCTTCTTCTGGACTATTCAACACGCTCGCCCCATGACAGCCAGCCCATAAGAGAACTTGCAAACGCATATTGGGAGCAAGGTCAAAAAGAAGAGGCGATTGCCTACATGGGCAAAGCAATAGGGATAGATCCCTCTTTTGAAAACTACTCTCGTCGCGGCTATTTCTATTACTCAATGAGAAAACTACAACTTGCACGACATGATCTGAATAATGCACTGGCACAACATCCATACGATCTAGATACATTGAAAAACCTTGCCCGCGTTGAATACCGAACAAAGCCACCGAACTATAACAAAGCCATTGAGTTATTCAGCAAGGCATTGAAAATAGATCCAGATATGGATTCAACACTGGCATTGCGCGGAAGAAGCTACCAAAGGATCAAAAAATATCCAGAGGCCAAAGCAGATTTGGAAAAATCTCTGTCCCTCAACTCCAGAACTGATTGGGCCTGGTACTCACTCGGTGAGATTGAATGGTACCAATACAAAAATGCAGAGGACGCGATTTATTGCATCACAAGGTCTATAAATCTTAGTGCGGATTACAGTTGTCATTTTCTTCGTGGACAGATTTATCGTGAATCTGGAAAATATGCGGAAGCAATCAGCGATTATAAAAAGGCAATCCAGTTCAGAAGAAAGTCTAGAGGAAAAATTGAGCCGCTTATAAAACAGTGCAGACAGGAACTTGAAAAACAAATCGCGGCAAACCAGAAGCTGGATCCTACCATGAAAATGCCCGTTGAGTCAGGCAACACACAAGGCACGGCGGGTCAGCGTCAACGTTCGTCAGGAGAAAGATGAAAAAATACAACACACTAATTTTACTATGCGTAATCTCAGGTTTACTGACCCCCATCTGGAGCTTAGCCTTATCCAAATCATTTACCCAGTTTGCGGCGGCCAATGAGATAGATGTTTCAAGAGTCCTCTTGATCAAGATTTTCATTGATTCAATCCTCTTTATTTTCCCAGCGATCTGGACCGTCAAAAATCCTCCTAAGTGTCTAAATCGATGGCTAAGCTTCTTCATGATTCTAATATTCGGATTTAAAGGCGTTATTGGATATTTAGTTTTAATGGGACTGGATCATGTGAAAGCTGCCAAACAAAACTAGCCGAACCTCCATTATACGGTTGTAGACGATGAAGTGCATGATGCATTCGCTGTACACCGCATCAGGCTTTTTGCAGCGAAAAATATCCATGCCCATTGTGGTTTTTCAGTTCGATATTTCAGCGCTGAAGATAACGGTTGGCGAGATCGGCATTCGGATTAAACTGGAATACCTATAAGAGCATTGACCCGCAGTCCTAAATTCTGACTGAATAAAACAATGACTAAACCAAATCACCGAGCACATCCAGATAACCTGCAGGATTCTGTTGAAGAATCATTCCGGGAAGGGGCCTTGTCAGGCTTCATCGTGACTGACACATGTTATGAATGAAAAAGTGCGAATTCTTTATCTGGCCGCCGGATTCATTCTCGTGGCCCTGGCAACACTCGGCATTTTTCTTCCGCTGCTGCCCACCACACCGCTTCTTCTGCTGGCGGCCTGGTGCTTTGCCAACTCGTCTGAAAAGTATCACCGGTGGCTGCTTGAACACCGCATCTTTGGAAGCATTATCCGCAACTGGCAGGAAAACCGCTGTATGCCTCGAAAGGCGAAAATCATCTCGGTTTCCATGATCCTTCTATTCGGCGGATTTTCAGTTTACCGGATTGAAAACCTCTATATAAAAACGGTCGGCGCCCTGCTCTGCCTGACCGGGCTTTTTTTCGTTCTCCGAATTCCGGTCTGCAAGACGGATTAGAGCATTTTTTCCTTCACGCTGTTGACCTTGTCTTCGAGCGATTGCTCCCGATCCGTACGGGTTCCCAGTTTGATATTCGTATGAATCCGCGGAGCCCCCATACCGTGCACCTTTTCATGACAGGCCTTCACGGCGGCCATAACCTGATCCCATTCCCCCTCGATGGAAGTTCCATTGGGATGCAACGATGTTTTGAGCCCCGGCTGATTCAGAATATCCTCACACGCGGCAACATATTCTGACAGCGAAACACCGACACCGATCGGTACAATGCACAAATCCATAATCACGTTCATCTCAAACCTCCAATTACGACGTTCTGCCATTTTCTGACGGAATTGACGAGCCACACGTTATCCGCCTGCTTCAACTCATCCCGCATCACAATCCCCTCTTCAACCTCGCCCGTTTTCAGCAAATACTCCCGGAAGGTTCCGGCCAGCAGTCCGCACTCCACCGGCGGCGTAATTTTTTTCCCGTCTCTGGAAATGACCACATTCGTAAACGTCCCCTCCGTTACCTCGCCTTTTTCATTCCAGAGGATCACCTCGTCATAATCCGGAAACGCCGCTTTCGCATTTTCATAAACATCCCGATGCGTCGTTTTGTGATAGAGAAACAGATGCTGTGAATCCACCGGCGCATCCGCTACAGCGGCCCGCATCAGGCCCTTCTCTCCCCCCGGTTCAACCGCCGCAGTCTGAACATCCACCTCTCCGTCACGCGAAACCAGCAGACGGACCCGGTGGTGCACACCTGCGCAGGTGTGCTCAAGCGTTTCCAGCAATTCCTGCACAGGATGCAGTTCCAGCGGAATATCGAAGAAGGCGGCCGATTCAGCCAGTCGCTGCAGATGTTCGTTGAGAAGAAAAATTCCGCTTTCCGGCTCCCACAGCATGGTTTCCAATAACTGGAAATCCGGGCGGGACTGGGTCAGCACCCGTGCTTTCGTAAGCGTTTCCTCATATTCCGACTCCGCATCCGAATCCCAGACAATGCCGCCACCGACCCCGAACTCCAGCCGGCCGTTCTGAATCAGTGCCGTCCGGATCGCCACATTAAACCCCGCCTCGCCCTGCGGTGTAATAAATCCGATCGATCCTGTATAAATCCTGCGCGGTGAAGTTTCCAGCGATTGGATAATTTCCATCGTCTTCGCCTTCGGCGCACCGGTAATCGAAGCACACGGGAACAGGGATTTCAGAATCTTCACCACAGAGGGCACGGAGGAACACAGAGGACTGATCTCCGTGCTCTCTATGTCCTCTGGCAAAGCGGGTGGTGAAGGATTTTTTTTCAGAAGTGTTCCAGTCACAGTGGAAGTCATCTGCCAAACGGTCGGGTATTTTTCGACATCAAACGTGCTAACCGTTTCAACACTGCCCGGCGTGGCAACCCGGCCGATATCATTGCGGATCATGTCGACAATCATAATATTTTCGGCACGGTCTTTTTCCGACCGCCGCAACGCTTCGGCCTGTTTACAATCCATGGAAAACGTCAACCCGCGCCTGGCCGTTCCCTTCATGGGACGGGAAATAATCTCCCCTTCTCCAAAACTGAAAAAGAGCTCCGGCGACGCCGAGCAGACTGCAAAATCATCCGTTTCAATAAATGCCGCGTACTCCGTCTTCTGTCCTTTGACCAGTTCATTAAAAAAGGCCCAGGCATCTCCCAGAAAATCAGCATTCAGACGGTAGGTGTAATTGACCTGATAAGTTGCCCCTTCAGCTATCCGTTCTTTGATTTCACCGATCGCCGCTTTGAATTCTTCCTTGGAGACGGATGGTTTCAGCTCGCCGATGGAATATCTGGAAGGCGAGGCTCTGTCCAAGCCACAGCCAGAATCGGCTCGGGCAGAGCCCCGCCCTCCACAAAGTTCGATTTCATCCAAAACTTCGGGGGCATTAAACAATCCCAGCATCAGCAATGGAAATCCATTCGCCGGGTGCGTTTTCAGCGCAGCATCAAACGCGGGCGCAGCTTCGTAGGAAATAAACCCCGCCGCATACAGCCCCGACCGTTCCGCCTCGGCAATCGCAGGCATCACCTCATCGATACATTCCGCGATCAACACTTTTTCCGGACATTGGAAATGCAGCCAGCGCCCGTTATGTTTCAAAACAACTTTCATCAGCGCCCTGTTCTACTAACCCGCAAGAATAATTAAAAGCACGCCGACCATGATTCCGGCCAGCACCCAGGACTTTTTCCGCTTATTGACTTCTTTGAAAATAAGAGCCCCGACAAAAAAGCCCACCAGCACACTGCAGCGCCGGAGCACCGAGAGAATCACAATGAGCGCCTCAGGATTTTCCACGGCCATGAAATAGACCCAGTCGGAAAGCACCAGCAGTATTCCAATCATTGGAACGGTCCAGCGCCACCGGAACGGCGTTGTCGATTTCCGCTTCGGAAACCAGAACACCGCATTCACGATGGTAAAAAAGATAAAATTGTAGAGTGAATACCAGACCAGCACCTGCATCGGTTCAAAATCCATTCGCTGAATCAGCCATTTATCCATCAGCGTACTGCACGTTCCGATCAGCGTCGCCGCGAAAATGAGACCCACCCAGAGACTGCGGTGAAAATGAATCCCCTCTGCGCGGCCGAGAACAGAAAATCCGAAATAACCTGCAAAAATAAGAATCATCCCCACCCACTGCATCGGTGACGGCATTTCGCCAAACAGCACCACCGCTCCGAGCAATGTCCACAGCGGCCCCGAAGCGCGGATCGGTGAAACCATCGAAATCGGCAGATGCTTCATCGCAAAAAATGCACAGATCCAGGACGAACCGACGATCATCGATTTCAGCACCAGCAGTCCGTGCCCGCCCGGCGTCAGCGGCGCAGCATAAAGCCCGGTACGTTGAGCCGCCTCCGGAAGCCACAGAGAAATCAGAATGATCGGAACCACCATGCAGGCCCCTGCAAGATTCGAAAAAAACAGCGTCGGCAGGACCGCATTATCCGTGAGCGCATGCTTTTTACTCAGATCGTAAAATCCGAGCAGCAACATTGAACAGAGTCCCAGCCAAATCCACATTTTATCAATATCCCCGCCACGTTGCGTGTTAAACAGCCGGGAACACTAACGACTCGCGAAGGGAATACAAATCAAAATGCCGCCCGGCGCGTAAGCAGGCGGGTCCCGACCCCGAGCACGCCGAAGGCAGCTCCGCGATCATGGATCGCGGCTACAGGGCCGGCACGATGCATCCGATGGCCGGGCCACCCCCACAGCGAAATATCATGGACCAAAACAACGATCCTCCCGCACCGCGAATCCCCGCCCAATAGCGACTTGCGTTCCCGGAGCAAATCAAATAGCGTGCCCACCTTTGTGAACGAAAACGGAGAAAACCCTATGAAAACTGGACTAATTGGATGGCGCGGCATGGTCGGCTCGGTGCTGATGGAACGCATGCGTGCGGAAAATGATTTTGAGCATATCGATCCGGTCTTCTTCACCACATCCCAGGCCGGACAGGCCGCCCCGAATGTTGGGAAAGGCGAATCCACACTCGTCGACGCCTATGACTTTGATGCCCTGATGGAAATGGATGCCATCATCACCTGCCAGGGCGGCGGCTACACCGAAAAGGTACACCCCGAACTGCGTTCCAAAGGTTGGAACGGCTATTGGATCGATGCCGCTTCCACCCTGCGCATGGCCGATCAGGCCACCATCGTGCTTGATCCGGTCAACCGCCCGGTCATCGACCAGGCCCTGGCCGACGGGAAAAAAGATTTTATCGGCGGTAACTGCACCGTTTCGCTGATGCTTATGGGTATCGGCGGCCTCTTCAAAGCCGGACTCGTTGAATGGGTTTCCTCCATGACCTATCAGGCCGCCTCCGGTGCCGGCGCCCAGAACATGCGCGAACTGCTGGCCCAGAAAGGTCATTTGTTTGAAGCCGCGGTGGAAGAACTCAAAAATCCGGCATCCGCCATTCTGGACATCGACCGCAAGGTCAGCGAAGCCCTGCGCAGCGAAGCGATGCCGACGGAACAGTTTGGCGCTCCGCTCGCCGGCTCATTGATTCCGTGGATCGATAAAGCGGTGGATGACGGTCAAACCAAGGAAGAGTGGAAAGGCTATGTGGAAACCAACAAGATTCTGCAGAACGACCCGCTGGTTCCGATCGACGGCACCTGCGTCCGTATTGGCGCGATGCGCTCGCACAGCCAGGCGCTGACCGTCAAACTCAACCAGGATGTTTCCGTTGAGCAGATTGAAGATATTCTGCGCGGTGACAACGACTGGATTGACGTGGTTCCGAACAATAAGGAAGAAACGCTCGCGCGTCTGACTCCCGCCGCCATCAGCGGAACGCTGACCGTACCGGTCGGCCGTATTCGTAAAATGAAAATGGGCCCGGAATACGTGAACATCTTCACCGTCGGCGACCAGCTCCTCTGGGGAGCTGCCGAACCGCTGCGCCGGATGCTCTGCATCCTGCAGGAAAACCACTGACCGATCCCGTTTCCAATCCTTGGAACTTAAAGCCCGGAATCAACATTCCGGGCTTTTTGTGTTTAGGGGGTTGCTCCGGGCGTTGCGGAAATCCGGTATATAATGCGGCTCCCCGGAGTTTCCGCTGAAAATTCCTCAACCACGCCATTTCGATGATTCAGCTCCACACCGGAGCGCTTCAGCTGAAGACCGGCGGGTTGAAGCACGGAAAAAACCACGCCTTTACCATTCAACGTCAACCTGAGCTGATGCTCTTTAAGCTCAACCAGCGTGCGTTCTCTTCCATCGAAGACCAGTGCAGGAAAGGAAACCCGGATTTTATCGGAGTCTTTCACCACATCCTCCACCGTCACCCCGCGGCTATCGACCGTAATCGTCTGGGTTACATCCGGATAGACCACCTTAAAACGGACCGTATCAACGGATTCCTCCAGAATTTCGATCCACGGATTCTTTCCATTATAGTCTGCCAGTTTCTCCCATGTTCCATCTGCCTTTTTCCATGACGGCCCCACGGCCAGATTCACGCCCTTACCGCTGAACTGCGAAGCGGCTCCGTCAGAAGGACCCAGCTGCGGGTGCCCGTTTTTCAGGTGAATACGCAGCAGTCCGGTCGGATTGTATTGGTGATCGCCGTTGATATCATATTCCACATAATTTCCGGCAGCATTGGCAAAAATTTTCCGGAAATGCCTCAGCACCGGAACAACATAACCGCCCGTATCGGCCGGAGCCGGAAGTTCTTCAATTGAATCATCCGCAAACTGCCACGCCTGCGCCAGCATCGAACAGGTCAGCAGGTTGTAACACGAATGCTTGGAATAACGTTCATAGCCATGCTTCGCTTCGATCGGATAACGGTTTTTCACCACATAACCCGTGCCGTCGGGCCGCATCCAGCTTTTAACGGATGCGAGCGAAAGATTTGCGGCCCGCTTGAATGCCCCCGCCTCGGCTTTCTTTCCGGCTTTGGCATAAGCCGCGGCATATATTTCAAAAACAACCGCCTGCTCGGCCTCGTTCCAGATATGGTGCGAACTGCGAAACCCGGTCGGCAGCTCACCAAACGGTGACTGCATCAGCAGCGAAGTCCACGCACCGCGCCACAGAATATCCCGATAGGTTGAATAAACATATGAATCGTAGCCTTTTTCCAGCATGCCATTCAGGTAATGCCGCGCAAAAAGGTCATAGGCCAGCGGATTCCCTCCCTCGTTATACATACCGTATTTTGAAAAGTTTTTCAGCTGCATGGTCAGACAGTAATCCACATACCACGGATCACCGAAACCATGACGCGTTCGCGCCCATTCTCCGGCAGTATGAACCAGATTCCAGTTGATCGCAAAATGGCCATTGTAGATTTTATAAAATCCGCGATGGTCCAGCGGATCCACCGGCTTCCGGTAGAAATGATATTTTGTGTGGTCGATTTCACCCAGCTTCCGCCGCCATTCCGCTTTCCGTTCTTCGGAAGCTACTCCGTCGAGAAGCTCCACGGCGAGTACCATCGGCCACGTATAAAAATCGCTGTGCCCCATCCCCGAGTCAGCCGCCATATCACCCAGCGCAACATCCAGCGCCTTCATCCCGCTTTCAATAATCTCATCACGGACCGGATAACCGGAAGCAGCCAGAGCAGCAACACTGTGAGCATAACACGGAGTGGAATAATACCGCTCCATATGATCTACCGGATCAATAATCCGTCCTTCCTTATTCTGAAAAGTATGCATCACCTTCACCTGCCCGGCGATCACCTCAAGATAGTCCTCGCGTTTATACCCAAGCGGCTTTATTTCCTTCCGTGACTGGTGAGCAAGAAAAGCATTCATCTGCTTTGCCGCCGGATGGTTTGCGGGGATAAACGCATCCGTAAAGGCGGCAGGAGGCAGCAGCCGGCTCTGCTCCGGAAGACCGGCGTTTACCACTTCGGGCGTAATGACCCCCTCTTTCACCAATTGGTATACCTGAGCACCGGCATAGAGAAACAGGCCGACCCCGTATTCCTGTGTCGATTTCGGGTGCGACGGTCGCGGTGCGGCATCCACCGGCTGAATCCATCCCATAAAACCATCCGGATGTATCGCACTGTTCAGCGCATCCCATCCGCGAATCACCACCGGAAGATAGGTTGCCGCATCCAGAATTCCTTCCCGAACTCCCCAGGCGAAACCGGCCGTAAAAAAGGCTGTACTGCTGCTTTCCGGCATCCGGTAATGCCAGTCATCGGCAAGGTTCGCACGCCAGAATCCGTCATCGCCCTGCCGTCCGGCCAGCGAAGCCGCCATCTTTTTGTACAGCTCAACATAGCGCCCGTAATACGGATCCTCTTTCGGAAGATACTTCAACAGCCGCGCCATCCCCGCAAATACCCAGCCGTTTCCGCGCGCCCAGAGCACCTTTTCGCCGTAAGCCGATTTCTTTCCGATATAATGCGGGTCCCGGTAATAAAGATCATCCTCCGAATCATAAATTTTGTCGGTAATATTCCAGAATGCATCATGCAACAGATCCAGATAGTGCCGGTTTCCCGTTGCCTGAAAAAGCATGGCAAATGCAGGTGCTGCGTACAGTGAATCGGCATAAACCCAGCCGGCATCTGTCTGGTGCGGCTCGTGGCCATACCAGATTCTTCCGATTTCAGGCTTAAACAGCTTCTCCTTCTGCAGCCCCGCTTCAATATGCTCGATCTTTTTCGGATCAGGCTGCAGCAGATAGAGTTCCAGCCAGGTCATTGTGCAGAACATGCGGTTGAACCCGGAATGTTCATGACCCAGACTATAGTGGTGTTTCTCTGCCCAGGTCTCTGCCTGCTGCAAATAGGCAGGATCACCCGTCGCATGGTAGGCCTCCATCACGCCGGTATAGAGGGTCGCCCGAATCCAGTCGCGGTCATATTCCCGCCAGGGATGCTCCACAGCATACGCATTCACCCGCTTCATCGTCGAACGAATGACTTCGGGTTCAAAATACGATGCATGCTCCCGCCCCCCTGCCGAAAAAGCCAGTGCGGTAAGAAAGGTGAAAATCAGTGTTCGAATCATAACTCCATCTCCTGTCTGTTTATCGGAGAACTCCGCTCTCCGCAGCACACGCCCGGTGATGTGCCGCAGAACCAGCAATAGATGGATTCAGGATTTCATGCCTCCGGAATGATGACCATAAAATCTCTCAAATAGTGATATTCGGTTTATTTCCAAGGAAAACGGGAAAAATCAGGATCCGAATTCCTGCAGTTTTTTGAACTCAAGCGGCGAGAGCCCTTCTGTTTTTTTAAACACCGTGCTGAAATAATTCGAATTATTATAGCCGACTTCGAATGCCGTATCCGTAACAGACCGATCGCGCAGCAGCTCTTTGGCCCGTTCCATGCGAAGTGTCGTGATATACTGATTTACGGTCTGCTCTGAGGCCTTTTTAAACTCCCGCATCAAGTGAGCCCGGCTGACTCCCAGCTGCTCCGCCACCATCGACACGCTGACCCCCTCGCTGAAATGATCCCCGATATAGGCCTTCGCACGATTCACCAGCATATTGGTCCGCTGCTCCGGAATATCCGCAATCATTGCAGAAAGCTCGGCCGCTTCTGTCTCTGCAATCGCCCGGATGTTTTCCGGATTTCCGCTTTCTTCAATGGCACGCTCCTGCTCCCGGTGACGCTCAATCAGCCCTTCGGGATCTCCTCCGGCTGTAATCGTCACATCCGTGAGCATGCTCAGGATTTCGCGGACCCGGATTTTATACCGATCCAGATTGCCCTCGGAAAGCGCTTCAAGCGTGCGGAGCAGTTCACCGATACGCGGCACATCGGCTTTTTTTCCGGATAGCACAAGATACTGCAGCTCTTCTTTAAGCAGTGCGGCACGGCCTTTCATATCGCGAATATCCTGAAAAACCGACCACGCCCAGCAGCAGGCCGGAATCACCGACCCCGTATAATAAAATGCAACGCGGTGATCCCCGGAAACCCCCACCATCATAAAAATACCGAAAATCAATGCCCCGGAAAGAAATCCCGACAAGGTCCGGTTCCGGCCGCCCGACAATTCCCGAACCATTAAAAATCCTGACGGCAGCACCAGAGTGATCAATGCCCCGTAGAGCAGTATTCCCCGTCCGGTGCGAATAGTCGCCGGCACAGGAGATGCGGAAAGCATCTCCTCAGTAAAAATAAATCCGCTCATTGCCGCATCCATATAAACCACATAAACGACCGCAACCAACGCCCCCGCTGCATACGCAGGAACCACCCATTTCCAGTGGCCGATAAATCCCGACTGCCGGGCCGCAGCCACCTGCAGCGACGGAACCCCCACCGAAAACAGCAACGCCATCCGGAACAGCAGAATTTTCTGGCCGGTAACGGCATCGGAAAACTCCTGAACAGCCCGGCCGGCCAGAAAGATTGTGAACGTCAGAAGAAAACAGACAAGCAGTTTATAATCCGCTGAAATCCGTTTCCGAACAATCAGGACATAGATTAAAACCCCCATAAAAATCTGCGCCGCCAGTAGCGGAGCCAGCAGATTTTCTATATATTCTTTCGGAATATCCGGCATAGGGCCCTCCTCTCATCTCAGGGCTTCTTCTCAATATCTTTCAGCTTACGCCACAGTGTGGCAGGACTGATTCCCAACGTTCTCGCAGTTCGGGATTTATTGCCGCCGGTCCAGTCCAGCACCCGCAGAATATGTTCCTGTTCCACTTCCGCCAGTGTACGCTGCGGAGAAAATGCATCAGGACCGGCATCGGCTGCCGGATGCAGAATATACGGTGGAAGATGCTCCGGCAGAATCATCTCTTTACTGCACAGCACCACGGCCCGCTCCATCGCATTTTCCAGTTCGCGGACATTGCCCGGCCAACGGTACGCCTGCAGATAATTCAGACATTTGGCATCCAGATGCAGATCCGGCTTATTGAACCGGGTTGATATCCGGCTCACAAAATAGCGGGCCAGCGGCAGAATATCCTCCGACCGTTCCCGCAGCGGAGGAATTTCAATTTCAATGACACGCAACCGGTAATACAGATCTTCCCGGAAGGAACCCGCCTGAACCGATTCCGCCAGATTATTGTTGGTGGCCGCCAGAATGCGGACATTCACTTTTCGGGGACGATTTTCACCCACCCGGATAATTTCGCGCTCCTGCAGCACCCGCAGCAGTTTCATCTGAAGGGCCAGCGGAATATCCCCAATTTCATCAAGAAAAACCGTGCCGCCGTCCGCCTCCTCAAACAAACCGATCCGATCGTGCTGCGCACCGGTAAACGAGCCCGCCTTATGTCCAAACAGCTCACTGTCGAGCAGCGTCTCCGGCAGTGCCGCGCAGTTTACCGCAACAAATGCATTTTCCGAACGGTCTGAGCTACGGTGAATATACCGCGCCAGCACTTCTTTCCCAACCCCGCTCTCGCCCGTAATCACAACCGAAGAATCATAGCGCGCCACCCGCGCAGCCAGATCCACCACCTGCCCGAACGCGGTACTGTGCACCTCGAAAAAAGTGGGATTGGTTTTATTTTCGAGCTGACTCATCCGCCGCCGCTGACGGGCCAGCCTGAGTTCGCTCTGTTTTAATTCCTCGGAAAGCTTACGAACCTCCCGGCCGATTTCCACCTCCTGAAAATAACCCCTGTGCAACTCGAGTTTCTGACCCCACGAATCCACATCGCGGCCGGTCGCTCTGCACAGTTTTCTTCCGGTCGCCAGACATTGATCCTCAATGAACACCACCTCTCTCCCGAGACAGAACGAGGCATATCCGCTGGCATATCCCGTCTGAATCCAGCAGACCGGAGCATCCGCTTCCCCAAATGCGGCCGAATATTCCGCCGCCTCAAAAGAGGCTCTCCACGAAACCTCCATATGGAACCGCCCCTGCTCCTCATCGAGATCAAATTTATCGACCGTCACCTTCGCGAGCCCCTGCAACGACTGCATGGCCGGCCCGGCCCGCAGCCATTCCTCGAGATTATCCCACTCGAAAATCCGTTTCATCGCAGCGGCATCGGCCTGCCCCTGAATATACCCGAAACGCGTCATAATTTTGCGGGCGGGCACAGGCCCGACCCCTTCGAGCAGATCTTTGCGCAAATGCGCAAAAGCCCGTATATCATGAAGAATAAGCCGTCTTCCCTGCAGGCTGATCAGCCCGTCGGAAAAGCGGATCAACTCATCCAGCTGTAGTTCTTCTGCTTTCATAAAAGTATATTTATATGAAACATACTATTTCACAATGAAATAGTATTTCATATTTAACTTTTCCTTGTATTCCCCCAACCGTCTGCCCCATCGGTCAATACAGAAACCAGCCTCCCGATGGCTCACTATCTGCATAAGGGGACCCATAACACAACAGACAGGAGATAAATCATGTACTCAATACTCAGAGGCAAAAATACCGGGCTCCATGCGCGGGAAATCAACTTTGCACAGCGGCTGATTCAGATTCCCAGCACCAGCGGACACGAAGCGGAGGTGGCCGCCTGCACCGAACGCGAAATGCAGAATATCGGCTACGATCAGGTCTACCGCGACGACTTCGGGAACGTGATCGGAACCATGCTCGGACACGAAGGCAAACCGACCATATTGCTCAACAGCCATATGGACACCGTCAATCCGGAAGATAACGAACTGTGGAAAACATCGCCCTTTGAAGGAAAACTTGCTGACGGCAAACTGTATGGAACGGGCGCGGCTGACTGCAAAGCAGGACTGGCCGCCCAGGTTTATACCGGCGCTCTGCTGAAACGCAGCCTGCTCCCTCTGCGGGGTAATCTGGTTGTGGCGGCCACAGTCGCCGAAGAAAACGGTGCAAGCGTCGGCATCCGGGGTCTGCTGGAACAGACCCTTCCGGAACTCGGCCTGATGCCCGACTATGCCATTCTCGGCGAACCCACCAGCCTCGGACTCTATTACGGCCACGACGGATGGATTGAGGTGGATATCCTGATCGACAGCTCCGCCACGGAAACCCTGCACGACGCCACCCGGAAAATCACTGCAGAATATGACGAACCGGAGCAGCAGCCTTCGTGGACCGAAATCCGCGAAATCGGCCCGATTCAGCCGGATGAAAGCGGTCGCTCCCGCAGAACCCTGCACATGGCCCAGCGAATGGTTGAAGGCATGCCGGCCGAAGCGGTGCTGGACGAAATCAACCAGCATGTTCAACTCGCCGTCAAACCCCTGCCCGACATTAATGCCGCCGTCGCCGTGCACGAAGAGACCCAGCGTATGCACAGCGGACACATGGTCACCGTACGGCGCATTTCCAACGCCTGGACCACGGATCCGTTCTGCCGGCTGATCGAGCGTTCACGGCAGGCATTGGCCGCAGCCGACTGCGAAGTACGAACCGGCCGATGGAAACTCGGAAAACTCGGAATGGGTACAGCTGGCGCGGTACTGGTGAACGACTTCAACATTCCCACCATCGGCTACGGCCCCGGGAACGAAGATCATGCGCACGCCGCAAACGAACAGGTGGCCTGCTCCGATATCCAGCAATCTGTCTACGGCACGGCATCCATTGTGCACGCACTGATCGGCGTACCGGTCTGCGGCTGGACCGCAGATGAAATATAACGGAGTGGATGCATGAACATTCTTGTTTTCAACTGCGGCAGCTCATCGCTGAAATACCGGCTCATTGCCTTCCCCGCCGAAACCGAAATTGCGGCGGGTGAAGCCCAGCGGGTCGGACCGGCAACGGCTGAATCATCACGCATCTATCATCGCGTCGGCGGAGGTGAGCAGAAAGTACACTATGCTGATATGCCCAACCACGGCGCGGCATTCAAGGAGGTGATGCACCTGCTGGAAGAGGCCGGACTCAAACCCGATGCACTCGGACACCGGACCGTCCACGGCGGCACCCGGTTCACCCAGCCGACCCGCATGAACCCGGAAGCCGTTCAGCGGCTGGAAGCCCTCAACAACCTCGCGCCACTGCATAATCCGCCGACCCTGAATTTAATGCACAGCTGCAGCATGCAGTATCCCGACCTTCCGCAGGTTGCGGTCTTTGATACTGCATTTCATGCAACCATCCCGGAGGAAGCCTACACCTATGCCATTCCTGAAAAACTCCGCGAGCGGCATGGCCTTCGCAAATACGGTTTTCATGGCACCAGCCACCGGTTTGTGGTGGAGGAAGCGGCCCGCATACTGAATAAACCACTGAACACCCTGAATGTTGTCAGCTGCCATCTCGGCAGCGGCGGAGCCAGTCTCTGCGCCGTGAAAAACGGTCGTAGCGTGGACAACACCATGGGCTTTTCACCCCTGCAGGGACTCATCATGAGCACCCGCTGCGGCGATATCGATCCGGCACTTACGCTCAGCCTCCTGATCTCTGAAAAGGGCGGAGAATCGGCCGTCGAAAAGGTGCTGAATACGCGGAGCGGCGTTTTGGGACTCAGCGGAACCTCCGGAGATATCCGCGACATTCTCACGACCGACGACCCCGATGAATCCGTGCGGGACACCGCCGCAGCTTATATCTGGCGCATCCGCAAATATCTGGGAGCCTATCTAACGGTAATCGGTCAGCCCGACGCGGTGATATTCACCGATACCGTGGGCGAACAGGTGCCCGATGTCCGCGAAAAAGTCTGCCGGGATCTCACCTGCTTCGGCCTTCAGCTCGACACCGGAAAAAACCGGACGGCAACCACCCTGCCCTGCGATATCGCCGCCCCCGAAAGCCGGATGCACATCCTGGTCATCCAGACCAACGAAGAACTGGCCATTGCGCGGGAAACCTACCAATTGCTGCAGCAACCCATTAATACCTCTCCAGAAAAGGAGTCTGAAGATGAAAAGCTTACTGCTTAAACTCGAAATCAACGCACTCGCTTACGGCTTTTTCCCGCCCGGGAAAAAGACTGCAGCCCTGCAGGGTGCCATTCCCGGAATCCGCAGCGAAATCAGCCTTTCCACCGCATTCCAACAACTCCTTTCCCGGATTGAAGCAGCTGGATATTCCCTCTCGGAAATCACCATCGGACTTCATGTGGCGGCAGGCGGTCAGGGCTTTGACACGCATACCGAAGCAACGCCCGACGTCATTGAAAAACTGCGTACCCGAATCCCCTCAGCCCCGATGCATCTTCCGGCGGTTCTGGAACTCATTAAATGTGCGGATCGCCACCTGCCGTCCTGCCCGGTAATGCTGTTTTTCGATACCGCATTCTTTAAAAAACTCCCGGCCCGCGAATATCTTTATGCCATCGATGCAGATGCACTCGAAGGCACCGGCATTCGCCGTTACGGCTACCACGGATTATTTCATGAAGCCGCAACCCAGGCCGCCGAAGCGTCCGCAGATCCCGGACAGCCCAAGCCTGAAAAAATCATTTCGATCTGCCTGGAACCGCGGCCGGAAATGGCCGCGGTGCTTAACGGAAAACCGGTTATGGTCAGCGGCGGAGCAACCCCGCTCGAAGGCCTGCCCGGGCAGACCTCCTGCGGAGATATTGATTCCGGAGTAGTGCTGACACTCGCCCGCAAAGAACAGGCCGGCCCGGAACAGCTCAATCAAATGCTGTCCCGGCAAAGCGGAATGCTCGCTCTTGCGGGTCGCCCGGTAACCATTGAAGAAGTACTGATTTCAGAAGAGAAGGAACTGGCCCTGGCCAGAAAGGTGCTGGAATACCGCATTCTCCTGCGCACCGGCATGGCGCTGGCTGCGATGGACGGATTTGACCGCATTGTATTTTCCGGACGCTATGCAAAGGCCGGACAGACACTCGGTCCGCGTCTTCTGAAACAGCTCCCAAACCCCGGAAAAAGCCCTGAAATCGACTGGCTGTGTTTTGAAACCCCGCTGATGCAGATTATGGCCGAACAGATCCCGCTGTTGCGTCAGCCTGCTGAAACCACGGACTGAACCGGAAAACCAGCCCGTCAAATGATGCCCCTAAGCGCTGGATAACCTCCGCGCTAACGGGGCCGCTCAAACGCACGGCGTTCACGCTCAACGGTCTCCCGGATGGCACAGCCTTCCACATGATCATTCACCAAACCCATGGCCTGCATAAACGCATAAGCCGTTGTCGGCCCGAAAAATTTCCAGCCGCGTTTTTTCAGATCCTTGCTTAATGCCTGCGAGGTCTTCGTGATGCTGGGAATCGGCGTATCGGTCTGCTCCCCGATTTGCGGCTCGCGGGAGTCCGGCTCCCACTGCCAGATATAGCGCGCCAGCGAGCCGAATTCGTGCACCAGTTCCTGCGCCCGCCGGGCATTATTGATCGTTGCTTCAATTTTTCCGCGGTGACGGATAATGCCCTCATTTTGTACGAGCGCCGTAACATCGGCGTCACCAAATTCCGCAATCCGGTTAAAATCGAATCCGGCAAAGGCCGCGCGGAAATTTTCCCGTTTACGCAGAATAGTCAGCCAGGAGAGGCCCGACTGGAACCCCTCCAGACAGATCTTCTCAAAGAGCCGGGTGTCGTCCGCCACCGGACGCCCCCACTCCTCATCGTGATATTTCCGGTAAATATCCGGCCCATGCCCCCACCGGCACCGCGGGATTCCGTCATCACCTGCAATCAGATAACTGCTGTTCGGTTCACTCATCGTATTTCGATCATTTCTTTTTCAGTTGAATCTCAAACGCCTCCGCCGCCCATTCCGGCAACGCGTCCCGGTCTTCAAGAATATCCGCCGGGAGTTCCCAGTACGACATGATCATCGGCTGGTCTTCCCACGGATGAAACGGGGCCGAGCCGGCGGCTTCATACTTTTCGCGGTTGGAATCATCCACCTTCAGATAAACCGCATCGTCAGCCACCAGCCCGAACATTTTCCCTTCGCGAAAAAGCCCCGCACCGCCGAACATTTTCCGCAACGATACATCACCCCATTCACGAAACTGATCGAGTACATATTCAAGAAATTCGTTGGATACCGACATTTTGGATTCCCTATTTGTATAAGGTATAGATCGCCCGCCGAGAGAAGCCTACTCCGTTTTAAAGCAATCCTCTTTTCCGGTAGAGTTTGGATGCAATGAAGGTAGCGACCACTGTTTCAAGCAGGGTAAGGGGTGTCGTAATGAGTTCAGGACTTACTGCTCCACTAATGCCGGGGCCTGTCCGTAAACAAATTTTCCGTTGAAATATATCTGCTGAATCAAAGCCGCCTCTTTGGCCCATGCTTCCAGGCCGATCAGGCGGATTCGGCTCAGGTTATACATCTTGGTGTTATGCGGCGCCCGATCCGATCCATCCACAACCGGCATGAGATTTTCGCACGGGAATTCGGCACACTCCGAACAGTTGTGCAGGCCTTTCTCCACCACACATTTTTTCATTTTACAACCCTGGCAATCCGTCATCGGCGCTTCAAAGCTACACCCTTTTTCACTACGGCAACCCCTACAGGCCACATCGGAAATATCCATCTTCAGCATCGCCGCAACGTTCCCCGCCAACTCGTCAGTAATATTATCCTTGTAGTAGGCACAGGCCCAGCAGGCCAGCCCGCACGGAGCGGTTAGTTCTTTAGCGTTGATCATATGTCTACTGCTCCTTTTCCTTGCTGCGCCTAAATTGACTAATCAGTCAAATAATGATCAAAAAAATTACTGCTTCAGCGAGCGCTTCATAATTTCGATAACGCCCCTCATCTGCTCCCTACCCAGGGCAGTTTTTCCCATTAATGCCAGCCCCTGCCCGTAGGTAACCATCGTGGTGGCCAGCACGTCGGTATCGCGATCAGCCGGCAGATCGCCGCCGTCGACGGCCTCCTGAAAAATATCTTTGAGGATAGCGCGAAGAGAACTCAGCTGGCTGTCCATTTCTTTCGCAACCCGCTCATGTGTTGCGCCGAATTCAGCCACGCAGTTTCCTATAAAACAGCCGCACTCCGTTGTCCTCTGCCAGAAATCAAAAATACGATCAATCTTTTCAAACGGAGTTTCCGCTCCGGCAACAGCTTCGCGCAGCATGGTGTGCAGGCGAGTACTGTAAAGGTCGATCGCCTCGAAAAGCAGTTTTTCCTTGTTTCCGAAAGTGTTGTAGAAACTCTGTCGCTGAATGCCCATATGCTCCAGCAGTTCGGCCAGCCCGGTCGCTTCATAGCCCTTGCGCCAAAGCAGCTCCATCGCTTTCAGAAGCACTTCTTCGCGATCGAATGATAATGGTTTTCCTCGTGACATGGGCGCAATCTAGATCTTATTTGACCAAACAGTCAATATAAATTTCCAACGTTCGGAAACAGTCACCCATTGATGCAAACACGAGCATTCCCTAATAAATGGGAATATAAGGTTCATTGTCCCGCGTTTAAGCTGTTCCAACGGAAAGACGATCTAAAAGCGGGACGACATACCTTAACGCAACGCCCGCGCCAGCGGGCAGAGGTCCCGGTCAATATCCCGTCCCTGCCGATAGGCCGAAAGAATCTTTTTGGATTGCTGCGCCAGCTCGCGCCGGACTTCCCTGCGCCGGCCTTTAACCAGCGGAATATGCATATTGTCGTAGGCGGTGGTGGCGTGCCGCATCCAGGCGATGACGGCGGCCGACGCGCGGTCTTCAATCGGGATGCGTTCGGTGCGGGCCACGGTTCCACTGCCGACCGGCACAGCGTGCGCACAGATCAGTTTGGCCATCTTTTCAGCTTCGGCCTGATAGCGCGGATGGAAATCCAGCCAGTTCAGCAATGCTTCATAAAACATGACCTCATATTCGGCCTGCTTTCTTTCCCGGCGTTTCAGATCGGCTTCGCGCTTTCTGGCATAATCGGGGGCCGCACGCTTTTCCGCAACAAGGCGTTTGGCCTCCGCAATATTTTCCGCAGGAGCCCAGACGCCATCGGAAAATACTTTGCGGCCTTTTTTGCGCGTAGCCGTCCAGCTCGGGCCAAGACTTTTCAGCGTTTTGGTTACAGCGGCGTCACCCGGTTTAAGACAGTCCCAATGCTCGGGAATATCCAGCCTCCTCCCCTGTTTGTCCCACACGAAACGGTGAAACGGACTCGGGGAAGAGGTAACCAGAAGAGTTTCATGTTCAGGGTCCTTCATCATCCATACAGATTATCAGAATCCCCCGAACAGAATCACCCTCATTTTTTCAGTGCCGCAGTAATTTCAGCAGGTTCAGCCCGGTTGCGGTAATCCGCATCGAGGAAGGCATACGTAATTTTTCCATCCTGATTGATCACATACGTCGCCGCCAGCGGCAGCTCGGCAGATTCATTTCCATTGTAATCCGACAGCCCGAACTTTTCCTCATAAATCGCCGCCACTTCATCGGTCAGCTTGAACACCACGCCGTATTCGCGGGCCACGGTATTGTTCAAATCGCTCAGCACCTGAAATTCCAGTTCATTTTTCTCCGCCGTACTCATGGATTTATCCGGCACTTCCGGCGTCAGCGCAAACAGCGTCGCACCGGCGGCTTTGAAATTCGGCAGCTCTTTCTGCATGGCATGCAGCGTCAGATTGCAGTACGGACACCATCCCCCGCGATACCACATCAGCACCACCGGCCCCTCTTTCAGCGCATCACTCAGTCTGACCTTTTCGCCCGACGCATTCATCAGCTCAAAATCGGGAGCAACATCTCCAACCTGTTTTGCATGCTGCAGAATCCCGCTGTCAATGACGGCCTGAATTCCCTCGGCATAGATCTTCTTCACATCCGCCGGGGCTTTTGCACCGAATGCGGTTTTCCGGCTCTCCAACTGGGCTTTCAGACTGGCTTCTGTCTGTTCTGTGCTCATTTCTGATTCTCCTGATTCTTCTGTGCAGGAAACCAGCAGGGTGGTTACGGCAAGCATAGCTCCGGCAGTTTTTAACACATTCATGCGATTCTCCTTGTTTTTAAACCCCTATGGAGTCCCTCCTTACGGCCGGCGTTCAATCTTTAACCAGTGTTTTACACAAAGATCATCACCTTCATTCGAAGCCGAACAGTCCGCACATTTCTTGACATCTTGCGGGCGGAACCTATTTTCGACCGGATCTTTTCACCGCCCCTTGTGCAGAAGATCATTTTTTAACCCTGAAATACACCGCCATATGTCCACTCCAGAAAATCAAACTTCGGATCAGCCCCTGCGATCATTAACCATCGCGGTTTTCATCACCTATCTCACCGTCGGCCTGCCGTTACCGGTTATTCCGCTGTTTGTGCACAACACCCTCGGACTCAGCAATACGATGGTCGGTCTCGCGATCGGAATTCAGTTCCTCTCCACCGTTGCCACACGCGGCTATGCCGGCGGACTGGCCGACCGCTACGGCGCCCGCCGCGCCGCCATGCAGGGCCTCGCAGCCTGTGCTCTGGCAGGCGTGGCCTACCTTTCAGCGGCCCTGCTTCCGGTTTCCGTACACTGGAAATTTGCAGCGCTGCTGATCGGCCGGATTATTCTCGGCTTCGGCGAAAGCCAGCTGCTCACCGGCACACTCGCCTGGGGATTCGGACTGGCCGGCCCCGGCCAGTCCGGAAAAGTCATGTCATGGGTCGGCATGGCGATTTTCGGCTCCCTGGCCGCCGGCGCCCCGATCGGCCTTTGGTTTAATCAGCATTGGGGCTTTGCTTCATTAGGTCTCTCCACCCTGCTGCTTCCACTGCTGGCCTGGCTGATCAACCGCCGCGTTCCGGCCGTCGCCCCCCACCCCGGCACGCGTCTGCCCCTCGCAAACGTCATCGGTAAAATCTGGCGCCCCGGACTGGTTCTGGCGCTGCAGGGCGTCGGTTTTGCCGTCATTGGCGCCTTCACCTCACTCTTCTTTCATGCAAACCAATGGAACCACGCCGGACTGGCCCTGTCCTTTTTCGGTTTAGCCTTTGTACTGCTGCGCATAGTTGCCGGACACCTCCCGGACAAACTCGGCGGCATACAGATCACGGTCGTCTCGCTGCTGGTTCAGATGACCGGCCTGCTGTTGCTCTGGAAATCCGGCAGCAGCCAAATGGCCTGGATCGGGGCCGCATTGGCCGGCGGAGGATGCTCCCTGATTTTTCCCGCCATGGGTGTGGAAGTGGTTAAACTCGTGCCGCCGCAGATGCGCGGTACCGCGATTGGAGGTTATGCCGCATTTCTGGATATTTCCTATGCCATCACCGCCCCGCTGGCCGGAATACTGGCGACCTCGCACGGCTACGCTTCCGTCTTCCTCGCCGCCGCCGGCTGCGCGGCCCTCGCCGTTCTCATCACCCTCCGCTTTGCACAACGGCGTCCCTGAAAACGGTAACTCAGGATTCGTCTCTCTGCACAGAGACCGGAACGGTTGCTGCCGCGACACCGCCGCTCAGCCACCCATCAACTACCGACAACTTCCGGCTGTAGAACTTAACAAACAGCCCAACCAGCAGAGCGGCCGCCAGCGTCCCCTCACGAATCCCTTTCAACTGATGCAGCAGCACAAAAGAACTCAGAAGCCCCACAAGAACCAGCGCACTGTCCACCCCGATCTTTACTTTGCCGAACTCGTGCTCAAACTTCTCGACCACCGCCGCAACAAACCCCTCGCCGGGCAGATAAGTCAGATCGGACTTCACCTCCAGAAAAACGCCGAATCCCAGCACCGCACAACTGAGCATGCACCAGAAAGCCCGCAGCCCGTAAGAGGATACCGGCAGATCCGCCAACAGGAGCAGCGCCAGATCAATAAACATGCCGAAGACCATCACCGCCGGAAGCTGAATCAGCTGAATAATACGGTAGTTTCTTCGCAGCAAAATCACCTGCAGAACCATCAGTAGGATGTTCAGCAGAATCGTCAATTGTCCAACGGAGAGCGAGGTCTTCAAACTGTAGACATACGGAACGCACGAAATCGGTGATACCCCGAGATCCGCCTTGATCGATAAAGCGACCGCAACAGCCATAATAAAAAGGCCGGTCATAAAGAGAGCAATTTTTTTAACCAACGTAGAGAGTTTCATTGAATACATCTTTCTTTCCCCGGCTGAACCCGGGAAGGTGAGCGATGCAGGATAAGGACTCATTCGATTTTGTCAAACGGTCCATCATGCCGGTTCGCTCACATCCGGCAGATGAATATGGCAGAGACAGCCCAGCCAGTCACCGATCAGACCGGCCGGCATCATAATGCCGATGAGCATATTGAAAAACGCCACATAGTCCACGCGGTTTTCACCGGGCGCTATCAGGTCTGTCGATTGCGATAGAGGGCCAAAAACGGATAAAATATTCTACGCAACCGACCGGCGCGGCAAGGACGGCTAAAGGAGCTATTCCTACCTTTCCAATGATTGGAAGCGCTCTTAATTTCAGAGGTGCCCACTGTGCGGTTGCGCATGCTGTACCGCAGACATCCCACCTGCCCGCATTGGTATTGGGAGGGGCGTTATTGCGGCCGATAGTAACCTGCAGCTTGTCGGTGCATTCGCAAATGACACGAATGCCAGCGGGCCCAACCCGGATACAGCAGCGCCACCACCTCATGAAATAGCCAAAAGTAGTCGTTTCGACCTCGGCCAAGCCGGTCTTCAGAACCGAGGCCTTCCAGGGATCTGCCGGCTTTCGGCCGATGGAGTCCCCACTCCCCTGATGAACAGCCACAGACCAAACGAGAGTTCGGCAATCAGCGGGATGACGTAGAACACCTGAACGAACGGCAGAAAGTCCGGCAACAGAAAACGGATGTAACCGCCCACAAGATAAACGGCCGCGGCGGCTTGAAGGCCATAGCCCAGAAACGCGGGGAACAGGCGGGATTTGATCAGCAGGTATCCGAGTATGAAGTTGGAGACCGCAAAAAACAACAGGCCGAGATCATAACCGTGTCCGTGCAGATCCAGCAGAAGCAGCGCGAGCGCCTGAGACTGCTGTTCGGCAAAAAGGCTTCCATATCCGCTTTCGTCCAACAGGAGCAAAGCACCGAGGCAGTGCAGCAGACCGGCGCCCAATATCGCGGCCTGTACTAACCGGAAGGCGGTAGCCGTCAGAGCCAGGGTTTTGCCCGTGGATTTCAACAGGGTATAGAAAAGGATCGCGATGGCGACATCGCAAAAGAGCATGATGGTGTCGGCCGCAAAGCCGGCCCTGAACAGCATATCGGAAGCCCGGATGTTGGCCGCCGTCAGGGTGGGATCGCCGAACTCGATCAGGCGCATTCGAACCCCCGCCTCGGCGAATATGCCGCACACAATGATCACGAGATACAGCAATCCGGCGAGCCTCGCCATAGGAGCGAGCCGTATGCTGTTGGCATTTTCCTGCATTGCGATACTCCTTGAATCAACCGGCATAGGATTGCGCACGATCGTCAGCGGTCTATCGCTGACAGAACACGTCGATTTAAATCCGGGTTCAGGATGGATGCGTCATAGAAAACCAGTTCAACCGAGTTGCCGTCGGGATCGTGCATGTATATCGAACGCCAGCCGAAAGCCGGGTGCTCATCGAACGCCAGTGCGACGTTCATATTCTGCAACCGCTCCCTCTCAAGGGCGAAGTCCTTTGCTTCGAGAGCAAAGGCGAAGTGATGCAGCGTGCCCGATCTCGAATCCGCCCGGCCGCTCTTCATGTGACGCGGCCCGCTGTAGGCATGTTTTGAGTCGAATATCACGAGCAGTTGAGGATGACCCTCTAAATCATCGGCCACCTTGAGGAAGGTGGTGGTGCCCGGCGCAGCGAAGAGTTCAAGCCCGATGACTTCATGGTAGAATTTCACCAATGCTTCCGGTTCCTCGCTGCGGAGTACGAGTTCTCCCAATCGTTTTTTCTGCACGATCATAATCAAACCTCCTGTGCGTTTTACGTTAAGAATGATTTATATGCCGGATTTCTCTGCTCTTTCTTTGAGTGCCTGATTCATTTGCTCAAACCCGGCCCGGGTGTCTTGACCAAGGCTTTTCCACATGAGCGGAACAAGCAGACCGCCAAATTTTTCTTGTTGAAGCAGCACGCAACCGGCTTCACTGGATTTGATTATAAAAATATGTTCGCCGTCAAACAAACCGGGAAACAGAAAGTGCCCCAGCCAGCTGAACTCTTTTTCTTCTGTGGCTGATTTTACGGTCGGTTTAAATGTCATTTCCTTGCCGCTAGGCGTTGCAATGCGAACCGTGAGCCTTGCGCCGACACGAACTTTCCCCTCAACCGTTCTGATGAATGGGTTCCATTCAGGGAACTTTTCGAAATCCGTGAGGACATCCCACACGCGCTCGGGAGATGCCGATATATGAACTTCAGTTTCAATGATCTTCATACTTTCTCCATTGGTTTTTCTATATTCAGGTACAGCGTGCAACTGATGTTGCGCGGGAACATAATTGAAAATAATGCACTATATTTTCGCGTTCATGGTAGCCATAAGGTAACCGGCCAGATCCGGGTTGGAAGCCTGCATCAGAACAAACTCAACCCAGGCCCGACGTTCGTGGCCGATCAGATAAAGGTCCCAGGTGCAGGCGGCCAGACCGGTAGGTGTCATGTATTCCAGCTCTGAAGGACAGTCGGAACGTGATACGTAGACGTGATGGTTCAACTCATTTTCATCAGCCCACCAATCCACAAAAACAAAGTTTCCTGTTTTTCCCTGATGAATACCCGCAAACCCTACTCCATAATGTTTGGTTCCGGATGCGCTCTTCTTTAAACGTTCCGTGATCACATGGCGGGCGGCTTTAACGAGGATCGAATCGAGCGGAGCCTCGGTATATGTAATGCTGTAAGCTTTTAGCCTCCATTCGCCGATTTCCCAATGATCAAGAAATCGAATGGGTCGGGGGCGGTACGCTTCGGACAATTTCATGTTCAGCCTCCATTCAAACTGTATTTTCGATGCTTATGCTGGACCCGGTCAAAGCTCATCGCTGATCATCGCTGTTTCGCGGAATACTTTCCATACCCCGTCGCATTTTCTTAGATTCAGCGAAAACACCACCTTTTGGCGTTCGATGTCCATCGCAACGTGACGGATGACAACGACGTAGCCGTAATCGCCTGAGATATCCAAATGGACGAAATTCACGGTTTCTTCCAAGGGACTTGCGCCGGAGTCGCGCTTCGCTTTGAAAAATTCATAATTCTGTTCGTAATTTAGAATCGCCACCTGGCTGGACGGATCGATGATGACGACCTTCAAGTCGGGGGTGTAGATATTCCCGAACTCGTTCAGATTGTAGTTGCACCCGCTGTGAATAAGGTGCTCAACAGCGGCTTTAAGTTCTTTTTCCGGTTGGGTTAGTTTCACAGTAGCCTCCTATGGTGGAATGTCAGTGTTTTGTAAGTGATACGTTTGGATCCTCGGCCGGAAACCGTGCCGGCCTTAAGCTGTTAGGGCTGTTGATTCCATTTGTCGTTTTGAAGTACGACCCGGTAACCATCGAGGTCTTCGAATGTTTTGCCACATGCATCCCAATATGGATTAAACGACGGTACCCGGAGAAAACCGGAGGACTCCATTTGCTCGCATCGCTCGGCCCACCCGGCAGCATCCTCGATATAGAATACAAGCAGGTGGTCTTCTGTCGGCGCTTTTCCGACGCAATCCCCGCGGTGGTGGGTAAACTCCAGATGGTATGCTGCCCCGGGAATACCCAGAATAACGCCATCAAAACCCTCATGATCCTCAAACCGGGCTAACACCTCGAAGCCAAGGCCTTTCTCATACATGGCTGCAATTTCCGGTAGGTGGTCTGTTGGACGGGCAACGCGCATTGTTGTCTTGGGGAATATCATTCTTCGCTCCTTTCAGTTCGTATTTCGATTTAGCGAGCAGGGATCTTCAGGCATGCATTGTCCTGCAGATCCTGTCCTTTTTTTATCAGCGTCCATGCTCAGCGAAACTCTAAGACCTCCTCCGTGGCCCGGCGCTGTTTCTGCGGCCAGTTCCCCTCGGCGGCATGGCCGACGGCCACCAACATCACGGGGAGCCGGGCCGGGTCCAGGCCGAAGGCGTCCATCACGCCCGCCGGATCAAAACCGCCCATCGCTCCGCTGGCCAGCCCCATGCCCTCGGCCGCAACCATCAGGCTCATCGCCGCCAGCGAGGCGGAGCGGATGGCTTCATCGCGCCGGGCCTGTTCGTTTTCCCCATACGAAGCCTTCGCCATTTCGACCCACGTTTCCCGGATCGCATCGGTGATCATACCGGCCTCCACAGAAGGCTGCAGGGTTTCGTGCAGCCGTTCATGAGCGTCGAGTTCGCCGCACACGATAAACACGGCCGATGCGGCGAGAATCTGGGGCTGGTTATAGGCGAGCGGATGCAGGAGCTCGCGGGCCTCATCGGACTGAATGGCAATGAAGTGCCAGTTCTGCAGGTTGAACGCGCTCGGTGCTCGTGTCGCGAGCCGGACAAGTTCCTGCAGCACATCGGCCTCCAGTTTGCGTGACGGATCGAATTTTCCCGTTGAGACGCGGGATTCCAACAGTTCCTGTACGGTTTTTTTCATGTTTCCACTCCTTATTTACGGGTTGTTTTTTTCATCAGTTTGACGGCCTCCCGGGGAGACCGAAATAAGCCATTGCAAGGCCAGCACCGATCCCAGAACCAACCCCATGGCTGTAATTTGCAAGGGGGTCAGCGACTGGCCAAGCAACGCCCAGCCAAACACGATGGCAGTCAAAGGGCTGAGCAGGCCGAGGGAAGAGACGGCCACCGGCGAAAGCCGTGAAATGCCGCGAAACCAAAGCACATAGGCCAACAGTGCGCCGAACAGAGCCAGATAGAGATAACCGGCGAAATGGCGCATTTCGAGGGCGGGCAATGGCGGGTCCAGCAGGATCGCAAACGGAATGAGGGCCAAACCGCCCAGCGTAAGTTGCCAGCCGGTAAATGCCAGTATAGGCATCCGGTTTCGCCACCGGCGCGAAAGAAATGTGCCGGACGCAATGCATACCGTTCCCGCTACCGCGGCGGTCAGACCAAGCGGATCCCACCGGTCTCCGGGCGAGACAAACAGCAGGGCCATCCCGGACACCGCCAGCCCGGCCACGCCGGCGGCGGCGATGCCCGGACGATCGCTGTCCACACACCAGGCCATGAGCATTACCAGCAGCGGGGACAGAGCCCCGACCACCGCGGCTACCCCGCCGGGCAGGCGGTAGGCCGCAATAAAGAGCAGCGCCTGAAAGAAGCCGATGTTGAGCAAGGACAGCACCCCGATTCTGAGCCAATGCGAACGCGGAATGGCGTGGCGGGTCCAGGCCACCAGTAACAGCCCCGCCGGCAGCGTGCGGATCAGCGCTGCCGTGAAGGGCCGCCCGGGAGGGAGCCACTCAGTGGTAACCAGATAGGTGGTGCCCCAGATGACCGGGGTCACGGCCGTCAGAGCTGTGTCGAGCAGGGTTGAGATGTGTTTTTTTGTATTCATACCTATTTACCTTCAATTCAAGATATCTGGACGGTAGCGCGTTTTATCTTGAGTTCAAGATAATAAAGCGTAGAAATACCCCACCTGTTAAAAATAAGGAATCCGATGCAGAAAACTGAAACGAACGAACAACCTCAAACCGACCGGGTCGACGTCATTCTGGATCAATGGCGCAGAGAACGACCGGATCTTGAACTGGCGGCCATGGGCACGATTGGACGCATTAAACGAAGTGCGGCTTTTGCCCAGCGAAACCTCGGCGAAGTATTTTCCGTCTACAACCTGACCTTATGGGAATTCGATGTCCTGGCCACGCTGCGGCGCTCCGGAAAGCCCTGCCGCATGAGCCCCACCGAACTGTTTTCCATGCTCATGATCACCTCCGGCACCATGACCCACCGGATGAATCGTCTCGAAACCCGGGGCCTAATCGAACGGCTGGCCAACCCCGCCGATTCGCGCAGCCGGCTGGTGCAGCTAACCAAGAAAGGCTTCGACCTGATCAATGAAGCCGTTTCGGCACACGTCGATAATATCGAGGCCTTGCTGGCCCCGCTCGGATCCGATGACCGGGATGAGCTCGACCGCTTACTCAGGAAGGTCCTATCCATTCTCGAACCGCCCGCGCCGGACCTCACCGAAAAAGAATAAAGAAGAGCGCCTCAATGAGGCAGGCTAAAACATATTGGACTTTTTAAAGCTTCCACCGGGGCGGTTCTGTACATTTTTTCCAATGCTTGGAAAAATCGTTACGGATGGGTTGAGCGCAGGGCGTGGTCGATTTGATTGCGGATTCGGCGGGCGGCCTGCTGCGGATCGGCGGCCTGACAGATGGCGGAGACGACGGCGAGGCAGTCGGCGCCGGCGCGGATGACGTCGCCCGCATTTTCGGCGTTGATGCTGCCAATAGCGACGAGGGGCTTGTCGGTACGTTCCCGAATAGTGCGGATGCCGTCGAGGCCCCATTCGGTGACGGTATCGGTTTTGGTCGGGGTCCTGAAGACGGGGCTGATGCCGAAGCAGTCGGCGAGTTCCGCGTCCTGCGTTTCAAGCTGGTCGAGCTGTTCGATGGAGTAGCCGAGCGAGCGGCAATCCGCCCAGACGGAGCGGATGCGGGCGGGTGAACAGTCGCTGCGGCCGACGTGGATGCCGAAGGCGCCCGACTGCATAGCAACGTCGAGATTATCGTTGATGATCAATGGAACATCATAGGTCTGCAGCATCGTCTGCAGGCGTTCGGCTTTGCGGAGGAATTCTTCGGGCGTCGCGTGTTTTTCGCGCAGCTGCACCACATCGACGCCGCCCTGCACGGCCTGCTCGGCCACTTGGACAAAATCGCGGCCGGCGCAGTCTGCCTCGGAAATTACCAGATACAGCCGATAAGGAAATGGATTGGCCATGATCAGGCCTCGATGCGCAGGGTGTTTTTGAATTCGTCTTCGGTCAGATTGTAAAGTTTATCAAGCAGGTTCATCTGCAGACTGCCGGGACCGTTACTGTTTTTTTCGGCGAGTTCGCCGGCAATACTCAGCAGGGCCGTTGCGGCGGCCACGGCTTCGGCGCTGTTTTCAGTCACGGCAAGAAACGCGCCGATCAGCGCGGTTGCGGAACAGCCGAGTCCGGTAACGCGCGTCATCAGCGGTGTGCCGTTGTGAATCTGAATAACCGGCTGATCGGATACGATAAAATCAGTTTCGCCGGAAATACCCACAACCGCGCCGGTGAGTTTGTGCAGGGCCTTTGCGGCGTCCAGCGCTTCCGAACTCTGCGCGGTGCTGTCGACACCTTTCGTCCTGCTTTGATTCGCATTGGCCAGCGCCAGAATTTCGGAGGCGTTACCGCGAATCGCCGTCGGGCGCAGGGCAATGAGGCGCGATAGAACCTGATCACGATAAGATGTAGCCCCTGCGCCGACGGGATCGAGAATCCACGGTTTTTTAAGCGCCCGCGCCCGGCGGGCCGCCTGTAGCATGGCATCGGACCACGCATGATCCAAGGTTCCGATATTCACCACTAGCGCATTGCAGAGCGCAACCATTTCATCTATTTCCCGGAGGGCATGAGCCATGATCGGCGAGGCCCCGACCGCCAGCAGCGCATTGGCGGTATTGTTCATGACCACGTAGTTGGTAATGTTCTGTACCAATGGAGACTGAGTGCGAACGGCAGAAATATGTTTCCAAAGTTTTTCTTTCATCATTTTCGATCCGGCGAAGATTAATCATAAAAAAAGCGTAACCCGTAAAGAGCTACGCTTTTACCTTCACCGGATCAACTCCGGAAACGGAATAATCCGTTCGTTCAACGATTACGCGAACGGGACTGCAATCCCGGCGGAACAAAGTGCGGCAGCCGTTCGGGCTGACGCCGGTCATAGCCAATCCGTTTGCGCATCGGATTCCGGACCTGTACAGTCCAGCGGATCAATTCCCCGACAATACAGATCGGCGCAACCGCCAGTAGCGACATAAACAGCACTTCAGAGAAACGGGCATCGATGATACGGTGCATAATCAGGGCCACAATCAACCCGACAGCCGGTGCCAGCAGTAACGCACCGAATGTGATTGCATCACCTGCGGTCCTATCGCTTTCCCGTTCTTTCATGACATTTGTTTTCATGGTCTGTTTTCCTTTCTTCAGAAATCAACATTCCATTCCCGGGATTACAAACCCGGAGCTTTTCGGAATAATCTGATTTCCAATTTATCGCCATTTTCTTAAAAAGAATTTTGACGAATCATTCTATACTTCTGTTCAATTGCTGCGGCTTATAGAACATCCCCGGCAAAAACTGCAGTATTTTTTTGTTTTATTTTCATTCAGATTAATGCTATATTATAATGTTTTTTGCTTACACATTAATTCAGCGTAGTTTACGACGACGGCGCGGTTGATCCGCAACGTAACACCGGGGGTGATTTCTCGGTTTCAATCCGGCTTCTTTTGTTTCGCCTGCGGTTTAAACCCGGCTTTTCCCTCGCGGAAAATACTGCAGGCACCCCGAAAAGAACCTTAATAGATCCCCAGCGATTTATAGAGCCGGACCACACTTTTCGCCTGGGCGGCTTCGGCTGAAACCAGCGCGGAATCGGCATCGTTCGCCGTGCGCTGTGCATCAAGCACATCCAGGAACGAAACCTCACCCTCGCGGAACAGCGCTTCCGAAAGCTTCAGTGCCCGGGCGGAATTTTTATAGGCTTTCTCAAGCGAACCGCGTTGCTCACGAATACGGGCATAGTCGGTCATTGCACTTTCCACATCGGCCACGGCCTGCAGTACCGTCTGCCGAAGCTGTTCATAAGCCTGTCTTTCACGCGCTTCCGCAGCATCAATCTGCCCTTCAACACGGCCGAAATCGATCAGATTGACCGCCCCGTCGATGGCTCCCTGCCAGATCCGGGCGGAATCGAAAAGAACCCCGTCGGCAAAACCGAAGAATCCGCTCAGACTGATCGTCGGATAAAGTTCCGCCACAGAAACCTCGACGAGCGCGGAATTGGCTTCGAGTACAGCCGCCGCCCGGCGGATATCCGGGCGTCCGGCCATCACATCAACCGGTGCCAGAAGCAGCGGTGTACTGTCCGCCCCCGGAATAACAGCAGTGTCCGCATGCGGAATCCGCAGTTCCTGCGACGGCCGTCCGGTCAATACCGCCAGCTGCAACCGTGCATTCTCCGCCAGACGTCGAAATTCCGGAATTGAGGCGCGAGTGGTATTCACCAGACTTTCTGAACGCTCCACATCCAATCGCGGTGCTTCACCGTGGGCATGCTGCTGCTGCACCAGCTTCAATGTATTTTCCTGCGCCTTCAGATTTTTTCCCGCAATCGCACGCTGTTTTTCGGCCGCCCGGAAATCGATATACGTGCGGACCACCTCCGCCGCAAGCGAAAGTTCCACCCCCTGGAGATCAGCCTCCAGCGCCCGCAACTGTGCATCGGCCGCATTCAGTGTATTCCGGTTTTTACCGAACAGATCAACTTCGTAGGAAGCATCAAACCCCGCCGTATAAAAATTCCCGGTTGATTCCGTCAGCGCCTCGCGCTCGCGGCCGGCGTCCCCACGGATTCCAAGGCTTGGAAAAAGTCCGGCTTTGGCTGAACGGCGAATCCCGCGTGCCTCGCGGATCCGCGCCGCGGCGATCTGCTGCTGCGGGCTGTTGGTCAGCGCGGTTTCCACCAGACCGGTCAGTGCCGGATCGTTGAACGTCGTCCACCAGGCCGAAAGCTCATTCGTAGTCACCGTCGCGGCGGCCCCCTCCCAGGCATCGGGCTGTTTTAATTCCGGCAGTTCCTGCCGGGTCACACAGCCGGCAAGCAGCAGCGGCAAAATCCAAAGTATGGTTAGTTTCATGCGGTCAGTTCCTTCTTTTTCGAAAGGCGGGTCTCGCCCTGTCGAAGCACGATGTAAAAAATCGGGGTAAAAACCAGTCCGAACAGAGTCACGCCGACCATGCCCGAGAAAACCGCCAGACCGATGGCGCGGCGCATTTCAGAACCGGCCCCTGTACTGAGCATCAGCGGAAGCACCCCTGCAATGAACGAAACGGAGGTCATCAGAATCGGCCGCAGCCGCATGCGCGAAGCATTGATGGCGGCCTGCACAATGGTCTCTCCCTGCCGCTCCAGCTCGCGGGCAAATTCCACAATCAGGATGGCGTTTTTACTCGCAAGACCCGCGAGCACAAACAGGGCGATCTGCGTGAAAATGTTGTTATCCGCCCCGGTGACCCATAACCCGAACATGGCCGAAAGCATACTCATCGGAACAATCAGAATCACCGCCAGCGGCATCGTCAGGCTTTCATACTGGGCCGCAAGAATCAGAAAAATAAGCAGCAGGCAGAGGGGAAAAATATAGATCGCCGTATTACCGGCCAGCTTTTCCTGATAGGTCATTTCCGTCCAGTCAAACGCCATGCCGCGCGGCAGCGTTTCCTCAAGAATCTGCGTAATGGCTTCCTGGGCCTGCCCCGACGAATAACCGGATGCCGCATTCCCGTTAATATCGGCGGAAAGGTACGAGTTATAGCGCATCGCGGTTTCAGGTCCGTAGGATTCCTGCACATCCACCATCGCTCCGAGCGGCACCATATTGCCGTCCAGATTACGGGTCTGCAGCCGGGCAATATCTCCCGGCTGCGAGCGGAAGCGCTTATCCGCCTGCGCAATCACCTGATAGGTGCGTCCGAACTGATTGAAATCATTCACGTAGAGCGATCCCAGATACACCTGCATCGTGCGGAACAATTCATCCACCGGCACACCGAGCTGCTCGGCCTTGGTCCGGTCCACCTCCGCCATCAGTTGCGGAAAATTAACGTTATAACTCGAAAACACCCCGGTCAGCGCCGGATGTTCATTCGCCTTTTTCAGCACCGCCTGCACGGCGTCGTCCAAAGCCTGGGTGCCCTGGTCGGCGCGGTCTTCAATCTGGAGTTTAAACCCGCCCAGTCTACCGAGACCGCGCACCGGCGGCGGCGGAAAGACCGCAATATAGGCTCCGTCGATAGCATTGAACCGCTGCTGCAGTTTGGCGGCAATCGATTTTGCATCCAGCCCTTCGTCTTTGCGGCTTTCAAAATCCTCCAGCGGAATAAACGAAATGCCCGCACCGGGAGAATTCACAAAGCCGTTGATCGACAGCCCGGGGAACATCACCGCATGTTTGACACCATGTTCGGTTTTCATGATCGCGTGCATTTCTCGCAGCACATCTTCGGTCCGCTCCAGCGTGGCCCCCGGCGGAAGCACAGCGAAACTGATCAGATACTGCTTGTCCTGCAACGGCACAAAACCTTTCGGAACAAGTTTGAATGAGAAGACAGCCAGCACCACCAGCAGCGCGTAGATCACCATCGAAACCGTTTTATGCCGGGTCACGCTTTTCAACGTTTTGTCATAGTCCCGCTGGTTGCGGTCGAACATCCGGTTGAAACCGCGGAAAAACCAGCCGAAAGCAAAATCCATAAACCGGGTAAACCGGTCCCGGGGCGCATCCGGCGACCGCAGCAGCAGTGCCGACATGGCCGGACTTAATGTAAGTGAATTAAACGTGGAGATGAACGCCGCAATGGCAATGGTCAGTGCAAACTGCCGATAGAACTGTCCCGTCAGCCCGCTGATAAATGCAATCGGAATAAATACGCCGGCCAGCACCATCGTGGTGGCAATCACAGGACCGGTTACCTCTTTCATTGCTTTAATCGTCGCCTCGCGCGGCGGCAACCCCGCAGCTACGTTCCGGTCGACGTTTTCCACCACCACAATTGCATCATCGACGACAATCCCGATAGCCAGAATCAGCCCGAACAGCGAGAGGACATTAATCGAAAATCCGAACATCAGCATAAAGGCGAATGTCCCGATAATGGAAACCGGCACGGCAAACAGCGGGATGATGGAGACACGCCAGTTCTGCAGAAAGATGATCACCACCAGCGCCACCAGCAATACCGACTGGAACAGGCTGGTGATCACCGAGTCGATCGACTTGCGCACAAAAACCGTCGGGTCGTAGACAATCGAATAGGTTACGCCCTCGGGCATATCTTCCTGCAGCCGTTCCATCGCGGCACGCACGTCCGCGGAAATCTGCAAGGCATTGGCTCCCGGCGAGGCAAAAATGGGAATGGCCACAGCCTGACTGCCGTCGAGCAGCGACCGCAGAGCATAGGTCTGGGCATCCAGCTCAATGCGCGCCACATCGCTCAAGCGTGTAACCACACCGTCTTCACTGCGTTTGATGATGACCTGACCGAACTCCTCGGCCGACTGCAAACGGCCCTTTACATTTACCGGCATCTGCACCTGCACCGAATCGTCGTATGGCGGACCGCCAATCAGTCCGGCCGCCACCTGCACGTTCTGGCGACGGATGGCATCCACCACTTCAGATGGCGTCATGCCGAGTTCAGCCACCCGATTGGGATCGAGCCAGATACGCATCGCATAGTCCCCCGCTCCGAACGCACGAACCTCACCGACACCGCCGATTTTGGCCAGCTCATCCTTGATGTGCAGGCTGGCATAGTTCCGAAGGTAAAGCATGTCATAGCGGTCATCCGGCGAGTGCAGATGAATGACCATAGTCAGATCGGGCGAACTCTTCGTGACGGTAACCCCGAGCGAGCGCGTAACATCCGGCAGGCGCGGCAGTGCCTGGGTTACCCGGTTCTGCACCAGCTGCTGTGCAAGGTCCGGATCGGTTCCGATGGCAAAGGTCACGCGCAGCGTCAACGAGCCGTCGGAGGTCGCGAGCGAATTCATGTAGAGCATGTTTTCGACGCCGTTGATCTGCTCTTCCAGCGGCGTTGCCACCGTTTCGGCGATTTCTGTAGGGTTCGCCCCCGGGAACGAGGCTTTCACCACCACCGACGGCGGCGTGACTTCCGGATATTCCGCCACAGGCAGCTTGAACATAGCGATCAGACCGCCGATTAAAATCAGCAGAGAAAGAACGGATGCAAAAATCGGGCGGTCTACAAAATAGCGGGAGAGATTCATAAATTAATCCTGGTTGAGGCGATACAGCGGCCGAATCAGTTGCTGGCGGAAAGCTGCTGCCCGGGGCCGGCCGGCTGTGCTGCAGTCTTTACGATGGGTTCAACGGGCATACCCGGACGGATGCGCATAAGGCCGGCGGTGATGACCATTTCGCCCTCTTCCAGCCCGCTTTCAATCACGCGACGGCCGGCAATATTTTCACCAAGAATAACCTCCCGGTATTCCACAACATGGTCCTGATTCACCACATAGACATATTTGCGGCTCTGATTGGTTCCGATCGCCTTTTCATTCAGCAGAATATGCTCCTGCTTTTCCGGCGAGCCCAGATTCACGCGGACAAACATCCCCGGAACCAGCTCGGTGTTTTCATTCGGAAAAAAGGCGCGGCCGCGGATGGTTCCCGTGGACGCATCAATCTGATTATCCAGACTGTGGACGAAACCTTCATAACGGTTCTGCCCGGCCCCGATAGTAATCTCCACCGGAATTTTGATCTCCCGGTTCCGAATCCCTGCGGCAATGTGGATATGGTCCATATAGGTTTTTTCATCGACTTCAAATTCCGCATAAATGCCCTCATCGGAAACCAGTGTCGTCAGCAACGGCGCGGTCGGCCCTGCAGAGACCAGATTGCCCAGCGTAATTTCGGCGCGGCTGAGCCGGCCGGAAAACGGGGCCTTGATATAGGCATAGTCCAGATTCAGACGAGCCTGCTCAAGCCGCGCTTCAGCGGCCAGTACCGCCGCTTTGGTCAGCTGCATATTGCTGGCGCGTTCATCATACAACCGCTGTGCAATTGCGGATTCCTTAATCAACACTTCCGCCCGTTCCAGCAGCGTCTGCGCAAGTTCACTCTGGGCCCGGGCCGACGAAAGCTCCGCTTCCGCCTGCTGCACGGCCGCCGCATAGGGACGCGGATCGATGACAAAAAGAACATCGCCCTTCTCCACCCGCTGTCCGTCCGCAAACCGGATTTCCGTAATGGCCCCGCTGACCTGCGGTCGGATTTCCGCCCGATCCACCGCCGCCATGCGACCGGAAAATTCACGCCACGTCCGTGTCAGAGTTTCCGACACGAGCTCCACCTCAACCTCCCGGGCCGGAGGTACGGTGACCGGTGCTTCCGTATCCGCCTGCGCCTGCCGCGCGGCGAAAAAGATGCCCCCAACCGCCAGAACCCCGAAGACGGCCAATGAAATAACAACCGGTTTACGCCGAGATGTTGCTGCAACCTGCTCTTCTTTTTCAGTCATGCTCATTTTCCGTCTCCGTTAAAAAATTTCCCTAACAAGGGTTTTGTCATCTGTTGGGTGTGGCTTTTAGTTCTTCTTGAAGGACCATTCAAGTTCTATTTACAAGTCATTTTGGACCGCATCGGCCTGAAAACATTCAGATTAAGTTTCTACACCCTGATAAAGCGTAAGATACGCAAGGGTCAGCACGTTAAAACTGCCCCCTGAAATCATCCAGTATATCGCCATATACGGAAGCCGGCTGCGCACCGTTGAGTACGACCGCCTGATTAAAGATCATGGTGGGCACGCCGGAAATGCCCCGTTCAACCCAGAACTTCTCCCGCCCGCGAATTCGCTGTCGGATCTCATCATCCTGCAAGACCCGCAAGGCCTCATCAACATCAAGGCCGGCCTGCTGCAGCTCACCCTTCAGCACTTCCCGGTCGGAGATATCTTTCTGTTCCTCAAAATATGCAGCAAACAGACGCCTCTGCAGCTCCGTCTGACGTCCCTGCCCTTTTGCATAGTCGATCAGAATATGGGCATCGCGCGTGTTCACCATCTTCATGCCGTCGAAAAAATTAAATATGAACCCCAGCTCGGCCCCGCGTTCCGCCAGCTCCGCTCGAAAGCAATGGCTCTGCTCCGGGGTCGATCCATATTTCCGTGTCATATGGTCCAGCAGGTTTTCCCCTTCGGGCTGCATGTCCGGGTTTAGCTCAAACGGATGCCATTCAAATTGAACCGCCTCTTCCATGCCCCGATCCGCAATCGCCTTTTCCAATCGCCGGAAACCGATCACACACCACGGACAGACCACATCCGAAATAATATCCACTTTAATTGCAGCACACATACTGTTTCTGATCTAGGCAGGATCCGCAACGCGGATAACGAGCTTCCCGTTGTTCCGGCCTTCCAGCAGTCCGATGAAGGCTTCGGGGGCGTTTTCCAATCCCTGGACCATATCCTCGCGAACCCTGACCTTACCGGCCTTAACCCATTCGGTCATTTCGGCGGCGAATTCAGGGTAGCGCGGAGCGTAGTCATCGAAGATGATAAAGCCCTGCATTTTAATGCGCTTGGTCAGAAGTGTTTTCGTCAGCAGCGGCAGACGGTCCGGACCGGGCGGCAGTTCCGTATCGTTGTAATGGGCAATCAGACCGCAAAGCGGAACGCGTGCTTTCGCATTAAGTAACGGAAGAACGGCATCAAAAACTCTGCCGCCGACATTTTCAAAATAGACATCGATCCCGTCCGGACAGACTGCGGCAAGCTGTTCGTTCAAATCGTCAGCGCGATGATCGATACACGCGTCAAATCCGAGTTCTTCAACAGCGACGCTGCACTTTTCAGCGCCGCCGGCAATGCCGACCACACGGCAGCCCTTGAGTTTGGCAATCTGTCCGACGACCGATCCGACCGCACCGGTGGAAGCAGCCACAGCCACGGTTTCGCCGGGCTGCGGCCGTCCGATATCGAGCAGACCCATATAGGCGGTGAAACCCGGCATACCCAGCACACCGAGCGCCAGCGACGGGCGCTCCATCCCCGAATCGAGCCTCACCAGCCCGGTACCGTCCGAAACAGCATAGTCCTGCCAGCCGCTGTAGCCGAGCACGAGATCGCCCTCACTATAATCCGGATGCCGGGACTGTTCCACACGGCTGACCGTGCCGCCGACCATGACGGCATTGAGCTCAACCGGCGGCGCATAAGACGGCCCTTCGCTCATCCGGCCGCGCATGTAGGGATCCAGCGACAGATAAAGGGTGCGCAACAGCACCTCCCCTTTTCCAGGCGTTGGAACTTCTGTTTCTTCCAAACGAAAGTCCGTCGGTTTGGGGGCACCGTGCGGGCGGGCATTCAAGAGGATACGGCGGTTGGATGTTTTGCTTTGTGTCATAATAGATTTTCCCCGATCGGTTATGCTTTCAGGCTGCGCTGGAGAATCCGACGGCTGACGGCAGGTGTAATGTCCTGCTGTTCGCCCAGCGAAGTCATGCCGTGCGCTTCCAGCTGTTCAACAACAGCATCAATCGCCTCTTCACCGAGATCATATGCACCCAGATGCGTAGAAAGTCCTAAGCCTTCGAAAAAAGCTTCTGTTTTTGCGATGGCTTCATCGATGCGGGCCTCGTCATCGCCTTCAGTGATATGCCATACCCGTTCAGCATACTGCAGCAGTTTTTCCGCTTTGACGGTACGCTGTTCGCGCAGCAGCGACGGAAGAACAATCGCCAGCGTCCGGGCGTGATCGATATCGTACAGTGCCGTCAGCTCGTGACCGATCATATGCGTGGCCCAGTCCTGCGGCACACCGGCACCGATCATACCGTTCAGCGCCCAGGTGGTGGTCCACATAAAGTTGGCCCGAACGGCGTAGTCATTCTCGCCTTCGTTGACCTGCGGAGCCAGTTCGACCAAGGTCTGCAGCAGTCCTTCGGCAAAACGATCCTGCACCATGGCCCCGGCGGGCCGGGTCAGATACTGCTCCATAATATGTACAAACGCATCTGCCACCCCGTTAGACAGCTGCCGCTGCGGCAGCGTGTAGGTTTTGGTCGGATCCAGCACGGAGAACTGCGGAAACACATGCGGACTCATAAAAGCCAGTTTGGCATGAAGTTCCGCCCGGGTAACTACCGCTCCGTGATTCATTTCCGAACCCGTGGCAGGCAGAGTCAGCACAGTACCGAAAGGCATAGCCGAATGCACATTGGCGCCGTGCTCGGTCAGAATGCTCCAGGGATCACCTTCAAACGGAATGGCCGCAGCCACAAATTTGGTGCCGTCAATCACGGAACCGCCACCGACCGCCAGCAGAAAATCGACATGCTCCGCCCGGGCGGTTTCCACGGCCCGCATCAGAGTCTCAAACTTCGGGTTTGCTTCGATGCCGCCGAACTCGACTGCCGTACGATCTCCCAGTGCCTGACGCACTTCATCAAGCGTGCCGGTACGACGCGCGCTCTCGCCGCCGTAAAGCACCATCACACGGGCGTCACCCGGAATATGTTCATCGATCGAGGCCGTGCGGTTTTCACCGAAAAGAATCCGGGTCGGGTTGTAAAAATCAAAATTATTCATCGAGGTCTCCTTGTGTTAATGTTGTTTCCAGAAAGATAGACGCGAGTTCTGACAGATCGTTCACGACATAATCCGGCCGCGCGGCATTCGGATAAAGGGTCTTTCCCGGCCGCGCGATAAAAGCGGTCTGCAGGCCGACGTTATCCGCACCCGCCAGATCCCAGGCATGCGCGGCCACCATCAGTACGTCTTCCGGTTGCAGGCCGAGATCGTCGAGCACCATACGATACGCATCCGGATGGGGTTTATATTTCCGGAGCGCCTCAATGGTGTAGAGCGTGTCAAATTGATCGACTAAACCGGCTTTGGTTAATTTGGTTCGTGCTCCGGCATCATTGGAGTTGGTCAGTGTGACCAGTTTAAACCGCCCGTCCTGCTTGAGCGCCTCCAATCCTTCCGGCACATCCGGATGCGGCGGCAAAGAGCGCAACGGGGGAATGATGGCCTCCCGGGCTTCATCAACCGTCATTTCAATGCCCTGGGTTTCAGCCACCATCATCAGCGCCGCCGTCCCGATTTCTCCAAAACTGTGATAGGAATCCGACAACGTTTCCACCAGCGAATAGTGCAGCATCGTGGAAAACCAGAGCGGCAGCAGATCCTCCCGGTTGCCGAGGGCTTCGCCCACTGATTCCTTCAGCGGATCCAAACTCAGCAGCGTTTCGTTAACATCAAAAATAATGACCTTGGGGGGCGGCATATTGTTCTCCTGATTTTCCGGGGTTATCTGAGCACGGGCAACGGTTAATGCGGCGGCAAAAAAGACACCGGCCAAACCGGGGGTTAATCGTGACTGAATCATTTTTATCTCCTGCTTACTTCGTATAAGTTTCCCGGCCGTAATAATGCCGGGGCTGTTCTTTTAATCGCCTGCTGCGCTGCCGACAGAACCGCCGGCTCGGAGTTTGAGAGCAGCATAAATAAACTGATTCACAGGCGTTTCTACACCGTATGTTTTACCGAGCCGTACCAGCGTTCCGTGCATCGCTTCGAGTTCCAGCGGCTTGCCGCATTCCAGATCCTGAAGCATGGACGCTTTGACTGCGGCGGGATATGAATCGATGGCGCGCATCGCGTTTTCCTGTGCGCCGTCCGGCAGGTTGACGCCGCCCGCCCGGGCGACGGTGTCCACTTCACGCAGGCAGGCGAGATACAGCGCCCGCGTGTCGGGATCTTCGCGGGTTGGTCCAATGGGGCATCCGGTGACCGACTGGACGCCCATGGTGCAAATGGCCAGCATGTATTTCATCCAGAGCGCAACGCGAATATCGGCGGGGCGTTCGGCCGCGATGTCCGCTTTTTGCAATACGGACAGCGTGGTCCGGGCGGCCGCTTCATCGGCCTCGTTCAGGGGACCGAGCAGTATCGGTTTTTCGACGCCTGATTGCCGCACCACGCCGGGAGCTATGGCTGAGACGGGTAAATAAGTCAGTCCGCCCAGAATATGTTCGGGATCCGCGAGCACGCCAAGGCGTTCGGCGCTGTCGACTCCGTTCTGCAGGGGAAGAACAATGGTGTCGGGACCTTTGAGTGCGCGCAACGCCGGGGCGATTGCTTCAAAGGCATAGCTTTTGGTCGCAACGATCAATAACTCCACCGGCCCGACGTTATCCGCCCGGTCGGTCGCATGGAAATCGGAAACGCTAAACGATCCGTCATCGCGATGAACCGTCACGCCCTTCGAGCGCAGTGCCTGAAGCGTTGCTCCCCGGGCGATAAAATGAACAGCCGCTCCGCAGCGCGCCAGTTTCGCACCGTAATAACAGCCGAGCGCACCCGCTCCAATGATTCCGATTTTCATAAGTTTTCCCGTTTTGCTTATTGCGCCGTACCGTTCCCGGCGGCGGACATTCACCATGTTCAGATCCGTTTCACGGCCGCCTATGAAAAGTCGGCCATCACGATTTCGTCCGCAAAGTGCTGATAGGCCGCGCCGATCATCTGCCCTCCCGGGTCGGGGTAGACGAAAAAGTCGCCGTTGGCCAGCGCATCCACCAAGGCTTCGCCGACCACCGAAGCCGGGGTTGAGGTCGTCACATCGCAGGCTTCCGCCATATCCGTTACCACGCCGCCGGGGTGCACACTGACCACCTGTACGCCCTTTTTGCTCAGGTCTTCACGCAGCGCCTGGGTCAGCGAATACGCCGCCGCCTTGGAGGCGGAATAGGTTGCAATGTCGGCAAAGTCGCGGAACGACGCCACCGAATTCAACTGAACCAGCGCCCCGTTATTTTTTTCCAGTATGCCGGCAAAAGCGTGTGCCACATTCAGCAGACCGAATACATTGACCTGCAGCTCATCAACCAGATTGGGTTCGGCGCGTTCATCAAGCACCCGGCTGTTCGGAATCGCAATCCCGGCATTGTTGACCACCACATCCACATCCGCGGCCTGTTTGGCCAGCGCCTCGATCGAAACCTTATCAGCCACATCCGCACGGATGGTGACCACCCTGTCGCCATACTGCGCTTCCAGCTCCGCGGCCGATTCCGGCCGACGAACCGCCAGATAAACCTTCTTTGCACCGTGGTTGATAAATGATTCCACAACCGCCCTGCCGATGCCCCGGTTGGCCCCGGTCACCAGCGCGACTTTATCTTCAATAGAAATCCCCATGATTCACTTCCTCCATTCAATATATGTGCTCACTGTGCCGGTCCGGCACCGCTCCCGTCCAGCCCGACCTGAAACAGGACTGCCGATTATTTTTTCTTCTCCCAGACCAGCTTCTGAAACGGTTCATCGACCGGGGTATCCGCCAGATGATTTACATAGTTGCTGATGATTTTCTGCGACAGACCGAGTACCACTTCCAGCAGCTGACGCGGCGTGTAACCGGCAGCAAAGAAGGTGTCCTTTTCCGCATCGGTCAGCCGTCCGCGGTTCCGAACCATGGACAACGTGGTCTCACGAAGCACCTGCAGTTTTTCAGTCGGCAGCTCAGTCTCGTTCCGCAGCGCCTCCGTAATGACCGGATCAACCTGCATCATGCCCGCAATCGCCGTATGCGCCGGGACACAGTAGTGACACTCGTGCTCCACATTGATGGTCTGCCAGACCACCGTGAGCTCCTCCGCATTGAAGGAAGAGTTTTCAAACCGCTCGTGCAGCAGTTTGTACGCATCCAGCACACCAGGCGCCTCCGCCAGTACCGCCAGCAGATTCGGCACCATGCCGAACGATTGAAGTGAATCTTCCAGCATCGGCTTACTCTCTTCCGGCGCGGACTCGATTGTGTGAATTTTAAAAGCACTCATTGTTCTCTCCATTCGGGGTTTACTATCGGCCCTTCCAGACCGTTCCGTATCAATACGTCCGGGTTATAGACCTCATAGAATGATCATTCAAGTTTAATTTTGAATGACCATTCCATATAAATATCTAATCACTTTATTTTACGTCGTTTACAATGAATAAACTTTTTGAATGACTATTCAATCCGATCTGCTATATTACTCATCAGATGCCCGGATAAACAAAATTCGGAAGACAAAGGAGTATACGATGGCCAAGGCGCAATTTGATCGGAACGAAGTCATAGAGAATGCAATCCGGCTGTTCTGGCAGCACGGCTACAGCGCATCGTCCATGCAGCAGGTGGTCAAAACCACCGGTCTTCAGCCGGGCTCCATCTACCTGGCCTTCAAAAACAAAGAGGGCCTCTACCGGGAAGCACTCGACACCTATGCCGCAAACTCAAAAAAACGGATCAGAACCGCACTTGAGGGGCCGGACGGCATGCTCAAAGGCATCTGCACGGTGCTGGAATCGATGATCGAGCAATCCACGCAGGAAGATTATAACAGCTGTTTCCTGATCAAAACGCAGCTCGAACTGGCCGCCGAAGGCAACTCGCTGCACGAACTGGCCTCGGAAAAACTCGATGAAATCGAGGCTCTCTTCCGCAGTTACCTCGAACAGGAATTCGACACCGAAACCGCAAGGAAACGTGCCGCCTCCATTATGGTTCATATTTTCGGACTGCGCGTGTACGGTTACAAAGCTGAAGCAGCGGAACGCATGCGCGAAAGTCTGCGCCAGGGCCTACCCTGGCTGCCGTGGAACCACACGAGCCGGCAGGCTTAGTCCGTATATCGGAATCTCTATCCATTTCCGCCCGGCTTCAGCCCCGCCCCAGCCGTCCAACCCCGAACAGCGGTGTGGACTCAGGGCAACAATGACCTGCATTCATTTTATATTGAGAATGCTTCATCGCTTTTCCAATGACTGGAAAAAGAAAACCCTGCTTCGGAATTCCGAGACAGGGTTCTTCTTCACCTAAACGAGCCAGATGCCCGCTTTGCTTTAAACGCCGTACAGCGTTTCTTTGAACGGTTTAACGAGGGCATCAATGTCCACGTTCACTGCCCCGGCAACCTTCAGCACTTTATCTTCGGTCACCGCACCGACCCTAGTGATCGGCAGTCCGTCGAAGAGCGCTTCCAGCTCAGCCGCTTTTTCCGGAGCAGCGGTTACAACGAACCGACTGTTGGATTCCGAGAACAGTGCCGTTTCAGCATCAACACCCAGACCGGACAGATCCACATCCGCACCCAGCTGTCCGCCGATCGCCGTCAGTGCCAGTGAAACCGCCAGACCGCCCTTATTGGGAGTCGTAGCCGATTTCAGCAGGCCGGCATCCGTTGCCTTGTTCATGGCCGCGTAGATTTCAAGCGCCTTTTCGCCGTCCACCGCCGGAACTGTACCGCCATAGTTGAGCGGTGTGCCCTGCTCCTCCGCCAGCAGGCGGTAGTAGGCCGAGGCACCGAGCTCTTCTTTGGTATCGCCGATCACATAGATCACATCGCCGGCATCTTTCAGCGTCATGGTGACCGCTTTTTTCACGTCGTCAATCTGACCGATCGAGGAAATGAGCAGCGTCGGCGGAATCGAAATTTTCTTACCGCCGCGGGTGGAGTCGTTTTTACACGAGTCTTTACCGGAAACCGCCGGTGTTTTGTAAAGCGTGGTGTAGTCGTAGAGCGCTTTATTGGAGCGAACCAGCTGCGCCATTTTATACGCACCGTCCGGCGTCTTGTCCGATTCCACCGGATCCGGCCAGCAGTAGTTGTCCAGAATCGCAATACGCTCCAGATCGCCGCCGACCGCAATGACGCGGCGGACCGCTTCATCGATCACCGATGCGGTCATATCGTAGGTATCGATATCCGAGAACCACGGATTAATACCTTCGGCCAGTACCGCGCCGCGATCCTTGTCGTATTCCACGCGCATCACCGTCGCATCCGATGGAACATCAGCATTCACACCAACGAACGGTTTCACAACAGAGAGGCCTTTCACCTCGCCGTCATAGATCCGGCTCTTGTATTCACGCGAACAGATGTTCAGATCGCCCATCAGCTTCGTCAGCGTTTCCGAATAATCTTCCTGCTGTTCAACCACCGGCGCCGGAATGCTCGGCTTTTTCCAGACCCCGGGCATGACCAGTGTCGGACAGCCGGTTTCATAAAGAAAATCCATATCGAGGCTGGCAATCACTTTACCGTCCTGTTTAACGGTAAAGTAACCGGAGTCGTTGTATTTGCCCATAAAGGCCACATCGACATCGCGCTGCTTCGCGAGCGCTTCAAATTCTTCGCGTTTTTCGGGCTGCACCGCAAGCGTCATGCGTTCCTGCGCCTCAGAAACAAGCACTTCCCACGGCTGGAGGCCTTCATATTTCAGCGGTGCGCCGGCAAGTTCGCACTCGCAGCCGCCGGAATATTTACCCATTTCGCCGAATGAGCAGGAGATACCGCCCGCGCCGTTGTCGGTGATGCAGCGGAACAGGCCGAGGTCGCGCGCTTCGATCAGGAATTCATACAGCTTGCGCTGCGTCAGCGGATCGCCGATCTGCACCGCCTGCGCCGGCGATTCCGTGCGAAGCTCTTCCGATGAAAAGGTGGCGCCGTGAATGCCGTCTTTACCGATCCGGCCGCCGCACATGACAGTCCAGTCGCCCACTTCAATCTCTTTGCGCTCGGACGGACCGCCGGTTACTTCCACCGGAATCGTGCCCATCGTGCCGCAGTAAACCAGCGGCTTGCCGAGGTAGCGCTCATCAAAACACTCAAAACCGCGGCTGTACGGAATACCCGACTGGTTACCGCCATCGATCACCCCTTCGTGCACACCGTCGCGGATACGGCGCGGATGCATCAGGCCTTCAGGCACTTCCTTGTCGTAGAACGGTGAACCGAGACAGTAGCCCCAGACATTGGAAACCAAAGCCGCCCCCATACCGGTGCCCAGCGGATCGCGGTTCACGCCGACGATGCCGGTCATGGCGCCGCCGTACGGATCCAGCGCTGACGGCGAGTTATGGGTTTCGACTTTATAGACCAGGTGCAGGTCTTCGTTGAATTTCACGATGCCCGCGTTGTCGGTGAAAACCGAAATCAGCCAGTCGATGGATTCCTCCACTTTCTTGGTGGAGGCTTTCACATAGGTTTTGTAGAGCGAATGAATGGTTTCCGTTTCGCCGGTCTCTTCGTCTTTGTATTCAACCGTACCGGAAAAAATCTTGTGCGAGCAGTGCTCCGACCAGGTCTGGGCAATGCATTCGAGCTCGATATCAGTCGGCCATTCCGGCAGATCCAGCGCTTTGCGGTGCGCTTTCACATCGTCGCGCAGATAGTGGGCGCGGATCGTACGCATCTCTTCGAGCGACAGCGAAAGGATCCCTTCCGAAGAAATCTTCATCAGCGCTTCATCATCGTCGGGCAGCTCAATGACATTCACCTTGATTTCCGGATGGTCGTCAAAGATCGGGGCAGTCATATCCGGCGCAGCGGCAAGCCATTCGTCTTTGGAGAACACCTGAATCGTCTGGATCAGGGTGTTGGCCAGCAGGTCTTTGCCGAGATGCTCCACATCTTCACGGGTCAGGTTTCCGGTCAGAAAATACTGAATGCAGGTATACACCTGTTCTTCCCATTCGAGTTCGCGGCCGACTTCGTCCTGCAGTGCCCCGCGGGCCGTACGGCCGACGTTATCGGTCACGCCCGGTTTGAAGCCGACTTCGAGCATCCAGTCAAAATTTTCCGGTGCCGGCAGACGGCCCATAGCGGATTCGGCAACGACCGGATCGGCAAAGGCCTTCTGGACTTCCGCCGCTTTCGCCTCGTCGATATTCGCCACCACTTTATACACGTCGCGCGTGCGGCATTCGGCAATATCCATTTTCAGCGCGCCCGCCGCCCGATGAATCACCCCGCGGCCTCGCGCGTCCGGCACCCCGTCTTTCAATCCGATTTCAATGCGATAAATCATAGTCCAGCTCCACCCGATTTAGGTTTTTCTCAAGTAAAACGGGGACCATAGCCATAAAGGCGAGCCGGTGAAACCCAGAAATGAAAAATCCCGCCGGAATCGGCGGGATGGATTCAGTTTCCCAATGGATGAAAAGTAACTCAGCGCCCGCCGATCAGATCGCCGAGGCCACCCAGCACAGAGCCTTCGCCCTGACGCTCACCACCGACCGACGGCGCATGTGCGATAATCCGGTCCGCCAGACGGGAGAACGGCAGGCTCTGCAGATATACAGTGCCGGTTCCGCGCAGGGTCGCCAAGAAAAGTCCTTCCCCACCGAAAAAGGCGGACTTTAATCCCACCCGCTCGATGTTGTAATCAATTCCCGGCGTAAACCCGACAATGCAGCCGGTGTCCACCTTGAGGATATCCTGACTCAGTTTTTTCTCCACAATGGTTCCGCCGGCGTGCAAAAAGGCCATACCGTCCCCCTGCAGCCGCTGGAGAATAAACCCTTCCCCGCCGAAAAATCCGGCACCGAACTTTTTGGTGAAAGCAACACCAATCGATGTGCCCTTGGCGGCACATAGAAAAGCATCTTTCTGGCAGAGCATTTCACCCCCGCACTGCGCCATATCGAGCGGAACAATTTTTCCGGGATAAGGCGCGCCGAAAGTTACGGATCGTTTGCCGCCGCTCTGATTGGTGAAATGGGTCATGAACAGGCTTTCGCCTGTAATGGCCCGTTTTCCGGCACTGAACAGTTTACCCATCAGCCCTTCATTGGCCTGCGATCCGTCCCCCATTCGAGCTTCGAACAGGATACCGTCATCCATCCAGTTCATGGCCCCGGCTTCGGCCACCACCGTTTCGCCGGGATCAAGTTCGACTTCCACCGTCTGGAGGTCATCACCGATAATCGTATAATCCACTTCGTGGCATTTCATGATTCTTTCTCCTTTTACTCTCCCGGCACAACCGGCGCGAATCCCGGAGCACCGGGTTGCGGCTGCTGTAAACTCTGCATCTGGGCCATCATAATCATCTGACCGCATTTTGCGATCAGGTCACCCGGAATGGTTAAACTCCAGTTGACCATGCCATCTTTTCTGAAGCCGGCCGAGGTCACCGGAGCAGTGCCTTTGAACAGCGTACTCATCTGCTGCTTCATCATCGCCGTGGAAGGATCGGCCGGAAGGGATTCAGCAACGAATGCCATATATTTTCCCATATCCCAGTCCAGATAATAGAAACCACCCTCAGGATAAACGGAACGGGCTTTGATTTTCGGCGCGGTCTTCCCGGCCTTCACTGCAGCAACAAGTTTTTCGACCCCGCCTTTTTCCGCATAGAAAAGCATGCCGTCGGTAATCGCCAAATCGAACGCCATTTTCTGCACTCCCATAGCCTCCATCTGCACCCGCTGCTCCTCCGGCATGGCCGAGAGGTCATATTCAAAACCGAACTCATGAATGTTCAGCCCGTCAGCCTCCCGGACATTTTCTTTAAAGGCCATCGATAACGGCATCCCCAGAGATTCATACATTTTCAGGAACGGTGTCATATCGGCATTCATACCGCGCAGCACTTCAAGCGTTCGGTTTTCATCCGTCAGCTCCATCACATAGCACACCGAAAAACCATCTTCACCGAAGGAAACAGCTTCACATCCTGTGCCTGCATAAATCTGAACCCACTTAGTGATGATGTCCGCCACTGCGGCCGCATCAACATCAACCAGATCCATCGCCTTGACGGTTTTAACCGCTTCTGCGGAAATGAATTCTGAAAGCGCCTCCGGATTGGAAAATACCATATCCATCCGCACAGCCCCCTCTCCCAGCAGTCCGGAATGGAGTGCCGGGTTTTCCTGATGAACCACCGGTGCATTCACCGCCTTGGCCAACGCAGTTCCAGCCTTTGGAACAAACGTTTCGCTCAGCACCAGCGAACCGTTTTCCGGCGCCAGCCTCACCTCCGCATCCGAACACTGTTCGGAAAGAGAGAGCAACACAAGAAGTTCGCCCTGCAGCAGTTTAGTGATGCTCTGCGTCGAATCCAACGAGGCCCCCGGCTGCTGCATCATGCTCATACCCAGCATCGCCGGCATCATCTGCATAAATCCGTCAACCGCCTCGCGATTGCGCTCGATAACGTCCGCCGGCTGCATCGCCAAACTCAGCACCGGCGCATTTCCCGCCAGCAACTCCGCCTTAACCGCACCCAGCTTGCTTTTTCCCGTTTTCAGTGCACCGTCATCGCCGGCCACCACCACAGCGCCGTCGAGATACACCGCCTGCAGCTTTTTGGCTTTAGCCATATTCAGATAGGCCGAGGACTGCGCTTCCGAAACCTCAAGCACGGCAAAAATATTCGTCGGGTCCAGCGCCACAATCGAAAGGCCGCCATCCGACGGAATTCCCGCCAGACTCATATCGCCCAGCTGCATACCGAGCATACTCTTCAGCATCGCCCCGTTCATCATCGGCGATGCTTTCGATGCCACCAGTCCGACTTCATCAATAAATCCATGCACCCCCGGAATCGACACCGACAGCATGGCCTCTTCCATCACCACCGGCTTTTCCACCTGAGCCTGCACACCGATCGCCACAGCCCATACAGCCACAGCCGTCATTTTACTCCATTTCATACCATGCTCCTTTATGTTGTGCAGACATAGTCCCAGAGGCCGTCCGCTTCTGCTATTATAAATTATTCCAGTGATTGGAAGCTCCTACTTCAACACACCCTTCACCTGCAACGCACCGGATTCGTCCCGCAACTCAAGAACATCCGCTTCGATTTTCCAGACCCTGGAATTTTCCAGCGCCTGAAGAAAGGCCGATTCCTGCTCCATAACCCCTTCAGGCTGCGAATAAAACCTGCGGGTGGTCGCCAACGGATTGAACCTGATCGTCTCACCTTTCAACGTGCAGCTTCCGGTGAGCACATTACATCCTGTCGATCCCGACACAGCACCATCCGGCGTAAACTCAAGGGAGATTTCAGTCCCGGCCAACAAACTGGTTACGCCGCCCTTTCCGTTATTCACCCCCGTCATTTTCCAGACTCCGGAAAACAGGGCCGGCTCCAGACGCGGCTTCATCTGCACAACGACGCGCTGATTTTCATTCCGCAGCTGCAGTTCTTCTCCGACCACCTGATAATCAACAGCCTCACCCAGCCGTTTCAGCAATTGATTCTCCTGCGCCATCAGTTCCGGGGTCCCCATCATCATGCCCGAGCCCATCAGCGAAAAATGTATCTTCTGCCCCTTGAGGACATACTCACCGAAAAAACGGTTCGCCCCCGCATTACCCGTAATTTGACCCTCGGACAGTTTAAACCAGACCAGCGAGTTGTGAACCGGCGGAACACATTGTCCATCCGAAGCAAGGATTCCGGAAAGCTCCCATGCGATACCTTCAATTTCAGGAATCTCCTTCATCGAAGTTTTACAGGAAACGCACAGCAATATGCACAAAACACTCCACACAGCCCATCGTTTCATCACACCCTCCAACACGGTCAATAAAGAACCGAAATCATGATGACCTCATAAGCATTCTGCAAATTGAAAAGAATTCTTTTCCCGAAGCCCCGCTTCCCCATACTGAAGAGATTACTCAAAAGGATTCCGATATGAGCACCCCCGGCGAATTACTCAAAGAGATTTTCGGCTTCGACCAGTTCAGAAAAGGCCAGCTTGAAACCATTGAAACCCTCCTGGCCGGCCGCAGTGCGGCGGCCATATTTCCCACGGGGTCCGGCAAAAGCCTCTGCTACCAGCTCACCGCGCTGATGCTGCCCGGTCTGACACTCGTGGTTTCACCGCTTCTGGCTCTGATGAAGGATCAGATCGATAAACTGCAGGAACAGAACATTGCCGCCGAGCGACTGGATTCCAGCCTGACCGAAGAGGATTATCGCGAGGTATCGAATGCTGTACGCCGCGGCGAACTGAAAATGCTCTTCGTTTCTCCGGAGCGTCTGACCAATGAACGCTTCCTGAATTTGATCCGGGGGCAGCAGATCAGCCTCCTGGCGGTCGACGAAGCACACTGCATTTCCGCATGGGGGCACAACTTCAGACCGGACTATCTCAAACTCGCCCAGGCCGTTGAATCGCTGAACGTCGAACGCGTGCTCGCCCTCACCGCCACCGCCACGCCGAAGGTTTCGGACGATATGGCCCGGGCCTTCGGCATTCTGCCCGCCGATGTAATCAACACCGGCTTCTACCGCCCCAACCTCGAATTCCGGGTAACGGAATGCAGCAATACGGATCGCGGCCGGTTATTGATCCAGCGGCTGCGGGAACGCCCCGCCGGCCCCACCATTGTTTATGTGCATCTGCAGAAAGATGCCGAGGAAACCGCAAAGCTCCTCAGCGAAAATGGTTTTGATGCCGCGCCCTATCACGCCGGTATGGCCAATGAACGACGCAGCGCAACGCAGGAAAAGTTTATGAACGGCGAAATCCCGATCATCTGCGCAACGATTGCATTCGGCATGGGAGTCGATAAAGCGGACATCCGCTATGTCTACCACTTCCACCTTGCCAAAGGTTTCGAGAGCTATCTGCAGGAAACCGGGCGCGCAGGGCGCGACGGCCAACCCGCTATCTGCGAACTGTTTGCCTGTGCCGACGACACCACCACGCTGGAAAACTTTGTCTATGGAGATACGCCCGATGCAGCCCATATTTCCGCGCTGGTTGACGAGCTGCTCGATGAAGGCGACAACATCGACATCACCGCCCGGGAGCTGTCGAAAACACACGATATCCGCCCGCTGGTGGTCAGCACCCTGCTGACCCACCTTGAACTCTTCGGCATTATTGCTTTCGACGGGTACTACTACAGCGACATCCGCTTCGAAGCCCATAAATCCGGCGCGGAAATTCTTTCTTCTTATTCCGAACAGCAGGCCGCGTTTCTGCGCAAACTGTTTGCCTGCGGTAAAAAGGCGCGCAAATGGATTACGCTCGATATGGATGCCGCCGTCGAACGCGGCGGACAACCACGGGATGTCGTGCTGCGCGCATTCGAGAATCTGCAGGAGAAAGGGTTCATCACCCTGAAAATGGCCGGATACCGTCAGCGCTTCAAACGTTTGGAACAGAACGTCGACCGCGCCGAATTATGCCGGAAACTGACCGATCTCTTCAGCCAACATGAACAACTAGAAATTGATCGCATCAATACCATGGTGGCCTATGCAGAAGAGACCCGGTGCCTGACCAGCCGCCTGCTCACCTATTTCGGCGAACCCATCGAAGCATGCGGACACTGCGGCATCTGCAAAGGCGACAAAGCCGTCAGACTCCCCGGCCGTCCGACGCCGGACCTCGATCCTGACATCCTGAAACAAATCCATGCGCTGGCCGCTGAACACCGGGATGCGCTGGGCAGTGCGCGACAGAAGGCACGCTTTCTCTGCGGCCTGAACTCCCCGGCGGTAACGGCCGACCGGTCCCTGCGGGGCAATGCCCTTTTCGGCAGCTGCACCCATATTCCATTTAAGAATCTGCTGGAGCAGCTGACCTGAGACCGACGGACCTTAGTCGCGCTGACGTCCGCCCCTGCGCGGTCCGCCGGAACGACCGCCCGGTCCACTGCTGCCGCCGGGTTTTCCGCCGGAGGCTGCGCGGACACTGACACTGCGGCCGTCGAGCTTAAGGTTCTGCAGCCCTTTGCGGATATCATTCGCCGCATCTTTGGCGACTTCGAAATTGGAGGTATCACGTCCCAGATCAATCGCACCGATCTTATTCGATTTAATTCCGCTGTGTTCGCAGACCAGGCGGACAATGGCTCCGGCATTCACGCCGTGCACGCGGCCCACGTTGATGGAAAACCGCTTGGTATCATAGGCTTCCATGCGGCGGTTGCGTTTGGAATTTTCCGAACGCTGCTGCCCCGGCTGGCGCTCGCGGCGCGGTTTGGACTTGGCATTCAAATCCTCGGCATTGCGGTAGTAATCGAGGAAATGGTTGAACTCAATACCGATAAACCGCTTGATGATCTCTTTCTTGTCGAGATGACAGAGCGCTTCATAGGCCGGTGCCAGATAATCGGCAATCTCTTCCTCATTCACCTTCACATCCACCACCCGGTGAATCAGGGCCAGCAGCTGGTTTTCGCAGATCGCTTTTGCATCCGGAATTTTTTCCAGTTTGATCCGGATATTGTTCCGGCGTTCAAGTTCACCGATCCGTCGACGCTCGTGCATATTGATGAGCGCAATCGAAACCCCGGATTTACCGGCACGCGCCGTACGACCGGAACGATGGGTATAAGCAGCGGTTTCGTCGGACAGTTTATAATGAATCACGTGGGTAATGTCGTTCACATCGATACCGCGCGCCGCCACGTCGGTGGCCACCAGCATCTGTACCGTCTTGGTGCGGAATTTACGCATCACCGCATCGCGCTGCGCCTGCGAAAGTTCTCCGTGCAGTGCCTCCGCCGAATAGCCGTCGGCCATCAGCTTTTCCGCCACCGTCTGGGTTTCGGCCCGGGTACGGCAGAAAATCACGCCGTAAATTTCCGGCAGATAATCCAGAATCCGCTTCAGCGCCGGGTAGCGGTCCTTTTCATGCACCATAAAACAGAAATGCTCAATATTGGCCGCCGCTTCGTTGCGGCCGCCCACCGAGACTTCAACCGGATCGGTCTGATAGTTAGCGGCAATACGCGCCACCCCTTTGGCCATCGTGGCCGAAAACAGCCAGGTAACACGATCTTCCGGTGCCTTTTCCAGGATGGCGTCCAGCTCATCCTTAAAGCCCATATTGAGCATTTCGTCCGCTTCGTCCAAAACGACTACGGATACCTGATCGAGTTTTGCCGCGCGGCGTTCGATCAGGTCGAGCAGGCGACCGGGAGTCGCTACAATAATCTGTGTGCCACGCTTCAGATCGCGAATCTGCGTGGAAATGTTGGAGCCGCCGTAAACCGCCGTAATTTTTACGTGGTGATGCCGGGCAAATTTTTTCAGGTCATCGGCAATCTGCAGGCAGAGCTCGCGGGTCGGCGAAAGAATGATGCCCTGCGGCATATCGTTCGACGGGTCTACGCGTTCCAGCAGCGGCAGACCGAAAGCCGCGGTTTTTCCGGTACCGGTCGACGCCAGGCCGACAAAGTCCTTTGACCCTTCCAGCAGGATTGGAATCGCCTGTTCCTGAATCGGAGTCGGTGTTTCAAATCCCAGGAGCTGGATAGATTTAAGCGTATCGGGGCTCAGCCCCAAATCGGAGAAGTTCATAATTTCCTTATATAGGCGGCACACTTACCGCATGACTCGAAGCCATGCTCTCCGCGCCCATCGCAGAAATTCGACCCCGAATGAACAGAACACTTTACCGTGGTTCTGCAAAAACGAAGCGCGGTTATACGCGCTTCAGAATTATTATCAACCCATTAAATTAAAAAAAAGTCCGCACAGACACCGATGAAGCTTCGAGCTCCGTTCCCGTTATCCGGCGGACTTTTTGTGCAAAACGCGGCGGAAGCCGCGTTTACATACTAGTGTTTGAAATGCCGCATATTGGTCATCGCCATGGCAATGCCGTATTTGTTGCAGGCCTCAATCACTTCGTCGTCGCGAATCGAACCGCCGGGCTGGACGATAAACTTCGCGCCCATTTCGCTGGCGGCATCGATGCTGTCGGCAAACGGGAAGAAGGCTTCGGAAACAAAGACACATTCGCCGATGATCTTCTGAATTTCCTCTTCGGTGATATCCGGATTTTCCGTCTTCAGGTTTTCCACGGCTTTGGAAACCGACAGCTTCTTCAGCGCATCCACACGGTTCGGCTGACCGGCCCCCATACCGAGCACGCGGAATTGACCCGGCTTATATTCCTGCACCAGCACAATCGCGTTGGACTTGGTGTGCTTGGCTGCGGCAATACCGAAGAGCGCGAGCTCTTTTTTGTTTTCCGCAAATGGCACCTCGGTCGGAACACTCCAGCTTTCCAGAATTTCCGTATCCACATCCTGCACCAGCAGGCCGCCGTTGATCTGCTTGACCATCCGCTGCGGCAGCGCTTTACCCATCGGCTCATTCAGTTTCAGAATCCGCAGATTCTTTTTCTTCATCAGATGATCCAGTGCATCTTCGTCGTAACCCGGAGCAATAATCGCTTCGATGAAACGGCCATCAAGACAGGACGCCGTCGCCATATCGACCTTTTCAGTGACCGCAATCACAGAACCGAAAGCCGAGATCGGATCACCGGCCCACGCCGCTTCAAAAGCTTCGGCCAGCGTTTCGCCGGTGGCATAGCCGCACGGATTGGTGTGTTTGATGACAGAAACACCGGGACGTCCGGCAAGATCTTTAACCGCTTCAAGCGCGCCGTCGCCATCCACATAGTTATTATAGCTCATTTCTTTTCCGTGCAGCACTTTAGTCAGAGCAATCGTGGCTTCACGGGAGTCGGCATCTTTGTAGAGCCAGGCTTTCTGATGGGAGTTTTCGCCGTAACGCAGTTCTTTGCCGTCGGAATAGGCTTTTACAAACGGCTTCGCCAGCTGCTGATCAGCCACCTGCTCCGCCAGATAGGTGGCGATCGCCGCGTTGTATTCCGCAACTCGCGCATATACTTTCTGACCCAGCACAAAACGGAAGGCTTCGGTGGTGGTGCCGTCGTTCGCCTTCATTTCCTCAATCACCTGCGCATAATCCGCCGGATCCGTGACCACCGTCACAAATTTCATGTTCTTCGCCGCGGAGCGGATCATGGTCGGACCGCCGATATCGATCTGTTCGATCGCTTCCGGCAACGTGACGCCCTCTTTGGCGATGGTTTCCTCGAACGGATAAAGATTCACACACACGAGGTCGATCTGGCCGAGCCCGTGATCCTCCATCGTTTTCACATGCTCTTCATTATCGCGCATGTAGAGAATCCCCGCATGTACCTGCGGAGTGAGCGTTTTCACACGGCCGTCGAGCATTTCCGGAAAACCGGTAAATTCGGAAACATCCTTCACCGGAATACCGGCCTCGCGAATGGCCTTCGCCGTGCCGCCGGTGGACAGCAGTTCCACGTCCATTTCATGCAGATGACGGGCAAAGTCCAGAATTCCCGCTTTGTCGGATACACTTAAAAGTGCGCGCTCAATCTTTACGTTCATGCAAATTACTCCCTTGGGGTTGGCTCAAAACCATGTTTTTTACCGACAGACCCAACCGATTGCACTCATTTTTTCCAATCCTTGGATCTTTTCGCTCAAGTATATCATCTAACCCCCACGATCGTGGGTGTTAGAAAAGATAGTTTCAGACGAAAAAAATGATGCAGCCAGGGCGGAAAGGAGCGATTTTACAAGGCAATACCGAAGAGAATGCTGAAAAAGTGGCAGAGACTGCCGGCCAGAACAAACAGGTGCCAGACGGCATGGGACCATTTCAGCGATTTCCAGGCATAGAACACAGCACCTACGGTATAACACAGGCCGCCGACCACAAAAAACACGAACCCCGTTGTGGAGAGCTGTTCAAACAGCGGCTTCACCGCAATCACGCAAAGCCAGCCCATCAGCAGATAACTCCCCAGAGAAACCCACTTAAAGCGACCGGTGAAAAAGGCTTTAAACAGTATCCCGATCAGCGCACAGCTCCAGATCACTCCGAAAATACTCCAGCCCAGCGCACCCCGCAGCGGGGCCAGCGTGAAAGGGGTATAGGTTCCGGCAATCAACAGATAGATCGCCGAGTGGTCGATAATCTTCATCACCCGCCGCACGCCCGGTTTCCGGGCGGAGTGATAAAGCGTGGAGCCGAGAAACAGCAGAATAAACGTCGTTCCGTAGATGGCGCAGCTGACGATTTCCCACGGCCCTTTCCGAAGACTGGAAAAAACCACCAGCAACACGAGCACCGCAATACCAATGACAAAACCGATCCCGTGCGTTATCGCATTCGCCAGCTCTTCACCGGCACTGTAATCATCTTTTTTCTCCATGATATATTTTGTAATTCAGGTTTTATGTTCTTCCCATGGCGGAATCATTTCACCGGCAGTCTGCCGCGCAGAACCCGGCGGCCTCCTCCCTACCAATCACGCAAATAGTGGCAGCCGTGCGGCCCGTGTTTTTTGAAATAATCCTGATGATACTCTTCCGCCCGATAGAATGCAGAGGCCTTCGTGATTTCCGTGACAATCGGTTTTTTCCATCGCTTCTGCGCCTCCGGAAGTACCTTTTCGGCCGCTGCCTTCTGCGCATCATTCAGATAAAAAATGGCGGAGCGGTACTGCGACCCGCGATCGGGCCCCTGACGATTCATTGTGGTCGGATCGTGCAGGCGCCAGAAATGAATACAAAGCTCTTCATACGACACTTTCCCGGGATCATAGATCACCTCCACCGCTTCGGCATGGCCGGTATCTTTATAACAGATCTCTTTGTACGTGGGATTTTCTGTATGTCCGCCGGTATAACCGGACGTTGCCGACTCCACACCGTCGAGATCCTCAAACAGGGCTTCAACCCCCCAGAAACATCCCGCCGCAAAAATTGCCTTTTCCATTTCCGACTCCTTTTCCGCCGCGCCGGCCGCAACAGCCAGCCCCAGTGCACACAATACGAACAACCTTAATGTCATGATGGCCTCCTGTTCCGTTTAGAGGGACATTACTGTATTTCGTTCAATAGGCGGCTTCCCGAAATGCGGTTACGGTTCTCAGTTTTTCAAGCTGTGAATCGGAGCCGGAATGCGGCCGCCAAACTTCACAAAGCGTGAAGAGCGCCCGGTATTGCGAACCGGCAGGACAACACTGGCACCGAACAGACCGCCGAACGAAACATATTCGCCCGCCGCTTTTCCAGGCACCGGAATCAACCGAGCTGCGGTCGTTTTTGAATTAATCACCCCGATCATCAGTTCATCGGCAATAATGGCCGCAATGGTTTCGGGACTGGTGTCTCCGGGGATCGGCACCATATCGAGCCCCACCGAACAGACACAGGTCATGGCCTCAAGTTTTTCAAGAATCAGGCACTCCCGTTCGGCGGCATCGGCCAGCACCGAATCCTCCATCACCGGAATAAATGCCCCGCTCAAGCCGCCGACACTTTGAGAGGCGAACGAACCGCCCTTTTTCACGGCATCGTTCAGCATCGCCACGATCGCGGTCGATCCGGGTGCCCCGATATCGTCCACCCCGAGAATATTCAGAATTTCGCCGACCGAATCCCCCACGGAAGGTGTCGGCGCGAGAGACAGATCGACCACACCAAACGGAAGCCCCAGCGTTTCGGCGACCTGTCGGCCGATCAGCTCGCCACAGCGGGTCACACGGAACGTCGCCTGTTTGATCTCTTCCGCCAAATCATCCAACCCAAGGTTTTCGGCCCCTTCGGCTTCGATTTTTCGTTCCAGCGCCCGGGCAATCACACCCGGTCCACTGACCCCGACATTAATCACCGCTTCGGCCTCGCCGAGTCCGTGGATCGCCCCCGCCATAAACGGATTATCACCTGGCTGATTGGAAAAAACCACAAATTTTGCAGCACCGAAACCACCGGATTCCTTACTGGCTTCGGCGGCGGCTTTGACGGTTTCGCCCAGCAGCGCTACGGCATCCATATTCAGACCATGTCGTGTAGAACCGGCATTGATGGATGAACAGACGCGGCTGGTGGAGGCCAACGCTTCGGGCACTGCACGGATCAGGTTCATATCGCCCTGGCTGATGCCTTTTTCAACGTTGGCGGAATAGCCACCGATGATATCAATGCCCACTTCCGCTGCGGCATCATCGAGCGCTTTAGCCAAACGAACAAAACCGTCCAGCGAAAAGCCGGCCCCCACATGAGCAACCGGTGTGACCGAAATCCGCTTATTCACCACCGGCACACCGTACATGCCGCCGATATGGTCGCAGGTTTCCACAAAATTTCCGGCCAGCAGCCGGATCTTTTCCTGTATTTTCTGTGCCGTGGTTTCGGCATCGCCGGTACGGCAGTCCAGCAGACTGATGCCCATGGTCACAGCGCGCACATCCAGATTTTCTTTCTGGATCATATCAACGGTTTTAAGAATCTGGTCGGAGCGGATCATGTCAGGTTTCCAATTTAAAATTTTAACTTTTACTATATTTCGTTGGTTGCGCGGAAAATATCGTTGTGCTGCAACACCAGATTAAGCCCGCTTTTTTCACCGAACCGGGAAAGTTCGGATCTGAATTTTTTCACCGACCGGGTGTCGGAAAATTCCAGCTGAAGCATCATGGTGTACTGATCGCCATCAACATGCGATGCGAGGTCGAGGATATTGACGCTGCGGTCGTAACAGAAACGCGAAACCTGTGCCACGAGTCCAACGCGGTCTTTAGCCACGGCCGAGAGAATGTACACCTGCTCTGAACGCTCGGTTTCATCGAGTGTTCCCGTAACCGATTCCACGGAAACGTGGGAGGTTTTTCCTGTTGCCAGCGCTTCCTGCACCTGTTCAACGGTCACTTCGGCCGGAAAATCGGCCACAAGAATCATCGTAAAGTACCCGCGGAGCACTGATTCACGCAGATCGGCCAGATTGCCGCCGAGAGAGCTGATGCCTTCCGTCACCTCGGCCACTATGCCCGGACGGTCGCGATCCATTACCGAAATTACCAAATTGTTTCTGTTCGCCATTTTTACCTTTCCAATGGTTGAACAGACACTATCGCTCTTTTTCCATCCATTGGAACAAAAAAGAATGCTCTATTCACGGGAAAGGAATTTTTCGGTATTGCGTTTCGACGGTGATGGCATAGCATTGCGTTATGTTTTCCCGTCGATCCATGTTAAGCGCATTGCAGATCCTGTTCGTGCTTCCCGGCACAAAACTGCTGGCGGACGAAAACCCGACCGTGTGCGAGGTCTGCGGCGAAACCCTGCCTGGACGCTACTGGAACTATGAAGGGCACGCCTGCTGTTCCCAACAATGCGTAGATAAACTCCGGCCGAAATGTGCCAAATGCGGCCGCCCCATCAACGGCCAATACATCGAGTCCGAGGGGAAAATATATTGCTCAAAGAAGTGTTTCAACAGCACCCTGCCCCGCTGCGAAATCTGCGGAGCACATATTGAATCAGGCTACAGCATTACCCGACACAACTATTGCGATGAATGCATGAGCAACAGCCCGACCTGCTTTTCCTGCGGCCTGCCGGCAAAAGATCCGACTGAGCTCAGCGACGGACGCATCGTGTGCAGCACCTGCCGCCGCTGGTCGGTTTACACAGACGACGCCGCGCTGGAACAATATGACCGCGCCCGCCGGGAGCTCGAAACCTGGACCGGGCTTCAGCTCCGGACCATACCGCAGCTGAAGCTGGTAAACCGCACCGAGATGGAAGAGCTTTCCGGCACCATTCGGAAAACCGATGAACCGGTGACCATCCGCGGACTCTACAGCCGCCAGACCATGCTGGTTAAACGCGGAATTTTCGGCAGCTGGCGCAAAAACGAAAAGCAGTCAACCGAATCTGTTTATATTGTAAACCATCTGCATGAAGAGATCTTCCGGGTGGCCGCAGTCCACGAACTGATGCACGATATGGTGCACGAACATTTTCCGAAACTCGAGGATGCTCCGCTTTGGGTCCACGAAGGCATCTCACAATTCGCCGCAGCAGAGTACTGCCGGAAAAAAAACTATCTGGATGCACTGGATACTATTGAAACCAGCAAAGATCCAGACTATGGCGATGGCTATCGTTTCTTCAATGATATCGCAGGTTTTAAGGGATGGAATGCCCTGAAACAGTGGATTGAAGAAGTAGATGTGTCTTCGCTTCCGAAAAAAGCACCGCTAGAATAAACCCGATGGGTTCGGCTACTCTTTTTGATCATTTTCCCGTTCGTGGGAAATATGCAGAGCAATCAACCGAGCAACAATCACCGCCAGAAAAACCTGACCGATAACCGCCTCCATCATCGCATAGGACTGAGCAAGAGGTGTCTGCGGCGTAATATCGCCGTACCCCAGAGTGGTCAGCGTGGTAAAACTGAAATAAACAGCCCAGAACGAGTTGACGGCATCAGACGAAAGCCAGGCTTCGGGCACATTGAAAGAAGTCGGATCCTGGATAAAAAATCCGGTATATACAAAAGACCAGATCACTCCCATCAGGAAATAGGCGGAGATCGCTCCGTAAATTTTATCTTCCGTCACCGCATCATTCATCAGGACAAACCGCATGATGCTGTAGAAGACGAGCACAAAATAAACCACCTTGAATCCGGTTACCGCTAAAAGAAAACCGTGCGCCTCTCCAGTCCATGCCATTTCAAGCCCGGTCAGCATCACATTGACCAGCGTGAGACAGGCCATGAACATAAAAAACTTCCGGGTGCTGGAAATCGCCCGAAGACAGGAAAGCAGCACCGCAATACTGAACCAGCCGAGTGCATTATCAACCACGCCCTGATTTTTTCCCGCCATCGGCATGACGAAAAACATGGCCATCATCGTGGCCAGAAAGAGACCAAAGCGCCCTTTCAAAAAAGCATTGATAATCGGCCGCGCACGACTCATTCAGCATCCTTTTCGGAAAGACTCCAGCCGCCACCCAGCGCTTTATAAACACCAACCATGTAAGCGCTCACCAGACCTTTGCTCCGGGCCAGTTGATCCTGTTGCTCCAAAAGTGCCTGCTCCATGTTCAGCACATTCTGGAAATCGGTCAGGCCCGAAGAGTAAAGTTCTGTGACAAGTTCAACCGATTTCTCAGCGGCCTCCGCCGCCACTTCCAGCGATTCAATCCGGTCTTTTTCATGGGCATAAGCCGACATATTATCTTCAACTTCTTCGAGGGCCAGCAGCAGCGTCTGTTCATAGGTATGCAGAGCGGCTTTTGTTCCTGCTTTCTCGGCATCGACCTGACTGCGGATACGGCGACCGTTAAAAATACTCCATTTCAACTGAGGTCCGAAACTATAAAAGGTATTTGCTCCGCTGAAGAGATCGGAACCCGTGGATTCCACCGCCAGTGTACCCGGCAGCGCCAGCGTCGGATACAGCTCCGCCTGAGTTGCTCCGATCAATGCATGCTGTGCTGCCAGCTCGCGTTCCGCACGGCGAATATCCGGCCGCTGACGCAGCAGATCGGCCGGCACCCCGACCAGCAACTCTTCGGGCGGCGCAGGAATCGGGGCACGTGTTTTCAGCTCTTCCTCGAGCGCATAGGGCATTTCCCCCACCAGCACACTGAGCCGGTTGATAGCCACCACCAACTCCTGTCGCAGCGACGGAATGGCGGATTTTGTACGCGAAAGATTCAACTGCGACTGCGATACATCGAGTGCCGGGACCAGTCCGGAATCGAAACGGTTCTGCGTCAGCTCCAACGTTTCCCCCTGGGCTTCCAGATTGTTTTCTGCAAAATAAATCCGCTCCTGCAGCGTCCGGCAGCTGATATAGTTCTGGGCAATTTCCGCATAAAGCACGACGAGAATATCCCGATAGTTTTCCACCTGCGCCTGAAGCGAAGCATCGGCGGATTCAACAGAACGGCGAACCCTTCCCCACAGGTCCAGCTCCCAGGCCATGGAAAGAGAGGCATCGTATAATTCGCCGGTACGGCTTTCCCCGAGAGGGGTATTCGCCTCAGTAGTCTGATATGCGGAAGCGGATCCGCCGGCCATAATTTCCGGCCACCACCGGCTCGCGCTGACACCGCGCAATGACGCCGCCTGCTCAATTCGTGCCGCCGCAGTTTTCAGGTCGAAGTTATTGGTCGAAGCCCGTTCGATCAGCGAATTCAGCGTCGGATCATTAAAAGCCGTCCACCAGGTCTTCAAATCCGGCGTTCCGCTTTTGAATTCTTTTTGTACCGCACTGTGCCAGGCATCCGGAGCGGACTCTTCAGGTTTTTCATAGTCCGGGCCCACAGAGGGCAGCGAAGAACAGCCGCTCAGTAGAGCCAAACCGGAAATTGAGTACAGAAACCAACGGAATTTCATAGGAAGAGCTCCTTTTAAAAGTGATCATTTATTAAGGGAAAGATGATAGAAACTGCAACAGCACAAGTCAAACGCCGAAACCGCATCAACTTTTTCCAACCTCCGAAAACACCGGAACGGTGAAACGAACCAAACCGAACAGCAAAAAGGCCACAACCATTCCGCAGACATCAATGATCCAGTCGCTGAATCCCGGAGTTCGGTCCATCGTGAGATACTGCAACGACTCTGTGACGGCGGCAAAAAGCAGAATATCAAAGGCCACCTTTCCAAAATATTCCCGGCTCTGCCCCTCAAGTGCCGCCGAGCAATAGACCAGAAAACAGAGTGTTGCAAAAAGAGCAAAATGACCGATGCGGTGCACCTGTTCAACGGCCTCAATCATCCCGTTCACGGCGACCGTCTCCTTTTCACGAACCACCGGTTTCGGTGAAAATGATTTTTCAGATTTCTGCTCAGAAACCTTCGGCTTCTCCTTCACAGGCTTTGGCTCGTTTGCCTCCAGTCGTTTCTGCAACTGCTCCAGCCGCAGCTTTAAACCGTCGACCGGCTTCTGGATCCAGAGAGTGGGTGCCAGTGTTCCACAGAGAATGGCAAAGACATTCAGCAGAATGAGAATACGCAGTTTACGGCGGTCCAGCCGGCAACGCCGAAAATAGAGAAAACCCATCCACAGCCACGCCGCCAGAAACAGCAGTTGAACCGGACGATAAGTGGATTTAAGTTCAACCGGCACCGCAATAATCTGATCAAACCAGGCCGTTCCCGATTTCCCGATCTGCTGCAGCACCACTTCCACCGTGGCAGCACCGGGAAAAACCTCGAATTCCTGTTGCTGAAAGGTCCACGGCACTGTCCCTTCCTCATCGAGCAGGCCATGCGTTCCCGGAATCCATTTTCCTTTTGCATCACGCTGGATCAGCAACAGACGCGCACTGCTCCAGGGATATTTTCCACGCACCACATTCTGAGTCCGGATTCGGCCCTCAAGACGGATGGTTGAATAAGCGGGCTTTTCCAGAATCCGGAAACGGGCCTCTGCGTTTTTTCCACCCGTTGGAACATGCAGCCGAATGGTGTCGTTGGTTTGCGAGGCATCGCCGCGGGTACGCAAAGCATTTACCAGGAGCGGGGTCTGCAACAAGGGTTCAGCCACCGGCTGATAACGGTCATAATTCCCCCAGAACAACAGGGTAATACCCAGCAGCACCAATGCGGGAAACCTTAATCTAAGTTTATTGAACCAGCCTGTTCCCACTTCAGCGAACTCCATATTTTTCTGAGCAGTATAAACAACAGCAACGCAACCAACATGCCGTATGTATTGCAAAGCATATCCTGAATGTCGACCGTGCGTTCCACAGCAAAATACTGCAACGACTCCGTTACGGCACCGAAGAGCAGAATGTCGAGCCCGGCCCGCGGATAAAAACGGTATTCCCGACACTCCAGCGCCCCCGAAAGAAAGGTTAAAAAAGCCAGCGATCCAAAAAAGAGAAAGTGTCCGGTGGAGCGTCCGATAATATATTCAAAATGGTCCAGCAGACCACTGCCCAGCCCGGCTGCAACCAATTCATATGCCGGAGAAACAGCCGGCGATGTCTGCATTTCGAGCTGGGAAAACCAGCGCAGGAATCCCGGCCCGTACTGAAACCAGCGTGTCGGCAGCATAACGCCAACAAGTATCACCAGCGCATTCAGCAGAATGAGGTAACGCAGCGGACGCTCATGGAGACGGCAGATCCGGTAATAGAATATGCCGAGCAGACACCAGGTCAGAATAAAACTCCAGCGGACCCAGGGGTAAAAACCGCTCCGCACCACAGGCACCGCCTGAATCGAATCAAATGCCGCCGAACCGACTGAACCGTGGCGCGAAAGAACCACCTGCGTAGCAACGGCATCGTTCTCCAGCATGTAATCCTGAATGAAAAAAGAACGTTCCAGCGTTCCAACGGCCGACATCCGGTGCCAGCTTCCGCGCAATAACTGCCCGTCGGCCAGCCGTTGATCAAGACGAAGCGAAACGGTATGCCCGGCATGAATATCCGGAACCGGATCCGCCTGCAGACAACCGCTGAGACGGATGATTTCATAACGGGATACATTCCCCAGATCAAAGATCACTTCCGGATGATCGCCTGCGGCATGCTGATTGATGCGGATAATGCCGTTCGTTGCAGAACAATCGCCGTGAACAAAGTCAGCAGCAACCAGTTGCGGATGATCGAGCAACGGTTGACCGGCCGGGCGGCAGGGATCAATTGCCGGCCAGACAAACAAAGTGGCTGCCAGCATAATTAACGCCGGCAGCCGCTTTTTCAATTGGTTCAGGCTTTCGTCCATCGACCGGAAAACATACCACCGGAAGAATAGATGCCGAACTTAATCTTTATGGACTTTTACCTTATCCCGGAAGACATGGTGAATGAACCAGGTGTAGCCCAGCACGAGCGGCATACCGATGAGGGCAATGCCCAGCATCCAGCCGAGGGTGCGCATCGAGGAGGACGCATTGAAAACGGTGAGTCCCCAGTCCGGCTCGTTGGTGCACGGCACGATATTCGGGAAAAGCGCCGCAGCAACGGACAGCATAACCAGCCCGATCGTAACCGAGGAAGACAGAAAAGCGGCTACGGCTTTACCTTTTTTGTTGAACGCAAAAGCCAGGAAATTGCTGATCAGCGCGAAAACAATAAGAAGCATGCAGACGAACTTGTAGTCCCCGCTGATGCAGAATTTAACGCCGTAAGCCAGGGTCGGCATAAAGGTGAACAGAAATATATACCAGGTTTTCTGCGCCCATTTCCCGGCCCGCTCTGCTGTTTCGCCTTCGAGCTTCATGGCCAGATAAAGCGCACCGTGATGCGCAAACATGGCCAGACCGACAATCCCGCAGAACAGCGCGAACGGGTTCAGCAGGGCGAAAAATCCGCCGGTATAGTCACCAATGGCGTTGAGTTCCAGTCCCTGGAGAATGTTGCCAATGGCAACGCCGTAGAGAATGGAGGGCAGAATCGAGCCGAACGAGAAAGCAATATCCCATGCCTTCACCCATTTTTCGGATTCAATCTTGTTGCGGAATTCGATGGCCACCGCGCGAAAGATCAGCCCAAGCAACACCAGCATCATCGCCAGATAAAACCCGCTGAACACGGTGGCATAAACCGGCGGAAATGCGGCAAAAAGCGCACCGCCGGCAGTAAGCAACCAGACTTCATTACCGTCCCAAAACGGCTCGATCGAATGAATGAACGCCGTGCGTTCCCCTTTCTTTTTGGCGAAGAGGTGCCAAAAGCCAACGCCCAGATCGAATCCGTCGAGAATCGAATACCCGATAACGAGAATCCCGATGAGCAGAAACCAGATAATTTGCAATGCTTCCATGATTATTCAACCTCCCCTTCAAGGGCTTCAATGGATTCGGGCCCCTTGGCAAACTGGTTTTTCAGCAGATAAATCCAGAGGCCGAAAAGCAACGCATAGATAATGGAAAACATGATGATGGAAGCGAGCACCTGTCCCGCCGGAACGGATTTGGAAACAGCTTCTTTTGTACGCAACAGATTATAAACCACCCACGGCTGGCGCCCCACTTCGGCAGCCACCCAGCCCACTTCGTTGGCGAGGAATGGAATCGGCACCGTGATGGCACAGATTTTCAGGTAAAGCTGATGGTCGAGCAGCTTCTTGTTGAGCCAGAAAATGACGCCGATGAATGCAACAAAAGCCATCCACATCCCCATGTAGAACATCAGGTGAAACGCCCAGAATGAAATGGCCACCGGCGGGCGGTCCTCTTTCGGAAAGTCTTTCAGCCCCTGGATTTCCGTATCAAAACGACCGCCGACCATCAGACTGACCATCCCGGGAATCCGAATGGCAAAGTGGTTCTTCTCGGCATCCTGATCCGGCAGACCGAACAGCATGAGCGGCGCGTTGGGGCCGCTTTCCCAGATTCCTTCGAAGGCCGCCAGCTTGGCCGGCTGGGTTTCCGCGACTTGGTGGCCGTGTTTATGTCCCACAAACATGGTAATCATAATCACCATAAACGCCGGAATAACGGCGGTGCGCATAGACGTACGGAAAAACTCCACATTGCGCTCTTTCACGACCTGCCAGGCGGACGTACCGAGAATGAAAAATACGCCAACGGTCAATGCACCGGTGATGACGTGGGAGTAGCGCGGCAGTGTGGACGGATTAAACACAGCCTCCCAGAAGTTCGTAAGTACGGCTTTCTGAATGACCACCCCGTTCACAGTTTCGGTGACAACTTCAAATCCCGCCGGAGTCTGCTGCCACGAGTTGGCCACCACAATCCAGAAGGCCGACATCGTTGCTCCCAGCGCCACCATGAAACTGGAGAACCAGTACAGCTTCTGCGACACGCGCTTGCGGCCGTAGAGCAGAATACCGAGGAAACTCGATTCCAGGAAAAAGGCGAAAACACCCTCCGCCGCCAGCGGAGCACCAAAGATATCCCCCACAAAACGCGAATAGCCGGCCCAGTTCGTCCCGAACTGGAATTCCATCACGATACCGGTTGCCACCCCGATGATGAACGAAATTGCGAATACCTTCGTCCAGAAATGCGCCAGTTGTCGGAAAATGGGATTCCCGTTTTCCTGATAACGCGTGTTATACATAAAAATCATCCAGCCCAGACCAATCGTCAGCGGCGGGAAGATATAGTGGAACATGATCGTTAACGCGAACTGTATACGCGCCAGTAACACAGCATCCATTCATCTCTCCAGTTTCGGTGAAATTTTAAAACATGTACATGCTTGTACATGAATTGAAACTAAATAGATACTCCGACCATTTTAGTAATTCAATACCTATTTATCGATAAATAATAAGCCATTAATATGACCACCATTTACATGTTTTGACATTACGTTTTTTCAGGGAAAGGAGAACAAACCGATCAGCCCCGATACCGCCCGGCGATTCCTCAAAGACTTGAACCGCGCCAATGCAGCTTCTGGGCAAGGACTGAAAAATAGCTGTGGTTTTCCAACTGCAGGAACTGTACGCCGTGCTCACTGCGCCGGATTTCAATCCGTCCGCCCTGCTCCATTAAAAACTCATCCTGTCCATCAATAGACAGAATCAGTTCTTTTACCGCCTTCACCACCCGGATCTCAATACAACTTGTATTCGGCACCACCAACGGCCGTGAACCCAGCGTATGCGGACAAATTACATTGATGCCGAATCCGAGCACGCCGGGATGCAGGATCGGCCCGCCCGCCGACAGCGAATGCGCGGTACTGCCCGTAGGGGTTGAAACAATCATACCGTCGCACATGAACGAACTGACATTCTCACCGTCGATGACCAGATTGAATGTGTTAATGCGCGACGACGCCCCCCAGCCCAGCACAACATCATTCAGCGAACGTTGCACGCCGATCAATTCATCGTTTCGGAAAACCCGGCACTCCGCCACATCCCGAACGGAAACACTGCACGTCCCGTTTTTTATGGCCTCCAGAGCCGGACGAATTTCCGAATCACTCACGCTGGTGAGAAATCCAAGACTGCCGAGATTCACGCCCATAATCGGCACCCCGGAACCGTGCAGAGCCAGTGCGGTGTAAAGCACCGTTCCATCCCCGCCCAGCGCCAGAGCCACATCGACCTGTCTTCCGAATTCAGAGGCCGGCAGCAGTTCAGCGTTCAACGCCTCCGCCATTTCCGGCTTTTCTGTAAAAAGCCGAAAATCAAACGCTGCCGCAAGATCTCGCAGCTCACTTAGCACATGCTCCGCCCGCGGGCGTTTCGTATTCACAATGACACCGATTTTTTTCACGGTTCAGAATGTAACCGTTTCAAAACGCCGGCGCAATCGCCGAAACCACTGCTTCCACTCTCAGGCACTTAATCTGTAAGCAACCGCCGTATCGCCCGAACGAATAAAAAAGCAGGAGGATATCACATGAAAAAACACAAGATTCTGTTGACGGGAGCTACAGGCTACATCGGTTCAAAACTGCTCCCCGAACTCGCCGCGGCCGGTCATGAAATCAAGTGTATCGTTCGAGATCCTTCACGATTAAACGTTTCAGCCCCGAATATAACCGCCTTTAAAGGCGACCTGCTCGAACGCGCCTCCCTCTGGCGCGCATTCTGCGGTGTCGACACCGCCTATTTTCTGGTCCATTTCCTTCATGAAACCCGCGGTTTTGAGGAAAAAGAGATCCAAGCCGCCGAAAATTTCGCCCATATGGCGCGCAGCGCCGGCGTGAAACGGATCATCTATCTCGGCGCACTGGGCAACAGTGAGGATAATCTATCCCCCCACCTGCGCAGCCGGCAGGATGTCGGTTATATTCTGCGGCACTCCGGCATTCCCACCCTTGAACTGCGCGCTTCCATTGTCCTCGGCAACGGCAGCCTTTCGTTTGAACTGATCCGCGACCTCACCGAGCATCTTCCGCTGATGATTATGCCGCGCTGGGTAAGCACCAAAGCCCAGCCCATCGGCATCGACGATCTGCTCGCCTATCTTTTCCAATCCCTGGAAATTCCGATCTGGCACAGTGAAATCATTGAAATCGGCGGAGAAGACTGCCTCTCCTATCGGGACCTGATGAAAGAATATGCAAAACTGCGCGGTCTGCACCGGCTGATGCTGCCCGTTCCCGTCCTTACACCTTGGCTGAGCAGCCACTGGGTCGCATTTTTTTCATCCGTAAACTACACCCTTGCCCGCCGCCTGCTCGCCGGCGTGAAAAACCCAACGGTAATCGAAAACAACCGGCCGCGCCATCGTTTCCGGGTTAAGCCGCAGCGGGCCGCCGAAGCCATGCGCCGGGCCCTTGAAGAAAGTCCATCGGCACAAAAAGAGACGAACGTTTCTGTCCTTGAAACATTCGATGAGCCGATGCCTCGAAACGCCCGGGCATCCTGACCTTTTTCAGGTCACGAGCGAATTCAAAGTCAGATCGCGAATCCGTCGAACAGCAGAATAACCAGCATCAAAAGACAGATCCCGCTCAAACCGAATGAAAACAGCGGCAATGGCGAGCCGTCAATTTTTCGACGTCCCATTTTCGAAAAAACGGAAAAGGAAGCCAGTGCAAACGTAAGAATCAGTACAGCAAGAAATGCCACTTTATTCTGACCGGCATGTTCCACCCGGCTTCCCGCCGGCCCAACCAGCGGCAGAATCATACAGAGAAAAAAGAAGGAAAGTCCCGAGGCCACCGCAAACCCGGTGCCGACCGCCGGTTTAAAAAGCACATCATTTTCGAATTTCTGATCCTGTTCCATAAGTACAATTTCCAAAGGTTGGAATTCAAAGTGCCTGAACTTATAGGTCGAATCGCCGATGGTTGGAAGCAAAAAGAAAATGCAGCCCTCTGCCGATTTATTCCCCCGTCCGCCCATGTTAAATGGGAACCTGTTTTTCGATTGCTTTGACTTTGGCGGAGGGCTTCGCGTAAACTTTTCCAGTTCTTGAGTCCTTGTATTGCGGTAGGGAGCGTATGGAAGTTCAGAAAACAAAGAAACGCATTGCGAATTCGAGTGCGGCAATCCTCAGTATTGCGCTGCATGCGATTCTCATTCTCGTGGCAGGCGGCGTGGTTGCATTGAAATATTACCAGAAGCAAGGTGCCGCTTTTCAGGTCGAGAAACAGCGGCCGAAACTGGAGCGCCGAAAACTCCAGATGCCGGTCAAAGCGCAACCGTTCATGGAGCAGATGTCCAAACCCAAATCCCGAACGACCACCCGAATCACCGCCAATGCGCCGCAGCTCGTTAATATTCCTGAACAGGGCGAATATGTTAAAATGGCCCCAATGCCCACGTTCAAAAGCGGATATACCAACTTTGTACAGATGGACCGGACGCTGGAATTCAATTCAAAATACCGCGACGTCAATTTCGGAATTTCTTCGGTCGACTTTTTCGGAACGCGCGGCAAAGCCGAAAAAGTGGTGGTCGTGGTGGATGCATCCCGTTCGATGCTCTTCGACGACCGCGGCGGAATTGAATCGTATAACATGGTTCACGAAGATTTACGCGAAGTGGTCGGCAGCATGCGCTCCGCCACCCTGTTCAACGTCATCCTTTTCGACGATGAACAGGTTGCCCTGTTCAATGCCAATATGATTCCAGCCACCCCCACCGCCAAAACCAACGTCATCGAATGGGTCGGCGGAATCAATACCAACCTCGATTTTGTCGGCCTCCCCAATGAATTTGTAAACTACACGCCTAAACGGGCCTATGATATTCCCATGGCCAACAACGATATTACCGGATGGATGAAAGGGATGCAGGCGGCCATCGAGCAGAAACCGGAAATCATTTTTCTGCTGACGGCCGACTGGGGCAACATCACCTCGATGAACTACGGCCTTTCCTACTTCCTGAAAAAAGACATGTTTAAAGAGTACCAGAAGCGCCGTATCAAATATTTTCTTGAAGATGAGACCTTCGCGGAAGAATGGGAGGGCTATCTGGCGGAATATGATGAGCTGCGCACCGTAGCCATCAAAATGCTGGAACTCGAAAACCAGGCCCGCTACGAAGCTGAAATGCAGCCCAAAGTGGTCCGCGACTGGGATGAAATCCTTTATGACAACAACGTCGAGCTTCCGGCCGCCCCGCTGGCTGAGGATCAGCAGGCGGTCGGTATGATGCCCTCCGAGACACGTTATACGCTGGACGAAGTGCTCGAATCCTTTTTTGTCATCGTAATGGATAACTACCGCAACCTCGGTTTTCCCCGCTTCAACTTTGTGCTGCTTCAGGGGAACGGCGCAGCAAATTATACCGCTGAGAAAGCCTCCATGATGACATCCGATATCAAATTTCAAAACCTCAGCAAAATGGTCGACGGACGGTTCCGGTTTTTAAAAGGCATGCCTCGAATCAGCAATCTGCTCGACCAGACCATTGATGATGCCATGGATGCCATTTTGCAGGACGAAGAGGGAGAACTTTGATGAAACGTATCCTCGGCTGTTTTCTCATCGGCTCATCAGCGGTCTTCGCCCAGCTTGATTCAATGGAGCCCCGCACCTTCACCAACAACGCCGGGAAAACCCTCACCGACCGCATCGCAAAATATGATTTCTTAACCCAGGAAGTATTGCTTGAAAAAAGTGGAAAAGTTCCGCTGGAAACATTCAGTGCGGCAGATCAGGCCTATGTGCTGCACTGGAATCAGGTCGAAGGATTCAGCTCCCTCCTGCGCTTTAAAATGAAACTCAAAAAAGAGACTTGGGCCAATCTAAAGCATGAGCAGAACATTACCCCCTATTACATGGATGCCATCCAGATTCCCGGAAAACGGACTCCGACCCACAACGTGATTATTCTGGAGGATTACGAAGAGTATAACGCCGTTTATCTGCAAGCCGAAGGGTATGAAATTACGCTCCGTAATCAGAATCTATTTCCGATAGAGAATATCACCGTTGAAAGCAAAATTTTCTACGAACAGGAACAGTACATTATTCCCGACAGTCTTTTTTCCAGTGCAGAGAACGACTACTTCGACACCGTTCTGACCAACAAATTCCGTTATTGCTCGGAAACTATTCCCATCATGGTGACACGCGAGGAGGTCATCCTGAACTCAGAAGCCGCCGTTATCGTCGACCATCAGATCGAACGGAGCCTCCTCAATCCTTCAAAGAAAGGCGGCGATACGGAAAGCACGGATGGAATCTCCACAGACATTGAAGGGTTCGGCGAATGGGATGACCACGGCCGACGCCGTAAGGGACGCGTTCTGGGCGCATGGTTCCGCGTCGGCATTGAAGGACTCGACGGGAAAATGGTCTGGCGCGATATCGCCTCCCCCTCTTCCCTGATCGACAAATGGGAATCGTTCGAAACCGCCGGCCTCCCGGAACAGACCTCGGCAGACGACGAAGAAGACACAGACGATTCGTTATAAGCCGGGCATCATTTTTTTGAATGAACCGCTTTCGGCAGATTCATGCCGTAGACCGAGTTGAAGATGACAACCAGGTTGGAAAAAACCATCCCGACGGCACAGTATTTCGGGGACAGCCAGCCGACACCGGCAAGAAACATCCCGGTGATATTGTACGCAAACGCCCAGCCGTAATTTAAACGAATCTTATGCCGCACCTTGCGCTGCATAAAAGGCAGGTCCGACAGTTTTCCAATCTCCGGAACCATGAACACCCCGTCGGCACTCATCTTCGCAGGAATCTGTCCGGAAAATACAGCGAGGCCGAAGTCGGCCGCCGCCAGCGCCTGAGCATCGTTAATCCCGTCACCGACCATCAGCACGCTGTTTCCGCCCTCCTGAAGGGCGGCAATTTCTTTCTGTTTATCTCCGCTGCCCATTTCACCGACATAGTGTTCAATCCCCAGCTCGGCGGCCACCTGCTCAACAACAGGTTTTCGATCGCCGGAAAAAATGTACGGTTTGACGCCGTTGCGTTTGAGATCATCAATCAGGCTTCGGGACTCATCCCGGATCGTATCTTTAAGTCCGACAATGCAGTCGCACTGCTCCGCCGTTCCGAACATAACAAGGGTTGAATCCCGCAGATCCGGCGGAATGCCGACATCCGGAAAAAGATCGGCACTGCCGGCAACATAATGCTTTCCATCCACTTTCCCCGAAACCACGGTACGCGCAATGGTCCGTTCCTCCACCGGTTTCGGAGCTCCGACCCCCGCGAGTGCACGGGCAATAGGATGTTCAATTCCATTTTCAAGCGAAGCCAGCAGATCGAGTTTTTCCGGATCCTTTTCCGTGAGCCAGACGATCTTATGCACTTCAGGCGCCCCGCGGGTCAGGGTTCCTGTTTTATCGAAAACCGCCACGGCCGGTTTAAGCGCCAGCACCGCTCCGTTGAAAATCTGAATACCCAGCCCGCGCACTTTTTCAATGGCGGCCGTCAGCACCAGCGGCTCGGCAATCCCGAAAGCACACGGACACGCCACAATGAGCACACTGAGCATACGAATAATGGCTTCAGAACGGTCGCCCCAGAACAAATTGCCCGCCAGCACCGCCAACGCCAGCACCACCACAATCGGCACAAAATACTGGCTGATTTTATCGCCGAACGACAACTGCTTCTTGCGGGTATTGAAAGCCTCAATGGTGCTTTCAACAATCTTTTTAATGAGGTTGCTCTGCCCGCCGGCCGGCACCGACAGCCGGGAATGTTCTGATAGTAATTTGGCCCCGGCACCGACATAGTGGCCCTGCTCCAGCGAGACCCCGTGCGACTCTCCGGTGATCAGACTGAAATCAAACTCAGCCGGTCCCATCAGAATTCCATCGGTTGGAACAAACTCGCCGCGTTTCACCAGAAATTCAGCACCGGGCTCCAGGGCCTCGACCGCGGCATAATCTTCGTCTACGTCAACACTGGGAATCCGCGCTTTTTTCGGCAGCTGCCAGGAAAGTGAACTGACACGGCGGCTCAACTTTTTGTAAAACGAACCGGAAATCAGATTTCCCGTCTCGATCAGCATCAGCAGCAATGTGACCACATCAAAATAGAGATGTGCAAAATCGCCCGTGACCATGGAATACACGGAATAAATCCAGGCCGCAGAAGTGGAGAGCACCACGAGGCTCTCCATACGGAACTGACGCGCAACAATCTGACGCCAGCCCATAAGCATCGTGGTTTTTGCGGCATAAAACGGAACCAGAGTGCCGAATCCCGCAAGCAGAATGGAACAGACCAGCTGCATGGCAAACGGCACATCCCAGCTTTCGGCTGAATAGACGACAAACGAAATCATCATATTGTTCAGCGCAAAAAACCAGCCGGCGCCGAAACGGAAATAATCAAATGAATCGCGTTCAGCGTCCTCGCCTTCGTAAAACTTATAGCCGATTTTTTCGATATTTTCCTGAATCGTATCCTTACCGACCTGCATCGGGGCATAGGAAAGGGTGCACGTTTCCGCAATAAAGTTGAGGTTCACATTTCCAACCCCTGGAAGTTTTCCGAGGCTGTTATGCACCAGCCAGGAACAGGCCGGACAGACCATGCCGCCCACGAGAAAACAGAGATCCTGACCGTTTTCGATCTCCTTCTCCTCCGATTCCACTTCCCGCCCGTCAGGAAAAACCCCTTCCAGCAGCTGCGCAATCCGCTCATCCCGCTCGGCGCCTTCCAACTCCATTTTACCGATAATGACGTGCACAGCAGCACAGCCGGGGCAGCAGAAGTCGCCCTCGCCGCCCGGGACGGTTCGGTTACAGACTATGCAGTGATCAGCCATTTTCCGCCGGAGAGATTCGAAGCACAAAAAGCACGCAATACACAATACCGATCATCAGGCAGATCCAGGGAAACGCTTTTTCAAAACGAGCCCCCCATTTTTTATCGACCAGCCGGCCGAGCGAAACACCCAGCTGCATAAAGAAGGTCTGAGTGACCACAAAAGCCAGCATGAATGCTCCGCCTTTCCACCAGCTGCCCTGCCCGACCGCCATGGCAAACGCGGCATAGAGCATCCCGCACGGAATCAGCGAAGTACATGCACCGCCGACGGTCAGTTTCCCCAGCCCTCCGCTGAAAAAACGCGACAACCAGTTGCTTTTCGGCGCTTTGAGGCCTTTACGGCGGAAGGCATAAAACGCGATGAAAAACATGATCACACCGGGAAACAGCAGCGACAGCAGAGCCCCGCGGACCGGATTGAGTCCAACCTGACAGCAGAAATGTGCGGGACCGATGTTAATGAACTCTCCGAATGCTCCAAACAAAATGCCCGCGAGCGTATACCCCGCAATCCGACCCAGATTGAACAGCGATAACGCTTTCAAGCTGTTTTCCCGGTGCAGAGCACAAACCGAGACATGTAACGGTCCGCACATCGCATAGCAGTGAGGGATGGCGGTGAAACCGATTCCGGCTCCGAGAATGATTGCGGCAATAAGCTGTTCCATAATTATGCGAAACCCTATCACCCTTCACTGCAAATACAATTCCAACCCTTGGAAAAAGGGAAGACTCAGCGGTTCAGCGGAGTCCGGTTATAAAAAGCCGCGGTATCGGTGCAGATGTAGGGATTATTCTTTTCTGTTCTGATTATTCTATTTCGACGATGCGGCGACTTCACCGGTGCCGATTTCATAGACCTGTAAAAAAAATCACCGCGGCAGGATGTGGAATAACCGTAAGAAATGGTGGTCCTCCGATGGCTCTCCTCACCCAGAAGATAACGAGCCCGCGCAGTATCGATTTTTTCCCTTTCAAGAGCAGCCCGTTCCCTCGCCAGCTGAATGCGCTGTTTTTCAAGTTGCAGCCGCTGTTCCGCCCGGCGGTGAAGCAGCTCTTCTTTTTCCTGCGGACTCATCCAGGTTCCTTCAAATTGAATCAACCCTTTTTCGCGCTGGGCACTGCGACGGGCTTCCGCCTCCGCCAGGCGCGCCTGTTGCGCCTCGTAGCGCTGCAACTCCGTTTTCACCTTTTCCCACTGCGCGGCCGAAAGCGAATCCGCCGTAAGATCCTTGAAATAAATCTGACTGCCGCCACCGTCGTGAACAATCAGCATATGGTCAGGGCGGGCGGAAATAATGGCAACGTTACGAAAGACGGTTCCGTCCTGCAGCTGCAGTTGCCCGGCTCCGGCCACACCGCATAACAGCATTAAAACGATAAACAGATTTTTCATGGCCGATCCCTCCGGATTTCCGGGTGAGTATAGCATCGCCGTCAAACTCCGACTATTTTATCGTTTTCACCGCGGCGAGATTGGCGTGCATTACCGTCATAAAATCGCCGTCATCCGGCCGGTTTCCACAAGGATTGAAGACCACACTTTTTATGCCTTTTCCGGCCAGCGCTTTTTTCACCTGCGGCAACGGCTCGTCCTCCCAGAACATGACATCGGCCTGATGCGTTTCGAGAATATCCTCCAGCTCGCGCCACATCGCCTGATCCGGTTCACTGTCCGGCTCCCAGTGCACGCTCTCCATGGTCAGGTTGTACCGCGCAGCCAGATACTGATAAACGGGATGCGACCCCAACAGCGGCCGGTCTTCCAGTGATTGGAAAACCTGCGCCAGCTCTGTATCGAGCTCTTCAAGATCGGCAATCAGTTTTCCCAGCGCCTCTTCCCTCAGTTCCACAATCGGAGAGAGGGCCTCATAAACCGCTTCGGCCTGCTGCATCGCCAATTCGGGATTCAGCCAAAGCGTAAATGCAATATCTCCATGCACATGGGCCCCGCCCGCACCATGGGCATGACTTCCGGTACCATCGAGCGCAATAAAATCAGCCTCCAACCCCGCAGCAGTATTGACCGTGCGGTCCTGCGGAAGCGAAGCCGCAGGAATCCATTTTGCATAGTCCGCCCCGTTGAGCAGAATGAGATCCGCTTTCTGAAATGCGGAAACCTGTGCAGGTTTCGGTTCCCAGAATGCGGGATCGCCATCCATTTCGGGAAAGACCAGTTCAACCTGATCTCCGGCAATACGCTCCGCAAAATAGGCCAGCGGATAATTAACGGTACAGACCGTCGGTTTCAGCCCGGCCTTGTCCGGACCGGCTTTGTATACGCACCCGGTCAGCAACAGCCCGGCAATGAAAAGATATCCCGATCTCATGTCATTTCTCCGACTTAATGGTGTTTTCGGTTTCAACGCAATTTGACTGCGCCACCGGAAAACGGAGCTGATTTACTGTACTGCAGTTTCCGGTTCCGGATCGTGGAAATGGAACAGCGTATTGCCCTTCCCCAACTCCGTGGTACACGCTTCCGCGCAGAGATTACAGTTGGTACAATCGGGCCCTTTGCTTTCAAAACGGGCCCGTAAATTCATCGGGCAGATGTCTTCGCATTTCCGGCAGTTCGTACAGGTTTTTTCCCGATTCGCAAATTTCATCGTCCGGGTTAGATCCGACTGCAGCAGCATCTGAATCAGCGCATAGGGACAGCCTTTCTTACAGAACCGTTCCTGATACCCCACAAAAAGGAACATAAAACCGCCGAACAGTGCAACGCCGGTTCCAAGGATTGGAAGATTTCCGGAAGCGGCCAGCTTAATCTGGTTTTCCAGCGGCTGGAAAAATGAAAGAATCACTTCAGTCAGCATCACCGAAAAAAGCAGCGACCAAAGCCAAACGATCCCTTTCCGATGGGATGCACTCCCGTTTTTCGGGCGGTTTACTTTTTCAAGAAACAGGTGCATCGGGCAAAGGTGGGAGCAGAAAAGCCGGCCCTTTTTCATCCCCATGCCCACCACCAACAACAGCAAAGCAACAATGCCGAACAGCGGATAAAACATCGTGGCCAGCCCAAACTCAGCTCCGAAGAGCCGAATACATTCGCCATCGAGATCAAAACAGAAAAACCGAAACGGTATGCTCAGCAGCACCAGAACGCTGAGCGTCTGAATGAGTCTGCGCCGCTTCGTATAAAGATCTCCAGCCATTAATTCGTCGTCGACCGGACCGGGCCTAGGGATTGAAGTTCAGGATCAGGTAAACAATGCATACGATGGTCAGAATAATCTCAATTGCGACATTGAATTTTCCGATATCCGCATGACCCTGTTTAATTTCTGTGGTCGTCTCAAAATCGTATTTTTTTTCTTCAGCCATCGTGTACTCCTTTCAGCCCCCGTTATTTTTCGTAGTCGTTCAGCGGATTTCCATCTTTATCCACGCGCCAGTTTTTATTTCTTCCGAGGGTCTGGAGATAGGCCGTCAGATCGGCGATCTCTTCATCGGTTAAATAGGCAAACGACGGCATGATGGAGGCTTTTTCAAAAATCCCTTTGCGGTCGGGGAATTTATCCCCCATATCGCGCGGATTTTTGAAATGCGCATAATGCCATTCTGAGGAATATTTCCCCCCCACACGGGCCAGATCCGGCCCGGTGCGTTTGGTACCGAGGAAATGCTGCTTGTCGTTGACATACTCCCAGGATTCGGAGGGAGGCGCTTCAACCAGACGCCATCCGTAACGCCTTTTATCGGAATCGAGATGACGCACCTGCTGCGTGTGGCAATATACACAGCCTTCGCGTTTATAGATGGCTATGCCCCGCTGTTCCTGCTCGGTGTATTCATGGACATCGTGATCGGTTTTATACATCAGCGGCGACACGATCGGCGGAAGAACCGTGGTGCACACAGCCCCGACAGCAAAAATGGCAAAGGCCCCGACCGAGGTCCAAAGTAAGCTTTTCTCTACATCAATTTTCATGAATCATTTCCTCTTACTGCACTGCTGCGGTTTCTGCTTCTGCCGCTTCCTGTTCCTCCGCCTCTTCCGGATATTTACCGAAGAACGTCTGCAGAATGTTATACAGGAACAGGAAGTACGCGATAAAGATCAGTCCACCGGTTGAGAAACGCATCCAGTGGGCATGCTTCAATGCCGCCAAAGTATCCACAAAGGTGTTTTCCGGATTCAGCCAGGCAAAGCCCTGGATAACCCCGCCGATCCACAGCACCGCAAAAAACGGAACGCTGGCCAGCGTCATGAGCCAGAACTGGGTATCGCCCATTTTTTCGGAATAGAGTTTGCGCCCCGCCAATTTCGGTGCAACGTAATAAATACCCGCCATGGCAAAATAGGAGAACGCCCCGAACAGAGCCATATGGGCATGCCCGACCACCCAGTCGGTTTTACTCGTGATTTCGTTAACCGAACGGATGGCCTGAAACGGTCCCTGCAGACAGGTGAAGATGTAGTAAACCGTCCCCATCATCAGCAGCTTCGGAATCGGTCCTTTCATCCGGGTGCCCCGCGGCGCGGTGGCAAAGGTCCCGAAGAAGTTGGTGATGACCGCCATTACCGGAATGATGAGACTGAACGAGAAAATGATCGAAACCGTCTGCAGCCAGTGCGGCTGCGGGCCGTGAATCATGTGGTGAGCACCGGTCCAGACATAGACAAAAGAAATCACCCAGAATCCGACCATGGAAAGTTTATGCGAATAGATCGGGGTATCGAGCTGTTTCGGGATCATGTAATAGGCAATCGCCACACCCAGCGGGGTAAAGATCAGGCCTACCGCATTGTGCACGTAGAACCAGATCAGGTTGGCCTGATTCACACCGGCCACCATCGGCATCTGACTGAACATATTGCCGGTAATATAGACAAACGTCGTCCAGATGACGGCACCGAGAGTATACCAGACCGTAACGTAGAGGTATTTCACTTTACGGATCATGACCGTTCCGAAAACGTTAATGGCAAACATCACCCAGCAGGTTGCAATCAGGTAATCAAACGGCGGCGGAATTTCTCCGTATTCAACATTTTTCGCATTTCCGAGCACAATGGAAACAATGCCGCCGACAACGGCAATATTATACAGCACCCCCATCGCCACCCCGAGTTTTTCGGAAAAGAGACGGGTATGCAGAATGCGCGGCAGCACCCAGAACAGAATCCCCATATTCGCCTGCAGCAGCCAGCCGAACAGATTGAGGTTGGTATGCATCATCCGGACCCGCGGCATCGAGAGATATTCAATTTCCCCGACCGTTGGTACCACAAATTTCAGCGCGGTCAACAGGCCCATAGTCAGCGCCATACCGAAGTAGACGCACGATGCAATCACCATCGTTTTTGCAGCAGTATCTTGTTTCATTATTCAGCCTCCTCGGTATTCGCGCGGATGTAGGCGATAATATCAATTATGGTCTGATCCGACAGATGATCGTGCGACGGCATCGGTGTGCCGGCAACCCCCAGCAGGATCGACTGATAAAGACGCTCATCGGTCATTCCTTCCTGATTCATAAATGCTTTATTCAGCAGATTCCGCGGCAGCGGATGGTGCAGGTTGTATGCATTCGGACCTTTTCCATTTGCCAGTTTTCCGTGGCACGATGTGCAGTACTGCTGGAATGCGGAGCCGCCGTTTTCAACGTCACCGGCCTTAACCACCTTACCTTTATTTCTCCAGTCGCGACGGTCGGCATCGCCAACCTTCGGAAGGGCGGCCTCCACACGCCTGAAGTTATCGGGCGCGTTTTCCAGTGCCTTTTCGTGGATAAAACCAACGAGCAGTTCCACATCGTCTTCGCTCAGCGTATTCTTCCAGGCCGGCATCGCCGTACCGGCCACACCATTAAGAATCGAATGTTTGAAGCGCTCTTCATAGGCACTCACAAACTGGTGACGGCTGAAATCGCGCGGCAGCGGATCCAGCATATCGGAAATCACACCGCGACCGTCGAGATCTTCGCCGTGGCAGGAAATGCAGTACGTATCATACAGCAGCTGCGCCTTTGAATCCGAAGCGAGTTTGTAGTCAAAACTCGAAAGGAACATCACCAGGCTGTCCAGCTCGGCGTCATTATAGTCCTTGAAGGTCGGCATAATGGAATCGGCCACATGCTCCCGGGCATTGACGATATGATCGCGCACATAGTCTTTCCCGCGGTTGCGGATCGACCAGGTCAGCTCCGGACCGATATGACCGCCGGCCAGCTGACCTTCATCATTGCGAAACGCATGACAGTTGACACAGCCGCCGCGATTAATGGAACCTTCGTACGGAACACCGGCAAACAATGCCCGCCCGGCGTCCACACTGGCTTCCTGAATCCGGACTTCATCCGCTTTCGGTTTAATATATCCGATCGGAGCCGTTTCTTCGGAACGCAACTTGGTTTCCTGCAAGCCTTTCAGATAGGTTGCCAGCGCCACAACCGTTTCATGGTCGTGCACCCAGTCAAATTCGGGCATTTTTGAATTGGCGTCATTGGCCTTCGGATGAACGATCGATTCATACAGATAATCAAACGTAAATTTTCCGCCCGCATTTGATAACTCCGGTGCCTGCGACGACGTGGAAACGCCGGCCACGGTATGGCAGCCCCAGCAGGCTTTTTCCAGAAAGAGCTCCCGCCCTTTTTCGAACTGTTCAGCTCCGGCCAGATGACCGCTCTCCATCGCATGGCAGCGCACGCAGTTGGCCTGCGCAATTTTTCCACTCACCAGCGGAGCGATCCAGCCGTGTGCTTCACCGTGGGCAAGATGCTCATCCAGATCGCGGCTGGAACCATCGTGACAAACCGCACAGCCGATTTTATTGAAATCATGCGGGTCTTCCGAAGCCCCCGGCACGATCGGCGGGTGAGCGGTCAGCGGCATTTCGAAATCCCGGGCCTCGGGATTGGCGGCACCGATATGGCAGCTCTGACAGCGATCCACCAGCATAGAAGAAGGCGTCTTTACATTCACCTGCTTAACAACGGGACCCGGAAAATCTTCACCGAGCGCTTCATAATAGGCTTTCTGATAGCGGATATAATCCTCATCAAACCCTTTACGAATCGCCAGCCCGAGCAGCACCATCCCCAGCAGACCGATAAACAGAAGAATACGATAATCCTTAATCATCTCAGTGTCCTCCTCCGGCAGCCTGTTCCACCCAGGGATAAGCAATCGCCCAGTTTTCACCGCGGAAATACACGCCGATAATAATCAGTGTAAGCATAAACAGATACATGCCGATAAAGAGCGCATTCTCAATCCAGCGCTCACGCGCAAACCATACCCCCGGAATATTCTTCCGATAGGTTTTGGTGAATGTTTCGAGAAAAATTTCGATGTACGGCAGGAACATCACGCCGCCGGCCAGAATCCCCGGAATCACAACGCCGCCGATAAATCCGTCGTAGGAAGTCAGTTCCTGCAAGCCCAGGAAATACCAGGGTGCTTTCGCCGGGTTGGTCGGATGATTCGGATCCGCCGGACCTTCAAGCGGCGCATCAAAAAATACGGAAATCAGGCTCATCACGACCATCAGGCCGGCAAAAACCATCACTTCGCGAACAATGAGTTTGGGCCAGGCGAACATCATCTGATCAACCTCTTCATTCACCTTCGGCTCGTTGCCTTTAACGATCTCCACCAGCTTGTAACTGCGGGCCGATTTAAACACCGAGTTGTTTTTCACTTCGCCGAACTCTTCATCCGGAATCTGTTTTTCTTTCGAGGTATCCGCCGGACGGGCCAGCCCGCCGTCTTTTCGGATGCGGAAAAAGTGAACGGCAATCAAAAAGCCCATCACACTCGGAAGCACGGCGACATGCAGCACATAGAAACGGATCAGCGCCTCAGCACCCACATCGGTATCGCCCAGCAATACGGCACGGATCAACGCCCCGCCCGGAGCAATTTTCGCAATTTCCGTACCGACCTTGACGCCCCAGAAGGCCAGCTGGTCCCACGGCAGCAGGTAACCGGTATAGGAAAGGAACACGGTCAGCAGACCGAGGATACAGCCGATCACCCAGTTGAACTCCCGCCCGCCGCGGTGTGCACCGGCCAGATAGACCCGCAGCATATGCAGCGCAACAAAAGCCACCATTCCGTGGGCCGACCAGCGGTGCATATTCCGCAGAAAATCACCCCAGAAAACATTCGAACGCAGATTGACCATGCGGCTGTAGGCATCCGGCAGCCCGTCGGGACCGATCGCCGTCGACGGCACATAGTGGAACATCAGCAGAATACCGGTCGTTGCCAACAGCAGAAAGAGGTAGAAGGTAATCAGCCCCAGCCCCATCGTGGTTTTAAACTTTACCGAACGTTTGTGAATTTTGACCGGCTGAATATGCAGCAGCACGTTGCTGAACATAATCTTGGATTTGGTCAAACCCGTATTATCCATGCGATGCCGGAAAAAGGAATAATACAGCTTATCCCCGAATTCCTTCATCTGTTTTTTCAATTCATCCATCAGCTATCCCCTTACAAGATGAAGCAATTAGGCTATCTCAAAATTTGTACCTTCAGGCAGCGCCGTACCGGTATCGATTTCCAGCTGTCCGCCCGGGACCGGTTTGATCTCCAGCCACGGCAGCGTCTTGGGCGCCGGACCGCCGACCACAATGCCGTCGGTGTCATACTGTGAACCGTGGCAGGGACACTGAAATCCGGTTTCCACCACATTGACGGTGCAGCCAAGGTGCGTACAGACCAGCGAAATCGCGGCCACTTTGTTTTCATCCACGCGCCGCAGAATCACTTTCATATCATCAAAGATCAGTTCATCGCCGACATCCGGAAGATCTTTCACCGGCACCAGAAATTTCTGCGGGGTCCCGTATGAAACCACCGGCATCATATATTTAAACAGTGCACCGCCCGCTCCGGCAGCCGCCAACCCCATCAGGCCGAATGCCGAACCCATGGTGATCAGCTCGCGCCGGCTCTTACCTTCTTTTTTTTCTTCTGACATTATTTATTTCCTCCGTCAACGGCACCCTCTGCGGGTTTTTCCTCTTCGCGAAAAATGACATACTTGGCTTCCTCCGGATCATCAAACTGGCCATCCTTGACCGCCCAGCGGAACAGCACAAAAAAGATGCCGCCCAGAATGGTCGTCGTAATCAGCAGAATGATCGTCATCACCAGCATGGCTTTATCCTACGCAAAACAATCTTCAAATTCATTCACCGACATTTTGCACGCGCCCGTCGGGCACTTCTGTGCACACATGCCGCACCGGATGCACTTCAGCGGATCAAACAGCATGACCGATCCTTCCGCCTCCGCCACCTCCATACTGCCGAACTCCATCGTCGCCAGCGTTTTCAAATCCTCGCCCCCGTCCACGCGGTCCACCGTCTTCATCGACAGACAATAGGACGGGCACACATCAACACAGCCGCCGCAGAGAATGCAGATATCCCCTTCAAAGGTCGGATGGATGTGGCACTCCAGACAGCGGCCGGCCTGCTCTTTGGCTTCCTCGTCCGGATACTCAACGGTGGAATTAAACTCGGGCTGTTCCGCCGGCTTGACCGGCAGTTCCTCCCGCTCGTCCCGCTCATCATCCACATACACCGAACGCCTTCCATACTCCGGAAGATCCGTGAACGTGATTTTACGTTTGAGCGACTGCGGAGCCTGCCCGGTAATATATGCATGGATCCCCTGCGACGCCCTGCTGCCGGAAGCGACCGCATCGATAAACAGCTTCGGGCCGTGCGCAATATCACCGCCCACAAAAACATTCGGCTTACTGGTCTGCAGCGTTTCCTCGTTTTCAACCTTCACCCAACCCTGAGGCGTCATCTCAACCCCCGAGTTTTCAAGAAAAGCCAGATCGGAACCCTGACCGACGGCAAAAAAGACCTTATCGCCTTCAATCAGGCGCGTCTCGTCCTCCATCTGCGGAGAAAATTTTCCATCTTCATCAAAAACACGAATCACCTTGCTGACCAGCAGGCCTTTAATCTTCCCGTTTTCAATGACAATTTCACGCGGGCCCCAGCCGTCGTTAATGGTTACCCCCTCGCGGCGGCCGCCTTCGCGCTCTTCGAGCGATCCGGTCATTTCGTTCAGATGCTCGCGCTCAAGACACGCCAGCTGCACATCCGGCGATCCGCAGCGCAATGCCGAGCGCGCCACATCGAAAGCCACATCACCACCGCCGATCACAATCGAACGGTGCTGCGTCAGGTCCCACTTTTCACGCATATTAAAATCAAACAGGAACGGCAAACCGATGTGCACATCTTCATGATCGGCTCCCGGAAGCGGGATTTTTTTACCTTTGGCCAGGCCGACACCAATGAAAACCGCATCGTGTTTTTCTTCCAGCTCCTGGAACGTGATGTCCGTACCGACATCCACACCGTTTTTCACTTCGATGTTCTCAAACAGTTCAATAGACGCCAGCTCATCGGCAACCACTTTACGCGATAGCCGGTTGACCGGAACCCCCTGCACCAATTGTCCGCCGGATTTTTCCCAGCGCTCGTAAATCGTTACCGCGTAGCCCAGGCGCGCCAGATCGTGCGCGCACGTGTAACCCGCACAGCCGCCGCCGACAATGCCCACAGACTTTCCGTTCAGCTCGGGCTCAACCGATCCCGGGGCAATCGAATAGGTCAGCGGGGTCTTGAGATCCCCCGCTTCAGGTCCGTGCTTATCGGTTAGAAATCCTTTGATATTCCGAATCACCACCGCCTCGTCGACATCCGATCTGCGGCATCCTTTTTCACACGGGGCACCACATACTTTTCCGCAAATCGATGCAAAAGGATTGGTTGCGCGCGAAATGGCATAGGCTTCTTCATATTTTCCGGCCACCGTGGCCATCAGATAGCCCCGCGCGTCCGTACTTACCGGACAGGAATTGCGGCATTTCACCTCGGCTTCATAATACTCATCCGTCGGCAGCTCTATCTTAATTTTTTCAAAGGCCATTGCACGTTCCTCCTCGTGAATAAACGCATATTACTAATTATGCGCAATTTAGTCACGTCTTCACTGTCGGAGATTTATCGCACCGCTTTGGTCCTCTTGCAACTCTAATTCAGTATTAAAATACCAATTTAATCATGTTTTAGTCCGTTCCGCCGCATTCTCCGCCCTCACCAAAGATTTACACCCCCTGAAAAAGCCTCATAATCTGCTGACAATCCTGACCAAATAAGTAAAAACAGTGCTGGATATTAGGATTGAACGTCTTTAGCCTTCGGCTATGGATTGATCGTAATCCATTGAGTAATGAGAGTGACCGGTTCTTTAAAGGGGGATTGGTCGTAAAATCAGGCCGGTAACGGCCGCAAGGAGTAAAAGTAGTATGTCAGACCAAATCGAAACCGGTACGGTTAAGTGGTTCAATGATGAAAAAGGCTATGGATTCATTGCCCGCGAAACCGGAGACGATGTGTTCGTTCACTTCACCGCCATCAACATGGAAGGTCGCCGTACGCTGGTCGAAGGCCAGAACGTTTCTTTCAACGTTGAAGCCGGTCAGAAAGGCCCGCAGGCCACCAACGTCACCGTAGACTAAACGTCGTTCGGCAACTTAATTCGAAACCGTCCAAAGGTTGGAAAAACCGTTTTCCAACCCTTGGATTTTTTTGTGCCGGCCCTCGGGCAAATTATTTAGATGTCGGGCGTCCACCGCCTCCGGGCTCGTCCGGACTTTCGCCAGGACCGTACGGGGTGCTGGAACCACCGCCGCCACCTCCGCCACCGGCAGCAACAGCAGCCACTCCGCCGACCACTACGGCTTCGCCCAGCAGAATACGGCCGGTTCGTCCGGCGTCATCGCTCCACGCCACCGGATTGACCCACGAAAGACTGCCGCCGGTTTTGATCGGATTTTTCCAGCGGTTCGGATTCACCACCGCAAAAAAATCGCCGGCCGTGGAAAAACTCACACCCACTTCCGCATACGATCCGCGATCGGTCGCATAACCTCTGGAAACCAGCTCCGGTCCGTGCGGGCCGTCCGCTCCGTTGATTGAGGCGCACCCGGCCAGCAACGCTCCGCTGACGGCCAAACTGGTTATTTTCAAAAATGTTTTCATCATATTCTCCCGAAAGTGAGGGCACCCTACCCCCGAACTAAATCCATGCAACTGAATTTGATGCGTAAATATGGCACATGCCCGCTGCTGCCAGAAAATAAAAAGCAACTCCCGTGCCATAAATGATTTCCGGTCTACCCCAGCTCAATCACATGATCAAGCATGCGGTCGCCATCGAAAATAAAACGGCCGGTAAACGGCCGCCCTTCGAGCATATACGGGAACCAGATATGATCATCTTCCCACATGTGCTCAAACGGAAGATCATCGATCGAACACCAGATCGGCGCGGCTTCGTCGGTCTCGGTCGGTTCGCCTTCATAGCCCGTAGCCGTATAGACAAAACCGTGAATGGAATACATATCGGCGAACTGAAACAAAAGCTCTCCGGCAAACTCCACCCCCTGTGCTTTGATGCACAACTCCTCTTCTGTCTCCCGGACAGCACATTCCTGCCATGTTTCACCGGCTTCCAGCTTGCCGCCGGGACCATTGATTTTTCCTTTCCCGAAACCGCGTTTTTTATGAATCAGCAGCACCTGTCCGTCCTGAATCACAAAAAGCAGCGTAGCCTTCACAACCGGATCCCAGTTTTCCCAATCCACATCTCCGACTTTTTCAACCATCTGTAATCTCCCGAAAAAAACTGCCGCGCAGTGTGACCGGCGCGGCAGACCCATACAAGTTTCCAATGGCTGGAAAATCAGCCCGCTGTGTGCTCATAGATATGCACATCACGCTGCGGAAATGGAATAACAATGCCCTGCTCATCAAATTTCTTTTTGATCGCCTCGGTCACCCCGTAATAAATGGTCCAGTAATCGGCCGGTTTACACCACGGGCGCACATCAAAATTGACCGAACTGTCCGCCATGGCCTTCACCAGAATATCCGGTTTTGGGTCGGACAGAATTTCATCGAATTCCGCCAACGCCTCTTCGATCGCTGAGCGGGCTTTATCAATATCATCGCCGTAGCTGATGCCGGCCACCAGATCAACGCGCCGCTTATCATTATAGGTGTAGTTAATAATATTATTGGACATCACGCTGGAGTTGGGCACCACGGCATGTTTGTTATCGAGCGTATCCAGTTCCGTGGTCAGAATCCCGATTTCCTTCACCGTTCCCGAAACCCCGTTCACCTCTACAAAATCCCCGAGTTTGACCGGCTTGAAAATAATCATCAGTACACCCGCCGCAAAATTCGACAGCGAACCCTGCAACGCCAAACCCACAGCCAGACCGGCGGCACCGAGCACCGCAATAAACGATGCGGTTTTCACCTGCAGCGCTTCAAGCGCCGCAATAATGACGGCAATTTTAAGCCCGACATAAAGCAGCGTCGCAGTAAAACTGATCAGCGTCTCATCCACCTTGCGGTGTTTCATCCCGCGCACAATCAGCGTTTTAACCATTTTGGCAATCCAGAAGCCAATGATCAGAATTGCCAGCGCACCGAGAATCCGATAGGCATATTCAACCCCCATACTCTGCACGGTTTCGACGATCGTTGTATTACTCTGCGTCACATCCGCGACTTCGACAGCATTTGTATTCACCTTACTCTCCTCATTTTAGCGTTATTTTTAAACCATGCGCGAAGCTATTGATCTTTAAAAATAATAGCAAGAAGTATGGTGATTGTTTCCAACCCTTGGAAACCCGCGATTGTTTCTGCCGCCCGATTCCCCTACTTTTCTTCCGAACATTGGAAACCAGGGGAAAATTATGCATGAAACCATCACCGCCCTGCTGGGCGAAAAACCGGTATTGATTGACGGAGCGTGGGGAACAGAACTCCAAAAACAGGGCCTGAAACCGGGCGACTCACCGGAAGCGCTGAATCTTGAAAAACCGGAAATTGTCGAAGCAGTCGCTAAAGCCTATGTCGATGCCGGCAGCCGCATCATTATCACCAACACCTTCGGCGGAACCCGCTTCACACTCGAACGCCACGGTCTCGCCGGCCGGGTGGAGGAAGTCAACCGGATCGGTGCGGAATGCTCGAAAAAGGCCGCCGGTGATCGCGCCCTCGTTTTCGCCTCCATGGGGCCAACCGGAAAAATGCTCATGATGGGCGACGTTACAGAAGAGGAACTTTTCAACGCATTCTCCGTTCAGGCCAAAGCACTGGCGACGGGCGGAGCAGATGGACTGGTGATAGAAACCATGTCGGATCTTGAAGAAGCAAAAATTGCACTCCGGGCCGCGAAAGAAACAGGCCTTCCGGTCTGCGTTTCGATGGTCTACGACGCCGGTGCCGAGCTGGACCGCACCATGATGGGAACCCCTGTTGAACAGGCTACGGAAGAATTAACCGCGGCCGGTGCGGACATCATCGGTTCAAATTGCGGACAGGGCATTGCCGGATTTGTGAAGCTGGCCGAAAAAATGAAAACGACGACCGACCGCCCCGTCTGGATTAAAGGCAATGCCGGATTGCCCGAAATGAAAGATGGAAAAGCGGTGTATAAAACCACCGCCGCAGAATTTGCCGCATTCGCCCGCCCGCTGGTGGATGCCGGCGCCGATTTCATCGGCGGATGCTGCGGAACGGATCCGAATTTCATCCGCGCTCTGAAAGCCGCCTTCTAAAAGACAATTCCGTAAAAAAAAAGCCGGAGCAGCAATGCCCCGGCTTTTTTTTCCGTTTTCCAATGACTGGAAAATCAGCCATCTTTGTGCTCGTAGATATGCACATCGCGCTGCGGATACGGAATAGAGATTCCGTTCTCGTCGAACTTTTTCTTGATCGCTTCCGAGGTGTCAAAATAAACACCCCAGTAGTCCGCCGCTTCAACCCACGGCCGCACGACAAAGTTCACACTGCTGTCCGCCATTTCAGACAAAGCAATCTGCGGAGCCGGATCTTTAAGAATCCGGTCATCAGCCGCAATAATATCTTCCAAGGTCTTTTTAGCTTTATCAATATCATCGTCATATCCGATTCCAGCAACAATTTCGATACGGCGGGTGCCGTTCGCATTGAAGTTGGTAATAACACCGCTCATGACCGCGGAGTTCGGAACGATCAGCTTTTTGTTATCCGGTGATTTCAGAATCGTGGTGAAGATACCGATTTCCTCAACACCGCCCATAGCACCGCCGGCTTCGACAAAGTCACCCAGCTTGATCGGTTTGAAGAGAATCATCAGTACACCCGCTGCAAAATTCGCCAGCGAACCCTGAAGCGCCAAACCGATCGCCAGGCCGGCGGCACCGAGAACCGCAATGAAGGACGCCGTTTTGACATTAAGCTTTTCCAGCGCGGCAATGACCACAAAGGCTTTCAATGCGAAATGTAGCAAACTGGCCAGAAACGACGTCAGCGTTGGATCAACATCCCTTTTCTGCATCAGTTTCACGACGAAGTTTTTGATCACTTTTGCAATCCACATCCCGATAATGATTACGAGCAGGAAAGTGATAATTTTCACGCCCCATTCCAGACCAATCGTCTGCACCTGCTCCATCAACGAACTGGTATCGTTTTGTACTGCTACCACTGCATTTGTATCCATGGTAATAACTCCCATTAATTCATGACTGCGCCTGCCGCACTCATTTATGATGGGAATTATAGAAACATGAGCAAAGCACGCAAGAATATAAATTTTCCAACACCTGGAATAACTCTCACCACTCCGCGCTTAGACCTTTTCGCGACCTTTGAATTCTGTATTATTCTGTTTTTCAATGGAGGCCCCCCCATGCACCGCATCAAACCGATCGCAATCCTTTCAGGACTCACCCTGCTTCTCATCCTGTCTGTGCAGTCCGTTCAGGCGAAAAGCACACTGTGGAAAGCTACATCCGAAAAAGGCACACTTTACCTACAGGGATCTGCCCATGTGCTGAAAGCCGACAACTATCCCCTTGCCCCGGCCATTGAGCAGGCCTACTCCAACTCCACCGCCCTTGTGCTGGAGGTGGATATGGGCGAAATGCTGTCGCCCAAAACCCAGCAGCTCATCATGAACATTGCCATGCTGCAGCCGACCGACACCCTGAAAAGCGTCCTCGCTCCGGAAACCTATCAACAGCTCGAATCCGTGGCCGCCGATGCCGGCCTGCCGCTGGCCGCCGTTCAGCAATTCAAGCCCTGGTTTGCCACCATGACCCTCACCATCATGAAGATAAAAAAAATGGGGCTCGACGAAAGCCTCGGGCTCGACCGCTATTTTTATGAAAAGGCCAAAGCGGACGGACGAAAAGTGATCGGACTCGAATCCATCGATTTTCAGATTTCTCTGTTCGACAGCCTGTCCGAGGAAAATCCTAACGAATTTGTACGGCGCGCACTTATGGAACTGGAGCAGCTCGAAAACGATTTAAACCGCCTGCTCACCGCCTGGGAAACCGGCGATTTCCAGACCCTGGAAACTCTGATCAACAAAAGCTTCAAGGCGTATCCGGAACAGTACAAAAAATTCATCACCAACCGGAACAAGGCCTGGGCCAAAAAACTGTCTGCCATGGCCGGAAAAGATGAAACCTACATGGTTGTCGTCGGGGCCGGCCACCTGCCCGGCGATCAAGGCGTTATCAACCTGCTCCGTAAAAAAGGGTTCATCGTCGAGCAACTGTGACGCCGCTTGAGCAACGGGGAGATGCAGAACCGGCGCGCCGCGTCTAAAACATCACCCCTCAAATTCTGCAACCACAAACGTGTGGTCGGAAGGTTTCTCCATTTTTCGCGGTTCCAGATCCACGTCGCACGCCAGGCTCTTTTCCGTGAGCGAAGCGGTGGTCAGCACATAGTCGATACGCCAGCCCATATTGCGTTCTACAGCATTTTTCACGCGGTAATCGAAGAAGGAATAAATCTCTTCATCCGGATGGTGCTTCCGAAGCAGATCGGTAAACCCGAACGAACAGACATCAAGAAACGCATTGTGCGCATCGATGTGGTAGCATGGATCATTTTTCTTGCCCGCCGGGTTATTTACATCAATCGGCTCCACCGCAATATTGATATCGCCGATCCACGCCAGCGGCTGATCGGGGGAATATTCCGCCTCGAACATTTTTTTCAGCCGACGGTACCACCCCAGCTTATATTTATACATCACATGATCAATCGCCCGGCCCTGCGGCACATACGTATTCACCACCGAAACCCCGTCCACCACCGCCCGAATCAGACGCGTCTCATCCGCCGGCCCGCCGTCATCAAAACCAAACCGCACCTCCTGCGGCTCGCTTTTGCAGATCAGCGCCACGCCGTTGTAGGATTTCTCCCCTTTAAACGCCACATGGAAACCGGCATCGCGAATCGCCTCCAGCGGAAAATCCTCATCCTGACATTTGGTTTCCTGAATCCCCAGAATATCCGGCTGATGGTCTTCCAGCCATTGGAGCAGCATCGGAAGGCGGGACCGGATGGAATTCGCGTTAAACGTGGCAATTTTCATGTTTTTATTTCCGTTAATTAAAATTGTACGCGCGATGAAGTCGGATACACTCCAGCCTGTCAAGAGGGATTAAACAATGAAGAGAGCACGGCTCCCATTATCTGTATTCGGCACAGCTATTCTGGCGCTTACACTGGCATCCTGCAAAGCAGCGACGCCCGAAGTAACACGCACCAGCCCCGCCGAAATTGCCTCGGAAATACGTGCTTCAAAATCGCTCACCATGGTTCACATCTGGGCCACCTGGTGCGCCCCCTGCCGAGACGAATTTCCGGAGTTGATACAGGTAATGAAGGCATATCCCGAACTGGATGTGCTGCTTGTGTCCGGCGACGATCCCAACGACCTGCAGGCCGTAACCCGTTTTCTCATTGAAAACGATTCGCCCGTCGGCAGCCGTGTTTCAACCCAGCTCAATCAGGATTTCATCGAAACCTTTTCGCCCGACTGGTCTGGCTCACTGCCTGCCACCTTTTTCTATTTCAACGGAAAACTTGTCCAGGAATGGGAAGGAAAACGATCCTTTGAAATATATCAAACAACCATCGAAACCTTGATCAATAAGGAAAGGAGATCACATGATTAAATGTTCAACGACTGCAATTCTGCTCGCTGCGGGCATCGCCACCTCCGCGGCGGCACTGGAAATCGGCAACGAAATTGTCGCCACGCATGTGAAAATGCAGAGTATCGACGACGCCACCCTCACCCTCTCCGAGCTGAAGGGCGGAAAAGGTACGCTCGTCGTGTTCTCCAGCAGTCGCTGTCCGGTAGTGCTCAGCTGGCAGAAAACCATGGTCGACATCGGCAACACCTATTCCAAAAAAGGCATCGGCGTTATTTTCATTAATTCCAATGATCCCGACGCAAAGGGCGATACCTTTGAAAATATGAAAAAAATGGCCCGGGAAGAAGGCTATCAATTCCCCTTCCTCGCCGACTCCTCTTCCGAAGTTGCCCGCAGTTTCGGCGCCACCAAAACCCCGGAAGTTTTCCTTTTTGATGCTGACGACAAACTCGTCTACAAAGGTGCCGTCGGGGAAGGCGGTCGTTCCGTGGGCGATGAAATCTGGCTCAAAGATGCACTCGATGCTCTGCTCGCCGGCGAAGAAATAAAAAAACCGGTCACCAAATCCATCGGTTGCGGCATCGATTTCCGCCCGTAAAATTACAGCCCCCGGAAACGCCGCCCGAAACTGCTGAGGGCGGCTTTTTTTATGGATTGCCTCACCCGCCCGAATCAGGGATAAAGAGCGCTGTTTTTCCAATGGGTGGAAATTCCGGAATTTGAAGTACAGAAAGCGCAGTCATGAGCGACGAAATCAAAACCACAAACTTTATTCACGACATCATCGACGCCGATATCGCCGAGGGCAGACACCAGACCATCGTCACCCGTTTCCCTCCCGAGCCCAACGGCTACCTGCACATCGGCCACGCCAAAGCCATCACGCTCGATTTTGGCACCGCCTTGAAATACGGCGGCCGCTGCCACCTCCGCTTCGACGACACCAATCCCGAAGCCGAAGACATCGAATACGTTAATGCCATTCAGGAAGACATCAAATGGCTTGGCTTCGACTGGGGCGAGCACCTCTACTGGGCCTCCAACTATTTCGACCGCATGTACGAACTCGCCGTCGCCCTCATCAAAAAAGGCAAGGCCTACGTCTGCCACCTCTCCTCCGAAGAATTCAAAGACTACCGCGGTGCCCCCACCGAACCCGGCAAAGAACCGCCCGGCCGGAAAAATTCCATCGAGGAAAATCTCGCGCTTTTTGAAAAAATGAAAAACGGCGAATTCGAAGACGGCGCCTGCGTCCTGCGCGCCCGCATCGATATGACTTCGCCCAATCTTCACCTGCGCGATCCGGCCATCTACCGCATCAAACGCGCCCATCACCACAACACCGGCGACAAATGGTGCATCTATCCGATGTACGACTTCGCCCACTGCATCGAAGACTCCATCGAAGGCGTCACCCACTCCATGTGCACTATGGAATTCGAGGTGCACCGCCCGCTCTACGACTGGATCCTCGAAGAACTCGATGTCTTCCGCTCGCATCAGTTTGAATTTTCCAAACTCAACCTCACCTACGTCGTGCTCAGCAAGCGCCGCCTGCTCCAGCTCGTGAACGAAGGCTATGTCACCGGCTGGGACGATCCGCGCATGCCCACGCTCTGCGGCATGCGCCGCCGCGGTTTCACCGCCGATGCCATCAAAAAACTGTGCGAAGTCGTCGGCTGTACCAAATATGAAGGCATCACTGAAATCGAACTCTTCGAATCGATTATCCGCGATGATCTCAACGAGCATTCCCTGCGCGCTATGGCCGTCGTCGATCCGGTCAAAGTCATTATCGAAAACTATCCCGAAGAGCTCGAAGAGAATTTTGAACTGCCCAACCATCCGCAGCAGGAAGAACTCGGCACCCGTACAGTCCCCTTCTCCAAAGAACTATGGATTGAACGCACCGACTATATGGACGACGCTCCCAACAAATTCCGCGGCTTCACCGTCGGCCGCGAAGTCCGCCTGCGCGGAGCCTACCTCGCCACCTGTAATTCCGTCGAAAAAGATGCCGACGGCAACGTCACGGTCCTGCACTGCACCTACGATCCGGAAACCAAAGGCGGCTCCGCTCCGGACGGGCGCAAAGTGCGCTCCACCATTCATTGGGTTTCCGCAAAACATGCTGTCGATGCCGAAGTCCGGCTCTACGACCGCCTCTACACCGTCGAAAATCCGCTGGGCGACAAAGAGAAAGATTTCAAGGATTTCATTAATCCCGATTCGCTCGAAACCATCACCGCCAAACTGGAACCCATATTGGCGCAGGCCGCCCCCGGCACCCGCTTCCAGTTCGAACGGGTCGGCTATTTCTGCGCGGATAAAGATCACACCCCGGAAAGCCCGGTCTTCAACCGCACCCTCACCCTCCGCGCCCCGCGGAAAAAATAACGCAGACGATATTTCCAGCTCCGTTGAACACCATTGAACAGCAACGGAGCTGGATGCTTCGGCTGTATTTAAAACGATGAATCCGCTCCGCAAAGTAAAACTCGATCTGCCCGGCGCGCTCTATCTGCACAGCATGCCCGGAAAAAAGGAGCCGCTTGCCGAATGTTTCCAGGCCTTGGAAAAGGCTTCGGTTGATTACATCGTCTGCCTGAATCCCATGGAGGAAATTCAGGCAAAATCGCCCGACTATGCCGAAGCCGTCAAAAACAATACCCTGCCCTGCGGTTTCATCCATTTTCCCATCGGAAACGGCGGCGTACCGGAGGACACGAAAGCATTTTTAAACCTGGCCCGCGAAACGGCCGAACAGCTTAAAAACGGATCCAGCTTCATGATCCACTGCAAAGGCGGCGTCGGCCGCACCGGCACGCTGGCCAGCTGTATCGTCGCGGCCCTCGGCCAATCCCTCACGCTCGTCACCGATGCCGGCGGCAAAGCCGAATCCGAACAACAGCGCAAACTGATCGCCTCCCTGTAAAAGATCCGGCATAAAAAAACACAGATTCACACGGAATAAAATCCGGGTTCATCTGTGTTTAGCCATGACTGAATTATCGGATATTAATCATTATCCGGATCGTCCGGAAGAATGATGTGCAGCACCAGGTTGGCAATCATGCCGACAAGTGCCGACAGCCCGATGCCCTTCAGCTCCACCCCCGCAATGGAGAACGACACCCCGCCCAGACCACAAACCAGAATCAACGCCACAATCATCAGATTGCGGCTGCGGTTAAAGTTGAGCTGGGCATTGGAGATGGTGCGGATACCGACCGAAGCAATCATACCGAACAGAATAAAACTCACCCCGCCCATTACCGCCACCGGAATCGTCCGCAGGAACGCGCCGACCGGGCTGAAAATACCCAGCAGAATGGCTACACCCGCAGCAATGCGGATGACCGACGGATTATAGTTTTTGGTTACGGCCAGCACGCCGGTATTTTCAGAATAGGTCGTATTCGGCGGACCGCCGAACAGCCCGGAGACCATCGTGGCCAGACCGTCGCCCAGCAGCGTGCGATGCAGACCGGGCTTTTCAAAAAAGTTTTTACCAACCACCGCACCATTGGTGGTAATGTCGCCGATGTGTTCCATCACCGACACAATGGCAATCGGCATAATCGCTGCAATCGCCCCGGCGCTGAATTTCGGAAACGTGAAGTTCTCGGCACCGATAAAGAGACCGGAACCTTCCGTGAGCGCCGAATAGTCCACCCGCCCCAGCGCCGCAGCCAGGGCATAGCCGACAAAAATCCCGATCAGAATCGGAACCAGTTTAAAGAACCCCTTCATAAAGCACGAAACCGCGATGATCGTCAGGATCGCGACCCCGGAAAGCAGCCAGTCCGACGAGGCCATACCCACCCCGATCGGAGCCAGAGACAACCCGATCACCATAATCACCGGACCGGTGACCACCGGCGGAAAAAGACGTTTGATAATTCCTGCCCCGCCGAGTCGTACAATCCCCGCCATGATGACATACACCAAACCGGCGCAGATCACACCGCCCAGCGCTTCGGGCAACCCGCTGCCGTCCTCGCCGGCCACGGCCTTGATCGCGCCGATAAAAGCAAAGCTCGAGCCCAGGAATACCGGAACGTTACCGCCGGTCACTCCATGAAAGATAAAGGTGCCGATCCCCGCCGCCAGTAGTGCGACACTCGGATCCATCCCCGTCAGTGTCGGCATTAAAACGGTTGCCCCGAACATGGCAAACACATGCTGGATGCCCAAAATCAGTTTTTTGGACGTGTTAATTTCGTGCATTTTTTAAACCCCCTGTAAAGTTGCGCGGCATTCTACACATTCCAACACACCGGAAAAGCCCGCATCACAAATTCTGAACCCGCATAAGCTTGACGACCATTGTCGCATTTTGGAATCTCGCCCCCTTTGAATTACATAAGGATACTCCGCAACATGACAACAGAAAGCTCCGCGTTCGATCCCGTACCGTTTGTCTCGAAAGACCTCGGCATTTCCGCCCGTCAGGTCTCGGCAGTCGCCAAACTTTTTGCTGAAGGCAACACCGTGCCCTTCATTGCCCGCTACCGCAAAGAGGTGCACGGCAACCTTGATGAAGTGCAGATCTCCGATATTCAGGAAAAGCTTTCTTACTACAACACGCTCGAATCCCGCCGCCAGACCATCCTCAACTCCATCGAGGAACAGGGCAAACTCACGGATGACCTGCGGCTGAAAATTGAGGAGTGCCAATCCAAAACCGGTCTCGAAGATCTTTACCTGCCCTACAAACCGAAACGCCGCACCCGCGCCATGATCGCCCGGGAAAAAGGTCTGGAGCCGCTGGCCGACCTGATCCTCGAACAGGGCGCTTCCGGCGACGTCGAAGCGGAGGCGGCCAAATTCATCAACGAGGAAAAAGAAGTCCCGACGCTGGAAGACGCACTGCAGGGCGCGCGCGACATCGTTGCTGAATTCATCGCCGAAAAGGCGGAAGTCCGTGCACTGATCCGCGAGGCCTATTTCAAGAGCGGCTCCATCATTTCCCAGCCGGCCCTCTCATCCGAAAAAGATGAAAACTCCAAATATAAAGACTACTTCGATTTTTCGCAGCCGATCGATGCCATCCCGTCGCACCGCTACCTCGCCATCCGCCGCGGCGAAACCGAAGGCGTGCTGCGCCGCAAACTGAGCATCGATGCCGAACCACAGATCGAACGCATGAAAGAGCTGACCCAGGCCAACCCGGCGTCCCCGTTTTTCCAGGAGTTGGAAAAAGCCATTCACGATGCTTACAAACGCCTGCTCACCACCAGCGTCGAAATCGACGTATCGGTTGAAATGAAAATGAAAGCCGATCGTTCGGCCGTTGAGGTCTTTGCGAAAAACCTTCGTAACCTGCTGCTGGCAGCCCCGTATGGCGAAAAGGCCGTAATCGGCATCGACCCCGGCCTGCGTACCGGCTGCAAATGCGTGGCCCTCGACGCCACCGGAAAATATCTGGACACCATCACGATCTATCTCGGCCAGGGCGCCGAAAAAGAGAAGCAGGCCAAAATCAAACTCTCGGAATTTATCGAAAAATTCCCGCCGCTCGCCATCGCCGTCGGCAACGGCACTGCCGGGCGCGAAACCGAAGCCTTCGTCAAATCCCTGCTCAGCGAAATGAAGCAGAAAATTTCCGTGGTATCCGTCAGCGAAGCCGGTGCCTCGGTCTATTCCGCCTCGCCGATTGCGCGCGAAGAATTTCCCGACCTGGACCTCACCATCCGCGGCGCCATTTCCATTGCCCGCCGGCTGCAGGATCCGTTGGCCGAACTTGTAAAGGTCGATCCAAAATCGATCGGCGTCGGTCAGTATCAGCACGACGTCTATCAGCAGCTGCTCAAAGATAAACTCGATGAAGTGGTCGTCAGTTGCGTAAACCACGTCGGTGTGGAACTGAACACCGCCAGCGCCCCCCTCCTTTCCCGCGTCGCGGGCATCGGCGACAGCCTCGCCAAAAAAATTGTGAACTACCGCAACGAACACGGCGCCTTTAAATCCCGGGAAGAACTGCTGAAGGTTTCCGGTCTCGGGCCGCGCGCCTTCGAACAGGCCGCCGGATTCCTCCGCGTACGCGGCGGAGAAAATCCGCTCGATGCCTCCGCCGTCCATCCGGAACGGTATGCTCTCGTTCAGCAGATTGCAGCAGATCTGGGCGAACCGTTGGAAAAAATGGTCGGCAACGTCGAGGTTGTGAAAAAGATCAAGATCTCAAACTATATTTCCGACGACGTCGGCGAGCTGACGCTGAAAGATATTATCGACGAGCTGAACAAACCGGGCCGCGACCCGCGGGAACAGTTTGAAGCCGTCGGCTTCCGCGAAGACGTCATGACCATGAACGACCTCAAGGAAGGCATGGAACTGAAAGGCATTGTCACCAATGTCACCGCCTTCGGCGCCTTCGTCGACATCGGCGTACATCAGGACGGATTGGTGCACATTTCACAGCTCTCCGACCAGTTTGTGAAAGATCCGGCCGATGTTGTGCAGGCGGGCGACCGCATCGAAGTCCGCGTCCTCGAAGTCGATCTGAAGCGCAAACGCATTTCCCTCTCGGCTAAAAAGAAAGGCGCCCCGAAAAATTCCAATGATCGGAAAAAACCGCGCGGCAACCCGAGACAGAACCCGCGCCGGAATCCCAATCAGCAGCAGAAAAACCGCGACTCCAAACCCCGCGGCTTCGTGAACAATCCGTTTGCCGATTTGTAGCCCAACCCGCCGCGCCCCCGGCACATAGTTTGACCCCTGCAGCATCCCGTGCCACTATGTACGTTGGATGCTCAGGATTCAGGTGGAGGCTGTTATGCGCGGATGGGAATATCTTCAGGACAATCTGTTTACACTGGCGGCCATGGCCGTGGCTTTCGTTGTGGCGGGCGGAATCATTGCCGGAGCGCACTGGTTGCTGCTGGGCCGGAAAAAGAATATGGAACAGGCCCGTCTCTTCCCCCGGCAGATCGCCATGCTGCTGGTGATTCTGTTCTGCACCATCGGCATCATCCTGGTGCTGCCCGTCAGCGAATCAGCCCGCAATCAGCTGATCGGCCTGCTGGGCATTCTGCTCTCCGGGACCATCGCCTTTTCCTCGTCGTCGGCCATGACCAACCTGATTGCCGGTTTTCTGCTGCGCATAACGCGTCCCTTCCGCATCGGCGATTTCATCCGGGTGCAGGACCACTTCGGCCGGGTATCCGAGCTGGGCCTGTTTGACACGGAAATTCAGTCCGAAACCCGCGAACTGATTGCCATTCCCAATGCCGTATTGGTCCGCCATCCGGTGGCTACCACGCACAGCGCCGGAGCCATTGTTTCGGCCACGCTCTCCCTGGGATACGAACTCGACCATACGCGCATTCAAGACCTGCTGGGCCGGGCCGCCGGGCGCAGCGGATTGAAAGATCCGTTTATTCACATTATCGAACTGGGCAACTTTTCGATTTCATACCGGGTGTCCGGTGTGCTCGAAGAAGTGAAGGGTATGATCACGGCCAAATCCCGCCTGCACGAGGCCATCCTCGACACCCTACACGGCGAAAATATTGAAATCATGTCCCCTGCCTATATGAACCAGCGCCGGCTCGGCGATGAGCAGAAAGCCGTGCCCCCGTCCATCACCGCCGATACCCCGTCGGCCGCCCCCGCCGCCGAGGATATTATTTTCGACAAAGCCGAAGAAGCCGCGCAGCAGGAAACCGAAAAAGAAACCCTGCTCAACCACATTGAAGATTTGCAGCTGCAGGCCAAGTCCGCCGAGGGCGAAGAAAAAAAAGTGCTGAAAGCACAGATTCAGGCCGGCACCGAACGCCTGGACGCACTGAAAAAAGCGCCCGAAAACGAAACCCCCTGATCGGCAGGACTATTCTTTAGCAGCGGCCTCTGCCGCAGAAACCGCGGCCCAGGCATCAATCAGACCCGCGCCGGTGCGGCAGTCCTTGCCGGCAGGTCCCGTATCCTTCGCGGTCGCCTCCATCAATTCCTGAATCCGCCACGCCTGCAGCTCCGGTGCGGCGGAGAGCATCAGCGCCGCCACTCCCGCAATATGCGGACCGCTGAATGAGTTGCCGCGGCGCTGGCTGCCATAATCTTCGCCGGCAGGCCCGAGCTGCGGATAACCGGGGCCGGGAAATGCACAGACATCGGGTTTAATCAGGCCCTCCGGCAGCGGATGATCGCCATAGAACTTTACCGTCCCCCACTCTACGGGACCCAGCGAGCAGAACCCCGGCACCTTCAGCGACCGGTCCACTCCGCCCGCGCCGATAACACAGGGAATCCCTTCCGGAATACGAATCTGTTCCGGAATCTCCGCCGACTGCTGAAAATTTCCGCAACCGGAAACCAGCACCAGCCCCGCACAGACCGCATGCTCCGACATCAGCCGCCACAATCCGCGCCCGTCACCCAGGCCGGGAATGCTGAATGACATGCTCAGAACATCCGCCCCGTGCTCCAGAGCATATTGATAGGCATAGACACCGGCACCCGCCAGCAGCATCAGCCGCGCCCGCGGTGCGACGCCCGTAATCGTCCCACCGGAACCGTCACCCGCCACAATGCCCGACGTCACGGTGCCATGATGATGCTTCGCCGTGAGGGCGCCGACTTCGCAGGAACCGGTTCTGAAATTATAGCCGTAATAATCGTCGACCAGCCCGTTACCATCGTCATCTATTCCATTGCCGGGCGTTTCGCCCGGGTTGGTCCAGAGGTTCCGCCGCAGGTCCGGATGGGTATAATCCACGCCGCCTTCGAGCATCGCCACCACCACACCCTCACCGGCATTCTTTTTCCGGGCCCAGACACGCGGCGCCCCGATGGCTTCGAGGTTCCACGGCACATTGCGGCCCTTCACGCTGAACGGCTCGCGTTCCGCCGGCACCACTGCTTCCGAGAGGCGGCCGGACCTTTTCGGGGGTAATCCGGCGAACCCCCGATAGACATATTTCACCTCATCCAGCGCGGCGATTTTTTCAATCGTGCGCCGCGGGAGCTGCACCGTAACGGCATTGACGATCCAGTGCCGCTCCGCATTCGCCCGGTCCGCGGCTTTGAGCACGGCATCCTGTTCGCCGTTTTCCGCGATCGCTTTCAGCCGGGTAATCACCGCCGCGCGCAACTCCGTCCGGCCGCGCGATTCGTGGTCCGCACAGAACCGCCCGAATCCATCCGGGGGCTCGAGCAGCTGCGTGCGGCACAGGATGGTTACACGGACGGACTCCGCTTTCCCGAAACGGGCCCGGACCTGCGGATCTATTTTTGCCGAAAAATCCGCGGCCGCGACCGACCGAAGCAGGCACAGCGAAATCATAACGGCGATAAAATACCGGACCGTCATACCGGACATCCCGGGCCGGGAAACGAAATGAAAAACGGCTGTTCAGGCCGAAGAAACAAACGCTCGGTGAGGTTCGCAGGGGAGGACACGTTCATAGCGACACGTGTAATGGACCCCGGTTTTTTTGTCAAGATGAGGCGCCTTCGGACCACGCTCGAAAAAGAAAATATGTATCAACCATACGCATTTAATACTTCACAAGGGAGGGCTTGACCTCTTCCCGACTTCAGCTACGCTCCCCTTAACGAGCAGGCGATCCGGCCGCTCAAGGCATTAGAAATCGCTCATTTCTTCAACATAAGGAGATCAACATGACCAACAGAAGCCTTACCGTATTTCTCCTGTCGTTTCTCTTCACCGCTCCGCTGCGCGCCGGGATCTCCAACGGCACCTCTTCCGCCGAGGTCGATATCACCGGAAATGCCGCCCAAGCGCCGTACGAGGTCTCCTTCAGCGCGGACGACATCGGCACCGACAGCGCGTGGATCGAAGATACGCTCCAGCTGGAAGACCTCTCCGGCAGTGACGGCGTGCAGGCCGACGTCACCTTTATCCTCTCCAATCAAACGGTCCTCGTAACCGACACCGGGGTCGACTACCGCGTCACCGGAAGCGGTCTGACCCGCTACCACATGGACGCACGCGACGGCCTGGATCAGCCGCTTCCCAACACCGCGGTCTTCATCCTCAGCAACGATCCGGGCAACGAGTCCATCCGCGCCTTCACCGTGACCGGTCCAAACACCCCCTGCCGCCTCACCGGCACCATTCTGGGCGAAGACCTCTTCACCGAAATCACCCTCATTCATCACATCGGCGACGATCATTGGGAAACCGTCCGTACAGCCGCCCCTGAGACCGTCGATGGCGGAACCGGCGCGTTCGACCTCTACGCCATCCTCGCGCCCGGGGAATACCGCATCCGCGCCCGAATCCACGGCACCATCGCCAACAACGACACCGTCTACGAAAGCAGCTATACCTACGACCTTCAGGTCGGGGAACTGGCGGCTGGCGAATTCACCGACGACCGGATCGGCACCGATGCCGTGGATTCCCCGAAACTGATTCCCGTTAATGCCGCCATTCAGTCCGAGAACGATCTCGGCAACGGCACCACCGAGGTCGTGATCACCGTCTCCCTGCAGAATGATTCGCTGTGCCCCTGGGCCGGCGTGGAAGTAAACATTCCCGCCGCCTTCACCGGCGGCCCCGACATCGTTCCAGATCCCCTTCCGCTGCAGTTCGAAACCCTTCCCGCCCAGGCAACCACCGCCCCCGAAACCGGTGAGAACCTCACCGTGATTGTACCGACCGCAGATCTCACCGCCTTCCGCACCTCCATCCTCAACCACTCCCGCTTCACCACCAGCGGCAAAGAGCTCTGGGTCTTTCTCTATCCCGTGTTCATCGCCGACGCCAAACTGTCCAGCACAGGCAGCATTCCGGAAACACTCACCTACAGTACACCGCCGCCTTTTTCCGCCGGCACGCTCATCATCGAAGAGGAGAGCATCTACGCCGTCCCGCCGAAAATCGTCAATCAGACGCCCGTTCTCGAGATGTTCCAGGGCGTGGACCGTCTCCTGCCCTTCCTCGTCTCTGAAATTGGAGAAATGGGCTACCAGACCTACGGCCTCTCCGGTCAGCAGGTCCCCCTCACCGATGTCGTCAAACACGGCACGATCCGAAATACCGCCATGGTCTCCATGCCCAGCGGTCTGGAGACCACCCACGAGGCCGGCGGGCCCGTCGTACCGAACCACCGGCCCATCCATTTCAACCGCATCAGGATCAGCGATGCGATCGAGCTGAGCGGATCATTCTTCCTCACTCCGGGACCGTTCAGCGTCGCGCTCGACATCGAGAACCGCACCCTTCAGCGCTTCGAGGTCACCGCAACCGTGAATGCAGAGGCCAATCTCCTGGTCGAAACCAAAGGGGCCGCCGACAACACCGGCGATACGCTCTTTCAGCAGCAGAAAGAGCTCCTCTCCTTCGATCTCTTTTCGATCGTGCTCCCCGCCGGATTCCAGCTCACCCCGGAAATCTCGATCGCAACGGGGGCTTCTGTGCAGGCGCCCTCGGGTCTGTCCGTGCCCCTAAGCTCCTCCCTCCAGGTCACCTTTAACGCCGGGGTTGAAAACGGCGTGCCCTTTTATGATTCCGAAGTCACCGATTTCCCGACCGAGGTCTCCACTCCGGCCATCTACCGCCAACTCGAAGCCGCCGTGGAAGCCTGGCTCTCTGCCCAGATCAAATGCGGCATCGCATTCGGCGGCAGCACCGCCGAAATCGGCCCCACCTTCGGGATCCAAATCAGCGGCTCCTGCACCAGTGCCCCCGCCAGCAGCCCCTGGTGGTCGCTCGACGGCGACCTCGACCTCCGCGCCGGCCTCGAGCTCGACCTGTTCAACCTGATCACCATCGCCGATGTGGAACGCACCATCTTCACGCAGCCGCTTTTCCACCTCGAAGCCGATGGGGCTGCGCTCGCAGCCGCGGCCGCCGTTACGCTGCCCGACAATCCCGGCATGCGTCCCCTCGCCGGCGAACAGACCCGCTGGGCCCGCGTCCTCCAGACCGAAACCGCCCCCGCCGATTCCGCCATCGGCGCCTTTGTTCTTCCCCTGACCGGCAGTGATGACTTCATCGCCGGCTGCGGAGAAACCTTCGACGGCGACCTCAGCCGGTTCGGCCCGGACGGTGAACTGAAGTGGAGCCTCGATACCTATCCCGCCCCCGTCATTTCCGCGGTGGCTGAACCCGACGGATCATTCACCGCACTCAGCGCCGGATTCTCCCGCATTCACCTGGGGCGTTTCGACAGCAGCGGCAACCGCCTCTGGGCCGTGACCGACAAAATCGACTCCATTACCGGCAATGATACCCGCCGCATCGTCCGCGGCGAATCCGGCACCGGTGAACCTGAATACTATGTCCTCAGCAGAACCCACCAGGACTTCCGCAAACCGAGCGTTATTAAATATGACGGGAATGGAGACCTCCTCTGGGCCAAGCTCTACACCCCCGACCCGCCCGGCGGTGAGGGCTCCTCCTGCGAGCTCAGCGACTGCCTCGTCACGTCCGACAGCAACCTCGTCTTTATCGGAACAACGGACGCCGACATCCGCTCCGGCGAAGGGCCCCTCAATACGGTGAACAGCACCGACAACGGACTCGTGGTGAAGATTGACGGCCAGACCGGCGCGGTGATCTGGTCCATTCTTCTGGCGCACGAGCGCATCCCGCAATACAACGCCATCGCGGAGGGGCCGGACGGCAGTCTCTACCTCGGCGGCAGCCACGCCGTGACCGTCCTCGACGACCTGCCCTCCATGCTGGTCACCAAACTGGATGCCGACGGCACCCTCATCGACTCTATTCTGATCGGCCACGACAAGAGCCTCGACGGCGACAGCCGCTATGACCTCATCGATCCGCTGCCGGGCGACGGAACAACGCCCTACGATATCATCCGCGACATGCGCTGGGCCGACGGTGCCCTCTGGATCGGGGGACAAATGGGCATCTACAACAGCAGCACGTCCTTTGCCACCGGCACCTCCGCGTTCACCGCCCGCCTCACCGCGAAACTGGGCGTCACCCGCTTCGCGATTCATGCCGGCCCCCATTACGACCAGATCGGCGCGCTCGGCGACGGCGGCGACGGACTGATCGCAGTGGGCACCACCCGTTCTTTCCTCCCTTGGCCGTACGGGGCCGAAGACCAGACCGACAATACGCCCGACGCCCGTCTGGTGATGAAGATCCCGTGGGAAGGCCTTATGCGCTTCCACGAAAGCACCCCCGGCGCGCAGCCCGATCCCGACGGAAGCGTTCCCGATGCAGGAACCTACTTTGTCTTCCCCGCGACGTATCCGGGCAGCATCCTGTCCACCTTCTCACACGCCGTCCCGGCTCCCGATCCGGAAGACCCCGACGAGCTCGTCTACTTCGACACGCTTCCCCTGATCGTCACCAATCTCACCCTCACTGCCGAGACGCCGCTGGCCGCTCCCGTGTTCGTCACGCCGATCGCCCACCACGCCCTCGAGTCCGTGCCGGCGGAGACGATCGATTCCTATGCCGACTACCTCGACTGGTATCAGCTGGATCCGGATGGCGATCTCGACGGCGACGGCCTCTGCGGGGCCTCGGAGTTTTTCTTCGGTACCGATCCGTTCAGCGCCGATGCCGCCGACGCAGCTCTGACGATCGAACCGGATGCGCAGGGCATCACGGCGCTCACCTTCCAGCGCGCTCTCCTGGCGGCGGCTGAGGGGTGGGAGGCACAGCTTGAAGCCTCCCCCGATCTCGAAACCTGGTTCAGCCTCACCAATGCCGTCTACGCCGCGGAGCCCCTGACGTCGGATCTAGAGAAACTCATCTACTCCCCCTTCTACGTGCCGGGGGAAGACCGTCGGTTCTACCGCCTCGTCAAACCGGCCGCGCCCTGAAACAGAAAAAGAAACGGGAAAGCAGAACGGAAAACAGCGATATTAATTTCAACCGCTGAGGATCAGGCGTCCTCTTCCACCATATTGCGGGCCATCAGCGCGCGGTTATAGGCCGAGATCATGTCGTGCCGGGAGATGATGCCGTAGAGCTTGCGGCCGGTTTCGCGGTCGACGACCGGAAGCTGTTCAATATTGCGGTAGCCGATCCGGCGCATCGCCGCATCCAGATTTTCCTCGGCGTAAACCGTGATCACATCCGCGGTCGCCAGCTCCTTGACCACCACCAGATCCATCAGGTTCTTTTCAAAGACCACGTCCATGAAATCCTGCACCGAGATGATGCCGGTCAACTCGCCGGCGCCGTTCACCAGCGGGAAATTCGTGTGCTGCGTCCGCTGAATGAAGTCAGCAAACTGGCCCAGCGTCATGTTCTCCGGAATGCTTTCAACCTCCGTCTGCATCACATCGCCGACCCGCAGGCTTTTCATAATATTCCGCTCTTTGCCCGCTTCCAGATCAATGCCGAGACGGCTGAGCTCTGCCGTTTCCAGGCTCTCTTTCTTCAGGTGGCGGGCAATGGCGGTGCCGATCACGCAGGTCAGCATGATCGGGATAATGACTTCATAACTGTCGGTGATCTCGAAGAGCAGAAAAATGGCCGTCATCGGCGCATGCGTTGTGGCGGCGAGAAAGGCGCCCATACCGACCAGTGCATAGGCCCCGGGCGAGATGTCGGCGCCCGGCATCAGCGTCGCCATCACATGGCCGAACGCACCGCCCGCGACTGCCCCGACAAACAGGCAGGGCGCAAAGAGTCCACCCGGCAGACCGGAGCCGATGGTGACCCCGGTGGCCACCATTTTGGCCAGCACGAGCAGCAGCAGCAGGTGCCAGGCATAATGCCCGCTGAGCACCTCGCTCATGAACTCATACCCGTTTCCGAAAACCTGCGGCAGGAACAGACCGATCAGGCCGACCAGCAGGCCGCCCAGCACCGGCTTGACCAGCTTCGGCACTTTGACGCCGTCGATGACGTCTTTGATCCGGTAAAAGAGATTGATAAACCCGACGGCCAGGCCGCCGATCATGATCCCGAGCAGCAGATAGAGTCCCAGCTCCCAGAAACTGCTCATCGCGTAAGCCGGTGCCACCAGCTCCGAACCGTTGCCCAGCAAAGCGCGGGAAACGACCGTGGCAATGCCGCTGGCGACGACAATCATGGTGAAACTGGTGACCTCAAAGGAAGAGAGCAGAACGATCTCGGCCGCGAAAAATACGCCGGCGATCGGTGCGTTGAATGTGGCGGCAACCCCCGCAGCCGCACCGCAGGCAACCAGCACCTTGAGTTTCGATCCGCGCAGCTTGAACAGCCGGCCGAACCGGCTTCCGATGGTGCCGCAAATGACCGCGATCGGCCCCTCCTGACCCGCACTTCCACCGGTGCCCAGCGTGATGGCCGCCGCCAGACCGCGTGTAAACAACGGACGAAACGGAAGCTTGGCCCCTTTCAAATTAACCGAGACCAGGAATCCGGCGAAACCGCCCTTGAGGTCTTTCCCGAACAAAAACCACATCGGGATCATCAGCAAACCGCCAATCACGGGAAACAGGATCACCAGCAATCGGCGATAGCTCCACTCCTCCAACTGAATGTCGAAGAATTCCATAGATTGTTCAACCACCAGCCAGTGAATCAACTCGATCGTTTTCCGAAACAGGTAGTTTCCCAACCCTCCGAGCACCCCGATAACCACAGCAAGCAGAACAGCAAACGTATTTTCGCTGATCTTGAACCGATACAGTATGGACCGGGTCTTTTGCTGCAGTTTACGTGAAAAAAGAATACGATGTCTTTGATTAAATAATGTCACAAAATCGGCCTGTAACCTGCGGTGCAGTGGGAGCACAAAAAGCCCTTTGTTCAATGCACCTGTGAATAGAAAATCGCTTCTCAGGTGATGGGGGCAATCGTCCCGAGAAGTCGGCCTGAAAAGCGGTTTCGTGGCGAAAGGTGTAGAGCAAACCGGCGTTTATGTCAAGAATCGGAACCGGCCTCTGACCGGCCCGGAAAAGCAAAGCGGAGCCGGTTTTAAAGCAACAGCCCCGCACGGACCTCATCGGCAAGGTTCGGGCTTCCGCACTCAGCAATCACCTTGAGCGCAAACTCAAAGGCGGTACCCGGGCCCTGACTGGTAATCAGATGGCCGTCGACCACCACAGGGTCACGTTCCGGCTGCACATTCGGCGGCAATTTCTGCTCCACCCCGGGATAGCAGGTGAATCTCTTTCCTTCCAGCACACCTGCTTCGTTCAGCGCCAGCGCCGCAGCGCAGATACAGCCGAACCATTTTCCGGCGGCATCAAAATCTTTCAGCGCCTGCTGCACTCCGGCATGCGCCATAAAAGCTTCCGTCCCCCCGAAGCCGCCCGGCAGCAGCAGCACATCAAAATCGGCGGGATCAACCAGCTCCCAGGTGGTATCGGGAACCAGCTTTACCCCCCGTGAAGCTTCAATCGTGCCGGCAGTGAGTCCCGCAACCGTAACCTCAAATTCAGCCCGGCGCAAAGTATCAATTATAATGACGGCTTCCATCTCTTCGGAGCCGTTGGCAATAGGTACCAGTACGTTCATATTTACCTCCGTTTCGTGAAGAGCGGCGAGTGAATCGTGATTGCTCACGGCTCACGCTTCACGCATCACTCAATGACTTTCTTCAACTCATCAACCACCAGATTACGCAGCGGTTCGGCAATCGGCTCATCAAAGGTTTCCTGCAGCACATCCGTGAGTTTCTCACCTTTACAGACCACAACACCGTTTACATTCATCAAATCCTCGGGAAGCCGGGTTCCAAGAAAACAAAGTACCGAGTGTACCGGCAGGTCCCCGCATCCGGCGTCATCAATATAACTCACCAGTTCCGCCGTTGCCGCCTTCACCTGTTTTAGCGGCGGACGCGACGGCTCTTTTCCGTCCGGAAAAACCAGCTTCCCATCCTTAAACTCCACCGCACCGCGCCAGTTTTTTGTCTCCACCACAAAGATCCCTGCCGGGGCCACGATGATGTGGTCAAAATTCTGTTTTCCGCCGCGCAGCCGCAGCCCGTTAAACACCGTATAATCCGCCGACAGAAACGCCAGTTCGTGGGCCACCCACTCCTCGCCCTTCGCGCCTTTCAGAAAATTCCCGAGCCGGCGGTCTCCCCACGACAGCAAAAGCGCGGTCGCCACCGCCACGAGAAAAAAGAAAACCCCAACCATCGAAACACTGAGATAGGGTTTCGGAAACCAGGCGCGCAAAAGGTAGCCGGTCACCAGGCAGATCACCAGCAACGGCCAGAATGCCCGGAGCAGGCCCAGAACACGCGGGGCCTCGCCGGGGCTGCCATAGACCCGGGCATAATTTACACTGAGCGATTCCTTCGGTGTTTCCATATGCCGAAACCATAGGCGATGCATTCCGACGTGACAACCGCGGATCTGAATAAGCTTATTTTTGCTGGCCCGAAACCGGATGGAAAGCTATGAAGATCAGCTCAAATATAAAGGAACAACATCATGGGTAACGGAAGCTGCTGTACCCCCGGCAAAAAACGGTGCGGATGCGAAGAAGGCCACCTCGGCCAACCATTTCAGCGAATTTCAACGGGCTCAACCGATGGCATGGTCCGCCTCGATGGCGGCACTTTTCTGATGGGCACTGACGATGAAATCGGCTATCCCGACGACGGTGAAGGGCCTATTCGTACGATTACACTCGCCCCCTTTTACATGGACCGATACGCGGTCACCAATGATGACTTCCGAAAGTTCGTCGATGCCACCGGCTATAAAACCGATGCTGAAAAATTCGGCTACTCCTTCGTTTTTCATCTATTACTTCCCTCCAGCCTGAAACGAACACTCGACCTGCTTGGTCGTACCGTTCAGGGCCTGGAATGGTGGTATAATGTCGAAGGAGCCGACTGGGCCCACCCCTTTGGTCCTGACTCCGATTTCCAGGGATTGGAAAATCATCCGGTCACCCATGTATCCTACCGCGATGCTCTGGCCTACTGCGACTGGGCCGGCAAACGACTGCCGACCGAGGCCGAAACCGAATATGCCGCCCGCGGAGGACTTGAAGGAAAACGCTATGTCTGGGGCGATGAACTCATGCCCGGCGGCAAACACATGTGCAACATCTTCCAAGGCAAATTCCCCGAATACAATTCCGGCGAAGACGGCTATATCGGTACCGCCCCGGTCGATGCCTTCGAGCCCAACGGATACGGCCTCTACAACATGGCCGGTAATGTCTGGGAATGGGTGTTCGACTGGTGGAGCCCCGGTTTCCACATCAGCGGTCCGCGCGAAAATCCGGTGGGGCCGGACAGCGGGGAGCGCCGCGTAAACCGGGGCGGCTCCTACCTCTGCCACGACTCCTACTGCAACCGCTACCGCGTCGCCGCCCGCACCTCCAACACCCCCGACTCCTCCACCGGCAACCTCGGATTCCGCTGCGCGCGCGACCTCTAAAAAAAAAGCGCTTCCAATCCTTGGAAACGCCTTTTTGAAACTGGTGGGACAACGCCCCTCCGTTCAAATACCAAGCACGTATTTCATGGCATCTTTCATTGTGTACAGTCGGGCCTCTTTACCCGCCACCCACAAAGCGGCCTGCAGAGCGCCGATGGCAAAAACATCACGGCTGGTGGCCCGGTGCGAAAGCTCCAGCAATTCACCGACTCCGGCAAACATCACCGTGTGGTCGCCTACAATATCGCCGCCGCGGATTGCATGAAAACCGATCTCTTTTTCAGGACGTTCGCCCGGCATACCGCTGCGACCGTCAACCTGCGCTTCTTTCAGATCCCAGCCGTAACCGTCGGCGGCGGCCTGACCCAGCATCAGCGCGGTACCGCTCGGCGAATCCTTTTTCTGATTGTGGTGACTTTCCAGCACTTCCACATCGTAGCCCTTGCCTTTCAGCGACTGCGCGCCGAGCTCAACCAGATGGCAGAGCAGGTTAATGCCCATGCTCATGTTGCCGGAAAGCACAACCGGTGTTTTTTCCGCCGCGGCATGAACCGCCGCCTGCTCTTCTTCATTCAGGCCGGTGGTGCCGATCACCCAGGCGGTGCCCCACTCCGCAATATGCGGGGCATTCCCGGCGGTTGCGGTATGCGATGAAAAATCAATAATCACGTCCGCATCCGGTCCAACCTCTTCCAGCCGGTTCGTCACGTTCACGCCGGCTGCTTTACAGCCGGCCATCACGCCTGCATCCTTGCCCTGTTCCGCTTCCCGGCGATCCACGGCACCGACCAGTTCCAGACCCTGGACTTTCTCCTCCAGAATGCACCGGATCAATGCTTTTCCCATGCGCCCGCAGGCACCTTGAATTACAACTTTTACTGACATTACAACACTCCTGCAGCTTCAAGCGTTGCCCGCAGCACCGCTTTGTTCTCATCGGTCGTGGCGCACATCGGCAGACGGTAGGTTTCCTCAATCAGGCCCTTCATCGCCATCGCCGCTTTGATCGGAATCGGATTGGTATCAATAAACAGATCATCAAAAGCCTTTGCATATTGATCATGCAGCGCCTGCGCCTCTTCATAGTTACCATCCAGTGCGGCGCTCACCAGCGCCGACACTTCGGCAGGCATGATATTGGAAGCCACGGAAATAACGCCGAGCGCACCCTCCTTAATCATTGGCAGTGCCAGCGAATCATCACCGGACAGCACTTCGATATCACAAAGTTTTTTAATATCCGTAACACGCTGCACCGAACCCGCCGCCTCTTTAACCGAAACAATATGTTCGTGCTTCGCCAGCTCGACCACCACCTCCAGCGGAATTTCCAGCGCAGACCGCCCCGGCACATTATAAAGCACCACCGGCACCCCGATATCAGCCACGGCCGAAAAATGCTGAATCAGACCGGCGCTATTCGGCTTGTTATAATACGGCGTCACCTGCAGCGTGCCGTCGACTCCGAATTCCCTGGCCGCCGCCGTCAGCTCGATCGCCTCCGCCGTGGAGTTGGCCCCCGTTCCCGCCATAATTTTTACGCGGCCGGAAGCGGTTTCTGTCACGGTTTTAATGACCTGCAAATGTTCATCCGTACGCAGCGTCGGCGACTCGCCGGTCGTACCCACCGGAACCAACCCGCTAACCCCACCGGCGATATTGAATTCCACCAGTTCTTTCAACTTTGAATAGTCTACCGATCCATCCGTCGCGAAGGGGGTCACCAACGCTGTATATACACCACTAAAAAACATAATCTTAATCTCCAAAGTTGGAGGCAATAGGCACTAGGCGATAGGCTCTAGTGATTACCATTACTTCACGCGCAGCTTTTTCACTAACGAGACGAGCATCTTTTCTATTTCAGCGCAAAGTTCAAGCGCTTCTTTAACTCCATCTTTACCGATGAACCTGAGGCGAACACTGATCTCCAGCTGCGTTATACATTCATTCAACGATCCGAGAGCTATTTGCAGAAAGCGGGTATAATCAGACGTTGAATGACGACCATACCCCTCAGCAATATTACTTGGAATTGAAACCGCTGCCCTTCTCAACTGCGATGTCAGCCCATATTGCTCTTCTTTTGGATAACCAGAAGTCAGGGAATAAACAACATCAACAAGATCCATGGCTTTCTGCCATACCACCAGATCCCTGAAACTCCTGATTTCCACGCCCATGCTATTCACTGGTGCCTAATGCCTATTGGCCTTATGCCTTAAACTCCACGAGCGCATCAAAATCCAACGTCGCGAAGTAATCATCTAATGTTTCTGCCCTGCGTATCAATTTCACTTCTCCGTTCTCGCGGAGCAGCAGCTCGGCGGAACGCAGTTTGGCGTTATAGTTAAAGCCCATCGAATGACCGTGGGCCCCGGCATCGTGAATCACCACCAGATCGCCGACCTCCGGCTCCGGGATTGCCCGGTCGATGGAAAACTTGTCGTTGTTTTCGCAGAGCGAACCTGTCACATCGCAGACAAAATCCGCCGGCGCATCTTCTTTTCCGGCCACGGTAATATGATGATAAGCGCCGTACATGCCCGGCCGCATCAGGTTCGCCATACAGGCATCGAGCCCGACATATTCCTTGTAGGTGCTCTTGCGATGCAGCACGCGGCCAACCAGATAACCGTACGGTCCGGTAATCATACGTCCGCACTCCAGGCGAATATCCAGAGCCTTCAGCCCCTGCCCGATGATCAGCTCCTCGTAGAGTTTTTTAACGCCTTCGCCGAGCGCCTCCAGATCAACCGCATCCTCCTCCGGTTTGTACGGAATACCGATTCCACCGCCGAGATTCACAAATTCAAATTCGATCCCCAGCTCACGGCTCAGTTCGCCCACCAGCTCAAACAGCATGTGAGCCGTTTCAATAAAATAGCTGACTTCCAGCTCGTTCGACGCCACCATCGTATGCAGCCCGAAACGCTTCACACCTTTGTCGCGCAAGATCCGGTAGCCTTCAAAAAGCTGCTCGCGGGTGAATCCGTACTTCGCCTCTTCCGGATGTCCGATAATTGCATTGCCGGCTTTCAGCGGCCCCGGGTTGTAACGGCAGCAAACCAGTTCCGGCAGGCCCACATGCTCTTCCAGATAGTCGATATGCGAAATATCATCCAGATTGATAATGGCATTCAGCTCCGCCGCCTTTTTGTATTCATATGCCGGTGTATCATTGGAAGTGAAAATAATGTCTTCACCGTTGATCCCGACTTCGTCCGAAAGCAGCAGTTCCCCCATCGACGAACAGTCCGAGCCGAACCCTTCCGCCTTCAGGATTTTCATCAGGTACGGATTCGGTGCCGCCTTAACCGCAAAATATTCCTTGAAGCCCGCATTCCAGGCAAACGCCGCCTTCAGGCGCCGGGCATTCTCACGGATGCCTTTTTCATCATAAATATGGAAGGGGGTCGGAAAACGTTCCGCCAGCGCCTCCAGCTCGTCCTTACTCAAGGGAATCTTTTTTTCAGCCATGTTTTTCTCCTAAAAATCAAAGGCGGGACTATACACGAACACGCATCATTTCCAATGTCCGGAAGACACAAAAAAGGGTTTTTCCAAACCTTGGAAAAACCCTCTCCAATGCCTGGAAGTGTTGATCAGCTCTCTTTTTTCATGGTCGCCAGCACGCGCAGACGCAGTGCATTCAGCTTAATAAAGCCGGTCGCGTCGGACTGATCATAGCCGCCGGCTTCGTCGAAGCTGACGAGTTCCGGGCTGTAGAGCGAATACGGAGATTTCCGTCCGCACACATGAACGCCGCCCTTGTAGAGCTTCACACGGACATCGCCCGTCACCGTTTCCTGACTCTGGACAATCGCCGCCTGCAGCATTTCACGCTCCGGCGCAAACCAGAAACCGTTATAAACCAGCTCGGCATATTTCGGGATAAAGCTGTCGCGCAGATGCATCACTTCACGGTCCATACAGATAGACTCCAGCGCACGATGCGCCGCCTGCAGAATGGTTCCGCCGGGGGTTTCATACACACCGCGGTCCTTCATGCCGGTGAAACGGTTTTCAACAATATCAATGCGGCCGACCGCGTGCTCGCAGCCCAGCGCATTCAGCTTTTTCAGCAGGGCCGCAGCGCCCAGCTTTTCACCGTTGACCGCAACCGGGATCCCCTTTTCAAAACTGATTTCAACATATTCAGCTTCATCGGCCGCCTGGCTCAACGGCTTCGTCATGCACCACATGTCCTCATCCGGCTCATTCCACGGATCTTCCAGAATGCCGCCCTCAAAACTGATGTGCAGCATGTTGCGATCCATCGAATAGGGCTTCGCCGCGGAAACGGTGGTCGGTACGCCACGCTCTTCGAGATATTTGACCATGTCCATACGGCCTTCGAACGGGAAATCCTCCGGCATGCGCCACGGGGCTATCACCTTGATATCAGGTTTCAGCGCGTACGCCGTGAGCTCGAAACGGACCTGATCGTTGCCTTTACCGGTTGCGCCGTGGCAGATGGCCTCGGCCCCTTCGGCGTTGGCAATATCGATCATGCGTTTGGCAATCAGCGGGCGGGCAATGGAGGTGCCCAGCAGGTAAGTGCCTTCATAAATCGCATTGGCCTGCATCATCGGATAGATGTACTCGGCCGCAAATTCGTCCTGCACGTCATCCACATAGCACTTCACCGCGCCATGTTTCAGGGCCTTCTCTTCGAGACCGTCCAGCTCTTCCTCCTGCCCCACGTTGGAACAGTAGCAGATTACTTCAGCATTATATTTTTCCTGCAGCCAGGTCAGCAGTACGGTCGTGTCCAGACCACCGGAATATGCGAGTACGACTTTCATTGTCATTTCCTTTCGTATCAAAAAAACAAACGCCGAAATCAGAATTCCGCCCGGCGCAATCTACAACGCAGCGCTGCTGCTAAAACGGGATATCATCTTCAAATTCGTCAAAGTCGGCCGGAACATCCTTATCCGAAACCGGCGGCTTATCATCGGCCGCAGGTGCCGCAGCACCGGACTCAATCTTCCAGGCCTGAAGATTGTTGAAATAGCGCCCGTTGTATTCGCGGCCGCGGACATCAAACGTAGCTGTCACTTCTTCTCCCACCTGAATGGAATCCAGCAGGCTCACTTTTTCCTGTACCACCTGCAGAATAATATCCTGCGGATATTTTCCGTCTTCCACGGTCACCACAAATTCACGCACCGTGAATCCGCTCGCAAAGGTTTTCGGCTCCAGGATCACCTTCACCTTACCGGTCAATTCATACGCCATATCTTATCTCCTTATTCAAATTCTATTCGCCCTCGCCGCACACACAGGGGTTGGGCGATTGCTCAGCCATTTCGTCATGCAGGTCCGCACAGGCTTCGCCGATCAGCTTCAGCGCCTGGTCGATTTCCTCCTGCGTCACATTCAGCGGGGGCAATAAGCGCAGGACATTACCTGCAGTGGCAATCGCAAGCATACCTTTTTCCTGCAGTTTTTTCTGCAGCGGTGCCGCCGGAACATCCAGCACCAGCCCCAGCAGCAGGCCCAGTCCGCGCACGCCCGCAATCCACTTTTTATATTTCATGGCGAGCTCGCACAGCCCTTCCGCAAAATAAGCCCCCATCATCTGGGTATTGGCCAGCAACTCCTCTTCTTCGATCACCTCGATCACCGAGAGCGCCGCCGCGCAGGCCAGCGGCGTGCCGCCGAAGGTCGTCGCGTGACGCCCCGGCTGAAAAATATCCGCCAGTTTTTCACCGGCCACAATCGCTCCGATCGGAACCCCGTTGCCCAGACCTTTGGCCAACGAAAAGGCATCCGGAATCACATCATAATTCTGGAACCCGAACCATTTACCGGTCCGGCCCATCCCGGACTGCACCTCATCGCACAGCAACAGAATGCCCCGCTCATCGCAGAGCTTCCGAAGGTCGGAAAGAAATTCCTGATCGGCCGGAATCACACCGCCCTCACCCTGAAGTGCTTCCACCAGTACCGCCGCGGTTTTAGATGAAATGGCCTCTTCCACCGAATCAATATCGTTAAACGTGGCGTAAACAAACCCCTGCGGCAATGGACCGAATCCAGTCTGCACTTTTTCCTGCCCGGTCGCCGTCAGCGTCGCCAACGTTCGGCCGTGAAACGACTGCCGCATGGTAATGATTTCATATTTCCCATGCTCGGATCCCCAGAGCCGAGCCAGCTTGATCAGCCCCTCATTGGATTCCGCCCCGGAATTGGAAAAAAAGCACTTCGCGCCGGGCAGCCCGGACCGCTCCGCCAGCTTTTTCGCCAGCACCGGCTGTTTTGCGTTGTAAAAAAGGTTGGATACATGAACCAGCGTTTCCACCTGATCCTGCACCGCACGAATCATTTTCGGATGACAGTGCCCGATATTTGTCACGGCGATGCCCGAGACAAAATCAAGATATTCATTCCCATCCGCATCCCACACATGGGCTCCTGCACCCTCCACCAAAGCCAGACCTGGCGCATAAGTGGGCATCAGGTAGTCTTTCTGTAAACGTTCTATTTCCCCTGCAGTCATTTTACTACTCCGTAATTTCGGTTCCCACACCCTCGGACGTGAATAATTCCAGCAACAGCGAATGCGGCATGGACGAATCAATAATATGGGCTTTCCGAATGCCCGATTTCACCGCGCCGACCATTCCTTTGATTTTCGGCAGCATTCCCCCGGCGATCACGCCGCGCTCGATCAATTCATCCACTTCACCCAGGTGCAACGATGAAATAATTGATGATTTATCCTCCGGATCCAGCAGCAGCCCCGGAACATCCGTCAGAAAAACCAACTTCCGTGCTTTCAACGCCACCGCCACAGCCGTGGCCGCATCATCTGCATTAATATTAAACAGCCGGCCCGCCGGCCCTTTGCCCAACGGCGTAATCACCGGAATAATGTCAGATTTCAGATACGCCTTAATCGGCTCAACATCAACATGGTTTACTTTCCCAACATAGCCCCAGTCAACTGACTCTTTGTGCCCGTTCGTGCCGGAGAGTTTTTCCACACGGATAATATCCTCACCGTGGATTCCGCGCGCTTTACCATGAAATTGCTGAATAATATCGACCAAATGCGGATTCACCTCACGATTCAGCACCTGCTCAACCACCCGGATCGTCGCCTCATCCGTAACGCGCAGCCCCTGCACAAAGTTCGGAGCAATCTTCGCTTCCTTCATCGCCCGGGAAATCGCTTTCCCTCCGCCGTGCACCACTACCGGAAGCATACCGATGCATTCCATAAAGGCAATATCCTGCATAATGCGGCGATAACCCTCTTCGCTCTCCATAATGCTTCCGCCCAGCTTCACCACCACCGTCTCACCGCGAAACTGCTGAATAAACGGCAACGCTTCAATCAGTCCTGCGGCCTTTTCAATATATCGTTCCATCTAAAACTCTCTCCTGTGCCTTGAATTCAGGACTTAATAATTGATGCGCACATACTCCTCGGTGCAATTACAGGTATAAACCACGGCTTCTCCGCCCCCAAGATGCAGATCGATGTTTATAGCAAAATCGCTCTGCGAAACCACCTTAATCAAATCCTCTTGTGCAACACCCGACTGGCACCCGCCGGCCACCGCCTGCGTGTCGTCGTAAAAGATATCCACCCGCTCTTCAACCACCTGCGCCTTCGAATAACCGACCGAATCCATTATCCGGCCCCAGTCCGGGTACGTACCCGCCCAGGCTGTTTTGTTCAACATAGAGTTGGCCACCGCCCGCGCCGCCAGCTCCGCATCGTCGTTTGACGCCGCGCCCGTCACCTTCACCGTCACAAATTTATCCGCGCCCTCGCCGTCGTGCACAATCATCATCGCCAGCTCAAAACATACTTTTTCCAAGGCCTGGAAAAACACATTCCATTCGGGAGAATTCTCATCCAGCAGCCGGTTTTCCGCCGCACCGTTGGCCAGCGCCAGCACCGTATCATTCGTACTCTGATCACCATCGATTGAAATCCGGTTAAAACTGCCGTCGACCGATTTTTTCAGCGCAGCCTGCAGCGCATGCTGCTCCACCGCGGCATCCGTCGTGATATACGAAAGCATCGTCGCCATATTCGGCTCAATCATGCCCGCGCCCTTCGCAAAACCGACGATTTTCACCGGCTTATCCTCGATCACGATTTCGGCCACCGAAACCTTCGGCCGCGTATCCGTCGTCATCATGGCCTCGGCCGTATTCTGCACATTCCCGATCGAGGCCGATTCAAACAGCGTTCCAATGCCCTGAATAATTTTATCCAGCGGAAGCTGCGGACCGATTTTTCCCGTGGAACAGACAAATATTTCCTGCGGTTCGCAGCTGATCACCTTGGCGGCTTCGGCCGCCATATCCTTCGCGGCCACCATCCCCTCAGAACCGGTGCATGCATTTGCAATCCCGCTGTTCATCACAATCGCCCGTGCCACACCGTGCGCAAGATGCGCCCTGCACACCTTGACCGGTGCTGCGCAAACCTGATTGGTCGTAAACACACCGGCCGAGGCGGCGGGCCGCTCCGAAAGGATCAATGCCATATCTTTTACACTCGCCGGTTTAATCCCGGCGGCAATACCTGCACACTTGAAGCCTTTCGGCAAATGGATTTCTGAATACATGTTCTGTTCCTTTACTTCCATAGATTGGAAGGCGGATTAAAATGATTTTCCGAAGGTTGGAAAACAAAAAAAGCCCCCCGGCTCCGGGAGGCTTTTGTCGTTCGCAGTCCGTAACGATTAACGTTTGGAGAACTGGAAGCGTTTACGCGCACCCGGCTGACCCGGTTTTTTACGTTCTTTCATGCGGGAATCGCGAGTAAGGAAACCGGCCTTTTTCAGTACCGCCTTCAGCTCATCGTCAGAACCTGCCAGTGCACGGGAAGCCGCATGAACCACGGCGTCGCACTGACCGGATTTCCCGCCACCCTTAACGGATGCGATAATGTCGTATTTGCCGGCCACACCAGCGCATTCGAACGGCTTTTTGAGCAGTTCCTGCTGGAGAGCCGTACTGAAATATTTATCAGACTCGAGACCGTTAACGATAATGTTACCGGAACCCTCAGTCATGCGTACACGTGCAACAGAAGTCTTGCGACGTCCGGTTGCGGCCAATGTCAGAGTATCTTTTGCCATGATCAATTATCCTGCTTAGAAGTTGAGGGCCAGTTCTTTCACCTGTTGCGCCGCGTGCGGATGCTCACCGCCGGCATAGACCTTCAGGCGCTTGAGCGTCTGACGGGACTGCCGGTTTGCCGGCAACATGCCTTTAACGGCCTGGGTGATGATGCGTTCCGGATTCTTCTCACGGATATCTTTGGCCTTTGTTTCGGTACGGCCGCTGGAATATCCAGAATAGTCCTGATAGATTTTATTATTCTCTTTGTTGCCGGTCAGCTTGATTTTATCAGCATTAACCACAACAACAAAGGCGCCGGTGTCAACATGCGGCGTGTAAGTGGGCTTATCGCGACCGCGCAGCGCGTCGGCAATTACTACAGCCAGACGGCCGGCCGGTTTGTCGGCAGCGTCGACAACATACCAGTCGCGCACAACATCAGCCTCTTTGGGCATAAAAGTTTTCATTTAAATAGTCCTCTAGCGTTGTTCGGTAAAAACACAAGGTGGGGGAAGTTATAGAAGGGCCCGGGTCATGTCAACCCCTGTAAGTGAGAAGTTTCCGGTTTTTCCACCGCCCGGAAACCTGCTATATAAATCGGCATGCATCTCATACTCACCAGCATTCGGCCCCGAAGACGTCCAACATGGCTTGGCTGGCTACTAATTGCAACTGCAATTCTCACGCTGGGTTTTGCTGCATTCAGCAACCTCTATCCCTTTCTATCCCCCGAATCCCCGCCACAAAAAGGACTTATGGTCGTTGAAGGCTGGATTCACGACCTCGCCCTCAATGACGCTGTCAAACTATTCAAATGCGGTGATTACGAGAAAATCGTCTGCACCGGTGTACCGATTGAAACCGGAAGTTACATTCAGCAATTTAAATCCTACCCCGAAATGACCGCTCAGCGACTTCGCAAAATGGGAATCCCCGAAGAACAGATAATCGTTACGATCGCTGATTCAGCAAAAAAAGACCGGACCTACAGATCCGCCGAAGCCCTCCGAGAAGCGCTCATCGCCCACAATCTTCCGCAAACCGACCTTCACCTGATCTCTGTCGGCGCCCACGGGCGCCGCAGCCGCATGCTTTTCCAAAAAGCTCTCGGCATCGAATACAACGTCGGCATCACCTGCCTGCCCCCCTCAGCCTATGAACCGGAAGACTGGTACAAGTGCAGCGAAGGAGTCCGCGAAGTCATCGGTGAATCAATCGCTTACCTCTACGCTAAACTGTTTTTCCACCCCTGATGAATCATTCTGAAAACAACCCTCTACTGTGGCTCACCATCCTCGCCCTCACAAAGCAGGCCACCCGTGACTGGCTCACCGGCCTGTACAACCGGCGCTACTTCGAAGAGACACTGAACGACCACCTCTCCGCCGCGCAGCGCTACAACAGGGAACTCAGTCTCATCCTTTTCGACATAGACCGTTTCAAGCAGATTAACGACACTTCCGGTCACGCTGCCGGCGACGCCGCACTCAAAGCCTTCGCGGATACTCTGAATTCGACCGCTCGCGCCGCCGACATCGTCTGTCGCTTCGGCGGCGATGAATTTGCCGTAATCCTTCCTGAGACCGGATCTTCCAATGCCTGGAAATTTGTTGAGCGTGTCATAGCCAAACAAAACCACCCCAGCGTCACCGCCGGCGTCGCCTCCCTGCCCTCGGCCGATCTCGTCCAAGACGCCGACGCGGATCTGATGCAGCGGAAAAATAACCCGTAGGGTCAGACCGCCGGGCTGACCGCAGCATGCCCGGAGCTCAAAACAAAAGAATCCCGGCAATCGCTGAGCCGATCACCAGCCATACCGGACTGACTTTCCATTTGGCTATCAGAACCAGTGCCGCAACCGTAATCCCCGCCGCAACCCAGTTCACCACCGCAACACGCCCGATCTGCCACGCTGCAGCAGCAATGAGCCCCACCACTGCCGGACGCAGCCCTTTCATCGCCGCCTGCACACCGCGCCGCTCATAGAAATGAAAAAAACAGAGCGCAAAACAGGTCATCAGCATCATACCGGGCAGCGCCACCGCCAGCGAGGCCACCAACGCTCCGGGAATGCCGCCGGTTTCATACCCCACAAACGTCGCCATATTGATGGCGATCGGCCCCGGCGTACTCTGCGAGATCGCAATCATATCCACGAAGCGCTCCGTGGTCATCCAGCCGCGCCGCTCCACTTCCTGCTGAAGGAACGAGAGAATCGCGTAACCACCGCCAAAAGAAAAACAGCCGATTACAAAAAAAGCATGAAAGAGCTCCAACAGCATGCTCACAATTCGTCTCCACCGACATTTTTACGAAAAAAGATACTCCCCAGAACTCCGCCAAACAGCATCAGCAACACCGGATGCAGCCCTCCAAAAACAATCAGAGCAAAAGAACTGACGGCAATTCCAAGGGCTGGAAGTTTTGACGCCGACTTTTTACCCACCTGCCAGACCGCCATAATAATCAACGCCACCACCGCAGCACGGATTCCGGAAAACGCCCTCTGCACCCACGGATGATCAAACCAGCGCGAAAGAAAGGCCGCAACCAGCAGAATAACCACCACCGACGGCGCAGCCATGCCCGCCGCAGCACAAGCTGCACCGGCCCATCCACGCTTCCGAAAACCAATCAGCGTGGACACATTCATTGCAATAATCCCCGGAACCGATTGCCCAAGGGCATAATAATCCACCATCTCTTCGTCGGAAACCCACCCCTTGGCATCGGCCAGCTCGGCCTTCATCATCGGAAACATCACATACCCGCCGCCAATCGTTACGGCACTGATCCGAAGAAAGGCAAAAAAAAGTTCCAGCAGTCCGGGACGCACAGCGTTTCCGAACTCTGGAACTTTTTTTTTCATGCTGTTTTTTCGTTTAGAACGTAATGCAGGAGGCATGGAGTGCATCAATCTGCTCAGCAATCTTATCAATTACTTCGCAGTCGGCCTTTTCGCTGATGCGCATCAGCGCCAGTGAATTTTCGCCGGAGGGATCATGCGGATTACGCATGTCAGAAATATTCAGCCCCGCATCCGCCAGTGCCCGGCCGATCTGACCGATGACGCCCGGCCGGTCTTTATAGATAAAGATGACGCAGGTTCCGATCGGCTCAAAATAGAGCTTATCGAAATCATTTATGCGCGAAATCATCATATTACCTTCAGCCACCGTTCCGCGGACACTGATACGCTGAAAAAGCGAAGCATCCACAGAGGTCGTTACATCCACGGTAATGGAATTTCCGTACCCTTTGGAGGTATCAGCATCGCGATTGAAATATTCAACTCCCATTTCCTTCAGATAGTCCAAGGCCGCGTCAAAACCGAGCGAACGGTCGAATCCATCGGAAAGAGCCGCCACAATCTGCACCAGCAGCCAATCGCCAAAGTTGGCAAGATCCCCGTAGAAGCTGGTTTCAATCAACTTCATCTGCTTGTTTCCGCCGGCAATTCCGCGGCAGGCATGCGCCAAGGCAAAAGCGAGCTCGGAATAGGCCTTATCGAGCCCCATCGGCACATCACGATTGACGACATAGGAGGCAATCCCTTTATCATCATAACCCATCAGCTGGGTAGCTGAACGATGCGCGGCATTCCAGTTTGCCTCAACGGTGCTGGCCCCCAGATGCGGAAGCATGATATCCGCAATATCGGCAATCGGCTTATCGCCAGCTTCATCCTTCGGATACACATCGTTCAGGAAGCGGATCCCTTTGTCGGCTTTCAGCGAACGCAGATCGTCTTCATTCAGAATACCGGCGCGTGCACAATTGATGATTGTAGCCCCGTTTTTCATGCGGGCGAACAGTGTTTTATTGATGATGCCGCGCGTTTCATCATTTTCCGGCATATGAAGCGAGATGTAGTCGCACTTTTCAAAAATCTCAGTCAGCTCCGCAGACGTCGCCCCCAGATCACGCGCACGCTCAGCGGAAAGGAAGGGATCGTAGGCCAGAACCTTAACTTCAAAACCGGCAAGTCGTTTGGCCACCAACTGACCGATGGCGCCGAACCCGACAATGCCCACGGTTTTTCCGGTGATCTCTTTGCCCATAAAATTTTTCTTTTCCCATTTTCCTGACCGGGTGGATTCATCAGCAGGAATCACGTGGCGCGCATCGGCCAGCATCAATGCAATCACCTCTTCAGCCACCGCATTGGCATTGGCACCCGGCGTATTCATGACATCAATATTTCTGGAGCGGGCATAACGCGTGTCAATGGTATTGTAGCCGGCACCGGCCCGGATAACCACTTTCAGAGAGGGCATGGCATCGATAATTTCCGCCGTCACTTTTTCGGAACGCACAATCAGAGCATGCGCATCGGAATGTTCGGATGCGAGAGAACGGAGGTCTGACGATTCATCCTGCACAACATTGTAGCCGCCGTGGGCTTCCAGGGTTTCGCGGGCCACCGCATTCAGCTTAGTTGGTATCAGTACCTTTTTCATTATTTCCTCTCGGTTTGGTTTGAAAAATGAGCGGCTGACACTAAGGAGGCTTCCCGCCGGAATCAAGCTTTGACAATTTTCATTTTTCCGGCACAGTTTTCACCCCTTATTTGGATGAATTTATGAAGAGACGACTACTATTGACCGGCACCCTCACCAGCACCCTGCTTTTCAGCGGCTGCATGGGCTACCAATTGGGCGGCACAACCCACGCAGGAATCAATTCGGCAGCACTGGCCCCGGTCATCAACAACACCTCCGAACCCGCAATTGAAACTCAGGTAACGCATGCCATGCGCAACCGCCTTCAGTTTGACGGCCGTATTAAACTGGTTAATCAGGTTGAACAGGCCGATGCCGTCGTGGAAATTACGCTGACCAAATACAACATACAGCCCATCGCCTATAAAACCGAAGAAGGCCAGCGCACCACACCAGACCTCTATCGCTTGCGTATCACCGGCAAGGCCGAGTTGCGCAGCACCGATACCGGCGAAGTGATCGCCAGCTCAGCAACTTACGGTGAATCCACCTTTTCATTCACCAGCGATCTCACCACCTCAAAGCGCAACGCTCTGCCCCCGGCAGCGGATGAAATTGCTAAATTTATGCTCGATGACCTGATCGAAGCGTGGAACTAGCACTCCTCGCCTGCTATACCACCTGCTAAAACATACGGGTATATTTTTACCACCCGCTCCGCTGGAGAACTCGGAGAACACAGAATCCTTCCTCCGTGTTTCCCTGGGTCCTCCGAGGTGAAACTTCGGAGATCCTGGACGACGAAGTATATACCGAGAAGTAATCAAACAGGGCATTACTCACTCAACTTCAGATATTCAGCGCCAACACCCGCCCGCTCGCAAACCTGCTTCCGGAACCGAGAACGTTTCTTCCAAAAAAAAAGCCCGCTCAAGGCGGGCCTTTTCCAAACACTGGAAGATTACTTAAGCAATCTTACGCAGGTTGTTTGCAGCATTGGTTTTTCGGCGGACTGCAGTGTTCTTTTTGATCACTCCCGCTTTAGCCGCTTTATCGAGCACGGAGCTGTAGGATTTCAGTGCGGCAGTACCTGCCTCTGCGTCCTTGGCCTCCAATGCTTCCATCATGCTGCGGCGCGCCGTTTTGATGCGGGTACGGACCTGCACATTGCGGTCGCGGCGCACCGTGTTCTGACGCATTCTTTTTTTAGCACTTTTAAGATTCGGCATTTCAAATACTCCGTTTTAACAAATTCGTTCCCGCAGTTCGGGAAAAGAGGTTGGGATAGTAGCGAAGCGGATTTTGAAGTCAACCCGCAAATCCCTCATTTTTATCAGTTAGCGCACAACACCCCAATGATCACGGAAGGGCCAGTAGACAAAAATGGCCGGTCCCTGGAAATCATTACGAGGAACACCACCGAAAAACCGGCCGTCGAGACTCATGTTCGGCTTGGTGTTATCGCCCATCATCAGATATTCATCCTCACCTAACTGGATAAAATCATCGGCCGTTTCCAACCGGGACCCCGGCGTAGTGCTGTGCCCCCCGCTGTATTTCGGATCGGTGGCAATGGTTTCAAACATCGGCGGTTCCGACACCACCTCACCGTCAGCAACCAGACGATGGTTCTGAATTTGGATTTTTTCGCCGGGCAGCCCAACCATGCGCTTAATGTAGAAATTATCCTTCCGGATCTGCGGATGATCCAGATGGCGCGTGGAAAACACGGAAATGTCACCCCGCTCCGGCTTCATCCAGTTATATTTCATTTTATTCACCAGGATATGGTCCCCGGCAATAACTTTCGCCGCAACAATGACATCCCCTTCATTGTAGTAGGGCTCACTGGTCCGCTGCTGGGCACTGCGCTCCGCAATCTGCCGACGCAGCTCCTCCTGCAGATAGCTCGGAAATTTATGCTCCTTTCCTCCGATCGTGATAATGATTTTATCGCGATCACCCCGCACATTCCGCTGCATGAAACGCCCGGAGGCTTTAGCACGAATCTCTTTATACGACGTACCGGTGATCAGCCATTTAGGAAATTTTGTCAGCGGATTATCAAAAAGCCCCGGTTCAGCCTGCTGTTCCACCGTAATGCCATTCAGCGTCGGCTGCATCGACCCCGTCGGAATTTTAAAGGGTTGAAAGAAAAATGCCCGGATTGCCATCGCGGCTCCGAGGGCCACAATCAACGTTTCAGTCCACTCCATCATCGGAGTTTTCCGGGCAAATGGATAAACCCGGTTCGCCGCTTCTTCCAGCGTCTGGACGGCGCGTTCAACATCGCCTTTGCCGGTCTTTTGTATCTCGAGCACGACGGCCTCGGCCTCAATCAATGCAGCCAGATCGGCCGGGTCGGCAATATCCTCACGCATGTGACGCGCATGCCGCGCCATATGCAGATATTCCTTCAGCTGCTTCTTCAGCTTGCGTTTTGCAAAATATCCAATCATTGGAACCTCAGTTCTAACCCACTAACCCGCATTGAATAACAAATTCTGATTTTTTCACAATGGAAACAAATCAGGGAAAATCAACGACCATTAGCGGGAATCACCTCTACTTGTTATTATTGGTTTTCAGAACGGCAATAAAGGCCTCCTGCGGAATATTCACCTTACCGATAGCCTTCAGCTTTTTCTTCCCTTCCTTCTGGCGCTCGAGCAGTTTGCGCTTTCGGGAAATATCGCCGCCGTAACATTTGGCCGTCACATCTTTTCGGTAGGCACGAATCGTTTCACGGGCAATCACTTTGCCGTTCACAGCAGCCTGCAGCGCGACCGCAAAGGCTTGACGCGGAATAACGTCGAGCAACGATTTACACATCTGCCGCCCGCGGTATTCCGCCTTCGAGCGGTGAACAATACTTGAAAAGGCATCCACCACCTCGCCGTGAATCATGATATCCATCCGCACCAGTTCAGACTCCTGATAGTCGGCATATTCATAATCCATCGACGCATAACCGCGCGAAATGGTCTTCAGCCTGTCATAAAAATCAATCAGTACTTCATTCAGCGGCATGTGGCAGGTCAGCATCACACGCGTTCCATCAATGGAATCGGTTTTCACAATCTGACCGCGTTTATCCATAATCAACGCCATCATATCGCCCATATAATCCGTCGGACAGATAATCGTCGCATTGATCATCGGCTCTTCAATATGCTCAATCAACGACGGATCCGGCAGATACATCGGATTATCCACCTCTTTGACCTCACCGTTTTTCAGCACCACCCGGTATTCCACGTTCGGATAAGACGATATAATATCGAGGTTAAACTCACGCCGCAGGCGCTCCATGATGATTTCCATATGTAGCAGACCGAGGAAACCACACCGGAAGCCGAAACCGAGCGCGATGGAGGATTCCGCCTGGAAAGTAAACGATGCATCGTTCAAGCGCAGCTTGTCCATGCTCGCCCCGAGCTTTTCATAATCCGAAGTTTCCACCGGATAAATGCCCGAAAAAACCATCGGATGGATTTCTTTAAAACCGGGCAACGGATCTTCGGCCGGATTCTTTGCCCGTGTAAGCGTATCGCCAATCTGGATTTCCGAGGCATCCTTCATATTGGCAATCACATAGCCCACAGCCCCCTCTTCGAGAATTTTGCACTTTTCCATCTCCGGCGTGAATACGCCGACTTCCTTGATTTCATAGTCTGTACCGGTGCTCATCACCCGGACTTTATCGCCGGCCTTCAAGGCCCCGGAAAAGAGGCGCATATATACCACCACGCCACGGAACGCATCATATTTAGAATCAAAAACAAGTGCGCGCGTCAGCTTATCCGCAGCCGGTATCGGCGGCGGAAAACGCTCCACCACAGCCTCCAGTACCGCTTCAATGCCGATCCCTTTTTTGGCACTGATCTGCAATGCCTCGGTGGCATCAATGGCCAGAATATCTTCAATCTGCTGCGAAACCTCATCGATATCCGCATTGGGCATCTCGATTTTATTGAGTACCGGAAGAATTTCGAGTTCGTTGTCGGATGCCAGATAGGTGTTCGAAACAGTCTGCGCTTCCACACCCTGCGCAGCATCCACCACCAGAATCGCGCCTTCACACGCCTGCAGACTGCGCGAAACTTCATAGGAAAAATCCACGTGTCCGGGGGTATCGATCAGATTGAAGGTATAGGTTTTCCCATCCTTTGCCGTATATTTCATCGTCACCGGATGAGCCTTGATCGTAATGCCGCGTTCCCGCTCCAGATCCATGGAGTCGAGCAACTGCTCCTTCATTTTACGTTGCTCAACCGTTTGAGTCAGCTCCAGCATACGGTCAGCCAGCGTCGACTTTCCGTGGTCGATGTGGGCGATAATCGAGAAATTCCGAATTAAACTAAGGTCGTTCATAAACTTGTGCAAAAGGTTCCAGGCCTCACGGGCTCACAAAAATTGATCGCACAAGCTACCCGAGCCCTGCCCTCAGGTCAATTTCCAAACCTTGGAAGCCGGGGTATGCACCCCGCCCCTCCAAAATCAGAATTCGATATTTACACGGGCATTGAGGATGTTCGCCATATAACCGGAACCGAAACGGCCATCCAAACCAATGGCATATTCATAAACTGTGCCCCGTTTATTTTCCGTCCAGAGCGAAAGAGCCGCACCAAGCTCAAACAGATCCGAAGCCGGTGAAACCATACCAAACGAATAACTCCCCGTTCCACCGTCAAGTGTGTAGCCCAGATTTTCCTCATCGCTGTTGAATTCATGCAACCATTTCACATGCACCTCCGGCATCAGTACCGAGTTACGCAACTCTTTCCGGAATACCGTTTCAACACCCAGCTCCGACTTGAAATTCCAACGATTGTAATCATCGACTTTTTTCACCACCGAACCGGAAGACTTTTCTTTATAACCATCCTGCATCCAGTTACCGCCGGACAGCCCCAGTGTCGGAGTCACAAAAACAGTATCCTGCCGATAAACCAGCTCCTTGCCGCCGCCGAGATAAAACCCGAACTGACTGGCATCAAAATCCGCTTCAGAATCAAAGTCCGTTCCACTGTTGTTTTCCACCGATCCCATGCCATAGGCCAAGCTCGCATCGGCAAACCAGGCTTTCGAACCGTAGGAGCCGTACAGAATACCGTAGCCCATATCGGATTCACTTTCATCGCCGTCATCCTGATCAATATCCGACATGGAATAGCCACCGGCCAAACCGACAAGCAGATCCCCAAAAGCTTTATCATATCCGACAACCACGCCATAGACAGACTGGTCATATCCGGAAAAGGAACCGTCGTCGTCCTGCTGCCCCCAACTACCGAAACCTTTGAACCAGAACTGAGCCTGTTCGCCCGGGAAATGCGGCCCATAAGTCCCCACCGGCCAATAGGAATCCGGAACAATGCCACGGTTCTGCACCTGCCGCATCGCCTCAAAAAGGCCTTCCATATGCATATACGTCGGTGCACCGCGATCATACAGCTGCGTCAGCTGCGCATTCTGCTGTGCGCCGCTCATCCCCCCCAGCACCTGAAGCTGATTAACAGCATGCTGATCTCCGCCGGAAGCAAGATCATCAATTTCGCCGGAGACTGCATACATTTGGGAATTCGTATCAAAACCGGCACTCACAGCCAGACTCTGCCGGACCAGCTCCATAAACAGATCATTTCCGACCACTGACATATCAATATTGAACAGCCCATTCTCAGCTTCGACATTCAAAACAGAGGGGTCACTCCCCCCGCCGATCACCAATGAAGACGATGCATTGACAATCTGCCGGGAATTGGTCACACCAACTGCAACATCGCTTGCCAGACCGGTAAACCGGATCGTTGCATTTGTTTCAAAATCTGCGTTTGCCACCTCAATCACCGGCGACGCTGCCGTCATACGATCAAACTCCAGCACGGAATCAGCATCCTGCATGTACGATCCCGCCACTACCGCAGCATCATCTTCAACCTGCAGCTTCGCACCGCCTGACACCGACAGGGTCTGAGCCACATCAAGCCGGGCCGAATCAGAAACGCGAACGGCATTTCCGGAACCAAGAACGGTCAGATCATTATCACCGGTATAATCAGCACTCCCTTCCAGCAGCAACAGGTTCCCCTGCCCCGTTCCCCCAACAACAGCATCTCCGGAAACCGCGAACGATCCTCCACTTACCCGTACCAGGTTATGATCGCCCTGATTCCCAAGTTCCAGATCGCCCGTAAATACAGAACCTCCGTTGGTGACCACCAACTGATTCATTGAACCCATTTCACCGATCGAAAGAACACCGGTATTATTCCAGACGGCATCATCAACCAGCAATATGCTGCCATCACCGGTCTCTCCCAGACTTGCTTCGGTCGAAGTCAGCGTCCCGCCATCCGCAACCTGCAGCACCGTTCCGCCATTTGTTGCACCGAGAGTCAGCGCATCAGCACCGACATTCCAGGAGCCTCCGCTCAACAGCAGGGTCTTGCTGCCATCGAGCGCATTGGTCATCCCCGAAAGCGCACCGGTCACCTCAAACGTACCCCCTTCGCCGAATACAAAGCCATTGACCGGAACCGCAAAATCATTGCTGGCCACCAGCCAGCCTCCATTTTCAAACGTAAAGGTATTATCACCGGCAATCGTCAGACCATCGGCGGCATTCAGCACCACCTTACCTCCATTACGCACCAGCACACTGTTATTGGAATTCGACACATGGCCCAGCACGAGCGAATCCGCCATCAATTGCGACCCGCTTCCAGAAACCGTGACCGCATTATCCACCGCATTGGAACCTGTTCCCACTTCCAGAGTCCCGATACGTGCGTCCCCGGAAATACTCAGCCGGCTCCCCGAGCTCGATGCACCGACCGCAACCATACCGGCTTCATTCCATGTGCCGTGCACCCCGAGGATCCGGTTGCTTTCCAGCCCGGTAACCCCCGATAATGCTCCATAAACATTCAAACCGCCGCCCGCGTTCCACACAAACCCGTTCGTCATTGCATTAAAATCAGCCTGAACATTCAGCGTTCCGCCATCGTTCAGTTCAAAATTGTTCGTTCCGACAATGATCAGTTCATCCAGAGTAACCTCACCGCCGTCATTAACCTCCACGACATTCATATGGTTACTGGCTGCACCCACAATCAACGTTTCGACCTCCAGCTCCGCATCGGCCACCACCAACAGATTGCTGTTCGCCGCTTCCGCATAGCCGACATAGCCGGTCACCGCCGAAACTTCAGCTCCATTCAGGATATCCATTCGGTTCGAAGAGCCGCCATAACCGATGGCCAGCAGTCCCCCGGCACTCAGCCCGCTGCCGTTCACCTCAACCCAGTTATTCTCTGCCCCTTCCTGCGCACCGATCAGAAAATTATTTGCACTGACCGTTCCTCCGTTGGTCACCACAAGGCTGTTGCCCGATCCCCCATCGCCGATCACCATATCTCCGTAAACACCGAATACACCGGCATCAACCCGCACCGCATTATTGTCCGCAGAATCCGAAAATCCGACCACGGCATTAGCTGCTTCCAGATACGATCCCTCCTGAATCCAGAGTCCGTTGCCAACCCCCTCCTCGCCAATATATATCATTCCGCTGACATCCATCGCCGAAGCCGACTCCAGCGTCAGCAGATTATTCGAGACCGACGATTCCCGACCGATGTAGGCTGCACCTGCCGACAGCGCAACTTTATCAGCAACCGTCAACGAGTTATCTGAAGTGGCCTCACCAACCGTTACTGCAGCCGCCCCCAGATCATTACTGGTTTTGAGAATTTTATGTTCCCCGTCTTTCACATCGATCTGCGCCCTTACAGCGACGGACAGGACCAGCACACCCGCAAACAAAACTTTCATTTTCATAAAATCCCCTATTTATCTCGATAAACAAATCGCAAAACAGCTCCAACCTGCCGAAATGAGCTCCATTTGAAAACCTAATTTACAAGCAGAAAACATACCCCACTCTTTCTAAAGTTACTAAGAAGAATATTTACCTGTAATACCTTCTTCCCCGGGTGCACTTCCAGACCTTGGAAAGGTTTGACCCGCTCCGGCGAAACCCTCATTATCCCGCGCCTATATGAAACATGAACTCACCAACGTAATTGAACACGACAATTTTCAGGGCGAATACCGCATTCTCCGGCTGGCCGCACCGGTTACCGGCCCGCAAGTCAAACCGGGACAGTTTCTCGGCCTTCAGGTCCCGAACCTGGGCGAACGGATCCTGCGCCGCCCTTTCAGCATCTATCAGGCCGATGCCTCCGGCGTGGCCGTTCTTTATAAAGCCGTCGGACGCGGCACCGAAGCCATGGCCAACATCCAGGTCGGTGACACCGTCAATATTATCGGCCCCCTCGGCAACGGCTATCCGGAACCGGACGCTTCAAAAACGCCGGTGCTCGTCGCCGGCGGCTACGGCAACGCCGCGCTTTATATTCTCGCCCAGCGGATGAAGAAAAAAGGCATCGCCTTCTTCGGAGGCCGCTCCGCCATCGACATTCTGCTCGTTAAAGAATTTGAAGAACTCGGCTGGGACGTACGCCCCACCACCGACGATGGATCGCTCGGCACGCAAGGTCTGGTTACCGACGCCTTCGATCCCTGGGCGAAAAAACAGGATTTCCAATCTCTGGAAGTCTTCTGCTGCGGTCCCAACCCGATGCTCAAAGCGATCGGCGACCGCGCCATTGCGCACGATTTCACCGCCTGGCTCTCGATCGACCGCCACATGGCCTGCGGCGTCGGCGCCTGCCTCACCTGCGTCATTAAACGGAAAACAGATACCCCAAAAGACTGGGAATGGTCGCGTTGCTGCAAAGACGGACCGATCTATGAATCACGCGAGGTGCTGTGGGATGAGTAAGCCGAATCTTGAAATTAAAATCGGTTCCATGACCATGAAGAACCCGGTGACGGTTGCATCGGGCACATTCGGTTACGGCCCCGAATATGCCGACCTCGTCGACCTCAACCGCCTCGGAGCCATCACCGTTAAAGGCATCTGCCCGGAAGAACATGTGGGCAATCAAACCCCGCGCACCTTCGAAACCCGTGGCGGCATGCTCAACGCCATCGGTCTTCCCGGCCCCGGCGCAAAAGGATTTATTCAAAAATATATTCCCTTTCTGAACCAGTTCAACACCCCTGTAATTGTCAACATCTGGGGCAAAGTCATGGAGGACTACGGGCGCATTGTCGACCTGCTGGATGCCGAAGAGGGCATTGATGCCTACGAAATCAATCTCTCCTGCCCCAACGTCAAAGAGGGCGGCTCCGCCTTCGGCACGGATGTTTCCACCTTTTCAAAAGTGATCGAACTCGTCCGCGCAAAAACTGAAAAACCGATTATTCCGAAACTTGCGCCCAATGTTCCAAACATTGGAAGTTTTGCCAAAGCGGCCGAAAATGCCGGCGCGGATGCCATCGCCATCATGAACACCATGCCGGCCATGGCCATCAACATCGACACACTCGAACCCGAGCTGGCCAACAAATTTGGTGGACTCAGCGGTCCGCCGATCAAACCGATTGCCATCAAACTCGTTTTTGATGCCGCGCAAAACTGCAGTATTCCCATCATTGGAATGGGTGGAATTTTCGAGCCCGAAGATGCCATCGAATTCCTGATTGCCGGTGCAACCGCCGTGGCCGTGGGCACTGCCAACTTTGTAGACCCAACCACCGTCGACCGCGTCATCAGCGGTATTGAACATTATTTGACCGCAAAAGGTCACGCTTCAGTATACGACATCGTCGGCACAGTGAAGGTATGACAAAAGTTAAATTCATTCTAACGTTATTTCTGGGCGCTCTTTTTGTGGGAGCCGTATTGGCCTATTCGTTTACCCAGCCGTTCTATCCGGATGCCGTGCAACAGGCCATTCCGCAGGAGGCCACATTTGTTTTCAAAGCCGAAAACCTCACCGAACTGCTGAACAGTCCGGTCTGCGGACAGATCGACAGTGCATTGGGCAGCGGAAATTCGCTGCGCGCCATTGCGGAGTCCAACGAGTGGAAAAGGCTGGCGACGGCATCTGAAATTGCAGTGGCGGATTTACCCTTCCGCAGCGCCGGCCGGCAGAAAACCTGGGCAGCAGCAAGCTGGGTGGGCTGGCGCAGTCCGTGGCTGCGCTGGAAACTCGAGGCGGCCGAAGGCGGAAAACTTCAGTTTCTCGGCAAGCATGCAGTATGGCCGGTCTGGGAGTTCGATGCTCCCGAACTTGCCGCCGGCCTGCACCTGACGTTTGCGCTGACCGACAATATTCTACTGGCATGCCTCTCTGAAAATCCGACTGATATTCTCATTCTGCTGGATACCTATGATGGTAAACTGGCGGCTTACAATCAGGAAAAATGACATGACAATTAAACTGATCACACTCTCTGTATTATCCGCCCTGTTGCTCGCTGGTTGCGCAACCAAAAAGTATGGCGAAGAAGAATTTCTTACAGAACGAGAACAAAAACAGGCGCTGGCGCGCACCAAAAGCCCTCAGTATTTCGGATTTCAGGCCTTCCCGGCCGCCGGAGGGATCGGTTTCCGCGGTTCGGTTCGGCTACACCCGAACCATCGGGCGGAAATGGACTTTATCGACCACGTTCCCGTCATTAAATTCCGCGGAAAAATGGCCCGCGATAACGGCAACGCCCTCTTGGATTTCAGCTCTCCGCTGACCAGAATGGAATATTCCACCGCCGAGAAATTCGGGGCCACCTTCATGAGCATGAATGAGGACTACATTCCCTATCGCGGCGAATTTGATGGCGATGTAAATGCCTATGCCGCCGTGATCGGCCAATTGCGTTTTGATCAGCTTTTTATGGAATCGGTTCCGCTCTATGTACGCATGTCGCGCGGGGCGCTGGGTCCGTTTGCACGTAATATATTCAAGCCAGACGTTCACATGGCCGTCGGCTGGGATATTCTCAGTCAGTTTGAAACCATTCAGATCAGTCTGCGCAAAGAAGTCGTGATTTTTTCTTCAAGTCATCCCTATACGCCACATGAAGACCTCCTGCTCTCTAAAGCGCGGATCAAATATGTTTCAGGCTACGGCCTCTGCGTAGACGGTGCCATTTACGGAAAAAAAACGCCAATCGTCATTGATATCGCCGGCGATTTTTATCTGACGCGCAGCGACAAAAAGGTGGCACAAACCAAGCAAGTCAGCATCGGCGATCTGGTAGTGCGCAAAGTCAATACCCAGCACTTTCCATTTCAGGGAGCTTTACCGCGGGCAGGACGCAGACTGCTGGAAAACTACCTGATCACCATCTGCCCGCAGCAGGGTGTGGTGTACATTGAACGTTATCCTGAATAACGATGGTACCCCGCCCACAGACAATCCTGGCCGCCGCCTTGTTGCTGGCGGGAAAACTCCCGGCTTCAGAAGAATTCGTCTTGCCGCGAATGCAGCGCAACGTCTATCTCTCGCACGCAAAGCCGGCGGAACAGTTCGGCCTCAAAACCGTGGAAGGTGAAAAAGGACCGACGTATGCCGGTTCCGCAAAAATCATTCCGGAGCAACCGGCAACAATTGCATTTGAAACCGGTCCGATTCCCGTCATCCGCGTTTCCGGAACCACGGCATTTGATCCGATGAATGCGTTGCTCGATACCGGCTCTCCGGTTTCGTGGATGGAATTTGGAACCGCCCAAAAATTTGATGCCGTTTTTCTCGGCTCGCGCCGTGACCCAATGGTCTATACAGGCAATCTGAACACTGGAAAAGTGCCGGGCTATGCCGCCGCAGTTCCCGTGATGAAAATGGGCTATATTGACGTACAAAACACCCCGCTCTATGTTCGCATGGCCATGAATTCGCTGGGTCCGCTGGCGCGCGGCATCGCAGCCCCCCGCATCGATGCCGTCTTCGGCTATGACCTGCTGAAAAACTTTGAATACATCCATTTCGATTTCCAGAAACGGGAAGTCTGCTTTTCTTCAACCGACATCTACGTGCCGGATACTGATCTACTGATGTCAATTTGCAGCATGGTGAAAGTACCGGAGGGCGGTCTGGCCGTTGAGGGGAGCATTAGCGGGATTCCAACCCCGGTCATTCTGGATGTGGCAGGAGATTTCCATTTTTCGAGGGGAGAAGTGAAAGTGCATCTGACCCGGCAGGTCAGTCTGGGCGACGTGGTCTGGCGGAAGGTCCCCACCCTGTTGCTGCCCCCAGGAGAAAAACGTATGCCGCGCGCAGGACGCCGGATGCTCGAACGATATACCGTGACGGTGTGCCCGAAAAAGGGCGTAGTCTATTTCGAACGGCTTCCGGAATAACGTTTCGACCGGATCAGATGCCGTATCGCCAGCACCGGATGATGCATCAACATGCGCGGTCCCGAAAAACGCATCACTTTTTTCACACGCTCACGCATTTCAGATTTATAGCAATGAACCGTGCAGTTTTCACACGTCGGCTTCTCGGTCCCGAACGGACATTTCTCAATGCGCATGCGGGCATAATCCAACAGCGCGCGGCACTCGGGACAACCGTTTTTTCCATGGTTTTTCCGACAATAGAGCCGGACCATAGCTTCTATGGTTCTGAATTCAGGGTTCATGAGCATTACGCCCGCAATGATCAGCCTTGCTTCAATGTAATTTTCAACTATGCTTTTTCTAAATATATACAGATTCATGCCAATTAACGAAAGGGGATGCACATGAAACATCTGTTGATGACCGCCACACTTGTGGCCTCCGCCGCCTATGCGGCAGAAAACGCAAAAATTGTAGAACCGGAAAAAGCCGAAGTTGAACAGACGAAAGGCCACCAAGAGTGGCCCTCGCTCGACGAATGGGCCAACGCCGAAAAACTTAAAGAAGGCCAACTGTCTGCAGAAGTGCTCCTGGGCTATGAATATGCCGATCAGTCCGGAAACGGCCTGAAAACCGCCAATGCCCTGCTCTCCCGCACACGTGTCTCGTATGAAATCCAGAATGATGAAGGCTTCGGCGGAAAAATATTGGGCCAGTATGTCGCCCCCATTAATGACCATTTTTCCCCGGAGGATCCCGCCTATGACACCGTAGCCGATCCCGAATCATTCCGACTGCACGAAGCCTATCTCTCTTATACCGGATACGACACCCTTGCCCGCGTCGGCTCTCAGGAAATCATTCTCGACAATGCCCGTTTCATCGGCAATGTCGGCTGGCGCTTCAACGCCCAGTCCTTCAACGCCGGACTTGTTAAGAATGATTCCATAGAGAGTCTGACTCTTCTCTATGCATACGCTGACAGCATCAATGCCACTGACGGTGACATCAACCACACCCGCCAGTATCACCTGATGAACGGCGAATACAAACTGGGCGAAAACAACCGAGTTTCTGCATTTGCCTACCTGCAGCGCAACAACGGATCAGCGGATATCGACACATTCGGCGCTCGTTTCTGGGGTAAAAATGAATCGTTCGAACACAATGCCATGCTCGCCTTTCAGCGAGATGCCTACTACGGTTCCCTTTCCGGCATGCTCGACCTCGAAGCTGCCGATATTGAACTCGGCGCAGAATATATCTCCGGAGGCGATTCCTCCCGGGAACAGTTCCAGACCCTGAACGGAACAGCACACGCGTTCAACGGCTGGGCCGATGTTTTTCTGGGTACCGGGGCAGGCCTTCCGCTCGGACTCGTCGACGTCTGGCTGAAAGGCATCGTCACTCCATCAGAAAGTCTGGACCTGATTGCGGTCTATCACTATTTCAACACTGCCGCCAGCACCCCCGCGGGGACCTTTTCCGGAAATCTCGGCAACGAAATTGATGCAATGGTGAAATATAAAGTCTGCAAAAATTTCGATGCACTCACCGGCGCCGCTTTTTATATGAAAGGCGAAAGCGGAAGCCCAACCCCCGACAAAACCGTGTTCTGGATCCGCGGCACACTGCGCTTCTAAAAAAACACCAAACAGTATTCTCAAAATCCAGAGGTTGTGTTTTTCCAGCCTCTGGATTTTTTATGACAAAAATTCCACCTATAAAACATCGGTTTTAAAGGGATTTTTATACGTATAAAAATAAATGTAAGAAAAATAACGCTTTGGAGTAACACTTCGAATCCCCCCTACGTATACATTAATGAACCCAACAACAACCTATATTGAAGCACGCAGCTCAAGTGAACCCAAACCCGTTGCACCTGCTTCAAAAATTACTCCGACTACCCCGGCCTAACCCCCCGGGGTTTTCTTTTGCCCCTACCGTTCCTCAGAATGGCCATCATCTTCATACATTGCAATGTATGAAAGTATATTTAACCCTATTAATAGGAAGTATTTATTAATTTCATACATTGCAATGTATGAAATAGAAAAATTTTGTTCACCTACTCTCAGGGTTACGGATATCCCGCGACTCCCTTTTTTTTTGCCCGTTTCGTTTGCCCGTGCTAGCTTTTCCCAACTTTTGGACAATTATGGACAACGCCGATAATACACCCCGAAAAACTGAAGCACCCCGCCGGGAAATCGGGAATGCCAGCCTTTTTGCGGATGACATTATTTTTTCCAACACCGAAAAAATTCTTTTTGAAGAAGACTTGGAGCGTAATTCGGCCAGCGGGCGTGACAGCCTGATGGATGAGAAACCGGAAGACCGCTATACCGCCAACAGAAAACTGAACGAAGGCGGCATGAAATCGATCTGGGAGGTCAACGATCATCGCACAGCCCGCAAAGTGGCCATGGCGCTGATTCAGGATTCGAAGATCGCATCCGAAGACGATATCGATTCGTTTCTCTATGAAGCCCGGCTGACGGCAAACCTCCAGCACCCTAATATTATTCCAATTTATGACATTGCTCTGGATGAAAACGGCAATCCGTATTTTACAATGAAAGCATTACAGGGAGAAACGCTGGGCGATATCCTCCATCAGTTGCGCTCTGACGATGCTGAATATGTAAAGCGCTATACCCGCACTCGTCTGCTCGGTATTTTTCTAAAAGTCTGCAATGCCATCGACTATGCCCATACCAAGGGCGTAATTCACCTCGATCTGAAGCCCTCGAATATAAATGTGGGCGATTTCGGTGATGTGCACGTACTCGATTGGGGGCTTTCCACACTGATTACACACCTTAATGAATATGACGGAGAAACGGTTTCCTGGCAGAGCATGGACGATGTGGAGCTCGAAAACGGCCAAACCCTCACTCGCTATCTCAAAGGGTCCGCCAAACAGCGTGAGCGGAAAAATGTAGTAGGCGGAACGCCGGGCTATATGTCGCCGGAGCAGGCTCAGGGGGTTCCATCGGACATTGATTTCCAAACCGACGTTTACATGCTGGGTTCCCTTCTCTATGAAATTCTGACCTACCACTGCCCCTTCAAAGGCGACACGGTTAAAGAAGTATTGCAGAAAACAGTGCGTGCTGATTTTCCAATGCCTGGAACCCGCGCCCCGGAACGAAAAATTCCAGCCGCACTCAGTGCCATTGTTATGAAAGCCATGGCACTTGATCCTGCAGACCGCTACCCGAATGTCGCCACCCTGATCAGTGATATCCACAAATATCAGGAAGGATTTGCAACCACGGCGGAAAATCCGACCTTTCTCACGCACCTGCTGCTGCTCGTGAAACGGCACAAGTTGGCCGTCAGCCTCGTCGCCGCCACGGTGGCGGTTATTGCCGCCGTCACCGCCCGCAGTTTTCAGTCGGTCAGACAGAGCGAGCAGGTAGCCCTGGATGCGCTGGGCCGGTTACAGGAAAAAAATGAATATATTGCGAGCACAGCAAGGCAGGTGGCCCCCGATTACCTCAACCTGGCCCGGCAGCAGCAAAATGACCTGGCTTTTTCAAAGGCCGAAAAATCCCTCGATACCGCTCTGGCCTTCGATCCAGAGCTTGCAGACGCCTGGCTTCTTAAAGGCAGAATACTGCTTGCCCAGCGCGACTTTTCCAAAGCCTGGAACATCCTTTCGGGTAACCACGGCCATGCGGTCACCAAAGACCCGCCCTCCGTCCGCCTCGCCAGGAAATACAGTACGCTAGATGAAATGACAGATGAACAGCTGCCTCAACTGGTAAAAGATTTTGTTGCATATAATGTTGCCGAGCAGCTTCCCCGCTTTTTCTACGAGCTGAACAAATCCAGTTTTCAGGCCGAAACTCGTTTTTCCGCCCTTGCTGAAGCACTGGAAATCCTCAATCCGGAAGCTGGCGGAATCAATCTTCAGTGGCAACCGACGGGGTCCCGCGGCTGGATTATCGATATCGGCGGCAATCCAGATCTCGACGATATCACGCCGCTCTGTGGCCTGCAGGTTATGATGTTGAATGCAAATGGTACGGGCAGCCCCGACCTCCGTCTGCTGACAGAACCGGGAATGGTAGAACTTCGGCTAAGCGGCAGTCAGCTCAACCATCTGTTTGATCTCGATCAACTGACTTCGCTGCAATCACTGGATATCAGCGGCACTAATATCCGCAATATTTCAAATATCCTGAAATATTCCCGGCTCCGGACACTCGACATCAGCCGGATCGAAGGTCTCACCATTACCCCGCAGCTGATCTGGCTGCGCAATCTGAAAATGCTGACGGTGTCCGAAGCCTTCCGCGAAGATCCCACCATCCAATCCTTGTCCCGGCGCGGTGTAATCATTATTTATTCCGGCCTATAATATGAGTGAAGAAAACCAATATCAAACACGGGTCACCCTGCTGGCAAAGTTGAAAAAGACCGAGAATCACGAAGCGTGGCTCGAATTCGAGACCATTTATCGTCCCTTCATCCTCAGTCTGATTCTGCGCATGGGCATTAATGCCGATGATGCCGAGGACATCAGCCAGGCTGTACTCACAAAAGTCTGGCAGAAAATCGAAGATTTTGAATACAACCAGAACAAAGGAAAATTCCACAACTGGCTGGCAGCCATGACCCGTAATACCGTGAAAGATTTTTTCCGAACCAAGAAAAATTTTATTACCGGGCGCGACTCTGTGGAATATCAGGAGCAATATGTATCGATCGAAGAGCAGGTGCTTCCCGATATTGAAAACCTTGCCCGTGAAGAATGGGTGCTGCACATTACGAATCTGGCGTGGGACAATATCAAGGGCGGCATCTACGACACCAAACGGGATGTCTTTAGGCTGGTTTCAGACGAAGTCCCAACGAAAGAAATTGCTGCTAAACTGGGTATTTCCGAAGCCAGCGTCCGAGTTTACAAAGCCGAAGTCTTCGAAAAGATGAGAACAGAAATCACCCGACTCAACCGCGAACTGGGTTGAGAAAAAATACCTTTTCTCGACGCATTTTCCAACCATTGGAATTTTTTTAAAAAAAGTTCGTTTCCGGGTAACACTCCCCCGCCTGCCCTCGTATACATAGACAAACCAATTTCAATACAGGGCATCAGCGGTAATCAAAGTGAACCCAAACTCACCGCCGCCCGTTACTCCGAAAAGAACCCGGCCTAACCTCCCGGGTCTTTTTTTATCTACGCAGCCTTTCCCTCGGCCATTCGTGCTTTCAGACCGCTTCGCCTTTAAAAAAGAGAAAAGCCCCGGCCGAAGCCGGGGCTTTTCGAAGTTTCCAACCCTCTAAAAAGGCGGGAGGAGTCCCTTTTAAAGAGCCGGAAGTTAGGGAGATAGTTTTGCGATCTCCGCAAAATATTTGCTGATAAGGGCCGGCCTTCCCCTCCGCCGGCATAAGACGCTCGACTATTCAGCCACGTTTTTGGAGTTTAGCCGCTTCCTTCTGCAACTTGATCTCGCGGCGCTCAATACGTTTCGTTTCTTCAGCATCCAAGACGTTCAGCATGTCATCCAGTTTTTCCTGTTCCTGGATTTCAAAGTACTCACGGCCATGATCACGAAGTTTACGTTTGTTCTCGTCAAGGATCACCTGACGACGGGCCAATTCGGCATCGCCCGGCATATCGATGTTGCCCTCTTTGAGCTGTTCGGTATTCGCCAGACCAACCGTGACAAAAATAACCGTCTCATCCTGACCGGTCACCGTCTGCTTCCATGAGAACAGGCGGCCGATCATCGGAATACTTCCAAGGACCGGAACCTTACGCTCTTCTTCGCCCTCGGTAATTTCCGTCAGACCGCCAATGGCTGCGGTTTCACCGCTGGCCAGATTGAACACGGTATCGATCGTTTTCTCATCGATGATCGGGTAGGTGTTATCTCCAGCTTCCTTATCAGCATACTTACGGGTGAGAGAAGGCTGAATCTGCACCGTGATGTTACTGCTTGTATTTATCGATGGAGTCACATCCAGTTTAATACCGTATTCAAACCAGGGCATATCCGGATCCATTGTATAGATCGTGGTAGCCGGCTGATCATTCAGCTGCTGCTCACGCTCCTGCTTGAGATTCGGCTCTTTGCGGACAATGGAAATGTTAGCCAATTCTTCATTCGCCACGATAATCTTCGGGTTGGAAACAATGTTCACCCCTTTGTTCTGCTCCAGGGCACTGAGGGTCATGGCAAACTCATCAGCATCCAGCACGCTGGTCAGAATAGTGTATTCACCGTTTCCGGCAAACTTGGCCGATCCGCCGGTAATATCATTCCACAGGTTTTCCGAAGAGCTTCCGCTGGCATTCTCATAACCATAGGCTGCCGAACCGACGTTCATACCGGCCGCGTACGATTCCAATGATTTCCAATTGATTCCCAGATCCTTCTGGGCATCATCTGTAAGTTCCATAAATTTAGATTCGATATAGACCTGCTGACGGACTTTATCGATGGCATCAAGTACAGCACGAACTTCGCTTAGGCTCGATTCCGTGGACTTAATCACCATCATATTACGCGATGCGAATTCGGAGATTTTTGCTTCCGGCGGAAGCAGTTCACGAATCAGTTTTGCAGCATTCGGAACGGTGGCATATTTCAGCTGAAAAGTTTCAACCACTTGCGGCTCCGGAGCACCTGCCGGCCGACGACGTACGCTATACACGTTCGATCCGGATACGCGCTGGTAAAGCTCATAATTATAGGTATCGAGAATCGATTGAAGGGCAGGACGCCACTCGACATCTCTGAGGTTCACGGAAATCTGTGCAGCTTCCGCGAGTTCCGGAACAATAATATTTGCGCCCGAAAGCTGGGCGAAGAGATTAATGGCTTCTTCGAGGCCGACTTTATTGAGACGTACAGAAATCAGATTCCCTTCAGTTATCGCATCGGCATCGCTCAGATCCCCCACCGTCATGGCATCCACGACTTCGTTCGTTTCTCCCACCTGAACCTTCATAAGATCGGTGTCGGATGCCGCAACGGCCTCTTCAACCCCGGTCGCCTCCTGCACTTCTGCAGTATTAACCGTTTCTAGCATATTCAGCAGATCTTCGTCCGCCACTTTTTCCTGTTGAGCGTAGGAAAAGGAACCAGTCATTACGACCGCTGCCAAAACACTCCCCATACCCATTGCTTTGTAGTTCTTCATGTTCTTCACCTTCCTGTTTTTAAATTACAGTGCTGATACTCTGCGTAGTCTTACCGATCCCGGCGGCTTGATGCTTGCAACAGCCCAGGTGTAGGTGGTTCCGTTGTGTTCAACACTGAACGTATCCCCGACACTCTTGAGCTCGCCATTAACAATGGCGAAGTAGTGATCGCTCCTGCTGCTCACTCCGTTTATGGCAACTTTCTTCATTGCCCCGCTCCAATCCTTATTCCCTGTCAGCACCTTTTTCACCGGTGCCGTTTGCTTCTCTGTTGCTTTAATCAATCGTTCCGGCACATAACCAACCGGCCAGAATGGATCCCGCTCAGATGCGGACACAGATACAGGAGCATCATTCGTGCCACTGATTGCCCTGGTTTGCGCAGCTGCATTGAACCCCCACAGCAGTAGAATTCCAACCATTGGAATCAGGCGATGGTCGATACGCCTCCTCCTACGGAATTTATTAACGGCTTTCATTGATATCCTCCACGATGTCATCAAGGAAGGAACCCAGCGTTTTACTAGCTTTGGGTTCATCCCTCATTAAAAGGTCTTCCAGTATTCTGGCACTTTTTCCACTGGACACATAAACGACCGGCAGATCGGCAGCTTCCGGGATTTCAGCAACGACAGTCTCTTGCTGCACGTTTTCTTCTGCTTCGGCGGACTCGGACTGAACGGCTAGCTGATTGACGTAATTCTTCAAATCCTCGGCATCGGATGGCATAGCAGGACCGATAAAAACAGGGACCTCTTCAGGTTTTGTTCCACGCGAATCCAACGAGGCCAGTAATGTCGCCATTTGGTCATCAACCGCAGGGTTTTCCTTTTGCGCATCTGCCTTGCCCGATTCGAGCCTATCGGTAGCACTTCGAAGATCAACCATTACACCCGCATCAACTTCCGGCTCCGGTGATGGGGACGATGCGATATCGTTCTCCGGCCTTGAATCGATCTCGGCCATATTCGGACCTGGTCCCAGTTCGTTTTTTACAATTACCGGTACGGAAACCTCTTTCGGTTCCATATGGGTCACGCTCGGCACGACTGTTTCAGGCTCCAGTGCAGGAACCGCTTCCGGTTCCGCTTTCACAATCACCGGGGCGGAAACCTCTTTCGGTTCCATTTGGGTCACGCTCGGCTCGGCTGTTTCAGGCTCCAGTGCCGGAACCGCTTCCGATTCCGCTTTCACAATCACCGGGGCGGAAACCTCTTTCGGTTCCATTTGGGTCACGCTCGGCACGACCGTTTCAGGCTCCAGTGCCGGAACCGCTTCCGATTCCGCTTTCACAATCACCGGGGCGGAAACCTCTTTCGGTTCCATTTGGGTCACGCTCGGCACGACCGTTTCAGAGTCCGGTTCGGGGGCCGGTTTTACCTCGGGTTCAGTTTTTCTGCGCAAGACAACAGGAGCCGGAGGAGTATAGTCCGGCGGCGGATTTGCAGCCTCTTTTAGCCCGCCGACCTCTCCCAGCTCCGCTTCCGCCTCAGCCACAGTTCGCACCGGAACGGCAGCCTGAACGGGCGCAGAAACCGGCTCCGGCCGGAGTTCTTTCGCTGCAATCACAGAAACCGGACTCCGACGCTGACCCTTCCATAGATCGGCTATACGCTGCAGTTTATGCGGCCATTGAACGGATAGCTGAACAGCATGCTTTTCAGGATCCCTGCCCCGGCTAATATCAATACCGGTAAATCGCACCAACGGATGATTCTTTTCAATATCGTTGATGAAGGCCTTAGTTGCCGCATAATCCCCACGTGCAAGTATACGTAGTGAATAGGTTTCAAAGTAGACCGGATCCTTCATATTTTTAGCCGTGGAAGAGTCCGTGACGACTTCATCAACCGACTCTACCTGCAGTCCGGCACTTCGACCTTTTGAATAAATAATTTCCGTTGCCCAGGCGTAATAGTTTTCTTCTGGAGGAAGATTGTCCAAGTGACTTTCGAGCACGGTGATGGTCTGCTCAAAATCACGGAGTGTTTTTGACCGTTGCCCCAGCTCCCGCTCTGTCCTGTCGATCTTCGCATTCAGATCTTCCAGTTCATTTTTTGTGTCGGAGAGCGAACCGCCCACCTTGGATAGTCCGATAAACAGACCATATCCCACTGCGGCGATACCGAAAATACCCAGTAATAGGTACTGCTTCTGCTCCTTGCTCAGGTTAGAAAAGTCGATATTCATTTCGTCACTCCTTCCCCGGCTGTTGCAATAAGACGAAATTCACTCATGGCTGTGTTATCGGACCTGAGCTTATTCCGCATTGAAGCCAGCTTCAGCGAATCAAAGACGGAAGATACCGGATGGCTGGCCTGCAACTGGCGCTGTAACAGAAGAACCTGGCTCTCAGCCTGCTCACCAACCGCTACCCCGTCAATCGTGAGGCTGTAATGCAGTTTTAGCTCATCTGCATTTTTGAAAATCGTTGATTTTTTGCCTGAAAGAATCGACATCCGGGAGAACTGAACATTCGAAGGCACGCATACCTGAACATCATCCATGAGATCAACGATGGAGGTTTGTGATTGCTCCCACCCTTCAAAAAGTCCCATGATTTTTCCGGTGGTTATCAAGCCGGCCTTTTCTTTCCGGAATGCTTTAATTCTCGGTTCGAATGTTTCCCAGACCGCTTTGCTTGATGCAAGCTGTGACTGTACACTTAAATGTTGCATAAGCAAAGTGACGGCAATGAGGGCGATGATAATCAACGGCGTTCCAATGCCGATAAGCAGAATAAAATTACGGCTGACGATGCCCTGGTAACGCTGCTCGTTTTTTTTGATCAGGTTTACACGTGGATATTTCATTTTATTCTATCCCCCCGATCGCAGCACCAATTGCCGCCGCAAAACGTGTTGACTGCTGTACCACCGTGCTATCGATCAGGTTGGGATCGAATTGGATATTCTCCAGAGGATTCCAGACCTCGACCTTGGCATGAAGAAGCCTGCCGACCTCCGCCCCCCAACTGCCCAGCAGACTGAGCCCGCCGGAAAGATAAACTCTGGAGATCCGGCTGCCCTGATGACGTTCGATAAAATCTTTTGAGATGGAAAGCTGTTTCATCTGGGGCCCAATGGCAGCTGCAACCGAAGATGAAATATTGATGGAGGCATCATCGAGAATGGACGCAGCCAGCTCTTCCTCCAGGCCAAGATCTTCGGCCACCTGCTCGCGAAGTTGCTTGGCTCCGAACGGAAGCTTCCCCACCAGTGTAATTGCGCCATTCGTCAGAAAAGCAAAATAACTGATGGTTTCTCCGGTTTCCAGAAGACACACGGTTGCTTCCTCGCACTCCTTCCCTTTTGCATGTAGAAAGGCGTTGATGAAGGAAAGGCCGGCAATTTCTAACGAGGCCGGTGCCGGAGGTCCGGACGAAAATATCCCAAGCATTTGCTCAGCATCAGCTTCCGGAATCGCCGCCGCCAGAAATGTTGAATCCTGTCGACCCCGCCCGCGTTTGATCAACTGAACCGAAACGCGGAAATCGTCGGCCACATTCAGTTGAGCACGGATTTTCTGATCATCCGGTCGATCCTGGTCCTCGTTGATATGCGCACTGAACATCCTAACCACCGCCCGGTCTCCCGTATAGGAGAGGCAGCTGTAGTTCGTTGTCAGATTCCGCGGCAGCGGCAGCCGCGAAGACTCCAGACCTGCAATCTTAACGGCGGGCAGCAGATCCATCCCGATCAGCGTAAGTCCTTCCTGCCCCTTCTTCAGCCTGACCACCTTTGTGGCGGTCGTAGAAAAATCAACTCCGATCAAATCGGAAAACCGCGATGCTTCGCGGTCCTTGCTGAATATTTTTTTCAACATGTCTACTGGTTCCTTCCACTTGTCATCCGGTGGCCTGAACAACCCCTGCTCAGCGCCTCCCCGACCTGACATACTGAACAGAAAAGCAGTATCTATACCAAAACCATCCCACAATTTACCTCTTGCTAATAAGAGTTTGATTTACCAATGATATTAAGCATTATCTTTTTATAGCAACGGCAACCAACAGAGGTCAGATTGTGAGCAATATGAGCAGCGGACTATCCACACCCGACGAACGCGTTGCCGGCGAGAAGCGCCCCGTCAGACCGGCAGTGATGGTGATTACCATGGTGCTTATGATTGCAGTACTTATGCTCACTGCGGTTATGATGATTTACTATGCCACCCTGCAGCAAAACGAATCGACCGGCTCTTCAGTCACCGAAAAACCGGCCATACCAGGCGAGACCGGACAAGCATTGTCTTTTCTTAAGACACTCACCGCCCACTCCACCACCCCTCCGGATGACGCAGAAACAGGCAACGGAAGCAGTTTTTCGCTCTTCGGAAAAACGGACGGCAACATACGCTGGCCGAAACTCAGTCTGACCGGCCACGGCAGGCGACCGGACGGCAGTGGCGCTTTCGCCATCATCAACGGCCATCAGTATCAGCCCGGTCAGATCATCAACGGCAAAGTCAAAATAATTGAAATCCGCGAGCACGATGTTCTGGTTGAATTTTCAGGAGAAACCAACAGCCTCATCGTGGACGTTCACAATTAATCGGCCGCCTTTTCATACGAGCGCAACTTTTCCAGCGTATGATCATAGTCTGCAGCCTCCACAAGAAAAGAGTGGCATTTTCGTCCACACTCTTTTTCAATCCGGTCGAGCAGTTTACCGTTGAACGGATTCAGCACCGCCACCTGCAAACAGTCCCCAACTGTTCCGAAAGCGATAGCCCCTTCCCGTGCGGCATACGCTATAGGCAACAAATCACCCGCATCTTCCGGGAGTTCAAAATTCGTCAACTTAATGAACGGAGATCCGGAGCGCTCAGCCATATAGGCCAGAATCCGTGAAACATTGAGAAATCCACGATCGCTCAGCACATGCAATACTGTAGCCGGAACCTCCAGATCCTTCTGAGAAATCTCGGTAAGATCGTGCAACACGGCCGAGTACTCTTCCTGCGAGAGCTGATCCTCTTCATAGAGCCGCCAGGCCAGCGTCAGCTCTTCCGTCACATCTATGTCACCAGCAGCCCCCCGCGAACGCTCACGTTCGTCGGCCAGAGCTTTCCGGTCTCTGATAATTCCCTCGTTGATTTTATGAACCCCCATCAGCGTTTTCAGACGCGACTGCTGTGCCGCAGCTTCCGATGAGTGCGACTCCTCAAACCGCGGCAGTTCATACTGCAGATAGGCGAACAGATCAGGATCTCCGTTGCTGGCTGCCACATCCACCAGACGCCCCAGATAATCGAAGGCTTTATCGGCCAGTCCACTCTGAAGATTGGCATTATAGAGCGTCTTCAGCGCATCAATATCCTGAGGCATCACCTCAAGGATCTGCTCAAGCATGGCAATACTGTCCGCCAGATTTTCATATGTTTCAGACATCATCTTTTCTCCCGTTAAAAAACCAACCGCGATAATAGCAGGATACACGCCAAATAACGGACAACACCTGTTTAGCACCGCATCACCCCAAATTACCTCCGTTTGTTTTTTACACCCCCGGAATAAAATTCAAAAAAATCTTATAGCTGACCGCCGCTTTTTTCAGCGGTCGGCACGCTGAATGCTTATATTGCCGCCAGTTAGGGAAAATTACGGGATGGGAACATGAATTCAAAAAATATTATAGATTGTCTCAAGGCACTGCGGCCGATTCCTCCGGAAGTCTTTGCCGCTACAGAACAGGAGGCCCAAGACAGCAACGTTCCACTCGAGCAGCTGCTGGTTAAACACGGCGTCGTTTCAGAGACCGATCTGGTCATGGCTACTGCAGAATACATGGATCTGCGCCCCATCAGCCTGAGCCGATTCACACTGGATCATGACCTGCTCGAACTAATGGATAAACATCGCTGGCAGGATCTACGTGCCCTTCCCATAGCCAAAACAGGCAACTTGCTGACCGTTGCCATGGCCGATCCGTTTGACCTGATCGGACGCGATACCATTACCATTTCAACACAGTGTGAACTTATCCCTGTGGTGGCGCTCAGCAACGAAATCGAAATGCTTCTGGAAAGTGTTGATAAAAAACCGGAACAGGGACTGGACGACCTCCTGAAGGATATGGTCGATGAAGGAGCCGTTGAACTTGGCCTGGATGGTCTAGAGGGAGAAAGTCTCGATGATGCCGCTGCCGATGCCGACGAAGCTCCGGTTATCCGCATTGTGAATTCAATTCTTATTGAAGCGCTCCGGAAAGGCGCATCAGACATTCATATTGAACCGATGGAAAAAACGGTCCGGCTGCGCAACCGCGTCGATGGGGTACTCTATGAATCATCCAGTCCGCCGAAAAACCTCCAGAACGCAATCATTTCGCGCCTGAAAATCATGTCGCAACTCGATATCGCCGAACGGCGGATTCCGCAGGACGGCCGCTTCAAAATCAAGGCCCTGGGCAAAGAAGTTGACATCCGCATGAGCATTCTACCCACCGTTCACGGTGAAAAGATAGTAATGCGTATTCTCGACAAAAGCGCCCTCGTCCCGAGTCTGGAAGCACTGAATCTCGATCAGCTTTCGCTCGATAACTTTGAGTATGCACTGGCACAGCCGTACGGAATGATTCTCGTTACGGGCCCGACCGGTTCAGGAAAAACCACCACCCTCTACTCCGCCCTGCAGGAACTCAATGACACCGGAACCAACATCATCACCACGGAAAACCCGGTGGAGTACCAGCTTGAAGGCATCAATCAGGTGCAGATCAATCCCGCTGTGGGATTAACCTTTGCCTCGGCTCTTCGTTCTATTCTGCGTCAGGACCCGGATGTGGTCATGGTCGGGGAAATTCGCGATAAAGAGACCGCCACCATCGCCGTTGAAGCGGCACTTACCGGTCATATGGTACTCAGCACCCTGCATACAAATGATGCCGCCGGGGCCATTGCGCGTTTGGTGGATATGGGAATCGAGCCGTTCATGCTGGCCTCATCGCTCCTGCTGACCCAGGCCCAACGTCTGTACCGCAAACTCTGCCCGGTATGCAAAAAGCCAATGGATATCCCCACTGAAACCCTAAAGCGCAACCGCATCGATCCCGCCACCATGCAGGATGTACAGTTCTACGAACGTATCGGCTGCCCGAAATGCAACAATATCGGTTATAAAGGCCGCGGCGGCGTCATGGAAATTCTGCTCATCGACGATATCCTCCGCAACACCATTCTCACCAACTCCGAAGCCGACGCGATTAAACGGATCGGCGTCGAAAACGGCATGCGCACGTTGCGCGAAGCCGGTCTGGATCGTGTCCGTGAAGGACTCACCTCCATTGAAGAAATTATGCGCGTAACCAGTGAACACTAAGGAAATACTCCATGCCTAAAAATCTGAATAAAGCACAGGGCAGCCTCCCGGTCGTGCGGGGGGCGCGTAAAATCAGACTCAAGGAACTCTCGGTCTTCACCCGGCAGGTCGCGGCCATGCTTTCCGCCGGCATGCCGTTGGTGCAAACCCTCGCCGCCATGGAGCAGCAAACGGTCAACAAGAACTTCAGACCGGTCATTCAGGGCATCCGCGCACGGGTGGAAGGCGGGTCCATGTATTCCGAAGCACTCGTCTTCTATCCAAGCATTTTCGATGAGCTGTATATCAGCATGATGCGCGCCGGCGAGGTCGCCGGTATTCTGCCGGATGTCTGCGCCCGTGTTGCCGACTTTCTTGAGGCCAGTAACAAACTGCGAGCCAAGGTTAAATCCGCCATGATGTACCCGAGCGTCGTCATGGTGGTGGCTATCGGTCTCGCCACCGCACTGATCATGTTTGTTGTCCCCGTCTTCGCGGAAATGTTCTCCGATTTCGGCGGGCAACTTCCGTGGCTCACACAGAAACTGCTCGATTTCAGCAATCTGCTCACCACCTACTGGTATATTGCGCTGGCTGTACTGTGCGGACTCATTTACGGGTTTAAATACGTCTATAAAACAGATCGGGGCCATTACAAAATCGACGAAATGAAATTGCGCTTTCCAATCCTTGGAGAACTGGCAACCAAGGTCGCCATCAGCCGCTTTGCATCCACCTTTTCTCAGCTCCTGCATAGTGGCGTCCAAATCATGGAATCGCTGGAAATCGTCGGTCTGGCCACCGGAAACCGGGTCATTGGCGATTCCCTGCTCGACGCAAAAAAAACCGTCGAAGAAGGACAACCGCTCTCCGCGGCTCTGGAACCCAATAAATTCTACCCCCGCATGCTCGTTCATATGTTGTCCGCCGGAGAAAAAACCGGTCAGGTGGATGAAATGATGGATAAAGTCTCAGAGTTTTATGACAGCGAGGTGGAGACCATGGTATCGGGTCTCACATCCATGATTGAACCGCTGCTCATGGTTTTCATCGGGGGCATCATCGGCACCATCGTGGTGGCCATGTTCCTTCCCATCTTCAAAATGAGTGAAGTGGTCATGTAAAACCGCCGACCTCCTCCTCCCCCGCAAACGCCGGTCGACGTAAAAATGTCCGCCGGCGTTTTTATTTTCAGCCCCCTCGTCATCCGTGTACCCCATCAAGTCTTCTATTCATCATTAGGCTTGCTCACCGAATAAAAATAAGGGTTATATAGAACAACTGAACACATTTAGGGAGAGGTTGTACTATGGCCAAAATTCTTATTGCGGATGATGATCCGACGATTTTAAGTTTGTTGAACAAAATCCTTCTTTCCAAGGGGTACGAAGTGCAGCTGGCCGAACATGGTGGCGTGGCTGAAAAACTCCTTAAATCCGAGCAGTTTGATCTCCTGATTTCCGACATAAAAATGGAACCGGTCGATGGCATGCAACTGCTCAAGCGCACCCGTCAGCTTCGCCCCCATGTCGGCGCAATTATGCTGACCGCCTACGCCACAGTGGCCACGGCGGTTGAAGCCATGAAGGAAGGAGCCTTCGACTACATCCCCAAACCCTTCAAAATCGATGAACTGCTCGAAACGGTAAAACGAGCGCTGGAATACCAGAAATCGCTCTCCGAACAGATCGGCGGCGACGGACACATCGAAGCCAAAAAATATTTCGGCAACATTGTCGCCGAGAGCGAACAGATGATCAATGTATGCGAAATGATCAAACGCGTTGCCCCCACCAAAACCACCATCATGATCTCCGGGGAAAGCGGAACCGGCAAAGAGCTGGTCGCCGAAGCTGTTCACAGTTTCAGCGCCCGTTCTGAAGGGCCTTTCCTTCCCGTTAACTGTGCCGCACTGCCCGAGACTCTGATTGAATCCGAACTCTTCGGCCATACCAGAGGGGCATTCACCGGAGCCAATGCTGACAAAAAAGGCCTGTTTGAGGCAGCCCGGGGAGGCACCCTCTTCCTCGACGAAATCAACTCCATCCCACACAGCCTGCAGTCCAAGCTGCTCCGTGCCATCCAGAACAAGAAAATCCGAAAAGTGGGTGGAACCGAAGAATTCGATGTCGATGTCCGCATTCTGGCCGCATCAAACCGCAATCTGGAAAACATGGTAAAAGAAGGCACCTTCCGCGAAGACCTGTTTTACCGCCTCAGCGTCATTTCCATTGATATTCCCCCACTGAAAACACGCCCGGAGGATGTACTTCCGCTGGCCCAGCATTTCATCAGTCATGAACTGGAACCCGGGGAAGAATTCCCCGCCATGGACAATACCGTACTCGGCATTCTCCAAAGCTACAGCTGGCCTGGCAACGTCCGCGAACTGCAGAACGTGATCCAGCATTGCCTGACCTTCCTTCACGACGGAAAAATCACCAAGGAGACCCTGCCCTCAAAACTCATTGTCTCCTACGAGGAAAATCCCGCCGCGCAGCAAAAAGCAGCACTGACCGGGGGATTTGAAAAAGGGAAATCCCTCAAAGCCTTCCTGCGCGCCAAAGAAAAAGAATATCTGAAAACGGTTATTGATACCATGGGCGGTGATAAAGTCGCCGCAGCCAAGGAACTCGACATCAGCCTCGCTACCCTCTACCGCAAACTGCCGGAAGAAGAGCAGGACAGCTGATAGATCCTTTTCACCGCACACACAACACGCGCTTTTCATACCGGAAAGCGCGTTTTTTATAACACACATCCTCCGGGTTCTTTCCACGGAATAAAGCAGGCTGGCAATACAACGCTGCACCACCAACCGTTTTGGTGATTGCGGGAATCTCTCGAAAACGGACAATACCGCAATCGTACCGCAGGCGGCTCGCCTGCACTCCAAAATAGAAAAGTAAGCATAACCCGTCCGCTTTACGGGGCAGGCCGGCGGCCTGCGATACAACGCTGCAGCACCAACCCGGGAACCCGCCGAAAACGGACAGTACCGCAGGCGGCTCGCCTGCACTCCCGGACATGAAGCACATTCAACGGCTCTTAAATTCCGGCATGAACCTTATGTTCGTTTACTTTGGCGATGACATGCCGCTTCATTATATTGACCGCACAACAGGACAAACTGGACCACGAACCCTTGCACCAACGCGCTCACGCTCTCTCCATCACAGGCCTTTTCCACTTTCACAACATGCAACCGCCGCATTGGCTCCGGCCGACGCAGACGTCAGAATCAAAGTGCATAAACGCTATCTCATACCAAACGTTAAAACTATCCGATATAAATTTGATCCCTCGCAGAGGCGCTGAGGACGCAGATAAATTCAGTCATAAATGGCTCCGCGCGCTCTGCGCGGAATAACGCTGCCGTTAAGACCGGGATGTTTTAGTAAATAGTATCAGTTCAGCCGGGTTCCAGTATCTGCAAACCGGATTCCCCCCTTATCTGCTCATTTTTCAGAATCATTTCGTGAGACCATCTATTCCTAAAAAAGAATTCCGAATCATCCCGTTTAATATTCCACCCTTTATTTAAAGGGGTTCAATCCATTCATTCCGCTCGGAAGCCCCCTCTTCTTTTCGCGCAGCAAAAAGTTGGCACGACATCCGCTATATAGATTCCGTCTGACACAGAAAAAATGAGGTGAGCTCAGATCAGGCAGCTGAAATTAAAAATATTGAATCATAAATAAATGGAGAAAAACAAAATGAAGAAAACAATGAAAAAACAGGGTTTCACCCTCGTCGAAATCATGATCGTAGTCGCCATCATCGGCCTCCTCGCAGCCATCGGCATCCCGTCCTTCCAGAAAGCGCGTGCCACCACGCTACAAAAGAGTGCAATCAATAATGCCCGTCTTGTGATCGGTGCTGTTGAACAGTATTACATGGAAAATGGCATCGCAAATAATGCTTCTGATGTTGATCAAGATGATTATATTAACTACATCAAAAACGGCACAGACGGACTGCAGGTCGGTGCAGAGCCTGTGAAAGATGTTGCCGCTGCCGGAACCGACACGCCAGGAGCTCTGGCAGCAGAACTGTATGACAATATCTTCTAAGCTCATAGTCATATAACGTTTTAAACTGATGGCCTCCGCTGAATGCGGGGGCTTTCTTATTTCGTAGAAAGGTGTCAGCCCTGAAAGAGCATAAGGCATAAAAGGTAAAAGGTGTCTAAAAGGTGTCAGTCCTATTATTTCGTAAAAGGTGTCAGTCCAAAAAGGTGTCAGTCCTATTATTTCGTTATTTATTTTGCCCAACTCTCTCTGTACGCGTAAAAAAAGGTGTCAGTCCTATTATTTCGTTATTTATTTTGCCCAACTCTCTCTGTACGCGTATAAGCAGAAACCATGGGAAGAGTTCCACGCATAGAATTCGCGGGCGCGTTGTATCATGTCATGAGCCGAGGGAATCGTCAGGGCGACATTTTCCTAAACAACGACGATTACACGCTTTTTATGTCCACTCTGGACGAAGCCTGCAATCGCACCGGCTGGAAAATTCACGCATTTGTGTTGATGCGAAATCATTATCATTTTCTCCTGGAAACCCCGGAACCCAATTTGGTGGATGGGATGCGGTGGCTGCAAGGCACCTACACCAAACGCTTCAATGCACATGGTGTCAGTCCTATTATTTCGTTATTTATTTTGCCCAACTCTCTCTGTACGCGTATAAGCAGAAACCATGGGAAGAGTTCCACGCATAGAATTCGCTGGTGCGCTGTATCATGTCATGAGTCGAGGAAACCGTCAGAGCGACATTTTCCTGAACAACGACGATTACACACTTTTTATGTCCACCTTGGACGAAGCCTGCAACCGCACCGGCTGGAAAATTCACGCATTTGTGTTGATGCGAAATCATTATCATTTTCTCCTGGAAACCCCGGAACCCAATTTGGTGGATGGGATGCGGTGGCTGCAAGGCACTTACACCAAACGTTTCAATATTCGCTACAAACTATGGGGCCATTTGTTTCAGGGGCGATATAAAGCGCTAGTCGTCGACCCCCAACAAGAATACTTCAGAACAGTTGGAAACTATATTCACCTGAATCCTGCCCGCGCCCATTGTTTTGATCCAAAGAACCAACTGCTTCAAACATTCGAGTGGAGCAGCTATCCGCTCTATTTATCGAAGGATCTGCGTCCGGACTGGCTGGATGTCAACCGTTTGCTTGGAGCACATGGCCTGGAGGACTCCCCCTCCGGTTTATCCCAATTTGCAGAATCGACTCAAGCCAGGGCCACTCTTGTGGCCTACTCCGATAATCCCGCCGAATTTGACGAGGCCTGGAGCCGAATTCGACGGGGCTGGGCGTTCGGCGATGATGCGTTCAGGGAATCACTGCAGGAGCGAATCGGGGAACGACTGACCGGGAATCATCGGAGTTCCTATTCCGGCGAGGCCATTCAAATGCACGATATCTGCGAAGCAGAACGTTTACTGGAAGAGTGCCTTAAAAAGTTACACGTTTCTCGGGACTCGCTACCGAACCTCAAAAAAAGCGATCCCGCAAAAAAAGTCATAGCGTGGCACATCCGAAAGCGAGTTAGCATTCGTAACCAATGGATCAGCGAACAATTACATCTGGGCAACCCCTCCAACTTGTCGCGCTTTTGTAAGGAAGTTGCCGAATCTAAAGACGGACCTCTGCTCATCTTAAAAAACAAAATAACGAAAAAATAGGACTGACACCTAAGTGAAATCCAAACCGCTCTTTTATCTCGCTCTGAGTGCATTGATTGTGCGCGCCCTCTATTTCTTTCAGGAGTTGGCTTCTCCCTTTTTTCTACGCCCTCTGCTTGATCAGCATTATTATGATTTATGTGCCCGCCAGCTTGCCGGTGGCGGTGGAGACCTGATCGATGGCTTCCGCCCCCTGCTTTATCCTCTCTTTTTGTCGGGGTTTTATCGAATTGCTCCTGATTCGGGCATTCTGCTTTCCGTAATGGCGCAAATGGCGCTCGGTGTCGGAATAACCGTGCTCGTTGCCGCATTGTCCATGCGAATCTTCAGCAACAGGACAGCGGGCATACTGGCCGGCTTATTTTTCTGCCTGAGCGCTCCCCCCCTCTATTTTGAAGGACAGCTTCTGATCACCACGCTGTTTTCCTTTTTACTACTCGTTCTGAGCTATGTCGTATGCCTGGCTATGAATACCAAACCCATTGCAAAATCTGCTGCTCTATGGCTTGCGGCTGGCATCCTGCTGGGCCTGTCCGCCCAAGCCCGACCGAATGCACTGCCTCTCATCCTCTTTTTTCCAATGCTCGGAATCTTTCGCTGGCTTCAACTGCGCACACACTCCCGGCCACCGACCACCCGCCTGCTCTCGCTACTGCCCTTGCTGGCCCTCCCCGGGCTGTTATTGATTCAAATTTTATTTGGAATGATTAATGCCCAATACAGCGGCAAATTCTCGCTGATGACCCAGGCCGGCGGCATTAACTTTTACCTCGGAAATTCAAAAAATGCCGATGGCATGATTCCCCGACAGGATCGTTATGTCGTATACGAAGGCGAGTACCGCGACCCTATCCAAGTGATGGCGGAAGAAGGCTATCGTGAAGCTACCGGAGAAACCGGAACGCTTTCTCAGGAAAAAGTTTCCAACCACTGGAAAACGAAAACCATTGAAGAGATCAAAGCGGATCCCGCCCGATGGATTGGTTTGATGGCAAAAAAGACGTGGCTCATGTTCTGGAATCATGAGGTACCGAACAACCGAAGTTTTGAATTTGCCGCCACCGAAGACAGCACCCTGTTAAAATGGCTTCCGGTTCGATGGTGGCTACTCCTGTCCCTATTTCCCTGGGGTATAGCCGCGCTCATCAAACAGAGACAACATGAGCAGATTTTATGGATCGGCTCCTTCCTCGTCCTCTTATCCGGCACCATCATCCTTTTCTTTGTCAACAGCCGATTCCGCATCCCTCTATGGCCGGGCATGGCCATTGTCGCCGGAGGGGGAGCTTTATATTTTTGGGAATCCATCAAAGAAAAATCAATTCCGCTCACACCGGTTCTCTTCAGTATCATACTGTTGCCCCTGTCTTTGATTAACTGGTTCAATATCCCTGCCGATCCCATCGAACACGATCTATCGATGCGCTCCTCAGCCTATTATGACCGGGGGCAATATGAGCAGGCCTTGGCTGATATCAACCGGTGCCTTGAAAGGGTTGACAACAACCCGGGCTATTATTTTCGGCAAGCCAATATCCTGCTTGCCATGGAGCAGAATGGAGCAGCCATACAATCCTACTTGAAAGCGATTAAACTGAATAACACAGACCCCATATTCCATAATAACCTAGGCATTGCTTTCGAAAACAGCGGACAATTCGAACATGCTGAAACAGCATATAACAAAGCACTAAGCCTTCGTCCCAACCATACCGCAGCCCGAACCAATTTGATGTTATTGTATATCCGGACAGACAATCTAGGTAAGGCGAAAATTATATTGCGTCAGTTGCTCTCCGAAAATGGTAGAAACCCAACGTTGCTGTGTGCACATGCCATCATTGCCTACAAAGAAACCGGGAACCCTCAAGCTCTCAAATCGGCACAAGAACTCAACTCTACCCTAGCTAAAGATCTACTTCATTGATCCGCACTTTAACGTTTTATAATACACATAAAATAACAGAAGTCCGGCAATAGCACTTAATACAGAGAATAACGTCCAATTATCACAGGCTACCCATTGTAGCAACAGAGGAGCTCGCAACCCTGACAATATGAACAACAGCGGGGACACCTCCCATGTTTCGTAAATCAGCCCTCCTTTGAAGAGATTTACACCATTTTGCATGCCGGAGAGTCGCCAATAAGAAAAAACATCACCTAAAGCAAAATAGATCTGCTGGATGACGCACAAACCGCTAAACAAGCCAACCCCAATAAACGCTTTCAGAGATCCCGTTCGCCTTAGCTCCCCCAGATAGACTCCAACAGGAAGTAACAGAAATGGAATCAGCACAATGAGATATCTCGGCCCCAGACAGAGACCGCCACTCCAGTCAGAGCGAGAAGCTATAAAGACCAGCCGAAACAGGCAGGCTCCCATAAGCGATAAAGCCCAGACCTTGTTTTTCAAATAAAACCGCTTCCATAAAGCGAGACCTAGAATTATTGCAGGACAATAAAAGAAGAATCCCTTTCCCGCACTAAACAGCAACCCCTGAATACCATGTAGAGGTGAAGTCCACCCCCCATATCGCATAGCTCCCTCGACCGTCCTACCCGTTTCCCACACACTCCCAAAACGGTTGAAATTATAAAAACCCAACACAACCAGAGCCAGAAAGACTCCTGAAGCAAAAATTCCGGCACACTTAATCTTTAAACATAGGCTATCCCTGAATTCCGCCTTGGGCGAAAGAAGGATTGAAAAGATAAAAAACGGAACAAAAAGAATAGCCGTGATATGAACGAGAATGGATACCCCCAGCAGCAATCCTCCAACCAGCAACTTAAGATACCGATCGCTCCCTATCTCCGAACTCGCCTTAATAATCAACAACATGGCCAGCATGGAAAATAACATAGCCAGCAATTCACTGAAGAATGTGCCACTGTAGGCTAAAATTGGAGTGCCAAAAGCAAAAAGGATAGAACTCAATAACGACCCTGTATTTGAACCCTCAAACGAATGGACTAGACCGTAAAAGACAACAACGCATAGAGAAGCAACTAATATGTTAAACCATCCCATCAATGATCGCACGGCGTGACCTCGTATATTTTTGACTTCTGCTCCATTTACAAAATCACGAATCCCTCCTTCAAAATAATGACTTTCGGCAATCAGGAATGGGCGCTCATCAAAAAAACCGGCATCTACTACCTGCTCAGCCAAGAAAACCAGACCTGCACTCACCACGGCCTGGCCCGGACCGAAAATGGAATAATTTTTTCCATCAATACCGGTAGCAATTCCGAATTCCTTCCAGGCCAACTCTTGTTCTACTGAAAAATCCCCTTGATGAATCAGTCCTTGGGCAGATCGGAACATAATTTCCGAGTCAGGTGCTCGAATCCCCCAATAACTGAAAATTGAATACGTCAACATGGCTCCCAAAAACAGATAAAGCCCATGAACAACGAAACCTTTTTTTTGACTTTGATTCATTAATCGCGGCCACTCAGCTTATTTGTAGTTGTTGCCATCCACACGGCAAATGCAATAGCCAGATGCAGGGAAGGTTGGGCGTGATAAAAGATTCCGTCAACAAGGCTGTGTACACCCAGTGACACAATTACTGCCAAAGCGGACAACTTTGGAACGCTGAGTTTTTCCATAGATTGGAAAACTGTCTGTCTGAATCCCATAAAGCATCCATACCCGATCATGCAGAGAAACAGAACTGTTCCCACAATGCCCCACTCCGCAAGAAACTGGAAAATGAGGTTGTGCGGTTGAAAAGCAAACGTGCGGTTCGGCATATAGCAATAGCCCTGCGATCCCAGCCCGAATAACCACGCATGATTCAGGTTCAACGATTCAACAACCCATCCACAGAACGTTACACGGCCTGTGGTCATCTTATAGGGATCCCCGCCGGCCGCCATCGTACGCTCTGCTGCCTGGAAAATTCCATTCCAGTAAAATACTTCAAAGAGTTCCGAAATCAGAATCCCCCCTATCGTGAAGATGCCTAACGCAATGAGATAGTGCTTCCATGGCTGTTTTCTGATCAGAAGAACCAAAGCAATGGCAACGCAGGCCGCATAGGCCGATATAATTGCACCTCGTCCCCCTGTCCAGAACATCAGGCCCCAAACAGCAAGCCCGACCACATAATAACAGGTCGATACCGCCGGATTACTTTTTCGGCAGAACACGGGTTGAAGTGCTGCGGCTGCTGCAGCAACAAGAAAACCGGTAATGCGAATATGCGCATTATACGGAGGACGACGAAACCATTCTTTACTCTCCTCGGTTAAGGGCTCCGGCATTGCGAACCAGGCATCCACAAACAAAAGAGCCAGCACAGCAACCGACAGTGCCAACGAAAAAAAGACAGGAGATGCAGAGCCCTTGTAGCGTTTAAAAAAAATCAGTACACAAAGAAAAAATACGAGATGAAACAGGGTCTGCAGATAGCGCTGGACGGCAAACCACTCGGTCATCAGAGCATAGGGCGACATCATCAGAGACAATGTGATGCTCATGAACCATAAAGCTAAAAGCCAAAAGCCAACCGATTTTACAGGAAACAGATTTCCAAAACGTCCTTGTGATCCGCGATAGATCAAAAATCCGCTCACAAATATCGCCTCATACCAGAAAATAAGCCAGGCGTTATCAAAGACGTTCTGCCCTGTCGTGATGGTGGCCAGAAAGGTCAAAACGCACAGCAAACCCATCAGCCACCCTCCTTTATTGAAAAAGGATTCCTTTTTATTTCCCGCACCCATCATATGTTCTCCCATATAGCCGGAATATGCATGATGAGTGCCAAGACACCAACAGAAGCAGCCTCTTCACGGAATACCGTCCTGAATTGAAAAAATAGCTAGCTATCGTTTCCTTCTGAGCTTTCATACAAAGGAAAACACATGACAACCAGCTTGCTAGCGGAGGGGCAACTACAAAAAAACCGTGCGCACCTCCGATACCGAAATCTACCACTTTCGCTCCAGTGCCAACCGGCAGCTATGCCCGCAGTTCCGTCGGAAGCGTCAGAGTACCAGAGTAAGCGCAAGTGATTTTCCATCGAAAGGGTCTCAAATTACGGTGTTTCAGTGCGAACTCGGCGGTTCTGCGAAGGATCGCGTACAACAGTTTCGCACAGGTCCTCCGGATGAACGGTTTGGTGTACGTGCGCCCCGTGGGGCATCGGGCCTACAGTCACTGGGGAACCGGTTCTTCAGGAGGTGAATTTGACAGGATTCCCTGCATCGAAAGGATTGCTCCTGAATGGCTCTGAATTAAGCGTAAATCGTCTGCTTTACGGGGCGGCAATCGTACCGCAGGCGGCTCGCCTGCAGAGGCCCATTCAAATGCCCTTAACTTAATGCCATTCAGGGTTGAAATCACTCCTGCAACGTATTGATGGACGAGGCGCACGAAGGAGATAAAACCCCGGCCGCCGGAGTTCGCTTTCAATCTGCTTCCCGTCGTTCCTCCCAAGGCCAACCGCTTTGGAAACAGCAGCCTTTTTCAACTCAAGACGCTATTCCGGGAAAAGGCGGAAATTTGTTTCCGCCGGTCGAAAGGCGGCGGAAAAAAATGTCGGGGTTTTTCGTAACCCCCTGTTTTTCCAAGGGTTGTAGGCTTTCGGCTTCCGGACTCAAGATGAGGCGGAAATTTTTTTCCGGTTATGCGCCCTCCCCGCACCCCGCACCCATATGCCCCGACAATTATTTCTATCCACTCATTATTAACATTTTACAACTTCTCCGCAGTTCAGATTCAGGGCGGTGGCACACCTGTTGCATTAGGGGCTGTCATCATTTGGGAAGATAGAAACTGAACTGAAATTCAAAACTACGTTAACCAACCAAGGAGAAATACGATGAGAAAAGTAGCAATCTACGGAAAAGGCGGAATCGGTAAATCCACGACCACGCAGAATACGGTAGCCGGTCTTGCAGAAGCAGGAAACAAGGTGATGGTGGTGGGCTGCGATCCGAAAGCCGACTCCACCCGTCTGCTGCTTGGCGGCCTGGCTCAGGGCACGGTACTCGATACCCTTCGTGAAGAAGGTGAAGACATTGAAATTGATGATGTCATCAAAGATGGTTTCGGCGGAAGCCGCTGCGTGGAATCCGGCGGACCGGAACCGGGGGTCGGCTGTGCCGGACGCGGGATCATTACTTCGATCAACCTGCTGGAACAGCTGGGTGCTTATGAAGAAGATCAGAAACTCGACTACGTGTTCTACGACGTGCTGGGTGACGTGGTCTGCGGCGGATTCGCGATGCCGATCCGTGAGGGTAAAGCCGAAGAAATCTATATCGTGGTTTCCGGTGAAATGATGGCGATGTATGCTGCCAACAACATCTGCAAAGGGATTGTGAAGTTTGCGGATGCCGGCGGCGTTCGTCTGGGCGGCCTGATCTGCAACAGCCGTAAATGCGACAACGAACTCGAACTGATCACGGAACTGGCGAGCCGTCTCGGCACCCAGATGATTCACTTTGTTCCGCGCGACAATATCGTGCAACACGCGGAGCTCAACCGTAAAACCGTGATCGATTTCGCTCCGGAATCCAACCAGGCCGACGAATACCGCGCCCTCGCGAAAAAGATCAACGACAACGAAATGCGTGTCATCCCGACGCCGCTCGAGATCGAAGACCTCGAAGAGCTGATGGTCAAATACGGATTCGATGCATAACCCAACCTTGTAGGGCGGGGTCCGAGACCCCGCTCCGAGGTCGTGGACCTCGGCTACACAAAATTAACCAGGAGAATACCCATGTCAAAACTGCTCGTACGTTCCATTGTCCGCCCGGAAAAGGCTGATGAAGTCATGAAATCCCTGCTCGAAGCCGGCTATCCGGCGATCACTAAAGTTCCGGTCTTTGGACGCGGAAAACAACGCGGCCTGAAAGTCGGCGAAGTCACGTATGATGAACTGCCGAAAGAAATGCTGATGACGGTTATTCCCGAAGCCGACAAGGATTTCGTGGTGAAGACCGTTCTCGGAGCGGCCAAAAGCAGCGAAACCGGAAACTTCGGCGACGGCAAAATTTTCATTTCACCGGTTGAATCGTCTTACACCATCAGTTCCGGTCACGAAGATTAAAGGAGGGCGTCATGAAAGAAGTAATGGCAGTCATCCGAATGAACAAGATCAACGACACCAAGCGTGCGTTGAACGAAGCGGGCATCAGCTCCTTCACCGCCACCGGCCGGGTGCAGGGCCGCGGTAAAGGAATGGTTGATTATAACATCCTTCACGGTGCCGAGGAAGGTGCCCCGGAAGCGATCGACCAGCTGGGCGAAGGCCCCCGCCTTGTTCCCAAGCGTCTGATCACGGTTGTGGTCTCGGACGAGTGGGTCGAAAAAACCGTAGCAACCATCATCAAAACGAACCAGACCGGCAGCTCGGGCGACGGAAAAATTTTCGTCCTGCCGATCCTGGAAGCAACCCGTGTTAGAACCGGCGAAACCGCAGAAGGCCCTTCTGGCGGCAACGTCCTTGACTCCTCAGGAGGTTTGGAATGAGCAACGAAAATAAATTACCGGATCCTTCCGCAATCAAAGAAGAAATCCTCGCCAAATACCCGCCGAAGATTGCGCGTAAACGCGCAAAATCCATGGTAATCAACGATCCCGAGCTGGATCAGCAGATCCAGTCCAACGTCCGTACCATTCCGGGGATTATCACCCAGCGCGGCTGCACCTATGCCGGCTGTAAAGGGGTGGTTCTCGGTCCGACACGCGACATCGTCAACCTGGTGCACGGCCCGATCGGCTGCAGCTTCTATGCCTGGCTGACCCGCAGGAATCAGACCGATCCGGATGAACAGGTCGAAGGCGGCGACAACTATATGAACTATGCCTTCTCAACCGACATGCAGGACGACAACATCGTATTCGGCGGCGAGAAGAAACTGGCTCAGGCGATTCAGGAGGCCTACGACATCTTCAAACCGAAAGCCATTGGGGTTTTCTCCACCTGCCCCGTCGGCCTGATCGGGGATGACGTGCATGCGGTTTCCCGCGAGATGAAAGAAAAACTCGGCGACTGCAATGTGTTCGGATTCAGCTGCGAAGGATATAAGGGGGTTTCCCAGTCTGCGGGCCACCATATCGCCAACAATCAGCTGTTCCGCCATGTGATCGGCCTGGACGATACCGAACCGAAACACAAATATAACGTGAACCTTCTTGGTGAATATAACATCGGCGGTGACGGATTTGAAATCGACCGTATCTTCAAGAAGTGCGGCATCAACATCATCTGCACCTTCTCGGGTAACTCCACCATGGACAAGTTCGCGAACTCACATATGGCCGACCTCAACCTGGTGATGTGTCACCGTTCCATCAACTATATGGCGGAGATGCAGGAAACCAAATTCGGTATTCCGTGGTTCAAAGTGAACTTTATCGGCGCTGAATCCACCGCGAAAGCGATGCGTAAAATCGGTGAATACTTCGAAGACGACGAGCTGAAAGCCCGCATCGAAGAAGTGATTGCCGAGGAAATGCCTTCCGTGAAAGAAGCGGTGGCAAAAGCGAAACTGAAATCCGACGGAAAAGTAGCGATGCTTTTCGTGGGCGGTTCCCGTGCACATCACTACCAGGAACTCTTTGGCGAGCTCGGCATGCAGACCGTTTCCGCCGGTTATGAATTCGGTCATCGCGATGACTACGAAGGACGTAAGGTGCTTCCGACCATCAAAGTGGATGCCGACTCCCGTAACATCGAAGAGATCAAGGTGGAGAAGGACGAAACCCGCTACAGCCCGCGTGCTTCTGAAGAGAAGCTCGAAGCGCTCAAAGAAAAAGGCTTGGAAATCAGCGACTACCGCGGTATGGCGCCCGATATGGCCGACCAGTCCCTTATCGTAGACGACATCACACATTGGGAAACCGAAAAGCTGATCGACTTCTACAAACCGGATATCTTCTGCGCCGGCATTAAGGAAAAATATGTCGTCCAGAAATCAGGCATTCCGCTGAAACAGCTGCACTCCTACGACTACGGCGGACCGTACGCCGGATTCGAGGGGGCCAAGAACTTCTACGCTGACATCGAAAAGATCCTCAGCACCAGCATCTGGAAGAAGATCAAAGCCCCGTGGCTCAACAAGGAAACCGATCCCTGCATCTGTGCGGAGTACGTGGCCTAGAAAAATTGCCGATTGCCGATCGAGGATTGGCGATTGAAAATCAGGCGCCCAACGGCGGCAGCATTCCATAAACCGGCAATCGGAAATCAACCATCGGCAATAAACAGAATCTAAATCGGAGAAATCCCATGTTACTAAGACACACCCCCAAAGAAGTAAGCGAACGTAAAGCGCTCACCGTCAACCCGGCAAAAACCTGCCAGCCTGTTGGCGCCATGTATGCCGCTCTCGGCGTGCACGGCTGCCTCCCGCACTCGCACGGCTCCCAGGGCTGCTGCTCCTACCACCGCAGCGCCCTCACCCGTCACTACAAAGATCCGATCATGGCCGGAACCAGCTCCTTCACGGAAGGTTCCTCGGTATTCGGCGGTCAGTCCAACCTCCTCCAGGCCCTGGCCAACATGTTCACGATCTACAACCCGGACCTCGTGGCCATCCACTCCACCTGCCTTTCCGAAACCATCGGCGACGACCTCGCGCAGATTGTGAAGAAAGCCACGGACGATGGCAAAGTTCCGGAAGGCAAGAAAGTGATCTACTGCAACACCCCGTCCTACGTGGGATCGCACGTCACCGGATTCTCCAACATGGTCACCGGCATCGTTAAAGGGCTGGTTGAACATACCGGCGAAGCCAAAGACCAGGTCAACATCATCCCGGGCTGGGTTGAACCGTCCGATATGAAGGAAATGAAAGGCATCGCCGCGCGCCTCGGCGCAAACATCGTGATGTTCCCGGATACCGACGGCGTGGTCGACACCCCGCAGACCGGCGAATTCAAAATGTACCCAGACGGCGGCGCTAAAGTCGAAGACATTGCCACTTCAGGCGACAGCATCAAAACCCTCGCCTGCGGCAAATGGGCTTCGGAAGGAGCTGCCAAATGGCTCGACAGCAACTGCAAAGTTCCATTCGAAACCCTCGACATTCCGATTGGTCTCGGCGCAACCGACCGCTTCGTGGAAGCACTCGCCAATGCAGCCAAAGTAACCATTCCGGACTCCTTCATCTCCGAGCGCGGCCGCCTGGTGGATGTCATCACCGACATGTCCCAGTACCTGCACGGAAAGAAAGTGGCCCTCTTCGGCGACCCCGACCAGCTCATTCCAATGACTGAATTCCTGCTCGATCTCGATATGATCCCGACTGCGGTCGTTTCCGGAACCCCCGGTAAAGCGTTCACCCAAAAGATCAAAGAACTCTGCGCGGAAAAAGCACCGAACGTCAATGTGGCAAATGGCGAACGTGCCGACATGTTCCTGCTTCACCAGTGGATCAAGAACGAACCGGTCGACCTGCTGATCGGCAACACCTACGGTAAATATATCGCCCGCGACGAAGACATTCCGTTCATCCGTCACGGATTCCCGATTGTTGACCGTATCGGACACAGCTACTTCCCGACCGTGGGCTATAACGGCGGCATTCGGCTGCTCGAAAAAATGCTCGGTGCCGTCATGGACCGTCAGGACCGCGATGCAGAAGAATGCAAGTTCGAGCTGGTGATGTAGTAGGAAGGAGCTGAAGTTTGAAGGTTCGGAGCGTATCGCCCGAGGGTTTTCCCAGCCCGCTCCGTCGGGTGGCAGCTCCAGCCTTCAAACCACAAACTCCAAACTGCAAAATCCTTTGGAACCGGAGCGCGGGAAAATCTCACAAAACAGGATTCTCTCTCCTCCTCTGTTTGCACCCCGCGCTCCGGCTCCAATCTTTTTAAAAAAGCATGCTAACGCAAAGAAACAGAGGAATCAAAGTCACGCAAAGCTTAGCGACGTTGTTGTTTCAGTAAGGACCGGAGAAATAAAAACCATTTAAACACGCTGCCTTTGCGATCCTCTTTCTACTCAGCGTTCTTTGCGTTTTTAATTAATAAACATCTGGAGATAAATGATGAGCGGCACATTGGACAACGGCTACGAAGCATTCATGAACGAAGGCGATAAATACCTCAAGACCGCAAAGGGGGGCATTAAGCGCCCGGCGATCTTCACCGCCGAAATTCTCTACAACATCATCGGCCTCGCCATCGAAAAACATGTGATGGCCGCCCTCATGGCCAAAGGCAAACTCGCCGACAACCACACCTTCACCGATCTCATCGACGCCGCCGATCAGGTCGGCGGCATCGGCGAAGAAATTGCCGCGCAGCTGCTCAAATTCGAATCCTACCAGAACATCTGCCCCGTCTTCGCCGGCTACCACCGCGCCGAACCGCCCGTCGACGCCATTCCCGAAATGATCGACACAGCCGAAGCCGTCCAGGCCTGGGCTAAAACCCAAATCGCCGCTTAAGTAATAATTAACCACAGAGCACAGAGGCTCAGCACTTACAGATTTATAATATAATATTAATGCACTCTCTCTGCGTACTCAGCGCCTTTGCGTGAAATAACATACACCTTATATTGAGCTCCCGAGTCTCTACCTCTGTATCCTCAGAGCTCTCTGTGGTGAAAGAAAAATACAGGACAAATTATGAGTGAAGTCATTGCAAGACCCCTCGGAAAAATCACCGCCATCCTGGCCGACTGCGGCTTCGAAGTCACCTATGCCTACGACGACCTCGTCTTCATCGAACATTCCGCCTTCATGCTGCAGTTCACCGACGACCCCGCCGTCATGAAAATTTTCCGCCACGTCGACTGCGAGCCCGTCGCCGCCGGCGAAGCCGAAAAAACCATCTCAGCAGCACATGCTAAACAGGGCTTCTCCATGCTGCCCTCCGGCAACTACACCATCACTGAAAACGAAGACGAAACCATCAATATTGAGTTCGTTTAGTTCCGACCGAAGCATCAGCATAAAAACCTGGGTCTGCTCCATTTGCGGGCATATTCATCAAAGCGCAGAACCGCCGCGCTTCTGCGAAGTCTGCAAAGCAGGCGGCTCAAATTTTGTAAGCTCTTCCGTACAAGGCCGGCAATATGAATAAAATTCTGTTCTATGAAAAGACCGGATGCAAAGGCAACGCGCGCCAAAAGGCCCTGCTGGAATCCAACGGCTATTCGCTCGAAGTAAAATCTTTGCTCGATGAACCGTGGGAGCGCGATCAGTTAGAGTCATACTTCGTGGATCGGCCCGTGGAGGAATGGTTCAATGATAAAAGCCCGGCCGTCAAACAAGGTCAGGTTGATCCTTCCGCATTCGATGCCGCCGGCGCACTGGACCTCCTGCTGTGCGAACCGATCTTAATCCGCCGCCCGCTTATTGAAATGGATGGACACCGGATGTGCGGGTTCGATGATCGAGTGCAGATAATGCTGGGCATCAACAAAAGTTTCCAGGGATTGGAAGCCTGCCAAAACGCAAAAGAACGCTGCGATTAAACAACGGACTCAATGCAGAAAATTCCAGCCATTTGAAAAAAAGATGAGCACAGAAGAAATCAAAGATCTTGAAAAACAGGTAACCAGGCTGAAATTTATTGCCGGGCAAAAGGCCGGCGATCTTCATGACTTGATCGAGGATCGGCTGTGGGCTGAATTCGAAGATATACCGGCGGTATCGGAAGCCGCCTACAACGCCTGCAAGGCGTGGCAGACCAAACAGAATGAATTAAATTCAGCACTCAGCGAACGCTAAAAGGAACCGAGATCTCGACGGGATTTCGGTCCATGCAGTTTTCCGCTGTGATATGCGGATTGGCTTTTAAGCAGAAGTCACAAAAACGAAGATATTCTTCGGGCGTCATTTTACGCACAGGAGGCTCTTCAACATTTCCAAGCTTTGGAAAATTAACCATCTTTTTCCTCTCCACTCATTCGGCTTTCAACCTTCGAATACACATCATCACTTGCGTATCGATCGCATAGCTCGCGAATCAATTTAAGATCCAAGCCACACTCTTGAACCAGATTGACGACATCAAGAAGATCCTTTTCTTCACGCTGCAGTGAACCCTGACTGACAGCAAACAGCTTCATTGCTATCAGATCTGAAATCCCCGGAACTTTTAGTCGATAACCTGAGTAATCAATTACTTCAGCGGATTTGATGAGTTTGTCCATCGAATCCTGTTCAATCTTTAGAAAATCAACCCGATGTGGATTTTCGGGATGGCCAAAGAAAATAACATTGTCTGAATCGGAAACATTCGTAAAACCGGCCGTTTTCATAACTTCCCGAACCGTGGCTACATCGTTTGAAACGATCATAAAATCCACATCAACTGTGGCGCGACTAAAGCCATAATGATTCACCGCATGCCCACCAATCATGAGAAACTCAACACCTGCTTTTGGCAGTTGCGTGCTCACGACATCAAAAACATACTCAACGCTATTCGTTTCCATGGATTCATCCTTAAACGAATCCGAATACTACAACGATCCATTCAAAAAATACAATAGCGGGAGCCACACCGAATCCAATCCACGGATTATTAGGATTTTAAAACTGATTTATAATTAACCGGCCCTCCAGGCTCCAGAGTCTAATCCTTATAATCTGAATAATCAGTGGACAAAAATGATGTCACGACCGAAATAGGTTAGGCCTTGTTGTAAATTACGGGCATTTGGCCTTTCCAGGTGTCCCATAGCGTTGGATCGGCGGCTAAGTTGGCCATGAAGTTTGCCACGTTGATGCGGCTGGTTTGGCCGGCGTCGAAGATGGCATTCCGGATGGGCGATGGGTGAAGGGTATATGCTGAAACTTCTGTTTCATCGGTGAGGCCGTCGGGTCGGACGACGGCCCATTCAATCAATGCGTGATTCCGGCCGATGCGGGTTCGGAGAATATCGGCCGCCTGTTCGTTATCCACATGCGGAGGAAGCAGCACCCGCAAGATGGAGACGACGATCCGTTGGGATAATGGAGGTCGTTCCGGGATATCACGGTTGGCGTTCCCCGTGGTATTCATCAGAATCACTTTAATTTTTCGATCCGGCGTTAACGCTTCAACAACCCGGCAGACCTTTTCCACGGTATCGGCAACCAGCCGGCGAGGTTTTCCAAACAACCCTTTGAAGGTCAAATTATGCCCCAGGCACGAGAGCACCGCATCGCAACCTTTCAACAGCGGCCGTAATTCGTCATCCGATATCTCGGTAATACTTCCCGTAACTTCATGGTAGTTCGATCGACCTTCAAAGGTGCCCCTCAGGGAGCTGGAAGATCGCACCACGACCGTTACTTCGAACTCCCTGGCCAGTAAATCCGCGACCAGTAATTTACCGGTTGCCCCACTTGCTCCAACAACGAATACGCTTTTCATATCATGTCCCGGTTAATGAAAACCTTCACTGCAGGTAGGACCCTAGCATTGAGTCTGAATAGAACCACGTGAACTTAATAATAAAATAGCGCCTCGGACGATGCCCGGAATCAACGAACGTTTCCAGGGATTGGAACCTACTCGCACTTACAAGTTACTAGTGTTTTTCAAGGGTTGGACATAGTGGCAACAGTTGTCCCGTAAAGCCCTTCCCCCGCCCCCATCCCGCTAACGAAACGCCCGGATTTTCCAGTACCCCATATTATTTACCCTGAAGCTGTAGAGACGCCGTTCTCGGTGTCCGCATTCCTACCAAGAAACAGCTTCAATACACAAATGGACATCGGGAACATCATCCTTCCAATCCTTCCCCTTCCTGTCTTCATACCCTCCGGGGTTGAAAAATTATCCCCACATCATTGTAGAACAATTTTCGTGCCCGCTTCCAGAGACTGGAAAAAAATGTCGGAATTCGGTTTAACCCCTTTGTTTTCCAAGGGTTGGAAGAGCGAGGCTTCCAAGGGCTGGACGTGCCGGAAAAATATTTCCGTAATCACGCTCCCCTTCCCCGTCACCCCCTTCCTCATCAAACATTTTACTAAACACTAATTAGCAAGGACTTACAACTCCGATCCGCGCCCAACACGGTACAATGGCACACCTGTTGCAATAAGGGCTTCCAACAATTGGAAAACCAAAATGGCTGAAGAAAAAATCAATCTGTTGGAAAAGCGCAAAGCCCAGGTGCATGAAGGCGGCGAATTTGCCATGGAGGCGGAAAAGCAGAGTCTTGCTGGCTCCGTCAGCCAGCGCTCCTGCAGTTTCTGCGGATCCCGTGTGGTGCTCTACCCGATCGCCGATGCGATCCATATCGTGCACGGGCCGATCGGCTGCGCGTCCTACACCTGGGATATCCGCGGTGCCCTTTCTTCCGGTCCCGAGCTGCACCGCCTGAGCTTTTCCACCGACATGCAGGAAAAGGACGTCATCTACGGCGGCGAAGGCAAACTTTATAATGCCATCAGCGAACTGATCGATGAATACAAACCGAGCGCGGCGTTTATCTATTCCACCTGCATCATCGGCGTAATCGGCGACGACGTGGACGCGATCTGCAAAAAGGTGCAGAACGAAAAAGGTATCCCCGTGATCCCGGTTGATTCCGAAGGCTTCAAGGGCTCGAAAAAAGAAGGCTACAAAGCGGCCTGCGATGCCCTGTTTAAAATTGTCGGCGAAGACGACCCCGACGCACAGAAAGTCCCGAAGTCGATCAACATTCTCGGCGACTTCAATCTGGCCGGTGAAATCTGGATTATTAAGGACTACTACGAACGTATGGGCGTCAAAGTGGTTTCCACGGTTTCGGGCGATGGACGGGTCGATGAAATCCGCAAGGCCGGGCGCGCCCATCTCAATATTGTGCAGTGCTCCGGTTCCGTCAGCAATCTGGCAAAGATGCTCGAAACAGAATACGGCACCCCCATGATGCGCGCCTCCTACTTCGGCATCGAAGATATGTCGAAGGCGCTCTATGACGTGGCCGATTTTTTTGATGACGATGAAATGCGTATGGGCGCACAGCGCGTGATTAAAGAAGAAGTGGCCAAGCTGATGCCGCAGCTCGCGCCCTACCGGAAAGATCTTACAGGGAAAAAGGCCGCGGTCTACACCGGCGGCGCTTTCAAGGTCTTTTCGCTGGTTCGCTCGCTGCGCACGCTCGGCATGGATGTGGTGGTGGCCGGCTCGCAGACCGGGTCGGTGGATGACTATAAACTGCTGACGGAACTCTGCGATCCGGGCACCGTAATCCTCGACGACACCAACCCGCTCGAGCTGGCAAAGTATGTGAAGGAAAAAGATGTCGACCTCTTCATCGGCGGCGTCAAAGAACGTCCCATCGCCTACAAGATCGGCGTCGGCTTCTGCGACCACAACCACGAACGCAAGGAAGCGCTCGCCGGCTTCATCGGCATGCTCAACTTTGCCAAAGAAGTTCACTCCTCCGTCATGAGCCCCGTCTGGCAGTTCGCACCGCGCCGTGCAGGAAAAAGAACCTAAACGGAAAAGAGAGCACGAAGATGAAGACCACGAAAAAATACGATACCTCGATCAATGAAATCTTAACGGCCATGGGCATTCATGACCTGGACAGAAATCTTCCTCCGAAGAAGAACCTGCGTAAGCTCAACCTCTTCGCAGACAAAAAAGGATCCGGTAAATGAGCTGCAACTGCGGAAAAACCTGTGCTCCGGTCGACGATGCGGCCCATGCCTGCACAGCGGATGATAAAGCCAAATGCGGCTGCGGTCCCAGCGGCGGGAATTTCACCACAGAGAGCACGGAGGAACACAGAGACAGTACCTCCGTGCACTCGGTGTCCTCCAGCGAAGCGGGTGGTAAAAAACTTACCGGCGAAAATTTTACGGCAACGCGCAATGCCTGCAAACTGTGTGCTCCTCTCGGCGCCTGCCTTGCGTTCCGTGGAATCGAAGGCTGCCTCCCCTTCCTCCACGGTTCGCAAGGCTGCGCCACCTATATCCGCCGCTACATGATCAGCCATTTCCGCGAACCGATGGATATTGCCTCGTCGAGCTTCGGCGAAGAGAGCGTGGTTTTCGGCGGGCGCCGGAACCTTTTCGACGGCCTGACCCACGTGATTGAAGGCTATAAACCCGAAGTGATCGGCATTGCCACCACCTGCCTGGCGGAAACCATCGGCGACGATGTGAACATGTATGTGAAAGAGTATCTTTCCGCCGACCGTAAAATAGTCGATCCGCCGCACATTCTGCGCGTTTCCACCCCGAGCTATTCCGGCTCGCACGCCGACGGCTATCAGTGGGCCGTCCGCGCCATCGTCGATCAGCTCGCCGTGGACGGACCGAACGAAAAATTTATCGGCATTTTCCCCGGCATGGTTTCCCCGGCCGACCTGCGTCACCTGCGGGAACTGATGGAGGATTTCGAAATGGATTTTTCAATTGTTCCCGATTATTCCGACCCGCTCGACGGCCCGGTCTGGGGCGACTACCACAAAATTCCGGCCGGCGGTACTCCGGCCCGCGAAATCGCCAAACTCGGCCGCGCCTCAGCCGTGATTGAACTGGCCTCGACCATCGCCGACAAACAGTCTGCGGCATCGCTGCTCGACGAAAAATTTTCCACGGCCGTCTTCCGCGTAGGCCTGCCCATCGGCATCCGCCAGACCGACAAATTCTGCAACGTACTCGAGCAGATTACCGGCCGGCCGCTGCCCGCCAAACACGACGCTGAACGCGGGCGACTGATCGACTGCTATGTCGACGGCCACAAATACACCTTCGGCAAAGAGGTCGTCATCTACGGCGAAGAGGATTTCGTCGTCGGCATGACCGCCTTCTGCTGCGAGATCGGCCTCAAGCCCGTCCTCTGCGCCTCCGGCGGCAAGAGCGGTAAGCTCGACCAATGCATACGCGAAGCTGCCCCGGAACTCGCCCCGGAAACCCCGATCCTCGAAGGCATCGACTTTGCCGAAATCGAGATCGCCGCTTTCAATCTGAAACCCGACCTGCTCATCGGCAACAGTAAGGGCTTCAGCCTCAGCCGCAAAACCGGCATCCCGCTGATCCGTTTCGGATTTCCTATCCACGACCGGATCAGCGGGCCTCGTACCCTCCACCTGGGATACCGGGGCGCCCAGCAGCTGTTCGACACCATTGTCGACAAACTTATGGAAATGAAACAAGAGAACTCAGATGTAGGCTACACCTACATCTGAGCTAAGGGACCAGGCACTAGGAAACTAGGCATTAGGGAATACTTTTACATGAACATACCCGCTCAGATACGTGAACCACAGGACTTCACTAGTGCCTTTTGCCTAGTGCCCAGTCCCTCAACTCAAACCAGGAGCTAGCCATGCCTCTCGACTTCACCAAACACCCGTGCTTTAACCCCGATGTCAAAGGCAAATACGGTCGCGTCCACCTGCCGGTCGCGCCGAAGTGCAACATCCAGTGCGGCTACTGCAACCGTAAATACGATTGCGTCAACGAATCCCGCCCCGGCGTAACCTCCAACGTCCTCTCCCCCGGCCAGGCGCTCTACTACGTCAACGATCTGGTGGAATCCGGCAAACCGATTTCGGTCGTAGGCATTGCAGGCCCCGGCGATCCCTTTGCCAATCCGGAACAGACGATGGAAACGCTGCGGCTGATCCGTAAACGCCATCCCGACATGCTGCTCTGCGTCTCCACCAACGGCCTGGGCGTCGGCCCCTACATTGCCGAACTGGCCGAACTCAAAGTGAGCCACATCACCATCACCATGAATGCCATTGATCCGGAGATCGGTGCTGATGTTTACAGCTGGGTGCGCGATCATAAAAAACCGTTGCGCGGTCTTGCCGCCGCCGAACTGCTGCTCGAGCGTCAGATTCAGGCCATGAAAACCATCAAGGCCCACGGCCTGACCCTGAAGATCAACACCATCCTGATTCCGGGGGTGAACGATCATCATATCGACGCCGTTGCGGCCTTCGCCAAATCCGAAGGTGCCGACCTGCATAACATTATTCCGATGTGCCCGGTGGAAGGAACCATGTTCGAAAATCTCGACGAACCGACCCCGGCCATGATCCACGAAGCGCGCGATATTGCCGGAACATATATGCCGCAGATGACGCACTGCCAGCGCTGCCGCGCCGATGCCTGCGGCCTGCTCGCTGAAGGCACCACGCAGGATACGCTCAAAAAACTGGAACAAGCCGCCAACGCGCCGATCAATCCGGACGAAGAGCGCCCCTACGTGGCCGTCGCCACCCGCGAGGGCGTACTGGTGAACGAACATCTGGGCGAAGCGGCCGAACTGAGTATCTTCGGCGAAAAAGACGGCCTCTTCCAATGTCTGGAAACCCGTGCCACGCCGGATGCCGGCAGCGGTTCGGAACGCTGGATGGATCTGGCAAAGAATTTGAGCGATTGCCGTGCAATCCTCGTCTCAGGGGTGGGACCCAAACCAACGGCCTTTCTCCGTCAGGCCGGACTCAAAGTGGTGGTGATGGAGGGGCTGATCGATGAAACGCTTCGCCGGATTTATGCCGGCGAAGAGGTCCGTTCGCCCCTCCGGAAAACCAAATGCGGAGAAAAATGCACCGGCTCGGGGGCCGGTTGCGGCTGAGAAATTAAAACGCCAAGGCGCAGAGAACACAAAGCCTCGCAAAGCTGCTTTGCGTAACTTGGCGACCTTCGTGTCTTTGCATTGAATATAAGTAACTAACCAGGGGAAAATTATGCCTATAGCAAAACCGGAAATGCACTTCTTTATCTGTAACTCCTACCGCGTCGCGGGCGAAGCCAAAGGCGTCTGCAACACCAAAGGAGCCGGAGAACTGCTTTCCTATCTCGACACTGAAATTCTCGACCGCGGGCTCGACGCCCAGGTCTCCGGATGCGGCTGCCTGAAAGTCTGCGATAAGGGACCGGTTATGGTCATGTATCCGCAGGGAAAATGGTTCGGCGAGCTCGATGAAGAAAAACTCGACGCCATTCTCGATGCCATTGAAGACGGAGAAGATACCGGTGAGTTCGAACTCGAGTAAATGTCATCATCATGATCAATCCAACGGCTCATACTGCGGCACGCAGGACGGCCGTTGGGTTAAATCCGTGAAAAAATATGTAAAGAGCCTAGACTATGGCGAAGTCACGCTCACCGTCCACAACGGCCAGGTGGTCCAGGTTCAGAAAACCGAAAAAATTCGTTTTTAAATGAAAACAGAAACCGTAGAGCTCACCTTAATCGGCACCATCCGTACGCCGCATACGACCGCTGACAATATTCCGGTGCAACCGGTCGGCAGCGAGGACGAAGGCGTAGTGGAACTCTATCCCGAGTTTGCAGAAGGTCTGAAGGACGTCGACGGCTTTTCGCATGTCATGCTGCTCTTCCACCTGCATAAAATGAAGCCGGACTACAAGCTGACCATCACGCCGTTCATGGATAAAAAAGAACACGGTGTTTTCGCCACCCGCTCGCCCGCGCGTCCGGCGGCCATCGGACTCTCCACCGTGAAGGTGAAAAAGGTGGAAGGCAGTAAGCTCTACTTCGAAGGCGCTGACATGCTCGACGGTTCACCGCTGATCGACATCAAACCCTTTTTCCGGAATGTGGATAACCGGCCGAATGCCATCAGCGGCTGGCTCGAAGACAAGGAGGCGGACATCGCCTCGAAACACCGCTCCGATGACCGTTTCATGGAACGCAAGGCGATCCATCAAATGCCCTGATTTTTAAGAACAAAAACGCCAACCGGAAAACCGGCGGCAGATAGAAAACAAATACAGGTCTACGCTTCCTGACATACAGGTGTCGCAGCCGGAGACCGAAAAAATGAAAGTAAGATTAACGGCCGCACTGCTGGGTGCCGCTATGTCGACCCTCGCCTGGGACAGCGCTGAAAATGCGGTCTGGCTGGAAGGAACCCTTAAAGGGAAACTCACTGAAAAACTCTCCCTCTCCCTCAAGGAACAGGTCCGATACAGAGAAAACGATGGGTTTTTCTATTGGCGCTACACCGACGTCGGTGTCGGATGGAAATTCTCCAACGCCTGGAACCTCACCGGGAACTACCGGTATATAACCACCCGGAAACGAGACGGCGACTGGTTCGCCAAGCCGATGCTCCACGCCAACCTCACCAATACCCTGCCGCTGGACTTTCTCCGCCTGAAAAGCCGGATGCGGCTGGCGCATGTGGATATGCCCGACGGGGATGATCAGGCGCTCCTCTGGCCGCGGATCACCCTCAGTTTTTCCAAAGGCTGGAAAGGCCTGAATCCCTACGGGGCCTGGGAACCGATCTATGACATGGCCGACAACCTCGTTTACTGCAACCGGTTTGAGGGCGGCTTTTTGTATGCCCCTCTGGATAACCTATTCCTGAAGGCCTTTCTCATGCACCAGCTCAACCGGACGGACTCCACCTCCAAGTGGACGGAGTCGTATAATATGGGCATCGGCGCAACACTTAAATTCTGAGGGCATACAGATGAACCTATGGTTTATACTCCTATCCTCCCTGCTCACCGCTGCAGCGGCGCAGGCCAGGCTCTCTGTTTTCGCAACGGCCGGCCTGACGCCGTGGCACACTCCATGCACTAATAAGCCTGACCGGCTGATTTGAGGTATATTTTGAACCGGAAACCTACAAACATGAAATTTCTATCCACGATTTTGTTTATTCTACTGCTTAGCACATCGGCCCGAGCCGCACTTTCGGTATTCGCCGCCGCCAGCACCACCGACGCCATGAAAGATCTCGCCGCCGCCTATAAAGACGCCGGCGGCGAGACTGTGCGGTTTAACTTTGCCTCGTCCGGCTCTCTTGCCCGACAGATCGAAGCCGGCGCACCGGCCGATGTTTTTGTATCGGCAAACGTCAAATGGATGGACTGGCTGGAAGCGAAAGCGGCCATTCAGACCGCCTCACGTTTCAACCTGGCGGCCAACACGCTGGTGCTGACCGCCCCGCCCGGCGCGTCCGTCAAATTTGACGGAACCGTTCCCGGCAAAGTCGCGGTCGGCGAGCTCAAGAGCGTGCCGGCCGGCATGTATGCCAAAGAGGCGCTGGAGCATCTGGGCTGGTTCAGCGCCTGGAAACCCCATTTCGTGCAGGCGTCCAGCGTCCGCACCGCCCTGCTCTATGTCCAGCGCGGCGAGGTCAGCGCCGGCATCGTCTATGCCACCGATGCCAGGGCCGCGGGACTTCCAATCCTTGGAACCTTCCCCCCGGAATCCCACAGTCCGATCATCTATCCCGCCGCCGCTGTATCGGAAAAAGAGTCTGCCGTAAAATTCCTTCATTTCCTGAAGTCCGACGAAGCCAGCAGGATTCTGAAAAGCCACGGATTTACAGAAGCCGCAGAATGATTTTTTTAAACTCAGTCGAAGCAGAAATCGCAGAGGAACACAGAGAACGAGGCTTTGTGCACTCCTTGCTCTCTAGCGTAGCGGGTGTTCATATACATGGTTAATTTATCCCCAGCAGAATGGAGTGCAGTGGGACTTTCGCTGAAAGTCGCGCTGGGGGTTGCGGTGGTCACCGCTGTTCCGGCGGTGCTCGCGGGCTGGCTGTTTGCGCGGAAAGAATTCCGCGGCAAGCTGCTGCTCGAAAGTCTGGTGCATGCTCCGCTCGTTATTCCGCCGGTCGTCACGGGCTATCTGCTGCTGGTGACGTTCGGCCGGAACGGGCTGATCGGAAAATGGCTGGCCGACCACTTTGACCTTCGACTGGTCTTCACCTGGCAGGGCGCTGTGCTGGCTTCGGCCATCGTGGCCTTTCCGCTGGCCGTCCGCTCCGTGCGGCTGGCAGTTTCCATGGTCGATCAGCGGCTGGAGGAAGCGGCCCAGACGCTGGGCTATAACCGCTTCCGCGTCTTTATGAAGGTGACCCTGCCGCTCGCGTGGCCCGGCATTCTCGGCGGTATTCTGCTCGCCTTTTCGCGCAGCCTCGGCGAGTTCGGCGCAACGATCACGTTTGCCGGCAATGTGGAGGGATCGACCCAGACCCTGCCGCTGGCTATTTATTCCGCCCTGCAGGTTCCCGGCGAAGAGACGCTGGCTATGCGCCTGGTGGCGGCTTCGCTCATTCTCTGCTTTGCCTCGCTGCTGATTTCCGAACTGTTAACCCGAAAAGCCAAACGAAAGATGAGCAGTGAATCTCGACGTTGATATCTATTACAGGCAGGGCAATTTTCTGCTGGATACCGAATTCAAATGCTTTGAATCGGCGATGGGGGTATTCGGCCATTCCGGCTGCGGCAAGAGTACGCTGTTCCGAGCCATCGCCGGGCTCATCCGTCCCGACGGCGGACACATTATCCTCGGCGGCGAAACCTTTTTTGATGCCGCCCGGCGAATCTTTGTGCCACCGCACCGGCGCGGCATCGGCCTCGTCTTTCAGGATGCGCGCCTTTTTCCGCACTGGTCCGTCGAACAGAACCTGCGCGCCGGTGAATGCCTGAAGGAACGGATAAAAAACCGCCCGTTCAACTTTGACGATATCGTGGACCTGTTGAATATCCAGCACCTGATCGACCGCGAGGTGACCGACCTCTCCGGCGGCGAAAAACAGCGGATTGCCATCGGACGCACCCTGCTGGCCAATCCCAAGCTTCTGCTGATGGATGAACCGGTCAGCGGGCTGGATGTCTCGCTGAAAATGCAGATCCTGCCCTTCCTTGCCCGAATCCACACCACCCTGCAGATTCCCACGATTTTGATCAGCCACGACCTCGGTGAAATCCTGCAGCTCACCGACCAGCTCCTGCTGATGCGCGACGGTTCCGTGACGGGAAAGAATTCTCTTGAAAAACTGGCCGGCACCTCAAAAACGCTGCGGGAACTTAAAGGGGCCCAGCTGACCAATTTGCTGAAAATGCAGGTTGCCCAACACGATAAGGATCATGGTGTAACCCGGCTTGATTTACCGAATCATCCGGAGCTCCGGGTTGAAATGGAACTCGCGGAAAAACTGCCGATCGGCCGGGCGGTAAACATTGGGATTGCCGCCAATCAGATTGCCATTGCCCCCCATCGGATTGAAACCATTTCCATGCGCAACCAGCTGCCCGGCCGGGTACGCAGCATAACCCACACTCCTGATCGCTCCCTCTGCAAACTCGATACCGCCGCCGGACCGCTGTTTGCCGAGATTACACGGGGAACCGAAAAAGAGATGAATCTGACGCCGGCCTCATCGGTATGGATTCTCTTCAAAAGCCGCGCCATCCAACCCATGGGCATGCTGCAGTAACAACGGCTTCAGCGATCTGCGCTTAACGTCCCGTGCAGAACCCCTTCAGGCAGAGAGCACCCGGTTTCCGCCGACCAGCGAATAGACCTTGCTGTATCCGGCCGATCGAAAGGCGTTGGCGGTATAGTTGGTGCGAACGCCGGCCGCGCAAACGAGCAGGTAGGCTTTTTCTTTGTCAATGACCGACGGATTGCCCAGCAGATCGTTCATCGGAATATGCTGATGCTCGCACGGCAACGGCTCTTTCGCCACCTCATCGGGTTCGCGAATATCGATCACTTCAAAATCAGCTAAATTAATTTCATCAATAACAACATCAATGGCTTCGGGCATCGGGGCCTCCCTGTCATGTGCCGAATCTCCGGGATCGTGCGGCAGCTTAAGTTTCCGTATCGAAAGATCTGCACGATGAACCACCAGCGGATCGTTGTCCAGCCGGCTGTTCATTTTCAGCCGTTTATTGAAGGCTTCCAATTTTTCCAGACATTGAAAAACAATCTGCTATACCTTTCCGGAGTTTGGAAAACAACCGAGTAGAGAACGACTGCCATAGATTTACGGGGTACCGCATGAACAACCGAAGAACCGCAACACTGACCCTGACCGGCCTGCCGCTTCTGGCCAAGGCCGCAGCAACCCATTCCGTTGAACATACCGAAAGCAAAAAAGAGGCGCCGGAAAATTTCCTGAGCGAAGAAACGGCGCGCATTGTGAGTTATACGATCTATGCGGAGGCGCGCGGCGAAGATTATGAAGGCAAACGCGCCGTTGCTTCAGTCATCGCCACCCGGGCCCGGCTGCTGCGCCGAACCATGGCGGAGATCTGCCTGCACGAAAAACAGTTTTCATGCTGGAACAATATCCGTCGGGTTCCGGAAGCGTATGCCCTTGGCACCTATACCAACCTGAGAGATATGGTGGCGCGTGCCGATTCCTACAGTCTCGCCTGGCAGTTACTGTCCTATAACCGCAAGTGGGACCGGTTTACCCACTTTTACAATCCTTCAAAAGCCAACCCCTCCTGGGCTTCGAAACTCACCGGAATCAAAACAATCGGCAACCACGTCTTCGGTTTCATGGAACCCCGGTATATGCCGCGCTGAAACTCGAACAAAGAATGCTCGCCACTCTGTTTGCGTCTTCCCCGAAAAATATATGCAGGTAAATAAGCGTATTACACCTGCATAAATATTCATGTGTTTCTGACGATTTCCTCATCCTGCCAAGATCCCGGTATTCCAATGTGGTCTACGGTTTCAGGTGCATTCCACGAAAAGGCAGCAAAGAGCTGTATGCACCTTGAAATACCTTACATACCGCCCCGGTGTAATTCGGGATTGCGGTAGATTTTAATCACAACACGGGAGATTGATTATGAACAAACTTACTCTGGCCGCGGCAGGCCTCGTTGCTGTATCCGCTGCAAACAGCGCTCTTGCCCGCAGGCACTACTGCAAAACCGGCAAACTGTTCCAGCATGTTGCAAGCTTTGATGTCATGGCCGGAAACGGCTCTGCCGTGGCAGAAATTACCGATGCCACAAAAGACGGAAAACAGCTGGTCTACACCGACGGCGAAAACAAAGCCATTGGTTTTGTGAATATCGCCAACCCGGCCGTTCCCATGGGCGAAGGTTCTGTGAACGTCGGAGGTGAACCGACCAGTCTGGTCATTCTGGATGATCTGGTTCTGGTGGGCGTGAATACCTCGGATGACTATGCATCTCCTTCCGGGAAACTGGTGGTGATTGACCGGATCAGCCATAATATTCTGGCCGAACGCGAGCTGGGCGGACAGCCCGATTCTCTGGCCCTTTCTCCGGACCACCGATACGCCGCTATCGTTATCGAAAACGAACGCGACGAAGATCTGAATGACGGCTTTATTCCGCAGAACAAAACCGGCGCACTGCTGATTGTCGACCTCGTTGGCGAAGCGGACGACTGGAACATCCGCGCTGCCGATCTTTCCCCGGTGGCTGCCCATGCCTATGCCGGCCCAGACCTTGAACCGGAATATGTGGACATCAACACACAGAATGAAGCCGTGGTTACCTTTCAGGAAAACAACCACCTCGCCGTCATTGATCTGGCTACCGGCGACATCCTCAATGAGTTTTCCTGTGGTTCCGTTGAACTCTCCAATGTCGATACCGAGGAAGAAGGCCTGATCGCCTTCACCGACACCATCACCAAGCGCCGGGAGCCTGATGCTGTAACCTGGATCGATCATGATTCGTTCGCTACGGCCAACGAAGGTGACTACGAAGATGAAAACGGTGAAGGCGGTGGTAGCCGTGGCTTCACCATTTTCAATCAGAACGGAACCGTGGAATATGAATCCGCCGAATCGTTCGAGCACTGGCTCGCCAGCGCCGGGCACTACAATGAAGACCGCTCAGGCAACAAAGGCTGTGAACCTGAAGCCGTAGAATTTGGAACCTTCGAAGGCCGAAATTTTCTGTTTGTCGGTTCAGAGCGAGCCAACGCGATCGGTGTTTACAGTATTTCCCGCAACGGAAGACTGACTGCGGAACAGCTGCTGCCGACCGGCATCGGTCCGGAGGGCCTCAAGGTCATTGAAAAACGCGGACTTTTCGTTGCTTCCACAGAAAAGGACGAAGAAGAAGCCGGCATTCCGACCATGATCAATATTTATCAACTGCGAAGAGGTCCGGCATTTTATCCAACCATCCAATCCGTTAACGACGAAAACGGAGCACCCATTCCGTGGGTGGCCCTCTCCGGTCTGACCGCCGACTGCTGGAATCCGAACCGCCTTTATGCGGTCAGCGATTCCTTCCTCTCCGAAGGCTTCATCTATACGATCAAAGCCAACACCCATCCGGCTCAGATTGTCAACCGCATCCCGGTCACCGGAGCCTCCTGCGGTCTTGACCTGGAAGGGATTTCCAAAGGCTGGGACGGCAGCTTCTGGCTCGCGTCAGAAGGAAATGCAGATGATCTTCCGAACATGATCCTGAAAGTCGATCGCAACGGCTCGGTGCTCAACGAAATTCTCCTGCCGGACTTCCTTGAAGAGCATGCCCGTAAAAACGGTTTTGAAGGTATTGCCGTTACCGGATGGCCGGGACGTGAGATCGTCTATGTTGCCATCCAGCGTGCCTGGCCGAACACCGGCGACATCGATAAAAAACACACTAAAATCGGTCGTTACGATGTTGCGAAAGATGAGTGGAGCTTTGTGTATTATCCGCTCGAAGCCGAAAGCGATGGCGGATGGATCGGTCTGTCCGAACTCACGCATATCGCCGGGAACTGGTTTGCTGTGATCGAGCGTGATAAAGGCTGGGGACCGAGCACCGGTCTGAATGCCGAACTCAAATCGGTCTACGCCGTTCGCCTGAGCAAAAACGACTTCAAGCCCTACACCGAAACCTTGAAAACCGTTCGTAAATACGAACTGGCCGACCTGCAGCCTGCACTGGATGCCTCCAGCATCTGGACCACTGAAAAACTTGAAGGACTGGCCATCAACCGCTTCGGCAGAATCTACGTGGTTTCCGACAACGACGGAGTGGACGAAGCTCCGGGCGAAACCCTGTTCCTGCGCATCCGCTAAAAAATACGGTTCCACCGGTTAAAAAAAGGTCGGCCTCCGGGTCGGCCTTTTTGGGTATCGGACCGCAATCATCCGTAACTCTTCTGCAGGAACGCCTGTGTTTCCAAAGCGTGGAAACCGATAGATTGACGTCCAATCAACCCAAGGATTTCCGATGAAATATATTGCTCTTGCACTGGCGTACGCATCCACCGTATGGGCTGCACAGACGACACTGTATACTGAACTTCCGGAAGACTGTCCGACGCCCGATGCATTTGCCGTCGCTCCCGACGGCACCCTGACGCTCTCCTGCCCTAACTACGCGCCCGGCGGTTATTCCGGAGCCCTGCTCTCGATTTCCAAAGACCGGAAAATCCGTCGTTTGCCCGATTATACCATTCCCGGTTTTTCAGGAAAAATCCGGCCCATGGGACTGGCCTACGGACCGGATGGAACGCTCTTTGTGAATTCAAACGGACGGGTTCTCGCCCTCTCCTTTGAAGAACAGACCGTCACCACCGAAATTATCGCCCACGGGATCAGCGGACCCAACGGGCTTCGCTGTCACAACGGCGCACTCTATGTAACCGTGCCGCAAATGGCCGGAATCAAAAAAGACCGAAACGTCGGCGGCGTTTACCGTTTCCAGATTTCGGAACGTGACGTGAAGGTGAGTAATTCCACAGCCGACAAACACCTTATTTTCACCTCGGAAACGAAAAATTCGGAAAAACAGTTCGGTCTCGATGGCCTTGCATTTGATCAAAAAGGACATCTGTATGTGGGCGACTTCGGGGACGGGACCGTTTTCAGGCTCACACTTGACCGCTCCGGGAAGGTGGTTGATTCAGCACATTACGCCGACCTGAACACCACAGGAATCGACGGTATGATTTTCGATAAACGCGGCCATCTCATCGTCTGCGGTTTTTCAAAAAATGCCCTCTACTCGGTCGCACCGAACGGCACCGTAACCACCGTGGTGCAGTATCCGGACAACGACGGCTCGAACGGCGAGCTCGACCAACCGGTCGACCTGGTATTTTTTGATGGAAAACTGGTGATCTCCAACTTTGATCTGATGAGCGAACCGACGATGGTCAACCGATCCCACGGAAAACCCTATACGCTTTCATTTCTGGAGGTCGATTGGATTCCTTAAAGGCTAATCCTTTGCGAAAGTAATGCCCAGACTGAGCGGCGCGCTGGAAACGTTCATACCATCCGCATAAATTCCGACGGCCCGGATCCGGTTCGGACCTTCGCCCAGCACCCGCTCATCAAGCACAAGTTCGACATCGTCGGCATAAACTTTTTCGTCAAGAACCACCTCGCCGCAAACCAGCCTGACCTTTTCCGGTTTTTCAGCACCGCCGGGCTGCACCTTAATGCCGTGCTCATGCTTAGCCAGCCGGCTGATTTCCGGTTGAATACGGATTGATCGTCCGGTCCTGTTCACCATGATCGGCTTATCAACTGTCATGTTGTATTCTACCATATGCCTGATACTGGCCGTGACACGCAGTTCGTGATAGCCGTCGCTCAAATTCAGAACACGCAGATAAAATGAGTTCTGATCCGACTGCTCCTGCACAATTTTTCCGTCCACGAAAAAAGTATATTCAAACTGTGCACCCTGGATCTTTGATTCCACCGCGGCGACATAGGTAAAGTCATTTTTTACGGTATCCGTGCCCAGAATGCGCAACCCGAACGCCGGGGCATACGGTTTCGCCAACGGGTCCCCCACCAGCAGCGTCTGCAGCGGACAGGCAATGGACTGATAGAAACTTTCAAGCATCGTGCAGCCGGCGGCATAATGTACATAAAAACGCGCCGACGGAAATTTATTGGGATTGGAATAGGGCTCTACCACCGCACCGGCAGAAGCGGTGGCCCCGGCGGCAATCCAGTCGGTACACTTGGACTGCCGCTTCTGAAATTCCGCGCTCCAGCTGGTGAGATGTTCTGCCATGGCTCCGTTAGCAAACGACCCCACGGAAGCGGCGTCCACCGTTTCAGCTCCCATGAGAATGCCCATCACATTTTTTTCTCCGGCCGGAAAATTCGTAGTTACCGTGGCTTTGATTCCGCGCTGCTGCAGTTCATTCACCGCCGGATAAAACTGCCACTCACGGCATTTCGAGCGGACATCATCGCTCTGCACAAAATAAATACCCGAACGCATGCCCCGGTGGTCCGAGGCCGCACCGCGGGCCAGAGCATTCAGCACCTCCTGCACCGTATTCCCGTTTTCGCCGGTATAGCCCAGCATCATGCTCGGCAACGGCATACGGTCACCCAGCCCGCGCTGCAGCCAGGCGGCTTCCGGCGGCACTTTCGCCTCCGGCCCCAGTCCCTTTTTCTGCATCGCCAGCGACATGGCATTGAGGTTGAGTTTGATGCGTTCGTTGGGGCCTGCAAACAGTTTAGAAAGAAACTTCCCTTCTTCCACCAGACTCAGCCCGGGCAGTTTATTGCGCATAAAAGTGAGGCCGCCCACCGACATCTGTTTGCGGTCAGACGGATCGGTTTCAACCCGAATGGGGAAATCGCAGGAATAGATCCAGGCCAGAATCTGATTTTCCAGTCCACGTTCTCTGATGGCCGCATTCGCCGGTTCCCAGATCAGCCATTTAAACTGCTCGGGCGTAACGGTGGCCTTTCCGCCGTAAAGATTTTCCGGCAAATCAAGATAGATCACATTACGTTGCGGAATCCGGCGTTGAGCAAGATAGGTGTTCGCCACCTTCAGCGAATCCTGCGATTTGCGGTTCACCAGCAGCAGGCATTCATGCGGCATCTGCGCTCTTGCCGTGGAAAGAAAAAAAAGACCTGCGGTTACACACAGCATCAGACGGATTTTCTTCATACCTGTTTCAAACATAAACTCTCCCGTTTAATCCCAACCGGAAAAAGTATGAAGGGCCTCCCGGACAATTGCAACCCGGGAACGCATACGCAGCCGCTCTGTGCCGTCACTCGCCGAAAACATCGGCTTCAAAAACCTCAAATGCGCAATCCGCTTTCCAGGCATTGGAAGGCCGTCCCGCCTTTACGGAAAGGTGAGTCAGCGTGGTCTCCAGATCCCATCCCTGCTCCGTGGCGACCTGCGGCAGAAAGACAGCGGAATGCGGCCCGCAGCTCAAAACAATACCGTGCCGGCCAATCTCTATATGCTCCCAGGAATCCACCGGTTCCGGCGGAGTAAGCACCGAAATTTCGAGATCAACTTCCGCCAGCTCATCTGCACGGAGTTTCGGAAAACGCGGATCATGAAATGCGGCATTCAGGGCCTGCGCGTTCACGGCATCGATCAGCGGTCGGCGCGGAAAAATTTCCCCGATACAGCCGCGCAGCTGCCCCCGTTTATGGAGGGTGACGAAAACGCCGCGCTTTTCCTGCATGACCGGAGTCGGCTGAATTTCAACGGCCGGAATATCCGGTCTCAACTCCTTCGAAATGATATAACGCGCAAAAGCCAGCAGAGTATGCTTATCCTTTGAAGAAAGTTCCGGATACTTCCCCTGCGCCGCATCTGTTTTCCAGTGCCCGGAAACCGCAGCGGAGAGATAGCTCACACAATGCGACCAGTCACCGGTCAGATTTCCGGAAGTCTCATATTTCAGCAGATCAATCTTTGCATCCTCAGGCAGCATAGCGAGCAGCACGGCAATCGGACCGCTGCCGCAGATCGTAGCCCCGGTATCTTGCACATACTGTTGAAACCCCTGCAGATCGTGCGCCTGAATTTTTGCAAACGCCCCCATATCCAGTGCCCGCAGGTTTTCCTCGATATTCTGCGTGAAGGGCACATAGCCGAAACTCTGACCGTAATGGGTAAAATCAGAACTGATCACCAACAGCGTCTCGTCATTCATTAACGGTTTCAGCTCCGCCGCAATCCGCTTTGCACCGGCCTCAGAGAGCTGACCGCAAACCACCGGAATCAATGAAAAACCGTTCAGCACCCGCTGCAGTATCGGCAGTTCAATCTGCACACTATGCTCGTTTCGGTGAGCCTGAGGGTGCGCCAGAAAAACATCATTTTTACGGAGTTCGGAAATCGCCGGGCCGTCCAGCGGGATCAGCCCCAACGGTGTTTTTATGTGCGTCACCTCCGGGATGCTGACTGAATCCTGCAATACGACGCGGTGCGATGGCCCGATAATGATGACCCGTTTAAACCGGCTGTTTTTAAGCAGTTTTGCACCATAGGCCGCGGCCATACCGGAATAGCGGTAGCCGGCATGGGGCAGTAGCAATCCAATCGGATTTTCCACCGCCGGCGGGTCGGCCGCATCAAGATAAGCATCAATAACATGTGCAAGATGAACCGGATCATCACTATACCACTGCCCGGCCAGTCCGGAATCAAGAACCGTTGTCTTCATAACCCTCTCCTCGGCATACAATTTGAGGGTACTCCCGTCTCCGAAACGGGGCAACCCTTCAATCTGCGGAACTTTCCATTGCACGGGACGGGGCATCATTCTATCGTATACTGCATGCTTGAACATCCGATTATTCGATTCGCACTCTGCGGCGGAGGAATTTATCTTCTGCTTAATCTTATTGCGGCCGTCATCTCCGACAGCATTCTGTTTCAGCCGCAACCGCCCGGCTATGCCCATCTGCCGGACGAAGTCCGAATTCCCACCACCGACGGCGAAACCATCAACGCCGTCTGGCTGCATAACCCCGATGCGGAATACACCCTCTTTTTCAGTCATGGCAACGGAGAAGACCTCAGCGTGGTTGTGCCGTTTCTTACGGAATACTACGCCGGCCGTTTTTCCGTACTGGCCTACGACTACCGCGGGTACGGCACCAGCGACGGAGCCCCCTCCTACCGTAAAGCCAAAGACGATGCCGAAGCCGCCTATCAGTGGCTGGTCAATCAGCAGGCGGTGAAACCTTCGAAGATCATTACCATCGGCCGTTCACTCGGCGGCGCGCTGGCGGTTCAGACCGCCGCCCGGCATCCGGTCGGCGGCCTGATCTGCGAGTGCTCCTTTGCCTCGGCCTTCCGGGTCAAAACCGGCGTCCAGATTCTTCCGTGGGACAAATTCAACAACGAAAAATCCATCAAATCCGTCCAATGTCCCGTCCTGATTATTCACGGACGCGACGACCACGTGGTCCCTTTCAGCCACGGGCAAAAACTCTACGCGGCCGCCCCTGAACCCAAACAGCATTTCTGGATCGACGACGCCCGGCACATGGACTACGCCTATGTCGCCGGTGATCAATACCTGCAAACGATCCTCTCGTTTATCGAAGAATTATAGATTGAAGAATCGACGGTTCTGCCGAATCTCCTTCGATCCGTTAATCTGTGACGAGACCGAAATAACGAACAATCAGTTCAGCGGGACCGGTGTTGATGATTTCATGGGCGTCGCCGGGTTCGACCACGACGGTGATACCGGGGGAAAACTCGTAGCCGACTTCATTAACCCGTATTTCACCGCAGCCTGATTCGCAGGTGAAAATTTCGGTCATATCGCGGTGCACATGGCGGTCCGCTTTTTCGCCGGGCGGAAAGACGGCCCGGGAATAGTTGGTGAGGTGCGGAACCACACCATTTTCCACCACCACCTGTTTGCGTATCTTTGCATTATGCGAGACGGAAGTTTCGGGAACATCGTTGATTCTGACCAGCTTCATAACATTCAGCAGAGCACAGTTTCCAACCATTGGAAAGAGAGAAGCTCAGTGACGCAGCAGCTCCTCTTCGCCGATCCGCGCATCGGGATCTAAGACCACGGTTTTACGGTAAACGGTGGTCTCCTCGCCGGGCGTTGCTACAAAATCGAACGGAATGGTTTTTGCGGTTTCTCCCGATTCCGAAATATGTGATGCGAGATAGATGCCGGTCACCTGAAAACGGTTGATCGCCAAAGGCTCGATTTTCACCGTGAAGTTTTCACCGGGCATCCCGGAAACCGCCACCATTTCATCGCCCATAAGACATTCGGTTTCCGAAGAATAGCCCACCACCGTTGCACTGCGTTTCACCCGGGCCCACACCGAAGGCTCAACCACGATGGAGAACTGGTGATTTTTCCCGCGCGATTCCACATCGCCTTTTTCCCGGACCTGAACCGCATGGTCCATCCAGAAGCCGATTTTTTCATCATTTACCGGGTCGATTTTTATAATCAGCTCATCCGTAACCATGTAAGATTTCGGCACCGTCGTTTTCAGACTGCCGCATCCCGCCAAAAGAAGAAATAATCCCGCCCTCAGTATCACGTTCATCATTCACCCCCCTGATTTCCAACAGTTAATCAGAAGCTAAAATCATGAACAAGAATACTTATTTAATCAAGTTACGGGCAGATACCGCATCCGTTCAGTTGGTGCAGCATGGATTCAAGCCATTGGAGTTTCATTTTCTGCAGCATCGGACTCGGGTGCGCATTCAGCAACGGATGCACCGCCGAGGGCACCGTGACGGTTGGAATTTCACCGATTCGCGCCATACACTGTTCCGCCAGCGGCAACAGGCCCTGATCCTGCCCCCACCCCAGCACGATCGGCGTATCCGTTTTGCGTTGCAGCGAAAATGCACACTCGTTCTGCCGTTCCGTGCAAAACAGGCTGTGCACATGCCCGCCCGTCTCGCTGCGCAACATATCGACTTTTTCCAAAAACTTTCCGGATTTCGGATCTCGCAGATCAGAGAGATTCAGTACCCGAATATGGTTCCAGCCTTTGGAAACCGCCACCCGCATCACCTGATACTGCGTGTTATCGGGCTGCGTGAGCACCAGCTCCTTCCTCCGGCCTTTTCCGGACTCCGGATATTCAATCACCGGATCCACATGCCCATCCACTTTTGGTCGAGACGACCCCGGATTCATCATAATCACGACCACATCCGGAATCATTTCCGAAATGGCCGAGGGGTCCTTCTGCGGCACCGTCTCATCCACAATTTCAAGCACACTGCGGCATTTAACCTTTTCCCCGCTCATCAGTCCCAATTCGTAGAAATGACCGAAACACGTAAAGCGCTTTTTCAGTTCCGTCGCATACAAAAAATCCATCATTTATTCCTTTGGTCATTTCACCTGCAATAAAGGCGAACGCATCGCGTCATAATTATCCACCTATTTTAATCTTTTTGAGCGAAGGGGAACAAACTATCTTTAATGCAATAGAAACAGTTGGGGTTTGTATGCACATTGTAATCGATATTCTGGCAGGCATCGTACTGCTTTTTTTCCTGTTGGCAGGATGGCACAAAGGTTTTCTGCTCTCCATTCTCAGTGTGGTCCGGGTTATCCTGGCCTATGGTGTCGCCTTTTTTTCCGGCCGCTATATTGGGTCTTGGCTCGGTGAAGTGGCGCATAGACCCCGCATTGTCACCATTCCGGTCATCGCAGGTCTGACCTTCATCATCATTACCTTCATTTTCCACGTCGTCATGACGAACATCCGCGACAACCACAAGGAGAAGGAGGAAAAGGAAAACTACAGCCACCCATGGTACAGCGCGCTCAGCGGCGCAGCCATCAACCTCTTTGTCGGTCTCTTTTCGATGATCTTCCTTTTCTGGCTGGGTGATGTCTTCAGTGTGGGTGCCACCGGAAAGCCGATTCCAGGCTCCGGAAATTCAAAATTTGCCTCACTCGCCCGGCGCGGTGCCTATGAGGCGGTTTATCTGATCGGCGCACGCGAGGGCCGCGAATCGCAGGCCGCCGCCTCCGCCCGCGTGATCAGCAACCCCGCCCTGGGCATGCGGCACCTCGAAAATCTCATGGCGGCGGAAACCATTCAGACTCTGGTCAAAGACCGCCAATTTGCCGAAGACCTGCTCAGCGGGGATGCCGGCCGGATTGAAAGCAACGCTTCCTTGCAGGCACTGTTCAACGACACCCAAACGCTTGAAGAGCTGAAAGCACTCGGTTTCTTCAGCGGCCGCGAAAAAAAATCCGAACTCTGTCAGAGCCTCTCGCGTTTCGGCAGTAATGAAAAGATACAGGCCAGTCTGCAGAGCCTGAAAGAGCGCGACCTGCTCAGTACCGACAAAATCACCCTGCTTATCCGCGACCCGGAATTCGATGTAATTATCGGAGAAGTGCTTAAATAGAAGCAAGGTTGACCTGCCGTCGCCCGCAGTATACGATTTTTACAGAGTTTTAATCATTTTAAACCAAGGAGAGATACCCATGAAGAGCTGTATTCTATTATCCGCCCTCATTCTAGTTTCCGCCGGGGCCCTCACCGGCTGTAAAACCAAGGTCGAACGAGTGGCCGCCGATGAACAGATCGATATTTCCGGCCGCTGGAACGACACCGATTCCCAGCTCGTCTCTCAGGAAATGATTGCCGATATTGCCCAGCGTCCGTGGATCGAAGAATACACCGCCAAAAACGGAAAAAAACCGGTCGTCATCGTCGGCACTATCCGCAACCTCAGCTCCGAACACATCGAAACCGGCACTTTTGTTAAAGACCTCGAACGCGAACTGATCAATAACGGCCGCGTCACATTTGTGGCCAATAAAACGGAACGTGGCGAGCTTCGCGAAGAACGGAAAGAACAGCAGACCTGGTCGCGCGAAGAAACTCAGAAACGCCTTGCCGCCGAAACCGGCGCGGACTACATGCTGCAGGGCGGCATCAAAACCATCATCGACTCCGAAGGCAAACGCTCGGTTAAATTCTACCAGGTGGACATGGAAATGGTCCATCTTGAGACCAACGAAAAGGTCTGGATGGGTGACAAAAAAATCAAAAAATACGTCAAGAAAAGCTCGGTTAAATGGTAATTCACTCTCAGGAAGACGGCGTGCAAGCGCCGCTCTTCCGGTACTGATCCCGTGCCCCGCCCACTGCCCATAATTCTGCTCGGCCTGACCGCTCTCCTGAGCGGCTGTGCGCATCTGCGCACCAGTAAGACACACTATGCCGGTACCGCCTCTATGCTGGCCAAGGGGGACTATTCCTCGGCCATCAGCAAAATCGAAGCCGCGAAAGAAAAATCGTACACCCATAAAGACCGGGTCGTCTACTACCTCGATACGGGCATGCTTTACCACTGGAACGGGCAATATGAAAAAAGCAACGAACAGCTGGAAAAAGCTGAGCGGGCTATTGAAGAAAACTTCACCAAAAGCATCTCCCGCTCCGCCTCCTCCCTCATTCTCAATGACAATGCGCGGGCCTATGCCGGAGAAGACTATGAAGACATCTATCTCAATGCCTTCAAGGCCCTCAACTATCTCGCTCTGGGCAAAAACGATTCCGCATTTGTGGAAGTGCGGCGCATCAACCAGAAACTCACGCAGCTGGAAGATAAATACGACAACGTTGCACAAAAGCTGAACGAAGCCGAAGAAGCCCACGAAGAATTCGCTCCCGGGAAAAACTATTTTCAGGAATCCGCCCTCGGCCGATACCTCAGCATGCTGCTCTACCGCAACGAAGACCGCTGGGACGACGTACGCATCGACCTCGAAAAAATTTCCAAAGGCTGGAAACTCCAGCCCGACATCTACACCTTCAACGAACCCGACTTTTCAGCCTCCACCGATCAGGTCTATCCGCCAGAAGCCCGCCTCAACGTGATCGCCTTCAGCGGTCTCGGCCCCGAGAAAAAAGCGAGCTCATTTTATGTATTTACGGAAGAGAACCTCATTGTACTCGCCGGCACGCAGGAGGATTATCTCGGCAAACAGGAGCTCAACGGGCTCAGTGCCATTCCGTGGCCCGGCGTCAAGGCAGGCTATAATTTCAAATTCCAGTTGCCGAAAATGCTGAAGCATCCTTCACAGGTAAACCGCATCGATGCAGAGATTGAAAGCGTCGGCACCAGCAGTCTCCAACGGCTGGAAAGTCTGGAAAACGCGGCTGTCGAAACCTTCGGCATCCGGAAACCGCTGATTTACATGAAAACGCTCACCCGCGCCGTAGTGAAAGGACTCGCCACGCAGACCGCCACGGAACAGGCAACCGACAACATGGACAGCGGTCTCGCCTTCTTTACCCGACTGGCCACCACTGCACTGGTCAACCGGACTGAAAATGCCGACCTGCGCATATCACGCTTTTTTCCGGCCGATGCCTCCATCCGCGAAATTCACCTGCCGGAAGGGCTCTATAATATCCGGATCAAGTACTATGACCTTGCTGGTAAGCTCCTTTTCACGGATGAACGAAACGGAGTTTCCATTAAAGCCGGGAAACTGAATGTCCTTGAATCCGCCTATCTCAACTGAGGATCACCATGAAACCCAAATCGGCCAATCCCCTTGATCTCTTCAGAAAAAATGGAACCCTGCTCTGCGGTCTGGTGTTGCTTCCAGCGCTGATTCTATCAACCGGCTGCATGTCGGGAAACCGGCAACCGGCCTGGCTGACCAACCCGAAAACAGTCTATCCCGATTCCGATTACCTCGTAGCCGTCGGCACCGGCGACACACGCCATTCCGCCGAAAATGCGGCGGCAGCCAGTCTTTCACGGATTTTTGAATCGCACATCGAATCTGACGAACGCCTGTTGGATCAAACCCTCGAAACCCAATCCAGCTTCGACCGCACCACCAGCTTTTCCTCCGACATCAACATTCTCTCCGCGCAGACCCTCTATAACATTCAGTTTGCCGAAGCCTGGAAAGACAGCCTCGGGCGCTACCACGCCGTCGCCTACCTCAACCGCAGTGACACGGCGAAAATTTATCGCGACAAAATCAGCGAACAAACCACCCGCGTCAACTTTCTCCGTTCCAACGCGGAACTCACCGACAATATCCTGCAGAAGTATGCCACGCTGCGCACCGCCAACCGGCACGCACAAGAAGCCGACTATCTGCTGCGTCAGCTCAACGTCATTCACCCGCGCTCCGTTCCGGACGCCACCCCGTCTTATTCCCTGAATCAGTTGGGCAAGGCCCTCGCTGATACCGCCAAAGAAATCAAGGTTGAGATCCATGTTGACGGAGACGAAAAAAACAGGATGCAGGCCACGTTGCAGGACTTCATCACACGCTACGGCTTTGTGATCGGAACGCCGGCCATACTGAAAATTGATACTCAGATTGAAGTTGCGGATACCGGCGAGCGCGAACAGGGGCTTATTTTTGTGCGCTACGAAATGCTGCTTCAGATTACCGACCCGGACGGAAACGGGGTGGTCACCGTGCTCGACAAAGGACGCGAAGCCCATAAAACCATGGAACAGGCCCGCACCCGCTCCTTCCGGACATTGGAAAATTCCATCCAGGCCAACGGTGCCCAGCGGCTGGATCTTTATTTTGATTCGCTCATCGACCAGCCGTAAACTTCCATCCCGCGAATTATGGACGAGGAATTCCGCTGCCCGGCATCAACTGCGCATTCCGCACCACTTTCGGAACCAGACCAATGGTGGCGAGCATCAGAACAATCAGCCCCGCGAATCCAACCAGAATTGAGTCGTAATCGGTGAAGACTAAACCGCCGATTTTCCACTCTTCGGCCAGCGCATGCCATTCAATCAACCGCGAAACAATGAGCCCGGAAAGAGCCATCCCCAGATTGAAGAGCGTCATATTCACTGCCGTTGAGAGCGACTTATTCGTGGCGGGAATCAGTGCAAGCACTTCCGATGTATTGGCCACGCCGGCCATGGCCCCCACCAAACTGAAAACAAAAGTGCATGCGAGCACATGCACAAAAATCGTCCAGGGCATCATATCGCGCAACAGCATAAACAGAATTGTGCTGGCGTAGGCCAGATGGGTAAAAAGGAAAACCCGCTTCGTTCCGAAGCGGTCAACGGCCCGCCCGCCCAGCGCACAGCCCGCCACATTCCCGGCAAGAAATAAGTTTCCTGCCAGCATAATCTGCGCTTCAGAGAACCCGAAGATATCCTTCTGCATCAGTCCGAACACAATCGGGATGCCTGCCGTAAAAAGCGTAATCAGAAAAATATAGGCATTGAACTGCGTGAACCCCGGAATGTGTGTAACTTCCGTACAGGCCTTGTAAAAGGATCTTTTTTTATGCGTCTCACCGTCTTCACGTTCCAATTCCGGGATCCGGGCATAGGTGAAATACCGCAAGACATGGGCCACCAGAATCACCCCGATCAATACCTGAAAAGCCCACATTGACTGCGTCATTTTCATCATCCCCGCAACCGCCAGCGTGAACAGAATGTTCACTGTCATAAAGGTGACGCGCAGCCGACCGAAAAAACGCCCGCGAACCGAGGGCGGAATAATCGGATTCAGCAACGCGAACCAGCTGGCCCCCTGCAGGCTCCCGCCGAGACAGAACAGCAGCAGCGAACCGACCACCATCGCCAGTCCGGCGTGTATCCAGCCCGCCGCCAGCATCATCATCAGACTGAGCACCATAAAAACCTGCCCGATCAGCGCCAGTTTCAACTTGCCCAGCCGGTCAGAAAGAAAGGCAAACGGCAACAGGAGAAACACACTGAACAGCGACGGCAGCGCAGACAGTGAAGCGAAGGATGAACTGGAAAAACCCAGTTTCGTGAAATAGTTCAGGTAAAATCCGTTCTGAAAAAGAAATGCACTCAACATGCCCAGACACTGGGTCGTAATGATGATACGAAATGCGCGATTTCTCTGTTCGTCGGTAAGCATAGAGTTTCAGGGATAAATTGAAGGAAAAAGGGATATTGGATTTATCGGAATAAGTAAACTCCTCCATTTGGCCAATGCACTGCAAAGCGTTTAACTTTCCAGTTTCCAGTTCCCGTCCATTCCCCTATTTTCCAGAGCATGGAATCAGGACTTTATATTGTAGGCACCCCTATCGGAAATCTCGGCGATATCTCATTCAGAGCCTTGGAAACGCTGAAAGGTGTTGATCTGATTGTAGCGGAAGATACTCGCCATACTCGACGCCTGACCGACCGCTATGAAATTTCAACGCACATGATGAGCTGCCACAAATTCAACGAAAACCAGCGCTCGGAACAGATTATCGAACGAATTCAGAACGGCGGAACCGTTGCCATGGTCACCGATTCAGGGATGCCCTGTATTTCCGACCCGGGATCGCGCGTCATTCTCCACTGCCGCGAAGCCGGCATTCCGATCACCGCAGTCCCCGGCCCGGCCGCCGTCACCACTGCCGTAGCCCTCAGCGGATTCGGTGAAAAAGGCTTTATTTTTGCCGGTTTTCTGCCGCACAAAAGCGGCGGACGGAAACGCGACCTGCTGAAATGGGCCGATGCCGACCTTCCCGTGGTGCTCTACGAATCGCCCTATCGTCTCATTAAAGTACTCAACGAAATCGAAGAGCATCTCGGAGCCGGCCGCACCGTCTTTGTAGGACGCGAACTCACCAAAAAATTCGAGGAATGCACCTGCGGAACCCCGCAGGAAATCCGCGCAACCTATGAACAAAGAACGGTTAAAGGTGAATGTGTGGTGATCATCCTGCCTGAAAAACATTAAACCAAATCGTCTTTTTTTAATTCTTTTTGTGCCGCAACGACGAGTAAAAACCATGATTTTCAACTATTCACGTTGAACTCATCAATCGCAATGCTAGTATCTGCACGGTTCGGAAATTGACAAGGGGTTAGAAATACATGGGTTCGGGAACGAATGGTGACAACCTAACAGCGGCATATATTGACCACACGGCAATCGTCCGGGTTGAAGGACGTGGTTCTTTCAAGGTCAGCCCGCCGATGAAGCAGTTTATCCATCAGGTGATGGACCAACATTCTGCAGATCGTATTCTTTTGGATATGGCGGATTGTACCGGAATGGACAGTACCTTCATGGGTGTCGTGGCTGGATTGGCCTGCCTTGTTAAAAGTAAACCCGAATATCAGTTCAAGCTCGTAAACCTCTCCGAAAAAAACAGAAAACTGCTCACCACCCTCGGCGTCGACCGCGTCGTCGATTACACCCTCGCCTCCGACACGATTGAAGACTGCGATATCTGCGGCAAAGCCCGCCCTCTTGAACCCAATCCCGCCGACAAACTTGAAGCTGCAAAAACCACCCTTGAAGCCCACGAAAAGCTCGTGGAAATCAATCCCGAGAATCTGCCGAAATTTAAATCGGTCCTCGAATTTCTCGAAGACGACGTCCGCGCCCTCGGCGGAAAATAACGACTCCTACTGATTTCCCTCAAACTGAACCCGGAAAAACTGATTGCTTGCAGTTGCCGGAACCAGCAGTTCCGTTTCCACCATTCCGTTGGTTACCGTCTGAGTCGTAATCTCCGGCACAGCATTCGTCCAGGTCTGAAGATTTTCCGAAACCAGCAGCCGGGAGGTCCCCTGCACCACCGAGGGCAGCTCATACGACAACTTCAGCGCATCCCGCCCGAAGCGGTCTATGGACTTCGAATATGCGAGCGCCGGGTAATCCCCCGCCGCTTCCCACTCAGCAAACCCGACTAAATCTTCCGGCGTCTCAAGAACCCGGAATTCTACCAGAACATCCTCCGCCGGTGCGGTGAAGGCATCCCCGGGCTGAGAAGCGCGCAACGTCACAGTTCCGGCCGAAGACGGCAGCACATAAACATGATTCAGCTCACCGACTACCCCCTCGCCGCTATCCACATAAAGATGCACCGGAAGCCCGCTGCTCGAATAAGCCTGCACGGTGAAATAACCGGGTGCCGCAACCGAATCGGAAATCGGCTCCACAAAAATATGCTGCACCTGCTCTGCAATCCGGAATGAGCGGAGCACCGGGGACGCCGGCGCATATACCGCACTGCCTCCCTGCGAGGCCACCACCTCAACCGTTCCCGTGCCGGTAAAATAAAGGGTGCTGTTCGTCAGTGCCGCCGGACCGCTCACCGAAAAACTCACCGGCAGACCGCTGTCCGCCTCCCCCGAAAGTTCCAGCGTCTGGAAATCGAGCTGCTGATGCGGAATCGGTTCGAATGTAATCGTCTGCAGCTCACCGCTTACTGCCGAACGGTTAATCACCCCCACCGCATCGAGATCAAATCCGGCACTGCCGATTGTTGGATAAGGATCGTAGATGGCATATCCTCCAGAATCAGAATAATTACCGTCACCGACAATATCAATCAGCCTGACGTAACTGACATGTTCAAAATCGAGTAAGCCGATATTGTTGGTAAAATCCGTAACAAATTCCGGCGAATATTCATGTATTCCGGAAGCAATGGTATTGGACGTCGCACTGAGTGCACTCAAATCAAACGGCGTACCGACGCCCTGCTTATAGCGACTGGCCAGGCCGTCAACCAAAGTCGGGTCCACATGACCGAATCCGCCCACCGGATTCGGTGTAAGCGAAGAATTGGGAAAGCGCACAAAATGAATACCGTCCGAAGATACTTCCACATAAGCCAGCTCCAGAAAGGTGGAACTGATGCCGTTTTCAAAAACAGCAAAGTCCGCCCCCTCGCCGTCCGCAATGCCCTGTGAAAAAGTCAGTGTAATCTCGCCGCCGCGCCCTAATCCTACAATGTCATAAGAATTACCAACAGCTTGACCCAGTGCCTTTTCCGGCGTTTTCCAGCTATCAGTCAGATTCGTGCCGAAAAGATAATTGGTATATCCGTCCGCCCAGAGCACAATTGAAAGATCGTTCATGCCGATTCCGTCATCGGCCGGAAAACTTTCAACCGCCGACACATCCATCCATGACAACCCGAACAGCAGTACAGCAAAAATCCATTTTTTCATCATTAAAACTCCAGCATCATTGAGCACCGGAAACTGCGGCCGGCTCCCGGATAATACACCCCGCTGTATGCCGTAGTGGCATAGATTTCATCCAGCAGGTTTTCCATACTGATATTAAGACGGATACGCGGACTCATGCGAATATCGGCATGCAGCCCCAGCAGACCGTAAGCATCCATTTTCGGCAAAATATTTGCATCATCATTCCCCTGATACTGCTCGGCGACATAGGACCAGGTCAGGGTCAGCCGCAGACGTTCTACCGGATCAATCCAACCGGATACCACTCCATGATACGGTGAAACCAGCGGAATCACATTGCCCTCATATTCTCCACCGGCCAACCTGGCATCCTGAACGGCCCAACGGGTATTCGCCCCATACCACTCGCGATCCCAGGCCACTTCAAATTCTGTTCCGAGCCGTTTCGTTTTTCCCAGATTCCGGTTCAGCATCAGCACCTGATCATAGACGATTTCGTTATCCATGAATAATGCATACGCCGACCATTGGAACCGCCACAACCCGTTTCCCCACTGGACTCCTGTCACAAAATGATTCCCCTCTTCCGGATCAAGCCGGGTATTCAGCGGCTCACTGAGTTCAAATTCATTATAGGCCGCCGCTTCATCAAGTGTGGGATACCGATAACAGCGATCATAGCGAACCCATCCCTCAAAATTCCGGTTAAATTTACGGGTCAAAGAGAGCGTTGCCGCCCAACCCTCTTTTTTCACTGCTTCATCATAAGAGGTCAGCGGATCCTGATCGGGATCCGGATTATAATTCGGGTTGGAAATCGGTCCCCGATTGGTATCGATGTAGGGCAGAATCTGATTATCAATATAGTCATTGAAATCATTATCGGCCGTTGCATGCTCATACCGTGCCCCGCCGCCCACGATCCAGCGTTCGCGCAGCGTTTTCTGCATAAAAACATAAGGCTGAACCGTAACCCGGCTGAACATACCTTCAGAGCTTGCATAATCAGGATCCGCCTGTAGATCGTTGGTGTGGTCCAGCGTGTCATACGAAGCATCAACCCCTGTCAGCAGAAAATTATCGGCTGATCCCAGTTTAACCCGAGGCCCTAACGAAAAACCATATTGCAGCTCATCCGCCGATCTGCCCGGCAGCTGCCACTCATTCTCCCGGCGACTGATGCCGGTGACCACCCGCGCCTCGCCCCAGCTCTTCGAGGTTTTCCAGATCAGCGATGCCCGGCTTTCGAGATCTTCCGCATATTCATCGCCGGAATAATACGACTGCGTCGGATCCTCCATCATCTGATCATAGAGCAGCGGACCGGGATACTGCCGATAGCTGTCGGTATGGGATACCCGCAATGAAACCATATCCGAATCATTGGCATACCACGCCAGACTGCCCGTCAGCACCGTTGCCCGCGAAAGTGAATTCGAGCGAAACCCCTCCGACTCATACCGGTCGATCCCGGCATAATAATCCACCGGTCCCGCCGCACCGCCGTGACCGATGTAGCCGCTGAGATAACCAAACTCCCCCATCGTACCGAGCACCTGCGTACCCGCATCCGCCCCGCGTTTCGTTGTAATGCTGATAACCCCGGCCAGCGCATTATCGCCATAGAGTACATTCTGTCCGCCGCGGATCACCTCAATCTGTTCGATGTTCATCACCGGCAGACTCTCCCATCCGGCCACCCCCATATCCGGACGGTTCAGCGTATGGCCATCAACCAGAATCAGCGTCCGCAGATGCGAATTCTCCCCGAACCCGCGCATGGCAACCTGCCCGTCGTTCACATTACCCGACGTGTTGCGAATCATCACATTGGCTTCATTACGCAAAAGATCCGGCACGGAAACCGCACCGGATGCTTCGATCGTCTCCCGGTCAATCACCGTCACATCAGCGGCAGTGTCAACCGGAAGCAAAGTCAACTCGTCCTGCTGCCAGGCATAAACCGAAATCTTTTCCTCAACTTCCGCCAATGCAGAGCCCAGAAAAATCAAACAGAATATACATAGCAGCCCGACCTTCATCGTTCATCGCCTCAGCCGCGGAAGAAATATTTCCGGCGACGACGGAACCAGACCAGCCCGCCCGCTCCGGCAACCAGAAGCACCACCGAACTCGGTTCCGGAATGGCATCCACGGTCAAGTTATCCATGGCAAAATAGGTCGGAGTTCCGCTGTCGGTTGAACTCAGGTCGAAGCGCAGCGCCTTCACATCCGTACCCAGTGCCGAAAGGTCTACCCAGGTCCAATCACTTACAACCTGCCCCGAAACGCCCGTGTAGTCCGCCAGATTCACAGAAACCGTTTGATCGATTTCTGCACCGAGGGAATCATATCCAACCACAGTCAGGCTGAACACATCGTTGCTCGCCAGATTAAACGCGCGGGCAAAGCTGTCACCATTCAATAACGAGTCCGCTGCATAGGCCGTATTATTGAAATGAAAACCCATCACTTCAGTAGCCACCGGCAATACCACTGAATTTCCGCCGCCCCAGGGCTCATAAAAAACGGCATACGAACCCGTTCCGCTCGCATCCGATCCGCTGCCGTATACCGCATACTGATTGCCGAAACCGCCCACCGAAGGATTGTTCACACTTGAAAACGTCATCCCGTCCCAGCTCGAAAACCCGCCGCCCCAGTCCGTGCGGTTGCGTACAAACTGTACCCCTTTGGAAGTCCACGACACATCACCGAAACCCGCCGACATATCGTAATCATTCTGGCCCGTTGTCCAGAGCTCATCAAAATCCACAATCACCTCTGCACCGGCCAATGCCGCAAAACTCAACGCGGCCGCCAACATTATCTTTTTCATTTCATCCCTTTCGCCCATAAATCGCGGGTATATTATCTGTTTAATCACTCCCTCCCGCATAGGCACAAAAAAACGCCCGGGCACCGCCGGACGTCTGATCCATTGGGCCTCCTTTAATGCGAAAGAGTCCAACATCTTGAAGGCCTGAAAGTTCTGGCTTCGGGCTTCCCCGTTACAGTTGCGCTACAGCGCCGGAATTTCACCGGACTTCCATCAGGTTCTTCAGAATGAGGCAGGAACCTAAGGCCCCGATGCCCCCCTGTCAAAATCAAATGAAGCCCCGAAGCAACAAAACGCCCGATTCAGCAAGATCAAACCATTTCTTCCCGTCTCCGGACATTATGGATTCAGAAGCCGCCAGCCCGCCGTCTCAATATACGGAAGACTCCGGTGGCGCGACGGCCCCAGATCCAGAAAAGCCGTCTGCAACAGCATCAGCGGATCACCATGAGAAACCAGCACGATCGTCTTTCCCGCCATCTGCTGTTCCAGCGATTCAATCACCGCCCACATCCGGCGCTGCACCGACGCCGAGCTCTCGGCCCCATGATACTCCCGCTCCGGATCAAACTCATCCTGCTTCCAGGCCCTGGAATAATGTTCATGACGTTTTCCCTCCCAATCCCCGAAAAAACGCTCCCGCAGCCGCACATCAAAAACAATCTCCGCACAGCCCAACTCCGACCGGATAATCTCCGCCGTCTCCCGCGCACGCCGGAAATCCGAAGAAAAAAGCACGGATTCCGAATCAAAGACATCCGCCGTCTTCAGACTCGCAACCACCTGACGCCGCCCCTCCTCCGTCAAACCGTACTCCACCGTCCCCAACGCCGGATCGCTGACAATAATACCCTCATCATTCGCCCGGCTCTGCCCATGACGGAAGCCATAATACCGATTTCTCAAAACGCACATGCAGTCACCCTACCCTTTCCGAAAATCAGAAGGAATTATAATCCGGCCCTCCCCCCTCAGAAGAAGAAAACAAACAGCTTGCCCGTTTGCATTCGCTCGAATATATTCCCGAACCCTTTAAAGCCCTGGTAGCTCAGCTGGATAGAGCAACGGACTTCTAATCCGTAGGCCACAGGTTCGAATCCTGTCCAGGGCGCCATTTTTCTATATCTGCAGGTTAGCCGATGGGTTCGCGCAGTTATGGAGAGCGGATATAATTAAAAAAACGGTTTGCGTGAACGGTTCAGAGTGATTACATTGCTCGGCTTTTACAGATGGAAGCGTAGCTCAGTTGGTAGAGCAGCTGACTCTTAATCAGCGGGTCCAGGGTTCGAGCCCCTGCGCTTCTACCATTTTAAACCTCCGCCCGTTTCGGGTCGGAGGTTTTTTTCTTTTGATTCTACCGGGCCGGTTTCACCACATTTTTCACCACCCGGAAGCCGGTGTGGCAGAGGCTGGTGTCGGGACTGGTTTTCATGCGGGCGGCCGGACGGTAGCCGGAACAGTAGGCATCGTTGCAGAGAAAGGAACCGCCGCGGGTCACTTTTTTGGGCATGTGCGGTTCCTGCGGATCGTAACTGATGAGCGGACCTTTCGGATTTTCCACCACCCCTTTCCGGGCATCCATACGGTAGGCATCCACATGGTACCAGTCGGCCGTCCATTCCCAGACATTGCCGGCCATATCATACAGGCCGTAATCGTTGGGTGCAAAGGCGGTGACGGGTGACGTCGCATAGTATCCGTCTTTTTTATAGTTACGGTTCGGAAACGGGCCTTCCCAGATATTAATTTTGGGCTTCCCCTGGGTGACGGGTTCATTGCCCCACGTATTCTGCCACTGCTCGTGACCGCCGCGCGCGGCGTATTCAAACTGAGCTTCCGTCGGCAGGCTCATACCTTTCCAGCGGGCATAAGCCTCGGCATCATACCACGAAACATGCACCACCGGATGATCCATAATATTTTCAATGGAGCTGCCGGGGCCCTGCGGATGCTTCCAGTCGGCCCCCTCTTTCCATTCCCACCAGACCAGCGGATTGTTCAGATCAACCGGATAGCCCGGTGGACGGAAAACCATCGATGCCGGAACCAGTGCCGATTCCGGCGGCGGCTGAGACCCGGGCGGCATCCCCTTCATAATCTCGGCCAGATCCGGTTTTTTTTCGGCGGTGGTGATATGCCCGGTGGCATCCACAAATTCCTTGAATTCGGCATTGGTGACCGGCGTCCGTTTAATCCAGAAACCGTCCAGCCGCACCTTATGCAGCGGAAGCTCATCCGGGCGGCTGAATTCGCCGTCCCAGCCCATCGTAAATTCGCCCCCGGGAATCCACACCATCCCCTCCGGAGCCTTCGGTGCGGAAAGACCGAAGCGCGACGGCAAAACGCCGCAGCAGCTTTTATTGGTTTCTGCAAATCCACTCAACACAGCCGCCAGAGCGGCTATTCCCACAATTATTCTGCTCATATCAACCTCAATCCATTAGACGCAGCAACGCGCCGGTTTTATACGCCTTAATGAGACAAAATATCAACAGTGACGTTCATTTTCCCCCGAAAAGCTGTATTTCCGCCCTTGCGCTTCGAGCGGAAACACGCTCTATATCCACAAAAAAGCCGCCCCGGCATGGGACGGCTTTGCTCATTTTCCACCACGTGGAAAACGCTATTCGTGCGAAATGGCATCCACCGGGCAGCCCTCTTCGGCTTCCAGCGCAGAAGCTTCAAGTTCTCCGGACACCTCATCCACTTTGACGGTGGAATGATCGTCCACTTCAAAAACTTCCGGGCAGGTTTCTTCGCATGCGCCGCATGCAATACAGGTATCGGCATCTACTTTGAATTTCATGGTTACATCCTGGTTAGTGTTTTAATCCCCAAAACCATACCGTTTTTCCCTATTCGGTCAAAAACGGATATGACCCCCCGGGCTCTTTAGACTTAATTCGTTTTACCCTTGAACTGATAGCGCAGTGCGGGACGGATCCGGGGCCAAAGCCGGCCGGCCGCATCGGTCTCCAGCTCAATCTGCTCTTCTTCGGAAAGTCCCGGAAAAAAATTGAGCCCGGTCAGCGTTTCAATTTCGTCAATACTGACGAGCCGTTTACGGAAACGGGTATAGGGCGGACAGTCCTTTTCAATCAGAAACGCCAGCGCGCGCACCGCTCCATCGCATTCATCAACCACAATTTTATAATAGGCCGACGGAATGCTGACGCCGGAATCAAGCTTCTCCACCGGTTTCTGGAAAACCGGACCGGTAATAATCCAGACTTCGGAAAAATAACGGCCGTACTTTTTGGCCACCAGCATTTCCAGCTCGCGCCAGATTCCCTGATTCACCGCCGGTGTCTGCGGGATCACATTACTCATTAGAAACGTTTCTTTCTGAGCGTCGGGACCATAGCGCGTGGCAATGCCGTAATTCGGGGCCATATGCCCGCGGTCATATCCCGACCGCGTGTAATCATTATGATGCACCCCGGCGCGGGTGCGCAAATCCGCCTTGAATCCCGAGGGCCGTCGGCCCGAATCCAGCTTCGGCACATCAAACAGACGATAACTGACCCACAGCGGATTTTTCAGGAATTCGCTGTAGCCGACCACATAACCGCGGTTGTGCAGCTCCTTCGCGCGGCCGATCAGCTTGAACCCCTCCTGCTTCGGGTAGCCGCCATAGACCCAATCGCCACGCGCATTTCCAGGAATTGGAATTTCCACATCCTTTCCGAACAGCGCCAGACTGTCCCAGCCATTCATCGCCTTAAACCCCGCCGACATCAGAGCCCGATGCAGCTGCGGCGCCTTTTCATAAACCGGAAAACGGATGCTCCACGGCAAATGAAAATAGACGACCGATATCAGCAGATAGAGCAGCGCTGTCATCAGCGCAACCCGCATACGTCGTGACCGAAAAAATAAATGCCGAAAAATCATGGTTCCGTTTTTACACGCAAACGGTCGCCTGGTGCAAGTCAGGCAGTTTGGTGTTTGAAGTTTGGAGGAAAAGCAGGTTTTGTATTCCACTTCAAACGCCAAACAACCAACTTAAAACTGATTCATTATGCACGTACCCTTTACACAGAAAATCCTTAAAGACTGGGCCGGACCGGCCACCTTCCAAAAAGGCATGACCCTTTTTGAAAAAGGCAAGGTCGACAACGTTGAATACGACCACCCCTTTGTCACCGGCCAGCTCGCCATCGGCATACGCGGCATGCGCAGCAAATTCGAAGTCCTCAAAGACGGCTTTGTGGAAAACCACTGCCCCTGCCGCGACAACCGGGAAGAGGGAAAAATCTGTGCGCACCTCGTAGCCCTCGGTCTCGAAGCCATCCGCCTCTATTCCGACCCGCACCGCGTCGATAAAATGGCCGAAGAAAAACGCCGCGCCGAACGGCTTGCCTCATTTGATGACTCGGAATACCACACCCGCGACCCCAACGGCACGCCCGCCGAACTCCGCATCATTCTCAAACAGAGCTGGCGCGAAAATCTGGCGGAGCAGAACGTACCGATGCGCTGCGCCGTCGAAATCGACGGCAAGGTGATTCCGCTCAACGAAGTCCCGAAAAAAAAGCCCATCGCCCTGAGCGAGGCCGACGACAACCTGCTCTTCGTGATTGAAGACATCTGCGAAGGCCCCGCCAAAGCCAAATTCGAAGCCACCCTCGCCGACTTCATCAACATCCTTGAGCTCTGCGACGGCAAACCGATCTATGAAGGCGGTATCGACGGCTATCTTATGACGGCCGACGGCACCGTTGCCACCTCCCTGCAAATGACCCTCGACGAAATTACCGGTGAACTGGTGCTTCGGATCTTTACCACGGAGGACACAGAGGAACACAGAGGAACCTCCTCCGAGACCTCCAGCGAAGCGGGTGGTAAGAAAAATACTTTCATTGTGAGTGGCGGTTCAGGCTGGGTCCTGAAAGACGGCATTTTCCAACGCCTGGAAAAAGTCCTGCCCGGCCCGATGCGCGCGATCTACGACGGCGAAGTCCGTATTCCGCGCGAAGCCATTCCCGGCTTCATGAAAAATGAACGTCCAGCCCTTGGAAACATGATCGAAATCGAGAGCAACGTCACGCCCGACATGCTCTCGCTCTCTCCCGCCAAACCGCGCTTCCGGCTGGTCGTCGACGGACAGAAACACACGCTTTCCGCCACGCTCTATGCCGAATACAACGGCGTCCGCCTCGTCGCCGGAAAAGAGGATGCCAAAGGCCATTTTTCCGTCCCGGCCTCCGACGATCTGCTTGGATTCCAGGTCCGCAATCCCGAGGCCGAGGAAAAAGCACTGGAAACCATCACGGAGCTGGGCTTCCGCGGGCGCCGCGGCGATATGCTGATGCAGATCCGCGGCAACCGCGAAGTGCTGAATTTTCTCGGCGGCGCCCTGCCCCGGCTCAAGCGCAAGGGCTGGCGCATCGATCTCGAAGGCGAAATCGCCGCATTTATGGACGATATCGAATCGACCGTTCCGGTGGTGCACATTAATAATTCCGCCAGTAACGGCTTTTTCGAAGTCGGCTATGATTTTGAAACCGACGGCGGGGTCAGCCTCGACGAAACCGAAATCCAGCGTGCCATTAATATGGGCGAAGCGTTTGTGGAGAAAAAAGGCCGCACCGTCCTGCTCGACATCAACGCCATCGAAACCGCGCGCGATGTATTTTCTGACTGCGCGGTCGGTGCCGGAGAAAAACCCGGCACCTTTAAAATGAACGATATTCATGCGGCCTATGTGCAGTCGTCGCTGCTGTCGCTCGACGGCATCGATATTGAAAGTGCCCCGGAATGGATGAGCAAAGCCGACGCGCAAAACCGCGATGCCAAGGTGGAGCCGGTGGATCTCGGCCCCAAACTGGAAAAGACGCTGCGCGACTATCAGAAAGACGGCGTCTACTGGCTCCGCTTTTTGGAACGCTCCAATTTTGCCGGTATCCTGGCCGATGAAATGGGACTGGGCAAAACGCTGCAGACGCTGACCTGGCTGTCGCTCGAACGCGAAAATGACCAGGCCACCGATGCCCCCGCCCTGATCATCTGCCCCACCAGTCTGGTCGACAACTGGGCGGAGGAAGCGGAAAAATTTGTGCCGCATCTGCGGGTACAGAAAATGCACGGCCCCGATCGCCACGACTTTTTTCCAACCCTTGGAAACCAGGACCTCATTATCACGTCCTATGCGCTGATCCGCCGCGATCTGGATGAATATCTGAAACACACCTTTTCCGTGGTGGTGCTCGATGAAGCGCAGCACATTAAAAACCGGACCACACAGAATGCCACCGCCGTGAAAAAAGTGGCGGCGCATCACAAGCTGGTGCTGTCCGGCACACCGATCGAAAACAGCGTGACCGATCTCTGGTCGATCATGGATTTTCTGATGCCCGGTTATCTCGGCAATCACAAAGCCTTCCGCGAAAACTATGAACTGCCGATTCAGAACGGCGGTCCCGATGCCGAACTGGCGCAGATCCGCCTGCGCCGGAAACTGCACCCCTTCCTGCTGCGCCGCCTGAAAAAAGATGTCGCCAAAGATCTGCCGGATAAAATCCAGCGTGTCGCCCACTGCACCCTCAGCGGCGACCAGGCGAAGGTATACAAACAGCTGGCCGAAAGTGCGAAAAAGGAAATCACCGGCCTCGTCGACCAGCAGGGCTTCAATAAATCACGCATGCAGATTCTCAAAATCCTGCTGCAGCTCCGTCAGACCTGCTGCCACCTCGATCTGCTGAAACTGCCGGGCCTTTCCAGCGAATTCCCGTCGGCCAAAATGGAACTGTTTTTTGAACTGGTCAACGAGGCCCTCGATGCCGGACACCGTATTCTGGTGTTCAGCCAGTTTACCTCGATGCTCTCCATTATCCGCGAAGAGCTCGAGGCGCGGGCGCTGAAATACTGCTACCTCGACGGCACCACCAAAGACCGGCAGGAGCGGGTTAAACGGTTCAATTCCGACCGATCGATCCCGCTCTTTCTCATCAGCCTGAAAGCCGGCGGCAGCGGACTCAACCTCACCGGCGCCGATATGGTCATCCATTTCGACCCGTGGTGGAATCCCGCCGTCGAAGACCAGGCCACCGACCGCGCACACCGCATCGGCCAGAAAAACACCGTCTATTCCATTAAGCTCATCACCAAAGGAACCGTCGAAGAAAAGGTCCTGCAGATGCAGCAGAAAAAAAAGAGCATCATCGACGCCACACTGGAAAAAGATGCCGATATGGCCCAGTCGCTCACCTGGAACGACGTCCAGGAACTGCTGTCCGTATAGCCCGCAGTCGCCGGAAAAAGCCCCCGCGGCCTGCAGCCATTCCATCTGCAGGCCCGATGCCCCATCGGGCGGAATTTCACAGGGAACGGAAGTTGCCTGTAAAAATAGGTTGCGTTCAGCACCGGTTTTCCCGATATTCCCCGCTCTCAGAAACACATCGGAGTGTAGCGCAGTCTGGTAGCGCGGTTGCTTTGGGAGCAATAGGCCGGGGGTTCGAATCCCTCCACTCCGACCACTTTAAGGTCAGCTGAAAAGCTGACCTTTTTTTATTTTAAGAAAGCGGGAGCGAACGAATGTTCTATGTGCGGAAGTTTATTTTCCCCGCACAAAGCCTCTTTTCAACGCTCGCTCCTGCTCCCGTTTTTTTCCGGGTGTGGCGGGATTAAAAAAGCACAAAGATGACATCCATCTCACCGAACCGGATGGTCTGCCCATAGATACTCCGGATATCAATCTGAAGATAGCGGCCGGTTTCCTCTTGTTTGAAGCCGATCTTCTGCGTTTTCTTTCGGTCTTCCTCGTTCAACGTTATGACCGTGGAATCATTCGTCAGCAGAACCGAGGTAAGCTGTTCCGGATCATTGCCCATTCTGATGGTAATCTCTTTCAGATTGGTGTCGGTGAGCGAAACGCCTTGTAATTTGGTGGCTTTACCCAGATCAATCGTAATGAAACCTGAGCCATCAAATTTTCCGTTCCAGTATGTTCCGTGATCCCCGTCGATTGCTTCATAATGCGAGTTGTTCCACTGATGGCTCACCCCCTTCATGGATGCCCCGAGATTTGCCAGCATGGAGGAATTGCTCGAATATTCCAGCGCATCCGAAAGGGCCTTCAGGTCCAATTCAGTAGAAGGAGCAAAGGCGTCGCTGTTCATATAACCGAGTATGGAGCTCAGCAACTGTTTTGCCGCGGGATCCTTATCCTGCAGCCCAATCAGATCCGCCATACAGAACAGCATTTTTCCCGGTCCGACTCTGTATTCCATCATAAAACCGAGCCGTCGGTTTTCATTCCAGTCATCGATCGGCTGAACAATCATTCCGCCTTTTGGCAGGTTCTGCATCACCAGCCCATAGGAGTTCTTGAGAATATATTCCCAGTTCCATGTCGTGTGGTTTTTCGTCGGAAAATTGCGGAAGACGGGATGATCGTCATCAATCAGCGTACCCAGCGTAACCCGGTCTTTATTATGCGAGAACAGAAACAGATTCCAATATACCGGCTCAAAACTTGTGCGTGGATGAGCCAGGCTGAACTCATTCGGCATAAACAGAACCGATTTGCCAGCCTTGAGGTCAGCCCTGAGCGCGTCATCGATACTACGGCGAATCACCACGTCTTCGCAGTCGATTTTCGGCGCATCTTCGCACACCATGAATTCCCAGCTGTTCTCGATTCCGGTATTTTTCAGTTGCAGGGAGAGCACATATTCAGCCGGAGCGTTTAAACCTTTCAGCGGAATATTCACCTCCCCGATCCGGTTACGTCCGCTCTCCATGTTCACACCGGTAAACTCTCCGGATAAACAGACCGTTCCTGCAGCATCCTTCACTGTCCAGATCAGCGTTTGGTTTTTCAGTTTCTTTTCACCGAAGTAGGCATAAATTACCGGTGCACTGATCGAATCCGAATTGGTATAGACATAGCGCTTCATGCGCACCAGCGGCACGCTCCAGTTCCAATGTTTGGAAAACTCCGCTTTGGTCAGATATCCCTTCTCATCCAGAAAAGCATCCAGATAACCGACCAGTGAGGTCCCCTGTCCGGAAAAGTCGGAAATTCCCAGCAACTGTGTGCCGGCAACCCCGTCGGATGCCAGCGCCGCCTCACAATCTTCTTTATAGCAAAGCGCCTGCAGTTTTCCGGAGGCATACAGAAAATCCTTCCATTGCGGCAGCACGCCGTTTTCCTCTGCCTGCTCCAGGAAAATTTCAAAATTTTTCGGTTTCAGCGGACCGGTATATTTTTTCATTTCATCAAAGTTTGGATAGACGCACCACTGCCCCGGCTCATGCTGAATGAAGGGATTCGTGTATTCCGGGGAATAGCCACGACCCTTCCAGCCGTAGGGACCGCGCGGAAAAGCCACGCAGGTAAACTCATCTTCCTCTGTCTGGATCGTATTGGCCGCTCCGGTATGCAGCATACGCGAGTCAAAGGCCTTCATTTTCCGGGTCAGTTCTGTAAGAAACGGCTTATTGTTACCGGTGCGCCACGGTTCATTTCCATGCGTTAAAAAGCAGAAAGAAGGATGGTTGCCATAAGCATCAATAATCCGTTTTCCCTCCTCTTCCACCCAGTTCCCGAATGCGGGATTGGAGGGGTCGCCCCAGATACCGATCTCCGGCATCAGATACATCCCCAGTTCATCGCCCGCCTCGAACGCAGCTTCCGGCGGACACCAGGAATGAAAACGTACATGATTGATGCCCGAAGTCTTCATCTTCCCCAAATGCGTCAACCAGCTCGCTTTATCCATCGGCGGATAGCCGGTCTTTGGAAAAATACAGCAGTCCAGCGTTCCGCGCATGAAGGTTTCATGACCGTTAATCAGAAATTTTGTTCCCGCGGCTTCAATATTCCGGATGCCCACCTTCAACGCTTCCGTTTCGACTCCCCACTTTGTTTTCAAATCCACCTTCAAATCATGCAGCACCGGATGAAACTCGCTCCACAATTCCGCATCCTCCGCAAACTGAACCTGAGTGGTGAAGACATTCAGTCCCGGTTTCAGATTTAATTTTTCCGCTTCTTTTCCAACCCGGATTACCGCATGCCGGGAGCCCCCGGCCTCGTTCATAATCGACACGTTAATATCGGCCGTACGCGTTTTATAGTCCGTGGCCACATGTATCTTTTTCATGTAAACCGGACTGCGCCAATCCAGCCGGAGTTCACCGATCACCCCATTCCACGCGCCCTGCGTTTCATCTGAAACACTATGCGCGCGACTGCCCACCGGCAGCAGTAATGTATTGTTTACCTTAACGACCAGATTATGATCTCCGGCCGGAATATCGCGCCCCAGATTAAATACGTGAGGAACCCCCAGCGAATTGTTTGATCCAATCAATTTCCCATCCAGCCAGACGGTCGATTCCCAATGCGGACGCTCCAGCGTCAGAATCAGATCTCTTCCTTTTGCAGCCCCCTTCTCCACCGTCAGGGTTTTCTGATACCAGGCATCGCCGATAAACCGGCGTTCCGGCTGCAGAAAAAACGGTACCTTGATATTTCCGGGTACCCGGTATTGATCATATTTTTTGGTAAACCAAAGATGCTGTCCGGAAACCCCCATCCATTCGGTATCAACGCTGACCGGACTTCCGAAACCTGCATTCTGCAGTGCATCCGGCAGATTTATTTTTTCGGAAAACCCCGTCTGATTAAACCACTGCTCCTGTTCACCCACCGGATACTTTTCGTCGTCCAGCCGGATCGTCCAGGTACCCGACAAATCTACTCCGTTTACCCCCACGGCCACCTCGGCATTGCCGTTTGCAACAGGCGGAATATATGCGGGTGCATAATCCGGTTTCGCGAACCCTCCGGCAGCAAATGCCCCCGACATGACAAGCAATCCGATCTTCATTATTTTATTCATCTTAAACCCTCCAAATTTCATAAATCATCTTTTCGTTTCTATCGTTTACGTTCTGATATCCGGTCATTTCCTCTTCATTTTAAATGGTTCCGGCATCTGAGCCTCCCAGTCTTTGTAGAGCCGATTCATTTCCTCAGCCACTTCGGGATGCTGTGCAATCAAATTCACGCTCTCTCCGATATCGTTCTCCAAATTGAATAACTGCACTCCGTCAGGATACCGGACCGGTTCCGCCTGCAACGCATCACCCTCTTCATTGAGCTTGAAACTGCTATGCATCCAACCCGCATTATGCGTCAGCTTCCATTTTCCATTCCGGATCACCCATTTATCTTTATCCCTCGCCCAAACCAGCCATTCGTGATTGGTTTCTTTTTCGCCCATCAAAACCGGCAGAATGCTTTTCCCATCCAGACCGTTCGGAACATCCGCTCCCGCCAGCTCGGCAATGGTCGGGAAAATATCCATGCCCGAAACCAGTGCTTTATTATTAACCGCTCCCTGCGGAAAGGTGCCTGGCAGACTAATGATCATCGGAATTCGGATACCGCCCTCGCCATACATATATTTATAGCCGCGCAATGGTGCATTGTTGGCATAGGTATTAATTGTCCCGCCGTTGTCCGACATAAAAACGACGAGCGTATTTTCCCGCAACCCGGTTTTCTCCAGCGTATCCAGCAGTTTGGAAATACCAAAATCCAGCGCCAGCAGATTAGCCAGATAACATCGACGGCCCTCCTTGTCGATTTCACCCATATGCCCCCACTTCGTATGGAACTCATCATTGGTTTCTTTGTCTGGATCCCAATACGGAAACGACCACTCCTCAGCTTCTCGATCCCACGGGACATAACGCGCCCCGACCTTTTTTGCCCAGCTTTCTTCCACCACATAGGTCGGATGATGTACGGCGTTGTAGGAAATATGCAGATAAAACGGCTTTCCATCTTTGTTCCGCTCCAGATATTCACAGGCTTTATCCGTAAAAATACGCGTCGAAAAATCATTTTCAAAAGAGACCCGTGTTGCTTCATTCCGCCCGGTTCCATACCCCGCCGACTGAATCAACGGTCCGACCAGCTGATGCCCCATCCACTTAAACCCGGCACGGCCCTTGTAGGCATTCACATCTTTCTGACTGAGCCGAATGTAGTCCCATGTTCCGCCGAAAAACCCGAGATACTCTTCAAATCCGTGCAAGGACGGAAACGCTTTTTGGCCCCAGCCATCCAGATGTGTCTTCCCCACCTTCGCCGTTGCATACCCCGCCTGATGCAGGGCTTCCGGCAGAGTCTGGATTTCTTCAGGCAACTGCCCCTGCCCGAAGTAATAGTTTCCCCAACGGTACGGATAGCACCCCGTAAGCAATCCGGCGCGAGACACACTGCAGATCGGCCCCGCCGCGTAGGCATTCCGGAAATACGTTCCGCTCGCAGCCAGCCGATCAAACCCGGGCGTACCGTAATGCTTCACATCAGCAGGCGCATCCGGCAGAAACGCCATATCCGCATACCCCAGATCATCCGCGATAATCACAACCACATTGGGGCAGGAGAAATCCACAGCCCCCTTCGCGACAGGAAGCAGCAGTACGGTTAACCACAGCAGCCCGTTAACAACCCGTTTTTTCATAGGCAATATGCTCCAGTCCCTGATCCGCCAGCTCTATCAGATTCATCATTTCCGCCCGACGGACCTGATCCATATTTTCTTCAAACACAAGCAGCAGCGGCAAAGACGTTGCAAAATAATCGATCGTCGCAGGCTGCGTCATTTCACGTTCCGCAAACGCCTTCAGATCAGCAAACAAGGCGTTCGCTTCCTCCATCCGCCCGAGCTCCATCAGCGAGAGACCGCGATAGAAGGACAGTTCCGAATGCTCGGTTACCGCCATCGCCTGGAAATCGCCCGCTTCATTTGCACTGGCCTCGAACTGATCCACCGCTTCCGCCTCACGGCCGAGCGCACGCAGTGCTTTCCCCTTCCAATAGTTCACATCCGCCTTGGCCTGCAGCAGATGATAGGCTTCGCCCAGATTATCCGGGGCCTGCATCGCCCGCTCGAAATACTGAAGTGCATCAGCAGCATCGCCATTTTTAAGCGCCGCCTGCCCAAGCAACAGCATTGCGGTAGTGTATTGTTTCAGTACTTTGCCCTCGCCGCCTTCCCATGGATGGAATCGACGGTTCAGAACAAGATCCAGCGCTTTTTCCGCCTGCCCCGTCGCATTGAAAAGTTCCGCCAAAGCCACCGAACAGTCATCCCGTTCGTCCACCAATGCGCGATGAGCCAACAGCGTTTCCAACCGGTCTTCCGCCGGATCGCCCAGCTTGGCACGCAGTTGATCGTATTCAGCAAAAATACGGGCATCCGACGGAGCAAGTTCCAGTGCCCGAAGATAGGCCGCCCTCGCCGCTTCGCCATCGTTGCGGACATTCCAATACGCGATGCCGAGATTACGGTGAGCCGTCGCGAAATCGGGGACCTTTTCCCAGCATGCAATCGCATCCTCATATCTTTTTTTATCGAAATAATAATTGCCCAATCCATAGGCCGCATTGCGGTCCGGTCCGCTCCCCTGCCCGAGCGCCCACTCCAGCATCAGCTGATCGTGCAGCCGCGAAGGGAACATATAATCGGGACCCAATGTGCGTGCCTTTTCCAGGGTCTGGAAATCGTTCTTCAACCAGGCCAGCGCATAATGCGTCAGTTGCGATGTTGAAAGCGGGTTCGGTACCGCTACGTTCTGAACGTCATGAGCGTGATGCAGTTCCAGCACCTGAATGGCTTCGTCCACAAAACCGGCATCGGCGTAGTCGTACGCCACATCCAGCACCGTCTGCGCATCGTTGCGGGTTTTCGCAAGAAAGCCGGCACTATCGCCGGAAGCATGCCGCGCCCAATGATCCAGCGGATCGGCCTTGAGCAGCGCTTCCAGCTCCCGGCAACCATCCTGCCCCAGCTTATTCATCGCCAGTGCTTTCAGCACCAGAGCTTTGTTGTTCTGCCGGTTCGTATCGAGCGACGCTTCGCAATGTTCCAATGCCCGGAAGAAATCACCTTTTTTACAATCAAGCATCGCCAGTTCATAATAGGCCGCTGCGCGCCACGCATAGTTCCAGGTCGATTTATAAAAGGCCGCATAAGCCTCTTTTTCCAATCCCTGGAAACGACGGACCAATCCAAGATAGTAATGCGCCTCACCGGTGTATGGATTCGGGTGGCGGCGGGTCAGACGTTTGATGGCCGTTTCAAAATGATCCGCCGCCTCATCAAGCAATCCCTGATTCAGCTTCCGGCGCCCATAGGAAATATTGGTGCGCACATCCATCGGATCACGACGCAGAATTTCATCCCAGTAGATTTCCGGATAGCGCGTTGGATGCCGGTTCTGTTCCAGATGTTCCGCCGTCAGGTAGAGTTCTTCCACCGTCAGGATCTCCTCCGGCATCGGCGGTTCTGTGGCCACATCACGTTTACGTTTCTGTTCATTCACCAGAATCGGCCGATAGGCAATAAAACCTTCCACCGAAAGTTCCAGGGATTGGAAATCATCTCCGACGAATTTGAAAGCCGGCCGATGCCAGGGCTGATCCGGCGACAGATCAACGGTTTCTTCCAGCAGCACCGTTTCCCCGGCACGCAGCACAATCCGGGCGCCATTAATTCTGCGGGAAGCCACTGCGCCGAGATCAAGCGTGCCGTCGTCATTCTGAACCAGACGCACGGCCGCATCCTTTGTGGCATTCTGCACCGGGCCGATCTTTTTATACGGCCACCAATACTGCGAAAAGGTCTTGGTTTCATAGGGCATCAGATACGTAAAATCCGGCTGATTGTCGGTATAGACACCGGCCATCAGCTCAACATACGGCGCCGCCCGACCGGTCGGGCCGATCCGATCCGTCAGCTCCCGATCCCACGCCCAGCCGAATTCTTCGTTCCCCCAGGTCCACTGTTTCTTGCCCGGCGCAATGTGCTTATTGGCCACATGAATGAACCCGCCCTGCGCGTCATAATCGTACCCACCGAAAAAGTCGAAATCCGTATCGCACACCATATAGCTGGTCGGCACCGGAATATTTTTATACCAGCTCAGATCATTGGCTCCCGGACGACGGGCATAATCGACACCGTAATAATCGTTCTTCGCAATCGGAAAAAAACTCTGCGCCCGCACAGCGTGATCAGCCACATAATGTACGTCGGGCGGGAAGAAACTCTGATAGTTATCGTGCACTTCGGCCGCCACATTCGCCCACCATAGAAACGTCTGCATGAACGGCGTACGATTATAAATCCGCGCTTTCAGCTCAATCAATGCGCTGTCCGGCTGAATCCGGATACCATGCATTCCTTTCATCCGGTTGAGCGGATCATGCTCCGACATCCAGACCGTACGCGCGCCGCACGCTTCTTCTTCAATTTCCACATCCGTCGGCATATAGGTCCCGGGGCGATGATGCTGCGGCCAGTTAAACTCCACCCCGCCGGAAAGCCATGGTCCGGCTAATCCCACGAGTGCCGGCTTGATTTCATTCTGCCGGTAAAAGAAATCGTAGTCGTTATTTACCTTGTCCTGCCCCAGAAAAATACGCCCGCCGATTTCCGGCAGCATCACCAGACGGACATAATCATTTTCCAGATGAACCGCATCATATTTCTGCGGTTCCGGCTCATCAAAAACCTTATCGACGAACGGCACCGGATAGACTTTGCCGCACGATCCCTGATACACCCGCTTTTCAAAAAAAAGCGGATTCTTTTCCGGCTCTCCCAACCCGTAAGTCGGAAGGGTTAACGTTTCCCGTTTAGCTGATATTTTATTCATTTCTTTTTCCGTTTTTCTACAACCTTTTCTATGAACTGGCGGTCGCCCTCTTCAGCGGTCAGTGCCGGCGCACCTCCGGGAGCGCACTGGAAATTTGCGGAGTGATCGGCCGTTCATCAAACAACGGGCGGAACAGCCGCTCGTGATTTTAAACAACCTTTTCCTGATAGGGCTGTCCAAGTATGGAAGCTGCCATCACTCCATTCCCTATCGCGATACCGCTGTCCCACCGCGTCCCGGGCTGCGTGCTGCACATGCCGGGAAGGTTCAACACGGCCTTACGCTACTCCGGCGGTATGGAGTCCACGCGTAAAGCAGGTGCACTTCCCGAGGTTGAAACCAAAGCAAGCAGAACATATTTTACCCACCTGTTTTTCATAAAAATTCCCCACTCCGTTTCCCGTTGATTTCAGGAATACGTCGGTTTATCGCGACAAACCTGACCGGGCAGACCGCGCTATAAATCCCGTATCCATGTGTAACTGAATCAGCGAAAACGGAGGATTAATAATTCGTCAATCCAGCTCATCAATCGCTGAAAATGTCTAAAAGCAGATCAGTCCGTCAGTTCGCGTTCAATCGCTTCGAGCGATTTGCCTTTGGTTTCGGGCACGAACAATTTGATCACCACAAACCCGATCAGACAGATCACGCCATACAGCCAGAAGGTTCCTGCCGCACCGAGCGCCACATTGATCGGTTTAAACGTCACGGTCAGTCCGAAACAGGCAATCCAGAGCGCCGACACACACAGGCTCATGGCCGCACCACGGATGCGGTTCGGGAAAATTTCAGAGAGCAGCACCCAGGTAATCGGTGCCAACGTCATGGCATAACAGGCGATCGCAGTCAGAACCACAATCAGAACAACCGGCCCCTTCAAACCGAAATAATAGCAGGCACCGAGAATCGCGTATGTCGCCATCAGTCCGCCGGACCCCAGCAGCATCAGCGGTCGGCGGCCCCAGCGGTCTACGGTCTTGATTGCCACAAAAGTGAAGACCAGATTTACGACACCGGTAATGACGATATTGAACATCATTCCGCTGACATCATAACCGGCCGCCTCGAAAATCTCCTGCGCATAATTAAAGATTACATTGATCCCGCACCACTGCTGGAACATGGCAATAAAAATACCGAGGCCGATAATCTTCCGCACCTTCGGAGTCAGCAACTCCTTAAAGTTCACCTTGTTGTGCTCACCTTCGAGCGTGGCACCGATATCGGCCACCTCGACGTCGGCATAGGCTTGACCTCCGATTTTTGCGAGAATACTGCGCGCCTGTTCGGTCCGCGACTGCTTGAGCAGCCAGCGCGGCGACTCCGGAACAATCATAGCCATGAGAAAGAAGAGTCCGGCGGGAACCGTTTCGGCCGCAAACATCCAGCGCCAACCCACTTGTCCATTCCAGGAATTAAGCATCATCTCTGCCGTCGCATTATCCGCCACGGGTTGAGCATTATAGATCAGCAGATTGACCAGCTGCGCCGCCAGCACGCCGATCACAATCGTGAGCTGATTAACCGACACAAATTTTCCGCGCATTTCCGATGGGGAAATCTCGGCGATATACATCGGTGAAACATTCGATGCCAAACCGATGCCGATGCCGCCGATAATACGGGCGGCAATGAATCCGTTGAAGTGTTGTGAAAGCGCAGTCCAGATCGCGGATGCTGTAAACATCACAGCCGCCGCAACCAGCACTTTTTTACGGCCGATCCGGTCCGTGATTGCACCGGACAGCAACGCTCCCCCTAGGCACCCAGCCAGCGCCGAACTCATCGCCCAGCCGGCCTTCCAGGCCTGCTCCTCACCGGTCAGCCCGAAAAACGCTTCATAAAACGGTTTGGCTCCGCCAATGACCACCCAGTCATAACCGAACAACAGTCCACCCATCGCCGCCACCAGACTGATCATCCAGATATATTTCAGATTATACTGATCGTGAATCAAAGCTGCTCCCGTATTCTTTCAAAATTTGATGGATGTAATTAACCACACCGCCAAACAAAGAAACATAGCAGATTCAATTTTTTAACATGGACTATCTTATTCCATTTAATAGGGTCTGAATATGAGTAAAGAAACACACCTGGCAGAAGGTTTTCCGCACCAGCGACTGGTGATTATTCCCGCAAATATAATCCAGCGCTGCAAAGCCCTTCCCCTTGTAAAACATCTGTATATTACCCATATCGGATCATACCCTTCCGCACCGGGACACTATGTGGAACGGACCCATACCCATCAGGTTATTATGATCTACTGTCTGAAAGGCACCGGATATATCGAAATGGATCATTCTGTTTTTAGAATCACAAAAGGAACCACTGCATTTATCCCCCCCGGAACCCCTCATATTTACCGAAGCGACGAAGAAGACCCATGGTCCATTTTCTGGATTCACTTTACCGGGGAACAGGCGGAATCAGCCCTGGCGTCTTTAAAACTGACCGCCCGAAAACCCACCGTTTTCGTTCCCGATACAGCCCGCATGCGCAATGCCTTTGAGGACATTTATGCCTGCCTGAATTACCACTATTCCGATGCCGGACTTTTGGCGATGACCAGCGGCCTGATGCGGTTGCTAAGTATCATCAAACTGCTCTATGGCGCCCCGCAGAAAGAAAAGCAGGCCGTCGAAGATCGGATCATGGATACCATTGGATTTATGAAAGATCATCTGAGCATGTCCCTAAGCCTTGATGCGCTTGCAAAACAAGCCGGACTCTCGGTTCCGCACTACAGCAAACTGTTCCGCCAGCGCACCAGCCAGTCGCCTATGGCCTATTTTATCCAGCTCAAAATGCGCAAGGCCTGTGAACTCCTGCAGGAAACCGAACATGCGGTTCAGGAAATCGCCCGCCAGCTGGGATATGATGATCCGTTCTTTTTCAGCCGGCAGTTTAAAAAAATACAGGGCGTTTCTCCGGCCCAATACCGCAGCCAGCTTTAACCTTTTTATTTTTTCCCGGGCACATCCAGCTCGCGATCAAATTTAATCCGGACCGGATAAGCCATACCGTACGCCGGTTTATCCGGCACCGTGATAAACATTCCTTCATCCGTCCGTTTCCGACGCCGGAAAAACACGAAAAAAAGGACGGCCGTTTTTTCCTGCCTGCTAATCTCTTTGCCCATTTCACGGCGGCAGTTTAACGACTCAAACCCGATAATACATGTAGGGCACAGCATGCTCGAACCCGTCAAACCCTCCGGCCGGCATACGCCGGAGCCAGACCAGCAGAAGAGCCATCAGTCCAAAGGCCAGCAAAGCAATCCCTACACCAAGCCAGAAATGGCCGCTGTGGAGATGCTTCGCTACTGAACGCTCAACACGGAGCAGATCTTCGTGAAGATGGCGCCCCATATTTTTTATGGTTAAATCCGGATGCATATCCCACCTCCTTCCATTTCGATTATAACCCCATACCTGAATAGACAAGGTTTATTTCTGAACCGGATCTGCTAACGTAAATCGAATATGTACTTCCGGATTTTCCGGTTGAAGCGAGGGATAGGGTATGCTGATTGAAACCGCCGAACAATTGAATGATGCCATAGGTAATGGACGAGCCGCTGAATATATTGAGCAGGAGGAATCGCGCCTGCTGCGCGAAGTCGAAAGAATTGCAGACCGGATCACTGAAAAAAATCATGCCCTGAAATGGGTCTGGCTGGCCGGGCCGTCATCATCGGGAAAAACGACCTTCACCCGTATGCTGGGCAGCGCCCTGCACCGGCGCGGCATCAAGACCCATGCGATCAGTCTCGACAACTACTTTGTCAATCGCGAGCTCACCCCGAAAAACAGTGACGGTGAATATGACTATGAGCATCTGGAGGCCGTTGATCTTTCTCTGCTCGAACGCCACCTCGATGAACTGGGCCGGGGGAAAACAATCGAACTTCCCCACTTTAAGTTTCTGCATGGCCGGCGCGAATTCCGCGGAAAGCTGCTGAATCTGCAATCCGATGAACTGGCACTGATTGAAGGCATACACGGCCTCAACCCGCGTCTTACCTCGTTTGTGAATCCGCTGCATTCATTCAAAATATACATCTGCGCACGAACCGCGCTGAAGCAGGATCGCAATGCCCGCATTTCCACAACCGACAACCGCCTGCTGCGCCGGATGATTCGCGATTTCAACTATCGCGGCCACACTGTTGCAAAAACCTTCACACTGTGGCCGGCCGTGCGTGCCGGCGAGAACCAGTGGATCTTTCCGTTTCAGCCGTTGGCCGACCTGGAGTTCAACTCGGCACTCGGCTATGAACTTTCCGTTTTGAAACCGCTGGCCGAATCCCTGATCCGGCAACTGCCGGCATCGCATCCCGGCCATAAAAAAGCTCAGGAGCTGATGCAGCTCCTGAGCAAGTTCCAACCCCTGGAAAAATCGATGGTTCCAAAGAACTCGATTCTCCAGGAGTTTATTGAATCGCCGGATTAATCGTCCAGGTTCACCACAACGAATCGGGAGACCCGGCCGTCGGTAATCAGGAAGAGAATGCGATGACCTTCATTTTCCGAAACGGCTTTTTTGAAGGCTTTGACCGAATCGATCGGCTTGCGGTTGACCGTGGTGATTACCTGTCCGGGCTGCAGTCCGGCGTTCCAGGCCGCACTGCCCTGCTCAACCTCGGTGATGATCACCCCTTCGATATCCTCATATCCCATGCGGCGGGCGGTATCGCCTTCCATACTTTCCACTGATATACCGAGTTTATCAAAGGTGCTGTCGTCAACCTGAACCGCGCCGGAATCATCGCTTTCCATCTCTTTCGTGATGGCTGAAATCTCGATATATTTTCCGTCGCGGAACACCTTCAGCTCAATTTTTGAATTCGGCGGGGTATTGGCAACCCGATTACGGAAAGCGTGCAGTTTCACAACCGGCTTCCCATTCATTCCAACCACAATATCGCCGCCTTTAATCCCGGCCTCTTCGGCCGCAGAACCCTCAACCACCTGATTGATCAGCACACCGCCTTTCTGCTCCAGTCCGAACGTGGCTGCGAGATCTTCATCAACCTCCTGCAGGTAAACACCGAGCACGCTGCGCGACACCTTGCCGTATTTGATGAGTTGATCCTTGATATTGACCGCCTGATTGATGGGAATCGCAAAACCGATGCCCATGTAGCCGCCGCTGCGGGTATAAATGGCGGTGTTAATGCCGACCACTTCACCGTCAATATTCAGCAGCGGCCCGCCGGAATTTCCCGGGTTGATCGCGGCGTCGGTCTGGATAAAGTTTCCATATTCGGCAATATTGGTTTCATCCCGTCCCTTGGCGCTGACAATGCCGGCGGTGATCGTCTGCGAAAGACCGAAAGGATTCCCCGCAGCAATCACCCATTCGCCCACCCGCAGTTCATCGGAATTACCCAGAGAAACCACCGGAAGCTCGTCGTCGCCGTCAATCTTGATCAGCGCAACTTCAGTTTTAGGATCGGTACCGATCAGCTGAGCATCAAATTCCCGGCCGTCGCCCAGCGTGACCGTGATTTTATCGGCATCGTTCACCACATGGTTGTTGGTGAGAATATAACCGTCTTTCGAAATAATAAAACCGGAACCCTGACCGCGCTGATGATATTCGCGCGTCTCCGGCCCTCTCTGATAGCCGCCGTAACCGCGCCCGAAAAATTCTTCAAACGGATTCCGGTATTGACTCGCCGGCATTTCCACAGTGGTTTCTACATCAATAAAAACTACCGCAGGCAGAGCCTCTTCGGCCACTTCAGCAAATGCATTTCCCGTCTGCTCCAGCGCAGCTTTTCCGGCCTCCGCCGGTACAGCCCCGAATAATGCAACAGCCGCAACACCGGCCGTCAGGTATTTCACAACACGCATTCTATACTCCTTGTCGTTTATCGGTTTTCAAAGACGGAGTTTTAGAGTGCAGCCCAGTTGATTTGTTCAAAGAAAGATTCCGGCTTTTCAAACATCCGGAACATCAGCGCCAGCTGAAAAGGAGATCGTTTGTATTTCCGGTCACGTCGTACAACCCGGTGGAAACTGCACCTGTTTTTCGCGATGCCCGTATGTCGTTGATTTCAACAAATCCGTCGTAGTCGGTATCGAGCACCACCTGATATTGTGCACCCCATGGATCTGTAAAAACGCCGGCCGTTTCGCGCTGCGATTCCAGAAAAACAATTTTTGCCGGATTCAGTCCTTCATCTTTTCCGGTGATGACACGGAAGATGCCGGCGCTGTCGCTGTAATCTTCCAAACCCTGGAACGAATCGGGCGCGGGCAGCTTTCCATATTTATTGAAGTAGGCCATCACACCGGTTTCGATGGCCTTCATTTCCACATGCGCTTTAGCCTTCTTTGCACTGATTCGTGCGGCACGGAGCCCTTTGGAGCCCAGCGTGAGCAACAGGCCGAGGATAACCATAACGACCAGCAGTTCAATTAATGTGAATCCACGCGTTTTCATAATCCGTATCCTGCACGGGAGGGATCGATATTGTCCGCGTCATCCTCCGGATCAATCCCCTGCGAAAAAACAGAATAGCCGAAGCGGTTGGTGCTGTACAGATAGGGTCGCCCCCACGGATCAACGCTCTGCAGATCCCCGTTGACGAATGGGCTCAGTACATTGGTAACCACCGCCACGGGCCCGACCGACGGCGGATAACTTCCATATTCCACGCGATACTCTTCGAGGGCATTACGGAGCAGTTCAATATCCGCTTTGGCCTGCCCTTCTTTGGCGGAACGCCGGGCCAGACTATATCCCCCGGTGCCGAGACTGATCAGAATACCGATGATAAGCAGCACCACCAGCAGTTCAAGCAACGTGAAACCGCCGCTTCCAAACCCAGGAAACTTCCAGGGCCCGGAAAGTTCCAGCCTCTGGAATTTTCCAGCCATTGGAAGCCTAGCGGGCAATGCCCTTTTCGGAAGCTCGGCAGAATTCGAGCAGGTGAACGATTTCGGGCGTCTGCTCCACGTCGGCCTCAATACGGTCGAGGGCATCGGACGTGTTGAGTCCGTCCTGGCGATAGAGAATACGGTACGCTTCTTTAACGGCCTTCCGTCCCTCTTCCGAAACCCCGCGACGCTCCATGCCGATGCGGTTGAAACTGCGCACGGCAATCGGGTCGCCGTGTCCGATCATGTAGGGCGGAACATCCTTGGTGATCTTTGACATGGCACCGATATAGGCCATAGACCCGACCCGCATAAACTGCACAATGCCCACTGAACCTTCAATGGTGGCATAATCTTCAATGATCACATGACCGGCAATCTGGCAGGCATTCACAATCACCACGCCGTTACCGATTTCGCAGCAGTGTGCAATATGGGAATAAGCGAGAATATGGCAGTCATTACCGACGACCGTATAGGCACTGTCGTTCGTGGCGGCATTGACGGTGACGTATTCGCGGATCGTATTATTGTCCCCGATTCTCACACCGGGATTGCCGCCTTTGAATTTGAGGTCCTGGGTTTTTCCGCCGAGCACGGCAAAAGGAGAGACGGTGTTGTTCCGGCCCAGCGTGGTATTCCCTTCAATCACCACATGTGAGATCAGCCTGGTGCCGCTGCCGATAACGGCTTCGGCACTGACGGTGCAGTACGGCCCGATGACGACGTCATCCGCAATCTGAGCCCCATCGGCCACAATGGCGGTCGGGTGGATATCCGCCATGGTTTACGCCCCGTAGCCGAACATCAGCTCGGCCTGACTGGCAATTTCCTCTCCGACATAGGCTTTGCCGGTAACGGTCGCCATGCGCGAACGCATGCGGGTGATCTCAATTTCCATGCGCAGGCAGTCGCCCGGCACCACTTTGCGGCGGAACTTGGCTTTATCGATTGCCATGAAATAAGCAATGGCTCCTTCGCGATCCTTGACTTTGTTCAACAGAATGCCGGCAACCTGAGCCATGGCTTCGAGCTGCTTCACCCCCGGCATAATCGGTTCGCCGGGAAAATGGCCCTGAAAGTAGGGTTCATTGAATGTAAGGTTTTTGTAGCCGACAATCTTCTGGTTCTCCAGATCCAGTTCCACGATGCGGTCAACCAGCAGAAAGGGATACCGATGCGGCAGAATCCCCATAATATCGTTAATGTCCATTACACTCATGACGCTCTCCTTGTGTTAATAAAATTAGCGTTAAACGCTAGGGATTAAAGGCCCTCTATTCAACATTTTTCTGTTCGGCCGAAAGGCGGTCCAATTCCGGACAGCCCTGGGGCACACTCCAGGCATACGGAAAGGAGCTGCACTGCTCCGGACGCGCTTCATACACCCGGCAACGGTCCCCTTCGAGAAATTCGCAGCTGCCGTCGGCCTGATCCAGCAGCGCAAGTTGTTTTCGGTTCGGAGCCAGACGCGTGTGTTTTTCAATGAATTCGCCTTCGCTCAATCCCAGGTGATCGGCCATGTTCTGAATATCCGAATCCGTCAACAGCACAAAACCGCCCCAGCGGCAGCAATCTCCGCAGCCCGTGCACCGGAATTCCTTTAAAACTTCACGATTTAACATTGAACGGCTCCCCTTCAAAAGCGTCTGATTTCGTTGACATTCATGTCCGCAGCGAACACTATGCGCCCTTCATGCCGCATGTACGCCGGTGCGGTGTATTAGTTGAAACTCCAAGAAAGGATCAAGAACGATGTTCGACAATTTGGTAAACAAGAAGACCTTGATGATTCTTCCGATGGCCGCCGCCCTGCTTATGATCGGTTGCAAGGAAGACGACGCAAACGCAGCACCGGCTCCGGAACCGGTTGACCTCAGTGCAACAGAAGACCTCTTTGCAGAACCCGTACAGGCCAATCCGCTGACTCAGGATCCGACCGCGGTTGTGGTCCGTGTAAACGGTGAAGATATCACCCGCGGCGAAATCCTTGAAATGATGAATATCGCCATGCAGCAGCTGCAGGGCCGTGTGAATCCGCAGCAGCTTCCGCAGATTCAGGGACAGATGTACGAACAAATTAAAAACGACCTGATCACAAAAAAGCTGATTGATGCCGCCGTTGCCCAGGCCGATGTAACCGTCAGTGCTGCCGAAATTGATGAAGCTATTTCCTCTTTGCAGGGCCGCATTCCCCCGGGACAGACCCTCGAAGCCGCTCTGGCCGCACAGGGCACCACCATGGAAGAGCTGAAAGAGAATATCGCCAACGATCTGAAAACCCGCAAATTCCTCGAAACCAAAACGGTAGGCGTTCCCGAGGCTACGGCGGAAGAAGCTCAGGAATTCTACGATTCCAATCCGCAGAACTTCGAAAAACAGGAAAGCGTTGCTGCTTCCCATATTCTGATCAAAACCGATACCGCAACCAACGATGTGCAGAAAGCCGAGCTTAAAGCGGAGCTTGAACAGATCCGTGCCGACATCATTGCCGGAAAGATCTCTTTCGAAGATGCCGCATCCACACACTCCGGCTGCCCGAGCAAAGCTCAGGGCGGATCGCTCGGCACCTTTGGAAAAGGACAGATGGTTCCGGAATTCGAAGTGGCGGCTTTCACGCAGGAAGTCGGCGAAGTGGGCGATATTATTGAAACGCAGTTCGGTTATCACATCATCAAGGTCACTGAACGCTCCGAACCGGGAACGGTTCCGTTCGAAGAAGCCAAAGAACAGATTATGGCTTATCTGAGCGGCCAGAAAAAACAGCAGGCAGTGCAGGAATACATTAAAAGCCTGCGCGACAGCGCCACGATCGAAGAGATCCAGAGCTGATTCGGTTTAATAACCCGACGTTCAAAAACACCCTGTTTCCACGCAGGGTGTTTTTTTTGTGTCCTCACCGGTAAGGTTTCCGCAGCACTTCCGAACATTGGAAAATTCAACCTCTGGAGAATCCGATGTATACGCTTTATAAGGAAACAACCGTCAGCACCACGATGAAAGAGGCCTGGAACTTTATCCGCTCCCCCGCCAACCTCAATCACATCACCCCCGATGATATGGCATTCGAGATCGTCTCGGATCTGCCTGATCAAATGACCGAAGGCATGCTGGTGGAGTACCGGGTGCAACTTCCACTGTTTGGAAAAACCCCATGGCTCAGTGAACTCAAGCACATTGTTCCCGGCACCTCGTTCGTGGATGAACAGAAGATCGGTCCTTATAAACTCTGGTATCACTACCACGAAATCCGCCCCGTGAAACAGGGGGTAATGTTCATCGATCGCGTGACATACGAAGTCCCTTTCGGCCCGGTCGGCAGACTGGCCCACGCCCTTTTCATCCGCAGAACCCTTGATCGTATTTTCGCGTTCCGGGAAGTGCGACTCCGCGAATTACTCGGTTCAGAAAGCATCATCAATCTGCATGCATCAGAAAAAGTGCAGGCCGGCTGAAAGGTTTAACCCTGCACTTCGAACAAAAGCTGTTCGCCCGAGGCACGGGGCCGAAGGCACTTCACAAAAAACAAGGAGATGTACCATGAAGATGTATCGAAAAATGATGGCCGTACTTGTGGCATTCTGCGCCATGACGGTCGGAGCATTGGCCTCCCCCCTGTATTACACCATTCTGCATGCACTGGACGAAGACACCATGGAGGTGTTCCGGGATGGCGGACAAGGCTCGCTGAGCATCTCGTGGGACGGAGGGGAAACCTTCAAAACCGTGTCGAATTTCCGCTTCGATCGCTACGGCCGTGCATTTGCCCGGACCTATGCCCTCAACCATGCGCCGGACGATGCCCCGCTCAAACTTGCGGCCCGCTTTAACGAAAGCGATAAAGGCCAGCCGCTGAATACTGAGGCGGAGACCACCGTCGGCGCATTTAAAGAGGAACTGATGCCCTATAAACGCTACCGTTGGCTGACCTATGCCCCGGTTTATGTGGGCTATGAAAATCTGCCGAGCATTGCGGAAATCGCCATCAACGACGGCCGCTTCACCAAGCTCGTCGCCGCCGTGGTACAGGAAGGCCTGGCCGAAACGCTGAGTCTGCCCGGTGACTACACGGTGTTTGCCCCAACCGATGATGCTTTTGCGGCACTGGGCCTGACCGACGAAGAACTGCTCAACCTGCCGAATCTCAAGGAAATTCTGCTCTATCACGTTCTGCCTGCCGCTCTGAACGGCGATGCGGTTGCTGTCGAAACCCTGCTCGAAACCCTGCTTGAAAAAGACGTCAATGTGTCACTCAACGGCGGCGATCTGTTCATCAATGATTCCAAAGTCATCATTGCAGATATCGAAGCGTCCAATGGAATCATTCATGTAATCGATGCCGTGCTCCTTCCGCCCACCCTTCCCTCCATCGTCGAGATCGCCGTGAATGACGGCCGCTTCGAAACACTCGTTGCCGCAGTACAGAAAGCCGGTCTGGTGGATGCGCTTAACGGGGCAGGTCCACTGACCGTGTTTGCCCCGACCGACGATGCCTTCGCCGCCCTGCTGACCGCGCTGGATATCACCGCCGAGGAGTTGCTGGAAAATCCGGATCTTGGAAACATCCTGCTTTATCACGTGGTGGATGGACGATTGGACGCGGCGGATGTCGTGATGAAGGAACGCCTCACCACCCTGCTCGGAGAAGAGGTTAAGGTGAATGTGACCGCAGACGGGGTTTTCATTAACAATTCCAAAATCATCATTACCGATATCAAAGCAGAAAACGGCATCATTCACGTCATCGACACCGTACTGATTCCTGAGGAAATGCCGGATCTCGTGGACACTGCGATTGCCGCCGGTCAGTTTACCACGCTGGTCAGTACCCTGCAGGCCACCGGTCTGGATGAAGTGCTGCGCGGCGACGGACCGTTCACGGTATTTGCGCCGACCGACGATGCCTTCGAAAAACTGCCGTCGTGGCTGCTCAACTTCCTGGTCCGCAATCCGAAATATCTTGAACAGGTGCTGCTCTACCATGTGGTTCCCGGCGACCTGAACGCCGAAGAAGTCTTTGCCGAACGTTCACTCAAAACCGCCAGCGGCCGCACCATCTACCCGCGACTGAAAAACGGGGTGCCCTACATCAACCGTTCCGAAGTCATTGCCCCGGACATCGAGGCTGAAAACGGCACCGTTCATGTCATCGACACCGTACTGATTCCCTGGTTCTGATACGGATCCCATCAACATCAACGCACGTTTACTCCCTTGGCGTGCACCGGGTGCGGCTTCCGGACATTGGAAGCCGCACCTTTTATGGTGCAAGCATTTGCCATTTACCCCTTCAGGAAATAAACTGGCGTTATGACTGATCAAGAAATAGCGAATCCCGAAGAGTGGATTTCTGAACACGGTGACTATCTGTTCCAGTTCGCCTTTGTGCGCCTGCGGAACCGGGCGGCCGCCGAGGACGCGGTTCAGGAAACCTTTCTGGCCGGTTTCAAGGCCCTCGAACGATATGATGGAAAAACGCCGGTGCGATACTGGCTCCGCGGCATTCTGCGGCATAAGGTGGTGGATTATATCCGCAAAGCCTCACGCGAAGTGGCGGTGGATGACGCCGACGGCAAAGAAATCCTCGACAGCCTCAAATTCAAGGCCTTCGGCATTCCGACTCAGCATCCGCCGGAATGGAAATTCGATCCGGAACATGCTTATCAGCAAAAAGAATTCTGGGAAGTCTTCTACGGGTGCATGTCCAAACTTAAGGACGTCATGGGTCAGGCGTTCACGCTCCGGGAACTGGAGGGATGGACCACAGAAGAAATCTGTAAGGAACTGAAACTGAAGCCGAACAATCTGTGGGTCGTCCTCCATCGCGCCCGGACACAGCTCAAAGGCTGCCTGGAAGCGAACTGGACGAGATAAACGGAGTATCAAAACCATGATTGCCTGTAAACAAGTTGCAAAAGCGCTGGCGAACCACCGCTACTATGAACTGCCGTGGTGGCGCCGTATACCGATGTTTATTCACATCAAGCTGTGTGTCATGTGCGGAGAATATCACTCGCAGGTCGTGGATATGCAGAAGGGGATGAAAAACTATCTCGAACACGAAGAGGCCGGCGATGTCGAACCCGCATTCCACCTTTCGGATGAGGCCCGGAAAAGAATGCAGAAGGCCCTTCGGGATTCCGAATGAAGACCCCGTCAGAAAAATCCGCCGGCCGTCCCGGCTTCAGCATCCCCCTGCTGTTCATGCATCTTGCATGCGCCGGCGTTTTCTTTGTCCCCGGCGGCTGGCCGGCATTCTTCATTTTCGTCCTCATGTACGTACTGCATGTTTTTGCCCTGACTGCGGGATATCACCGCTATTTTTCCCACAAGACCTATCAGACCAGCCGCACCTTTCAGTTTGTGCTTGCCCTGCTCGGCACCACAGCGGCACAGCGCGATCCACTCTGGTGGGCGAGCCACCACCGTATGCACCATATGAATTCCGACACGGAAGACGATGTACACTCCCCTCGCCATCACGGCTTCTGGTGGGCGCATATCGGCTGGGTCATGAACCGCCAGCTGTGTGAAACCGACCTGAACCGGGTTAAGGATTTTTCAAAATATCCGGAACTGCTGTGGCTTAACCGCCACCCCTATATTCCCGCTTTTGCTCTAGCGATCCTGCTGCTGGGCGCGGGCAGTGTATTGAACCTTCTTTTCCCGACGCTCGGCGTGTCAGGCTGGCAGTTTGTTTTTTACGGTTTTTTCCTGAGTACGGTTGCCGTTTACCACGTGACCTTCTGTATTAATTCAGTGGCCCACCTGCACGGCCGGCGGCGCTACGATGTCGCGGACGACAGCCGCAACAACTGGGTCCTCGGTCTGGTGGCCATGGGCGAAGGCTGGCACAACAATCACCATCGCTATGCCGTCAGCACGCGGCAGGGCTTCCAATGGTGGGAAATCGATTTAAGCTACTGGATCCTGCGGGCACTGCAGCGGGTCGGCCTGGTGTGGGGAATCCGTGAGCCACCCCGCAGTGTGCTGACAGAAAGAAAGCCCTGATGGAAACACTCCCGTATTTTTCCCCCATGCTGCTGCACGGTTTCATCGGTTCTTTCACGGCCTTCTCGCTGCTGTGGATCATACAGGTTATAAGGCGCGATGCCGGCGTGGTCGACATCGGCTGGACGGCCGGCGTCGGCGTCATGGCCGTCTATGCGGCTATCATCGGCGAAGGCTGGCTGCCCCGCCGCATCCTGCTCGGAACCATGGGCGGCCTATGGTCACTGCGCCTCGTACTGTATATTCTCAGGGATCGCATACTCTGTGAAAAAGAGGACTCGCGCTACCAGCGACTCCGGGCCCACTGGGGCCGGAAAGCCCATGCCTGGTTTTTCATTTTTTTCACCTCGCAGTCGCTGCTCGTGGTTCTTTTTGCCCTCCCTTTTCTCGCCGGAGCCTCCAAAACCATGCCGCACCTGTCCATTTTCGATCTGCTGGCTCTGCTCACATGGCTGACCGCGATGGGCGGCGAGTGGCTGGCGGACTACCAGCTGGCGCAGTTCCGCCGAAAACCTTCCAATGCCGGAAAAGTCTGTCGTGACGGACTGTGGAACTGCTCGCGGCATCCCAACTATTTTTTCGAATGGGCCCACTGGTTTGCCTATCTCTTCCTCGGCGTCGGCACGTCCGGATTCGCCCTCACACTGATCGGTCCGTCGGCCATGTATCTGTTTCTGATGAAGCTGACCGGGATTCCGCACGTGGAACGCGAATCGCTGGCCAAACGGGGAAAAGCCTATCGCGAATATCAGGAAACCACGCCCATCCTGATCCCCTGGCCGAAAAAGAAAAAAACCGCGTAAGGTTTCTCCCTCCGCCTCGAACACGCAGCACTGGAGATTAAATATGATTGATTTAATGGAACTTGCTGAAAAAGGACGCATGCCGGATGCGGCAATTCGCGCAGGGATACGAAAGCTGCTGAGAGACCGCATCAAAATGGAATCGAAGGCATCGGCGGCCGACCAGCTCGAATCCGTTTTCCGGTTCAGGGATATGATGGATCGGGCTCCGGTGGCAGTAGCCACAAACACAGCCAACGAGCAGCATTATGAAGTTCCGGCCGATCTGTTTCAGCTCTTCATGGGAGGACATCTGAAATACAGTTGCGGCTACTGGCCGGTGGCCGAAAACACCCTGACCGAATCGGAAGAAGCCATGCTGGAGCTCACCTGCAGACGGGCCGGCCTGACTGACGGCATGGATATTCTCGAGCTGGGCTGCGGCTGGGGTTCCCTCTCCCTCTGGATGGCCCAGCAATACCCGAATTCGCGTATTGTGGCGGTATCCAATTCCCGGACGCAGAAAAAATTTATTGATGCCCGCGGCTTACCGAATCTGGAAGTCATTACGGCCGATATGAATGACTTCATGATTGCGCAGCGTTTCGACCGCGTTGTTTCCATCGAAATGTTTGAACACATGCGCAACTGGCCCGAGCTGCTGCGACGAATCAGCAACTGGCTTAAAAATGACGGAAAACTGTTCGTTCATATTTTCGTCAACCGCGAGCTGGCCTATCTTTTCAACGACTCCGGCGAAGTCAACTGGATGGCGGAACACTTCTTTCAGGAAGGGATGATGCCTTCCGAAAACCTGCTCACACTCACCAACCGCAATATGGTGGTGAACCGCATGTGGCGCGTGAATGGACAGCACTATGCCAAAACGCTGCGCGCCTGGCTGGACCGCATCGACATAAATTCTCAATACGCCATCGCCGTACTCGAACGCGCTCTCGGGGCGGAGGAGGCCCGGTTGCAGTTCGGGCGGTGGCGCATTTTCTTTATGGCCTGCGAGGAACTGTTTTCATTTGAAGGAGGCGAGGAATGGTACGTTGCCCATTACCTGTTGGAAAAACGCTAGGAATTATCGTGATCGGAGCACTAACCATGACCGGCTGCACCAGCCAATCAAAAGACCGCTCTCCCGACTGGTCTCGAAACACGGCAAAAGTTCAGGAAACAGCCGACCTGTCCCCCATGGATGCCGCGACCGAAAAAAAGGCCCTGAAACGCTTTACTGATTTTTATGCGGAATACAGCTATGACGCCATTAAAGAAGGCGTTCGCGGCCTCTATGCCGACGAGGCCTGGTTCGGCGATCCCTTTCATATTGTGGAAGGCATCGATAACATCGAACACTATTTTCTGGTGATGGCCGAGCCCGTCGAATCCTGTACATTCACAGTGGATTCCATACAGCGCAGCGGCATCGATTATTTTGCACGCTGGACCATGGAACTCGAATCGAAAGCCGCCCAAGGGGAGCAAATCAAAACCATCGGCATTTCGCAGGTGCGCTTCAACCGAAGCGGAAAGATTGTCTTCCAGCAGGACTACTGGGACGCAACGGCTATGATGGACCGGCTGCCCATCGTCGGATACTGGACGCGCCTGGTGAAAGACCGTATTGAGAAAGGACTCGAAAAATGAACTATGCCGCACTGCTCACCCTCACGCTCGGCCTCGCCGGATGCTCTACCGCAGAAAAGGAGAATCATGTGAATTCAATATATGACATTGCCGCGGAAACCATTTCCGGCGAAACCGTAAAACTGGAAGCCTACAAAGGCAAAGCACTGCTTATCGTCAACACCGCCAGCAAATGCGGTTTTACCGGTCAGTATGACGGCCTGCAGACCCTCTATGAAACCTACCGGGATCAGGGTTTCGAGATCCTCGGGTTCCCTTCCAATGATTTCCTGAAGCAGGAACCGGGATCGAATGAAGAGATCGCTTCGTTCTGCAAACTGAACTACGGCGTAACGTTTCCGATGTTTGGAAAAATTTCCGTCAAAGGAAACGATCAGCATCCGCTTTACACCTATCTCACCTCAAAGGAAACCAATCCCGAGCACGGCGGAAAAATTTCGTGGAACTTCAACAAGTTCCTGATATCCCGCAGCGGCGAAATCGTCGGTCGCTTCGGCAGCCGGACCAAACCGCAGGACACCGCCCTCATCGCGGCCGTTGAAAAGGAGCTGAACACCCCATGAAACTGAAATGGATCGGACTGTGTGTCCTGCTGATTGCAGGATGCAATTCAACCAAAGACCTCGATGTGATTTCCGGTTTCGAACCGGAACGCTACATGGGCGTGTGGTACGAGATTGCCCGTTTCCCCCACGGCTTTGAAGAAGGCATGAGCAATGTAACAGCGACCTATTCCCTCAACCAGGACGGCAGCATCAGTGTCATCAACAGAGGTTACATCGATGAAAAGCAGGAATGGAAAAAGGCCGAAGCGCACGCAAAACTGAAAGGGCCGCCTTCCGAGGGCTGGCTGAAAGTCAGCTTCTTCAAACCGTTTTACGGTTCCTATAAAATCATCTCTCTCGATGACGACTATTCGCGCGCCATCGTAACAGCGGGGTCCTATAACTATTTGTGGCTGCTCGCCCGCGAACCGCAGCTTACCGAGGAAACGTATACCGCCATGGTTCAACGCGCAGGCGAACTCGGCTTTGAAACCGGCAAACTGATTCCCGTAGACCAGTCGCAGCACATTCAATGAAACAACGGATCCAGACCGCACTGCTTGCCCTGTTGTTCTGCAGCACCGCTTATTCGGCCAACGTTGGCGGCATCGAACTGCCTCCGGCACGCGACGGTCTGCAGCTCAACGGCGCAGGGCTGTTGCGGAAAGGTTTTATTTTCAATATCTATGTCGGGGCGCTTTATGTGGCCGACACCAATCACGTGGCCCGGATCCTGACCGACGTACCGAAGCAGATTGATATTCATTATTACCGCGATACCCCGAAAAAACATATGATCCGCGTGGCCAATCAAACGCTGAAAAAAAACCTCGCCCCGGAAACGTTTGAACGGCTGCTTCCCAGAATTGAAATGCTGCACAATGCCTTCCGAGACGGACGAAGCGGCTCCGTGGCTTCAATTCTTCACAAGCCCGGAACCGGTCTCATTTACGCGTTTAATGATGAAACGGTAACGACCATTTCCGGCGATGATTTTGCAAATGCCTACTTTGCGGTCTGGCTGGGCGAACGACCCAGCAGCCGCAGTATGAAACGAGCAATGCTCAACCGGAAATCCCTATGAATAACGGAGTGAAAAAAATAGCCGTAATCGGCTCGGGCGTTGCAGGGCTTACGGCGGCACATATTCTGCAGCGGAAACACCGGGTGACGCTGATTGAAGAAAAAAACCGGCTCGGCGGCCATACCAACACGGTCACGATTTCCGGCGGCCCCGATGCCGGAACGCCGATCGACACCGGTTTCATTGTAATGAACCACCGCAACTACCCCCTCTTTTCCAAACTGCTGGCCAAACTCGATGTTGAGCTGCGCGATAGCGATATGACTTTCGGCTACTACGACCGCCCTTCCGGTCTGCAGTATTGCGGCACCGGCCTCAACGGCCTCTTTGCCCAACGCCGGAATCTGGTTTCTCCGATGTTCCTGCGGATGGTGAAAGATACCCTGCGCTTTTTTAAAACGGCCGAAGCGGACCGCACTCACCCCGCACTGGCCGATGAAACCTTCGGGGATTACCTGAACCGGAACGGATTCGGACAGGCGTTTATTGACCATCACATCATTCCCATGGGCTCGGCCATCTGGTCCACCCCCTGCGAAGAAATGCTTCAGTTTCCGGCTCAGAGTTTCCTGCAGTTTTTTCATAACCACGGACTCCTCACCCTCAATGACCGTCCGCAATGGCGCACCGTCGTCGGCGGCAGTTCATCCTACATAGACAAAATGAAACAGGAGTGGAATCAGGTGGAAATCCGGACCGGAACCAACATCTCCGGTATACGGAGAGATCACGGAGTTCAGATTTTTTTCGGCGGGATTGAAGCGGAGTCGTTCGACGAGGTTATTATCGCCACGCATGCCGATGATGCGATTAAACTGCTGCGCGATCCTTCCGCCGAAGAACAGGCCCTGCTCGGCTGCTGGCAGTACACGGTCAGCCGCACCCTGCTGCATACCGACCCCTCCGTCATGCCGCCGCTGCGCAACGTCTGGAGCTCATGGAATTTCCAACGTTTGGAAAACCAGCGTACCTGCCTGACCTACGACATGAACCGCCTCCAGGGATTGGAAACCGAAAACCCGTATTTTGTTTCGCTGAACCTGCCCGAAGAACCTCAAGGCATTATTGCCGAGTTTAATTACACGCATCCCATGTACACCCGCGACGCCCTGAAAAGCCGCAATGCGCTTAAAGCCCTCAACGGCAGCAACCACACCTGGTTTGCGGGAAGTTATATGGGCAACGGGTTTCATGAAGATGCCGTGCGTTCAGCCGTCGAAATCGCCAACGCCATGGGAATGGAACTGTGAAGAGCCGGATCTACAGCGGAAAAATGAGGCACGCGCGGCGCTCTCCGGTACGTCATGAATTTACATTTCCATTCTATTTCTACGCCATTGACCTGAGTGAACTTCCGGCACTGAACCGACAGGTTCGCGGCTTCGGGTACAACCACTGGAAACCGGTCAGTCTCCGGGATTCCGACTATCTCACCGGAGCCGGCGGTTTCCGGGAACGTCTTGCCGAATATATCGACGTATCCAAGGTCGAGCGCATTGTGCTCGTGACCGTTGCCCGCTTCATGGCCCGGGTGTTCAACCCGGTCAGTTTCTACTATTGTCTGAATGCCGACGACCGGCCGGTCTGTATGGTGGCGGAGGTCAACAACACCTTTAAAGAGCGGCATCTCTACATCATGAAATCCGACGGCACCTTTCCCGTAAAATGCCGCCACAGCAAACGCTTTCACGTCTCGCCCTTCAACCCCATGGACGGCCACTATGAATTCACCTTTTCCGAGCCCGGCGAGCAGCTGCGCATCGGTATCCGGCTGATCCGCAATGAGCAAACGGTTCTGGATGCCGCCCTGTGGGGGACCGGCCGGGAACTAACGACTTCCAACCTCTGGAAAACGGTACTGCCCCATCCCTTCACCGCCGCCCTCACCATGCCGCGCATCCTCGTCCAGGCCGCCATTCTCCACTACAGAAAGAAACTGCAGGTTTTCCGTAAGCCCGCACCCGCAGATCCGAACACCATCAAAGGAGCTGCATAAGATGAATACATTGGAAAAAGCCCCCCTCACCGCTCTGGAACAGCGATGCTTTAACCTGATCGACGGACACCTGAAAAATATCAACCGGGGCCATTTGGTCATCGAACGGCCGGACGGTACCGAGCATCATTACGGCGACCGGACTCCGGAAAAACGGATTCGTGTGATTCGCCATCGTTTTTTCAGCCGTCTCGTTCTCGGCGGCAATATCGGGCTTGGCGAAGCGTGGTCCGACGGCGATTGGGACAGCAATGATCTCACAGGGGTTCTGGAACTTTTTATCCACAACATCGACGCCCTGAAAAAAAGCGGGCTGACCACGGCCATCGCTAAACGTGTTGTTCACATGGTCGGACATGCGAAAAATAAAAATACGCGCGAAGGCAGCCGCCGGAATATTCACGCGCATTATGATCTGGGCAACGCCTTCTACCGCCTGTTCCTCGATCCCGAAACCATGATGTATTCCTGCGCGATTTTCCGGAATCCGGAGGACTCCCTGGCAGCGGCCCAATTGAATAAAATGGACACGCTGATTGAACACGCTGCCATCCGACCGGAACATCACATCCTGGAAATCGGCTGCGGCTGGGGCGGTTTTGCCATCGAAGCGGCCAAACGTACCGGCTGCCGCGTCACCGGCATAACCCTTTCCGAAGAGCAGTACAATTTTGCCCGGAACCGTGTACACTCGGAAGGACTGGAGAATCAGGTGAACATTCAGCTGCAGGACTACCGCGATCTTGACGGACAGTTTGACCGGATCGTTTCCATTGAAATGCTGGAAGCAGTGGGACACGCCTATTACGGCACCTTTTTCAAAACCTGCGATCAGCTTTTAAAACCGAACGGTCGCGTCGTGCTGCAGGTCATCACCATTCCGGATCAGCGCTACGATGCCTACCGCGCCAACCCTGACTGGATTCAAAAACATATTTTTCCCGGCGGCATGCTGCCTTCACTGACGGAGCTGAATAAGGCCATGACCCGATCCTCGCGGTTTACCGTCGAACAGCTTTCAAATATCGGAATCGATTATGCCGAAACGCTGCGCCGCTGGCGCTATGCCTTTGAAGACCGGAAACAGGAATTGCGGGATCTCGGATTCGACGAAGCCTTCCAGCGGAAATGGCTCTATTACCTCTGCTACTGCGAAGCCGGTTTCCAGACCCGTTTCACCAATACCCTCCACCTGACGCTGGCTCGTCCAGCGGAAGAGATTTACTGACCTTCCCCTGCACGCGTCGCATATTCGTATGCCGTGCGCGGCGAGGCGAATGAGGTGCCGTAGTACACTTTCCCGTCAAACTCCACCGTGCCGGAAGCATAGGTATCGGCAGCCGTGTTGGAATACCCCGCGACGTGACCGCTCCCGTCCGTAGCCGCGACCGAAACCGTGACCGGGTTCGCCGCCGGATTGACCGCCACATCCAGCCCGTCATTGCCGCTGGCCACAAAAATCGCAATCCCCTGCGATGCGGCATACTCCACCGCATTTTCCAGAAACCCGACGTCTTCATAGGTTCCGAAACTGAGGTTGATCACATCAACATCTGAAGCGAGAGCATAGTTGATGGCGCTCATGAGCACATCCGACGAAGTCATGCCGTTTTCATCAAATACCTTCACCGCCAGCACGGGCGCCCCCGTGTTACCGGTTTCTTCGCCCTGCGGCGTAATGGCGCCGGATGCAATGAGCGAAACCAGCGTCCCATGCCCGGTCGGATCATCCATTTCCCCGCCCGGATTCAGCGCATCCCAGGAACCGCGGATAAAGTCCATATCGGCATACACCGGATCGAGACCGGAGTCGAATACGGCAATGGCGGTTTCGCCGGGAGCCAGCCCCAGATTAATGCCGGCGTGCGTTCCGGAGATGGGAACGGTGGGCATAGCCGCATTCGAATAGGCCAGATTCGGCTCCGCCGCATCAACCCCTTCCAGAGCTGCCGCAATGGCCAGCGCTTCTTCAACACTGAGATCATCATTCAATCGAATCCGATAAATACCCGGCGGGTTAATCACTTCCACGACGGTCCCGTTCAGCATCCTCAGCAGCTGGCTGAGCTCTTTAACGGTTGACCCCTCCCTGAATCCCACCAGAATTTCGCCGCGCACATACTTCACACCGTTGGTGCCCTCCACCACATCCAGCACACGACCGGGTTCGGAAAGACGTTTTGCGGCCGAAGCCCGGTCTCCGAATACACGAATCGAGGAAACCTGATAAAATTCGCCCAGCGGACTGTTTACGCGTTTCCACTGCACCGAATAACTGTTCGGGCTGACGAGCTGGGCAATCAGGCGCTCCACCTTCGCCCCCTCCCACTCACCGGTTACCCGCCCGAGTTCCAGCGCGGGATCAATCAGCACTTCGGCCCCCCGCTGTTCAAACAGAAAGAGAATTTTTGAAAGCGGCGTACCCTCCGACTTCAGCCACGCCTCTTCACCTTCAATCCGCAACGTAGCCGCCTGAACCGAAAAAACCAGCAGCAGCGCTCCAATGACCGGGAAAATTTTCATCATGAGAGCATAACGTCCAGCGGCGGGAAAACAATGCAGGAATGGGGTAATGCAGGACCGGAAGCCGACGCCTTCCCGCGCGGCTTCCGTCAGAAAATGTTCTATTCAGTGAGCTTCAGCCAGTCGAGATTAACCAGCTTGGTGCCGCCCCAATCCGGCTTGAACACCACCACCAGATTATGCACCCCGTCAATCGGCTCTTTGATTTCCGCCTCGATGGTTTCCCAGCGGTTCCATCCGCCGGTATGATGCACCGGAAATTCCGCCAGCAGTTTCCCCCACACATGATTCTGCCGGATTTCGAATTTCCCGAAGGTCTGCCCGCAGGCGATCCGGGCCTGGATTTTTTTCGCACCGGTAAAGTTTACGCGATCAAAACGGACATGGCTGTTCGGTTTCGTTTCGGTCACCATCCAGCCGCGATAACCGTCCTTTTCAAGGAAAGCCGTTTCGCAGCCGTTGATTTCATTATACCGATCAACCTGAATCAGCTCACCGAGCCCCGGCGTACCAATACCCCGAAGGGTCGGCTTCACCTTCAGAATACTGCCGTCTTTATGAAACTGCAGATAATCCGCCCGCATGGAGCGCAGTTTATTGAATCCGCTGATATCCCACCAATGATAGAACAGAATCCACTGTCCCTTGTATTTGGTGATGGAATGATGGTTGGTGCCGTTACCGATGTTGTCCATGATTTTTCCGCCGTATACAAACGGCCCCATCGGTGAATCCGATGTGGCATAACCGATCGTATACCCCTCCTGCGGGAAGGTATGCGCAAAGGTCATGTAGTAAATGCCGTTCCGCTTAAACATAAAAGAGGCTTCCTTATAGCCTGTCGGCAGATGCTCGATCTTTTTCGGCGGCGCGGCGATTTCCTTCATGTTGTCTTTCAGCGGGACCACAAACAGTTCATGTCCGCCGCCGAAATAGAGATAGGCCCTGTTATCATCATCGACGAACAGCCCCGGATCGATCCCCTTCACCCCCTCGATATAGTGCGGCTCCCATTCAAACGGGCCTTCCGGAGAATCGGACACCCCCACCCCGATACGGCGGAAAGCCGAACCATCCAGCGGAGCCGCCGGAAAATAATAATAATATTTCCCATCCTTTTCGATGCAGTCCGGTGCCCACATCGCAAATGAGTTTTTTTTACCCCACGGCACCTCATTCTGATCCAGCACCGGACCGACATCCGTCCACGTCGCCCCGCCATCGAGACGGAACATGCGATACCCCGGCATACAGAAATCGTTGGCCTTTCTTCCCTCCGGCGGAACCTGATCACTCGAAGGATAAATATACAGCGTATCATTGAAAACGCGGGCGGTCGGGTCCGCCGTATACATGTGGGTGACCAGCGGATTCTGCGCCATGGCACCTCCGGCAACAGCGGCCAGAACGAGAGCGGGGTATCGTATTTTCATTTGAATCTCCTGTTTCCTGAGAACTGAGAACGTAAACAGACAAGGTGCAACTGGCAATAAGAAATCGTCTGTCCGATCAAAAATATCGTTCCTTTCAGGTATACGAAAAAAAAGCCGCCGCCCGGTACAGGCGGAGGCTTCTCACAGATTCTGTATCATGTGACTATTCGTTATACGCCCGCACCTCAAAGATCCGGGCCGATTTATCGCCGTTGGTCCGCTGCACATGAATCCGGACTTTGGAAACCTCCAGCGACGGGAAACGGTGAATCCGACGACGCTGAAAATTATCTTCCACCTCAGCGACCGTCTGCCAGCGTCCATTCACCAGCACCTTCACCGAATACTCGCGAATACTTTCCGGCACAAAACGTTCACTCTCCTTAAATTCCCAGGATGCATGCCGCTTGTCATTTAAATCAGTATCCAGCGTCACATAAATGGCATTCATTCTTTTGGCCTGCCCAAAATCCAGTTCCAGCCACTGCGGCATCGGCTGCGCCGGATCAGACATCCACATGTTTTTCTTTTTCCCGACAATCCGGCTCATTCCGTTGATCACCTGTCCGGGCTCACCGCCGGCCATGAAACTGGAAGCGGAGACCGTTGCATGACGTGCCAGATCAGCCGGATCTTCATTTTTCAGACCGATAATATACTGGTCATCCTTAATCAGCTGTTGCTGCAGCTCCTTAATATAACTTCGGTATAATTCACGCGGATTGATCCCCTTCGCTGTACACATCGCCGCAGCGGTGCCCACCGCCTGACCCAGCACGCCCGTAGTGCCCTGAACGCGCACATTGCCCAAAGCCACATGGGTGGCCGAAACCTGGCGCCCGGCAAACAGCAGATTGTTAATATTTCTGGAATACAGAATGCGGAATGGCAGCGGATTGGCCGGAGCCTGCGTATTGAAATCAAACGGCCCCTCTTCCGACCAGATTCCCTTTGGATGGTGAACATCCAGCGACCAGCCGCCGGTGGCCACCGCATCCTCAAACTTCCGCGCAGAAAGCACATCGTCCTGCGTCAGAATATGATCCCCCACCAAACGGCGCGTTTCCCGCTTGGCATTGCCGATCGGGATAATCGTCAGACGATAGTTCGCCGCCTCATCCTTTACCGAAGAATAGTTCTTAATCCAGTTCCAGTAACTCAGGTTCAGAACAATCAGCTCGTCGCGCGTATTTTCCGGATCCCACAGGTCATCCGTTTCACCTACATTTTCATGCCACCAGCGTCCATAGGTGTGGCTGCCTTCAAATCCGTTGCGCGCCTCCAGATTTTTTCCATTCGGGCGCAGATCCCACAGCCACTCCGAACCGGAATACGGCTGCGGCGTTTTTTCCTTCTTCGTGTTGTACGACAGCGTATGCCCGGTCATCAGACAGCCGCTCATCGTAATATGGTCGGCCTGTTCCGGAGCGTGACTTTCGTTGAATTCCGACCGCGCCTCACGCCCATGACGATATTCAGCTCCGGCATAATACCCCAGCCAGCCATCGCCTGTGCAATCGATGAACTGTTTCGCGGTATAGCGGGTGCGCGAACCATCCACCATATTAAACGCCTTCACCGCCTTAATTGTACTTCCATCCATCTCCACTTCATTGACATGGGTATTCAGAAAAATCGTTAAGTTGGTTTCGGCCGCCGCCACCAGCTCTGCCCCGCGGCTCCATTTTCCGTGATAATTATAAGCCCGAACCCGCCCGATTTCCTCATTCAGTCCGCTCTCGCGCATATTCGGTTTGCCATGGTTGGCCGGTCCGGAAACCACCACCCCCAGCTCCAGGCTGTTGTTACCGCCGATCATTGGGCGATCCTGAATCAGCGCAGTTTTTGCCCCTGTTCGTGCCGATGAAATAGCGGCATTGATTCCGGCCACGCCTGCACCAACCACAATCACATCGTAGTCCCCTTTGAATGTTGCCTCCAGCGACTGACCGGTCAGTCGGGCGCGTTCGTTTTTATAGGCCTGCAGTTCCGCCGGCGGCGTATATTTTTCATCGGAAGTCAGCACGATCGCATCGCAACGGCCGTAAAACCCGGTCAGGTCATGCAGGGCCAGTGCGGCATCGCCTTTCTCCAGCTTCACCGTTCCGCCATCTTCCCAGACCCACTTTCCGCTCGCCTCGGCTCCGAATGTTTTTTCCAGCGTCTTTCCATTTACAGCAACCTTGAAAGTCCCCGGTGCATGCTCCTTCAGCCAGTTTTTCGACCGCACCCAGATCCGGTAGGTTCCGGCTTCCGGCACCGTCAATGTGGTCACCGCATCCTTCACCGGATTTCCGATACCGGCGGCCAGCAGATACGGGGAACCCATCTGCGGCACAAACTGCGTATCCATGCTCCAGCCGCCGTAATCGGAAAAATCCTCGGCATCGATCCAGATAAATCCGGGAACCGCCATCTCAGGAACACGCCGGTTTTTCTTCTCAAAAAACTGAGGAAATGTGCTGTCCTCACGCGCCACCTGATACGCACCTTCGTGATAGGAATCATAAACTTCCTGCGCACTCCATCCGCGACCCGCCACGCGGACCTCATCCATACGACCGGGCACGCGCGATTTCCCATCCGTCGAACCGATCACCAGGCTCGAGCGGCTTTTATCGATTTTTCCCGAAACCTTCTTTTCCGCATCTTTCACGCCGTCGGTATACAGCGCAAGCGTTTCACCGTCATACGTCGCCGCCACATGCGTCCACACACTGTTCGGCCACTCAGTCCGGCGGGAGGTCAGTTCAACCGCCTGCCCGTCGACCATCAGTTCAATCGAAAGTTTACCGCCCGGCGCAAACCGGAATGCATAGGACCCTTTTTTCGTAATAATTTCCGGATAGTTTTTGTAAGGCAGATTCCACATTTTCACCCAGGCTTCGACCGTAAGACCCTCCGCCGGACTCAGGCTGGAATCGTTACCGGCATTCACAAATCCGCCCGAATTAAACAGCAGACCGGCATTGTTTACGCCCTTATCCCACTTTACGCCCTGCGCAAAACCGATATTACCGTTGCCCGATGCATCGGTAATCTGCGTTCCGGTGCCGTCGTCAAAAGTCCACAGCCCCCGCAAATCCATATTCTCCGCACCCGCAGTCAGCACCAGGCCCGCACACATCATCCACACACGTTTCATCGCCACACCTCATTCAATCGTTGAAATTCAACATCCAAGGTATAAGCAATGAACAGACCGGAATACGTCCTGCCCCGCAGAAGGAGTATACATTTGCGCCACTTCCCTCTCCGAAGGAGAAGAATCAGGGGACCCGCAGCAGAAACTTCGATCCAAACATAACCGGAAGATAAATCAGCAGATAGACGCCCAGCCAACCGAGATCCTTCTTCGTGCCCGGAAGAGTAAAGAAAGACGCCTTCTGCAGCGCCCGCGGATAATTCACCGTCACAGAAACCACCTGCTCCGAAACCTCCAGCCAGGCAGAGGGTTCCGGCGGAACACTTTTCCCGAATACGAGGTTAAACTCCGTTTCAGCAACATCACCGATCCGCAACGAAACCGGGAACGCGCCCTCCGCCGTTTCCGGCACTTGAATCAGCCACGTGAGTTTCTGCGGCGGCACCCCGTTTCTGAGATAGGCATTTAAACTGGCCAGCATGGTTTTCCGCACCTGCTCGCCCGCCGCCTGCACCTCCCAGGGCAGCTCCGGCATGGCACTGCCCTGCTGCCAGCCGACGCGGATCATTTCGAGTTCTGCACGAATCGGCGGCAGCGTCTGCACCGACTCTGAATCAAGTGTCAATGGCTCCGCCACCGCCAACGAAACCGGCTCCGCACATTCGCCATCCACTTCCGCCACGATACTCACCATACGCCCCGGAGACGCATTCCACGACGCCGGGTCCACCCGAGCGGGAAACCACATGAAAACCAGAATCATCGGACCGAGAATCAGCGCCAGCGGCACCATCGATGCTTTCAGAATCCGCGTTGTAACCGGTGCGGCCAACGCTTCCATTTTTTTGCGCCGTTCACTGTCGGCCGGCAGTCCGGCGGCGGCTTTACGCAAGCGGCCCGACCGTCGCTTTGCCACAAACAGACGATCATTGTCCGTCAGTAGTTTTTGTCCAAGGATTGGAAGCAGCCCGAACACCCCGGCAACCACCGCCACCGTTCCGACCATGCCCGCGCCGCGAACCAGCGGCCAGAGAAGCGCATCGAGAATTCCAAACAACGGATCGTGAAGCAGCCGCGGCGGAAGAAGGAAAACCAGAGCCAGCAGCCCCCCCCACAGAATCGCAGCCACCAGTCCCATCCGGTTTGCGGCGGCCTCTTTGCTTCCCGCCGGCGGCGGAGTTTCGCTCCGCGGAACATCCGTATGCTCAATCGGCTCCGCACCTGCGCGGTAAATACACCCGCGCTGGGCATCCACCGTAATCAACTCGCCCTGCTCCAGCAATTCCGTGGCACCGTCCAGCACCACCGCCGGCAGGCCCATTTCACGAGCAACCACCGCCCCGTGCGAAAGCGCTCCCCCGCGTTCCAGCACCAGACCGCCCGCTTTTGCGAACAGCGGAGTCCACGAAGGATCGGTCGACGGACAGACCAGAACCGCCCCCGCGGGAAAATGATGTCCGGCCTCGGGAGAGTGCACAATTTCAACAGATCCTTCAACCAGACCACTCGATACCGAATGCGCATCCAGAGTCGGTCCATCGGCTCGAACCGGTGCAGTTCCAAACTGTGGAATATCATCGGCCTCGATAACATGCGGCACCTGAATCCGCTGTTCCACGGCATATTCCAGTTTACGCTTCGCAACCTGATCCAGCGGGACAAAACCGGTTTCCAATGCCTGGAAAATTTCAGTCGGCTGGAGGAAAAAGATATCGTCCCCCAGCTGCAGCCGACGCCCGAATTCGAGTGCGGTTAAACGCAAAACACTGTAGGCCCGCATGAGGTAGAATTTACCGTCTTCGCGAAAGCGCAGGTAGCGCTGAACCACATCTGAAGCCGTTTTTATTTTATTAAAAACATCAGGTTCCAACTCGCGGTGCAAACGGTTCATGCATTCTTCCGCCGCCTGCGTGCGTTCACGATGCACCTGCTCCAGATCGATATCATCCAGCTGTGCGGCCAGCTGCACCACCTCATCCGGACGCTCGCGCCAGCGCGGCGATGCCAGGTCGAATTCGGCCGGCGCGCGGAAACCGTATTGCTCAATCCACGTTTCAGTATCGAGCCGTTTCAGATCCAGATTTCCGGCCATCGTCCGGTCCGGAACCGTACCGACGCAAAGCGTGGAAATCACTTCGTCGGGCTCTTCATTCCAGAGCTCCTCGTTGAGAATCTGACGCAGTTCCTCCATCGCCACCGCTTCAACCATACTCGGCAGAAACGCCATTGCCCCGAAATCATCCAGCACCGTTTCGGTCTGTTCGCGCCACAGCTGAATCAACTCTTCATTTCCAAACTCCGGAAGATTCAGCGCCTCCTGTTTTTCCGACCACGCCAGCACCTTCGGCACATAGTCCTCATCAAACTCCCGATCGAGTGTTTCGGTCCGTGTTTCAATTTTTGAAGCGGCTTTCCGCGCCAGCTTTGCCGCATCGCCGATGGCCCGCAGGCGGCCTTTCGGGAGGGTTGGCGGATTCTGGGCGGCATCGGGATCACGGCGCAGCAGCTCCGGGTCATAGGCAAACGGATAGTTGTCCGAAAACATCTCCGTCATCAGCGAGCAATCCATATAAATTTCACCGCCGATGCGGTCCAGGAAACTGCGATTCCGCACTGCGGCACCCGGCGAGAAACCGAGCCGTTCGTGCATGGTTCCAAATCCGCCGCGACCCGACATAAAATGCGAAATCAGGCTCCAGCTCAACGGTGTCGGATGCGGCAGCGTTTCCCCCAGATTATGACGCACCCAGAAACCGCCGCCGTTTTCCAGACGCTGGAAAAGATAATCCCGGGTTTCTTTCAGCAGCCGGTTATAGCAATCCGTTTCAGCCAGCGTGGTAATCGGCCGCGCCTGCAGCATCAGCACGACGCCCTCTTCCACAGCCCACTCAATATCCTGCGGTGCGCCGAAATGCGCTTCCGCGCGGCATCCGAGTTCCCGCAGTCGCGCGATCTGTTCAAACTTCAGGCAGGCCTGTTTCCGCAATGCTTCAGGAACAGCTTCTATCCCCGAACCGCCGGGATAGATCGCATATTTTTTTTCGGCAACATCGTATGACAGCACTCGATCAGCATCCGCGGAAACACAGATGACATCGGGCTGCACCTCGCCGGAAACCAGCATTTCACCCAGCCCCCACGTCGCCTCAATCAGCATGTTTTCGCGCGACCCATTCTGCGGATCAACAGTGAAAAGCACCCCCGCAACCTCGGCCGAAACCTGCTGCTGCACCACCACGGCCATGGCCACTTCATTCAAATCAATGCCGTACTCCGAAAGATAAACTTCCGTGCGGGAGGAGCGCACACTGCTCCAGCACTTCTCCACAGCGGCAATGACCTCTTCGGCCGTTTGCACATTCAAAAAGGTGTCATACTGACCGGCCATGGAGGCCCCGGCCATATCCTCGGCCGTGGCTGAAGAGCGCACCGCAAAACGCCGCCCGTTCAAACCGGCCAGAGCGGTCCGGATTTCATCAGCCAATGCGCTCGATACGAGGCCGTCGGCCGAGGTACGAAACGCATCGGCAGTGATCACAAAACCATCGGGAACCGGCAGACCGGCCTGCATCAGTTTGGCCAGATTGACCGCCTTTCCGCCGACCTGCTCCACATCGGTGGACTGAAAAAGCGGGAGAACGAATGCACTACGATCCTTCATAACAGCGAAGTCCCCCGGTTTCACTGCCCACATAAATCCGGCCGTCCTGAATCATCGGCGAACTGATTGAAAGCCCCTGCTCCCCCGGACGGGTTCGGTCGTTGATGTAGATTTTATCCAGCACCTCCCCGGTCTCAAGGGATAGGGTGGCCAGATAGCCATCGTGACTGACCGCATAAACCACATCGCCGGCAATCGACGCGCCGGCCAGCACCGGAGCCTGACCGCTGACGGCCGTTGACCAGACCGTATTGCCCGTCGACGGATCGAGGGCCATCACACGACCGGCTGCCACAGGGGCAATCAAATATTTTCCGGCTGCCACAGCACCGAGTACCGCATCAGGCATCGCGGTCGACCATCTGACTTTTCCGGTTTTCGCATCGAGAGCCATCACCACACCGGCGGGATCGGGATCGCGGAACACAAAATCACCGTTACCGCCGCCGACGATGACGATATCGTCCACCAGCGTTACCGCCCCTGTAATCGGATACGGCGTTTCGGTTCGCCAGATTTCGCGCGGCTGCCCCTCAAGCTCTTCCTCCACCCGCAGGGCCACAACCGCTTTTCCGTTAAATCCACTGCCGATGTACACCACGCCGTCTTTCACAATCGGAGAACTTTCCGGGTCGGCCACATCGTGCCGCCAAAGTTCTTTACCGTCTTCAATACGGATGGCCATCACATAGCCGGTGTGGCTGACCGGTTTATGCGTAGCCGGATCTTCAATGGCACCGGCTCCGACGTAAACCACCCCGTTTTCAATGGCCGGCGAACTTTCAATATGCAGTTCACTCTGCACAGTCCAGTGCACCTCCCCCTTTTCCGCATCGATGCAGATCAACCGACAGTTGGTGTCGGGGTGCAGGCCCTGGCCGATCAGCACATATTTTCCATCGGCCGTAACCGCAGGCGAACTGAAAAAACCCATCAGCTCTTCGCCTTCCACCTGATCAATCGACCAGATGGTCTCACCGGAACCCGCATTCACACAAAAGACAATGCCGTAACTGTCCGGCGGATCGAGCTCACACGAAGCCGAATAAATCCGGTCACCGAAAACGGCAGGACTCGAAAGCATCATGGCGGAATCGACCACTTCCACCGAGCCGTCATCATCCACCCAGCTCGGATAATAATCCCACACCAGTTTCAGCTCGCCCTCCGGCGCAGCCCCCCTTGCCCCGAGGCGGGCCGAGCCGCCCCGGAACATCACCGGTTCTTCAACACCGGCCGTTTGCAATGCAACCGACGGCCGGGGCTGAACCGATTTCAGTTCACCGCGGGCTCTGGCTTTAATGCTTTGGAGCGCCACTTCCGTCCAGTCGATATACACGGATCCGGTCTGTGCAGGGGAGCGGGTTGTTTCTGCGGCAACAGGCGCACCGCCATGAGACGGCCGGAATTTTACCGCAGCCCAAACTCCGCCGATCACCAGCAGAACCCCCAGCGGAATCAGCGGTTTTTCCTTACACGCTTTCAGCAGCGCCCGGGGCTTGAACAGCAGGGCAAAAAACGTGGCGATTCCCGCCGCCATAGCCGGCAACAGCGCCGCGCCTGCATTTACAAAAATCGGAACAACAGCAACATCACCAGGCAGCATCATCAGCATCCCCACGTTCAACCACAATCGATGCGCGTTCAGTTTGGATCAGCTCCACATCCTCATTGCGCACATGCCCGTCAGCGTATTCAACATTCACCGTATATTTTCCCGGCCGGCGCACGGCAAAACAGACCGTATCCGGACTGCTGCAGCCCGTGGCCGTATTACCGCCCAGATCTTTTCGGCAGACGGCATTTCCGGATTCATCCAGCAGACGAACCTTGGCCCCGACAACCCCTTTCGGTCCGAGTACCCGGACCGAGCAGAGCGCCACATGCAACAGACGCTGTTCATCTTTTGTCAGCAGCTCGCCTTCCACCCGCATCGACAGCGTATCGTTGATAATCAGAAAAACCTGCCCCGACTCGTTACCGATCAGCAGGTCCGGCGCGCCGTCATCATTGACATCGCCCACCGCAAGCGAACGCCCGCCCGAACCATGGGCCGGCCCTTTGAAAAGCGGTTTTTCATCCACATGCACTTTAGCATGCATATAGGACCCGTATCCCCGATTGATGATATACCGGTTTTCTTTCCGCTGATCGCAGACCGTGTAGATATCCATGTAGCCATCGACATTGAGATCGGCATAAACGGTCGCCAGATGATAATCGGACCCCTCACTGATTTCGTTACCGTACCGGGTAGTATCCGTTGGAACACCATCGCGGTTTTCGATAATCAGCCAGTCCTTTTCAATCGGCACCACCAGATCCATCCGATCCTGCCGATACGTCGGCATAAAAATACCGGCGCCGGTTTTTCCGACTTCATCCACGCCGGTACGGAAGGAAAAATCAATATCATGTTCCAACGATTGGAACCCGCCGTTTTCATCCTGTACCAGAAAGTGGCCCCGTCCTTCGGAATAGAACAGATCCGTGCGGGCATCACCGTTCCAGTCGCCGGCCACGATATAGCCGTTTCCAGTGTCTGGAAGTCCGGCGGAAAGCGCAGCAAATTCGCCGGCGCCGCCCGGATTCAGCAGGGCCTGCAATCCCCCGCCTTCATAACTGATCACCACGTCCGGAAACCCATCCCCGTTGAGCTCAACAAAGGATGCACTTTTCAGGGCGGCCGCATTTTCCACGTTCAGCCAATCCGTCTTTTCCAGCCGATAGGTCTGATCGAAAACACCTCTGTAAATGGTGGAGCCCAGCATCAGATCGGCGAGCCCGTCACAATCAACATCGGCCGCGGAACAGCTGACGGAAGCCGACGTGATGCCCAGCTTTTCAGTGGCATCGGAAAACTGCATCGGTTCCACCTGCAGAAACACACGGTCGCCCATCGGCGAACACGCCACAAGATCTTCCATGCCGTCTCCGTTCAGATCAAACATAGCCGCCCCTTCAACCGATCCCTGGAGCTGACTGATCAGCATGTCGGGTTTAAATTTCACGTAAGCTTTGCGCGGATAATAATCCGACCCCGCCGCCATATCTTTCAGCATTTGGATCAGCTCCCCGGTCATGCCGCAGTAAATGCCGGCCAGCGTATTGACCGCACGGCCTTCGGAATCCTTTTCCGATCCGTCAGAAACCCCGATCTGAAGCCGGCCGGGTTCCAGCACTTCACCGACAAAAAATTCATCGAAATACATACGGACCTGACGTTTGGATTTCCGGCGGCTCGGCTTTCCCGCAAAAACCGGAAATGCTTTCCCGACTTCAAAAACCCCGGCCGAAACCCGCTCAGCCACTTGACTTTTCATCACACCGGCGAACGTGATTTCGATCGATTCTTGCGGCTGATACGCCCCTTTGAGCACCTCCACCACAGCGCATGACAGCACCCCGGCATCGGCATCAATTTCATCGAGCCGCAGAACCAGCACATTATCATATTTCGTAAAGTAGACATCCGGCTGCAGCGCCGGGTTGATTACCGCCTGCACCGCACCGGTGCTGAGTAATGCGGCCAGACCGCATATAAAAATACGTTTACATTTCATGCTGTAAAATTCCTATTGAATGACATAGGTCGTGGTGTAAGTCGGACTGAAGCCCACGCCTTTTTTATAGGCCTTGACCGTCAGCTTCGTTGTTTTCGCCAATTTAATCGGCCGGGTGTAGGCCGGCGATTTCGCCGTCGGTTCTGTGCCATCCGTCGTATACCGGATTTTTGCCCCCGGGACTCTGGTTTTCACTTCAACCTCGATCGGCTCATCAAAAATAACCGCCACCGGGGTTTCAATCTGGTTATTGCCCTTGCCCACTTTGCGGATCGTTGTATTTTCCGGCGTCGTTTTCAGCTGAAAGGGTTCATATTCACCGAGCAGCTGATTCATGGAGGCCATCGCCTTCATCGTGAGCCCGTATTCCGACCGCTGGTCACCGCGCCCGTGATAATATGAATTGGGATCGGCCTTCATTTCCGCAATCAGATTCCGGGGGGAGGAAGAAGCACACTTTTTGCCGAACGTCACATTTTTCCAGGTTTTTGCGACATCTTCATCAAACAGGCCGATGCCGTCTTCTGCAAGATAGTCGAAATGCACACCGTCGAGCAGCACATCCCCAGCCAGTTGCAGCATCACCCCTTTTTCATCGTCCGCCCGCTCGCTGGCGCGACCCACTTCACGGCCCTGTCCATCGGTAAAATCATCCACCGATGTAATCGAGGTCACCACCAGCCTCGCCTTTTTCGGATTTTCGGAATAGACCCGAATCATCGAACCCAGCGCGGCATACAGCCCGGAACGCCCGGGCTTGTCATTCACGGCAAAACCAAGACACAGATACGCATCCTCCGTCAGCGGCCGCTCCGGAGAACCCGCCTGCAGCACACCGTTGCGATAGATATTCACATTATAAACCGCTTTTCGGTTATCGTTGATAAACGGAGCAAGACGGCCCCCTGATTGAATTTCAAGAATTCCGCCGTCATACACCTCGAACGCGCCCTTATTGGTTGCCCCGCTGAACCGGAAATCGCCGCTGATAATACATTTCCCGTGCTGCAGCATCACCTCGTCGCTCACGCCCACATTACTCAGAAACTCCACTGATTTGGTGCCGATTTTGCAAATCTGAAACTTGTGGGAAATCTGTGAATTACAGCATTTTTCCTTCGGCGGATTTTTTGAACAGTGCCGATATACCCGGCCGTCGCCCGGAAAAACCGACTCCTCGATATTAAAATAGGTATCCTTATCGCCGCGGATTGAAATGAAATGAATCCAGCCGTCTTCCTTCACATCCACATTGCCCCAGATCTCCAGCTCGTTGCGGTGCTTTCCCTTCAGCTCGGCATTTTTCTCAATCACCACATGACGGACCTGATTATTACGCGAACCCTTCACCACATAATATTTTTCAGCCCCGGGCAGCAGAATATCCGTATTCCGGTCCGGCGGTGCAGTCGCGGTTTTACCGTTTTCTTTCCAATTGGAGGCCTCGCTGATTTCACCGCTCGTTCCGGGATTCGCCCAGACCAGCTGTCGGCCCGCCTCCCACGTTTCCACTTTCCACAGCGGTTCCGCCGCCATCACCCCCGACAGTCCTCCCAGACCAACCAGCACACCCAATAACATACCCAGTTTCATGATTTCCAATTCCTCGCCTGTTTTATGTCTCCATACTTCACAAAAGAAACCGCATTTAGGCACTATACATTGGATAATTCTCAAGACAACCCGATCCGAAAAATACGACCGAATCTATCCTGTTGAGGGAGAAGAGGATGCCCGGACAAAAAAAGAACAAAAAAAAACTTCCAGTAAATCCCGGACGATTGATCAGCAACCGTGTAACGGCACTCGAACTCGAAAAGGGCTCTGGCAAATGCGTTCTGATGCGGAAAGTACGAGAGCAACGCACCGTCAGACAGCGGCACCTATTCGGTCGCCTGCAAAAAGATCGTTGCACAGGCCTGTATACAATGCCGAATAACCAGACCTGAAGCGGGATAGCCTGCTGACCTCCAGACAGGACGCCGAACGAAAAACAGCTAAGCAGTCATTCTTTTATCTCTTTATACAGCATCCCGGGCTGCATTATACGGCGATTATCCCGGTATCATTACGTACAGGGGCTCATTCCGGATCGGCTCGGTTTCCGCCAACGGTCACGCCCAAAAAGCTCCTGAGTCCGAACGCAGAACGAAGGATTTATTCAGGAGCCTCTAATGTGTTCCCGATCAACCCTGAAGAATACGGCAGTTATCAACTCAGGTGACCGGCATCGATCAGGAAATATTCGACGACATTGTCACGCAGGCGATAAAGCATAAGCTCATCGATGGCAAAACACTCTACACCGATTCAACTCATCTGAAGGCCAATGCCAATAAAATCAAATTCACGAAAAAGCAGGTGAGCGAATCGGTCAGATCCTATACCGAACAACTCGATGCCCTCGGCGTGGATTCCGGCTACAACACCGCCGCCATCTGCAAAGGACTTTCTGAGCGCCGCATCTACGGCGTCATGCCCTGTAAACGCCCCATGGGCAAACCCGGCATACTCAAAAAGCGCGACTTCACCTACGACGAACATTACGATGGCTACCTCTGCCCCGAAGGGAAGGTACTTAGCTACTCCACCACCAACTGCGAAGGTCACCACGAATATAAATCCGATCCTCCATCTGCGCGAACTGCCCCCGGCTGAAGGAATGCACCACCAGCCGCGCCCATCAGTAAGTGATCACCCGCCACATCTGGGAAAAGCATAAAGAAGCCGTCAACGACCACCGCTATGCGCGCTTCCGGGGAATAGATAAGGTTCAGAAACAATGCCTCATGGCGGCTTGCGCCCAGAACATCAAAAAAATCGCCCTGCTCCTGGACCGGGAAGGACGCAAACGGTTGCGGGCACATATATCCGGCCTCATAAACCGCCTGTGTCCCCGCCTGAATGCCCTTGAACGGCCCTTATTCCAGTGGCCGGAAAATCCGCGTGCAACATCAGAAGTATTCTGCTGAATCCGAAAATAGAAGAACCCCGCCAAAATGACGGGGTTTATCAACAGTCTGAGGGCGTTCAAATGAACGCCCTTTTTATTTTCGATGTTGGAAAAATCACATCATGAAACGACGGCGGATAAACAGCACGGAACCACCGAAAAAAGCCACCATGCCCAGCGTGGCCGGTTCCGGAATGGCAACGAGACTGATATTTTCAATGGTTGCACCGACATTGCCCGCATCACCATTAGAGTTAATCGTGAAGCGCACACCAATGTAGTCATAGTCACTTAAATCAGTCAGTCCATTGATGGCTACGCTGTTAGTTGAATTCACCGAAAACGTTGTCCCTGCAGCCGAGGTCGCCTGACGAATGGAAGGATATGCATTTCCTGACGAGTGAACCCACGGAACATCACCGTCCAAAAAGTCATATGCCATAGATGTATTTCCGGCAATGTTCGCTCCTGCAATAACGCTATTATAGAAATTAATCCCGGAAAACATCTTATCAGCAGCATCCGGCGTCTGCCCGACAGTCCAGCCCACCAGCTGATAATCAACGCTCAACGAAGCATTCGAAGTCGCCGTTGCAGCCGGTGTCCAGTCAAAACTAAGCACCAGATCGGATCCTGCATTGGCCCCGACCGAAATTACCTGCATCACACCAAAAGCATTGGCTCCGTCGGAATCCCAGTTTGGCACACTTGATTCCAAACCACCGCCAGCACTTTGCTTCCAGTATTCCTTGGCCCCCCAACCGGTATCGGTCAGAGAAAAAGCGTGGTCATTGTTATTGTGATCGGTGAACGTGTTGTTCAACAGATTGGCCTGTGCCAGCCCGGCAACAGCAAGCGCTATTGTAATTACTGCATTTTGCTTCATTTTGCCCTTCCTTTTTTAATCTTCATTTACAGAGCTTCTCCAGCTCTAGTTTCTGTTCTATCTTCCCTGTGCACATCGGAATATATGTACCCGCGTATTAAATATGCGTTTATTCACATCTTTCCCCTCATGGTCGCGACAGATTTAACCTGAAAAACAGTTCAGATTTATCTCCGCCGCCGAATCCTCCGAAAAGCCGTCCTGAATTATTGAACATCAAACCGGAGGTATAAAACTCCGTAATAACCTGCTCCGGATTCGCGTGATCCAGATTGTACAGGGAGATTTTAAGTATCCATTCATCGGAAGTTTCCCTGACAATCATAGCCATGGTTAAGCGCATACCTGCACTGTTGGTATCCGAGTGCTTCCGATCAATTCCGAACTATGCTCCCGGTATTCTGCCGGATGTTCCATCTCCGGAAGTATATTCCGGATGAGCATTCCAGCTGCCCCAGTTCCTATACAGATTGATGCAGTAATCGGTACTGTAGCGGCAAACTGAAGCATTCAGCCGAATCCCGGAAGCATGGACATCGTTGGTATTGAAAAAAGAAACATTCAGAAAACATCCGGAGTCAGTCACCCCAGTTAAATGGGTCCGTAGAGCTCTTTTCAACAGTACGGCAAAAAGCCTATATTTCAGGGAGCCCCGCGTGAGCAGAGCTCCCCATTCATGAATGGTTGATCAGTACAAATTAATCAACAGAGATACGGATAAATTTCTTCGCAGCTTCCGTTCCTACATTGTTTGTATACGCATGCATAATGCCGTCATCGAATGATACCGTATTGGTATAAATGGACTCCCAGTCTCCAATAATCAGATCATCGCGGGTCTGAATGTGAACCGTTACTTTTTCATCACCCACCAGCTCATACGCATAATTTCCAGTTTTCACATCCAGGACTGGCCGTGTACCAACATCGGCAGCATTGGTCGGATTGCCTCCAAACACCCATTCGCTGTAGTTGTTCAGGTCATCACCGTCTTCATCGGCATTCTGCCCCCCGATCAACGCATACGCATCCGACCAATCTTGATAAAGCGACCCCGAACGTCCCCGAACACTGAACGAATTAATATCGAAGCCGTATCCGAACTGAGCCTCAGGGCCGGTGCGCTTCAACCATATTCCGACGGCCTGTATATCATCCAAAACAGCTGACGTTGCGACGCCTACGGTCGCAGTACCGTTTACCAGCGGTGAAAACTCATACCATGTTGCTGCCGCAACATTCCCGATCGTATAGTCACCAAATGCGTCCCAATCGCTTCCGGTCCGGTCCGGAACCACCTGCTCTTCAGAAGCATACCACTCTCCGTCTGCCCCCTGAAAAATGAAACGGAAAATACTGTGATCCGAAACATAGATATCTGATGTCCGTATGCCTGCGCCAAGAGATTCCAACTTCGAGGGATCCGTGAGAAATTCCTCCCAAACAACCATCGCTTCAAAGTTGGTTGAGTGTGCAGCAGAATTTCCGCCATGATTCACCGAGATATAGTCCACATTGTCACCCGGATTCCACTCATCAACGTCGCGGACTTCCATATCTCCCCAGTTCCAGTTCAGCGTAAAATTGAAGTTTGGAGAACGGCCGGCTCTATTCGGATAATATGCACTGTTGGTCGGACTGGATTCAGTACCCGCAACATAGGTTTTATTATTGAAACCTCTAAGCGGCATTCTCCAGCGTGTCACTTCGGGCGAAAGATTAATGTTGGTATCAGAACCGTTGATGATATCCGTCCCCCCCCACAAAACAAAGTTTTCAGGAGCCTTAAAGGCCTCGAACGTCAACTTATGAATCGTACGGTTATGCATCAATCCATTGCTGTCCGACTGCCCGTTTCCGAATCCCCCGAACATCTGAGTCGCGTCATACAGGTTGGTATGCGTTACCCCAATCCACGATGCTTCAATGAGGGCAACATCCGGAGCCTCACTGTCCAAATTGAATAACTGCGCTTTTATGGCCCAATCATTCACATTGGCTCCCCGCGTAACCGTAAGAGTAATTCTCAGCATATCACTGATATAGTCCCCGTCACCCACACTGATACCCACAAGGTCACTGGCGACCGCTCCGGACTCATACGTCGGGGGCCACGGCTTAGCCGATGTACCGTCCCAGCCGAAATCCTCCCAAGAGGTTTCATACATACGGAATTTGTAACCGGTACCGCCATTACGAACCAGTCCAGCCTCAATATTTTCCGCTCCGTTGGTACTCCCGCCATACAGACTGGCATTGATAATCGGTTTCCCTTGCGTAGCCGTTTTAAAACCCTGAGCCGGATCATAATATCCGTCATCTGCCGGCCCCAGTCCGTTGGTCACGAAATTATCGTTATAGCCTTCGCCAAACGTAAAATCGATCGAGGTTTGATATTTGTCATAAATAGCGACATCGACCCCGTCACTTCCATAAATACCGATAACATATCCCATACCTGTGCGATTGGAAACAACATGCCCCCCTACAGTCCCGGCATTTGAATCTACCGGAACATCTGCACTGGTAACCCAGCTCTGCTGGCCATTAAGTACGCCATTTGTGTATCCCTCACCCGCCGTAAAATTCACCACTACAGCTTGTGCTGCAATTCCTGTCAGCACCAAAGCTCCCAGTACTGCATATCTTTTTTTTATTATGCCGCTCTTCATCTTATTTACCTCCCGATTCTTATCGGATCGCTCCATGCATTAACGTCTCCCCGGGCATCTCCGTTTACAATCAGTTCCCGCGAGCTACCCACTTCCGATGGTCGAAATAAACAGAGAACGATTACTGCGAATACTGGTAATCGCATCTTTAATATTAGATATTTTCCAAAACCCTTGATTTTATTCCTATACGATTTTATAGGTTATTAATGAGTAAGAAGATTTGGCAGGTGGGCCTCCTCATCATAGCAAACTCGGCCTGGGGACGTGATACCATTGAAGGAGTCATGTCTTATGAGCGCGAGGTAGGCCCTTGGCAACTCCGCATGAAACCAGGTCTTCCGCTCAATATTGATGCCGTTAACGAAGGAGTTGCTTGTGACGGCTATATTGCGCAGGTCTGTACCCAGGAGCTTGCCGAGCAACTCGTCGCCACAGGAAAACCAGTCATTAATATTGCGGATTCAAAGGTTGAGGGCTTTTCCGCTCCAAACCTGAGAACCGATGACCGGATTGGTGTTCAACTCGCTGTCGACCACTATATTCAGCGGGGATTCCGGAATATGGCATTTGTTGGACCAACCATTTACGCCAACGCAATTGAATATGCCGATCACTTCGAGAACGTTTTAAAGGAACGGGGGCTGACCGCCTGTCCCAAATTTGAATATGACGGGACAGACCGTGAACTGTTCATTCCGCTTACCAAGTGGCTTCACGCCTTACCCAAACCCATCGGGATTGTCTCCTGGGGCCATGGCTATGCTCGATCAATAGTGGATGCCTGCATGCTTGCCGATATTCCCGTACCGCATGATGTGGCCATTCTTGCAGCCAATAACGATGATTTTCTCTGCAACGCCTGCTACCCGTCTCTATCGGGAGTGTTATCGCCCATGAAACAAGTCGGTTATCACGCGGCAAAACTGCTGGACCGAATGATGAATGGTGAAACAGTCCCTAACGACATTCTCTTTTTTCCTCCGGTCGGTGTAAAGGAACGCCTATCCACCGACACGCTCGCGGTGGAAGATGATCGGCTCCGCAAGGTAATCGGCTTTATGAAAGAACATGCATATGAGTCGATCACCATTAATGATGTATTGAAAGCAGTACCTATGGCACGCAGTTCACTCGAACATCAGTTCAAAAAAACATTCGGCCGCACCCCCGCAGAGGAAATCCGGAGACTACGTATTAACCGAGCAAGAAAACTTCTAGCAGAAACCGACCTCTCCATGCAGGAAATCGCCGAAGCCTGCGGTTTGTCATCCTATAATTATCTCAGTTTTGCTTTCAGAAAAGCTACCGGGATGTCCCCCCGCGATTACCGAAAAAACCACGGTAAGCATTAAGACAAATCCTGCCGGGATGAGACTCACCACAAAAAAGGTCAGCCGGAAAGGGCTGACCTTGAAGTTGGTGGGCTCAGAGGGACTTGAACCCCCGACCAAGAGATTATGAGTCTCCTGCTCTGACCGACTGAGCTATGAGCCCTTAACGCATAAAAAGCGGTCGGTATTCATACCGGAACCGATACCGGTAACGCAAGGCGACTTTCGTGCTTTTGTTCTTCCAAGGACCGGAAACCAAAAAAAGCGGCCGACAGGCCGCTTTTAAAAAGTTTTCAAAATGAATTAGTAATTGTTCCCCGGATTCATCGCTGCGGCAGCAGCAGCCGAGAAACCTTCTCGATTCGGTTTGAATTTACCGATCACGTTACCATCGCGATCAAACAGGGTTTTCGGCCCCAGTTCACGAATAAAGGCAATTCCCTTGTCTTTGATGTGGCGGCCGGAGCGGGCATCAATGACCGCTCCATCCTTATCGGCAATGACTACCAAATAGGTTTCATAAGTTCCGCCCACATTGACATTTCCGCTGGTACGCGGCAGCGAATACATTTTGCTCTCAAACTCGAAGGAATTATCATTTTTTGAATCAAAATGGTGCTCCTGCTTAATCACATCAATCACTCCGTAATACCCCGTCTGGAGTTGCTTGCCGATCACATACAACTCTGCCGTAACCGGATCTGCGGAATTTGATCCTCCGGATTTGCGCACCTTCACTCGCAGTTGCACTTTTTCGACCTTCACTTCTCCGTCCATGCCGGCACCCATTTTTTCCATGCGTGTTTTACTCGAAACATCGATATCCACCCGCATTGGAAATTTTGATTCTGCTAATGATGTCGAAACTGCTGCCAGTGCGGTGAATCCCAGTACTGCCCACTTTTTCATCGTAATCCTCCGTTTAAGATTTTAATCCTTATAAAACAATGCTCTTTATTCGGCAATCTTAATTCCTTCTTCATCCTCGTGCTGTGCCACCGGCTTCGGCGGAAGCCAGACTTTAACTCTTTTTTCCTGAACTCCCCAGGCGCGCGCAAACCAGTGATTCGGCCGGTACAGATCAATATGATGCCCTTTAACCGCCCCGCCCGTATCCTCCACTACGCCGTAACCATAGCCCGGCACATACATCACCGTTCCGTACGGATAAACTGAAATATCCGCTGCAAGGGTTCCCGGCCGTGCAGTTTTGCCTGAAGAGGTGATCCCGATATGCTTCAGGCGAAAACTGAAGGGACCGGTTTTCTGAAAAGGAATAAACAGAAACCAGTGGTAGGAGCAGCATTTCCGGCAATGACAGTACGACGTCGTTTTCATTTCCACCTCGATGGGCTGAACCCCTTCCGGCGGCCGCGGAAATTTCGGAAAATAAAACCGGCCCTCCAATAGAAACCAGTAAACCGCCAGTCCAACACAGAGCAATTTCCAATGTCTGGAAAAAAGACGGCGCACCGACTTTGCATGTTTTCGTTTACGCCCCATTGCTCAACATCAAATCCTGTTCATCCTCCGCCCGTCGCACCCCGCGACAATAACCTGAATGCAACCACGCACAAAAAAATCAAACCGTACACCCCATTTTCACTAAACAGATTAAAGTATTGTAAATATCCTGATCCGTAAGTAAAGCACGCCCCGCCCCCGGAACTGTTTTCCTCTTCGGCCGCTTTTATCATCCATTCACATTTAAAGGGTGTGATTGAGCGCCTCCGATCAAGGAACCGCTTTGGACCGCAGATGGAAAATTGGGCGATCCGCTTGAAGGGGCCGGGGTGAATTGCTAGGTTTTGTGGGTTATTAGTCAATTTATATCCATATCTTGTGGTTTCAGAGGAATTTAGGCCTATGGCTGCCAAAAAAAAGATCGAATACACTGAAGACAAAATCAAGACGCTGTCGTCGCTGGAGCACATCCGTCTGCGTACGGGCATGTATATCGGCCGTACAGGCAGCGGTGCGCATTATGATGACGGGATCTACATTCTTGTTAAAGAGGTGATCGATAACGGCATTGATGAATTCATTATGGGGCACGGCGACCGGATCGATGTTTCGATTGAAGACGATATGGTAACGATCCGCGATTTCGGACGCGGCATTCCGCTGGGCAAGGTGGTCGACTGTGTTTCGAAAATCAATACGGGGGCCAAATATAACGACGATGTTTTTCAGTTTTCGGTCGGACTGAACGGGGTCGGAACAAAAGCGGTGAATGCGCTCTCGACCTATTTTCTGGTCCGTTCGCATCGCGATGGAAAATTTGTCGAGGCGGAATTTGCACTGGGCAATCTGGTGCGCGAAGAAAAGGGCAAAACCACAGAGCCGAACGGCACATTTGTGGCCTTTTCGCCGGATCCCGACATCTTTAAAAACTATAAATTCAACTCGGATCATCTGGCTCGGCGCCTGCGTTTTTATGCCTATCTGAATCCCAAACTGAAAATCTGGTTCAACGGCGAGCTATATCATTGCAAAGGCGGCCTGCTCGACCTGATCCGCGATGAAAGCCAGTATGAAAAAATCTACCCGCCGTTCCACTACTCGGATAAAACGCTGGAATTCGCCTTCACCCACACCAACCGTTTTTCCGAAGAATATTATTCCTTTGTCAACGGCCAGTTCACGTCCGACGGCGGCACCCATCTTTCCGCATTCCGGGAAGGCCTGCTGCGCGGCATTAATGACTTCGCCAGCAAAAAGTTCTCCGGCGATGATGTGCGCGAAGGGGTGCTCGGTGCGGTAGCCATCCGCCTGAAAGAACCGATTTTCGAAAGCCAGACGAAAAACAAGCTGGGTAATTCCGAAATCCGCTCCGACCTGGTGGCTCAGATTTCGCAGGCGGTTTCCGACAGTCTGCACCGCAATACAGCCGAAGCGAAAAAACTGATCGGAAAAATTGAAGAAACGCAGAAGCTGCGTAAAGAACTCAACTCCGTCAAAAAACTCGCGCGCGAGCGCTCCAAATCGGTTTCCATCCGCATCCCGCAGCTCAAAGACTGTAAACACAACTACAACCGGGAAAAAAATAAGGGACTGGAATCCCAGATTTTCATTACCGAGGGTCAGTCGGCCGCCGGATCGCTGGTTTCCTGCCGCGATGCCAACCACCAGGCGATTTTCACGCTGAAAGGCAAGCCGCTTAATGTCTGCGATCTGAAGCGCGATGCGCTCTATAAAAATGTGGAAATCTACAACCTGATGCGGGCCCTCAATATTGAAGAAAATATTGATAACCTGCGTTACAACCACGTCATCCTTGCCACCGACGCCGACGTTGACGGCCTGCACATCCGCAACCTGATGATTACCTTCTTTCTTCGGTTCTTTGAATCGCTCGTCCGGGAAGGCCACCTTAAAATTCTGGAAACGCCGCTTTTCCGAGTACGGAACAAAAAGAAAACGCTCTACTGTTATTCCGAAGAGGAGCGTGTCCAGGCATTGGAAGAACTGGGGCGCGGCGCAGAGATCACACGATTTAAAGGACTCGGCGAAATTTCGCCGGGCGAGTTCAAGGACTTTATCGGCGAGAAAACCATCCGGCTGACCCAGGTCTCGATCGACGGCGATCACTCCGTCTCTGAAGTGATTAATTTCTACATGGGCAAAAATACGCCGGAACGGCGGGAGTACATCATGGACAATCTCGTCATTGATGCTGAAATGATGTAAGGAAAGTTTAGAACATGGCACGAAAGAAAAAAGACGAAGAGCCGGAACTGTTTGAAGAACCTCAGAATAACGGGACGATTCCAGACCCTGGAAACGAGGAAACTCCGGCACCGGACACCGCAAGCGAGACCGAGGAATTTACGCCCCTGCATGATGAGCACGGCCCACTGAAAAGTCTGGTGGATTTCAACTTCCTCCAGTATGCCTCGTATGTAATTTGCGACCGGGCGATTCCGGCACTGGAGGACGGCCTCAAACCGGTGCAGCGCCGCATCCTCCATGCGCTGAAAGAGAAAGATGACGGACGCTTTATCAAAGTGGCTAACATTGTCGGCCACACGATGCAGTACCACCCGCATGGCGACGCCTCCATCGCCGATGCGCTGGTGACGCTGACCAACAAACGGTATCTGATTGAGGGCCAGGGGAACTTCGGCAATCTGTTCACCGGCGACCGAGCGGCGGCTTCGCGTTATATTGAGTGCCGCCTGACCCCCCTCGCCCGCAACGAAATTTTCAACAAGGAATTGACGGAGTGGATTGCCAGCTATGACGGCCGCAACAAGGAACCGGTCACGCTGCCGTGTAAACTTCCTCTGATGCTCATGCTCGGCGCGGACGGTATTGCCGTCGGCCTTTCCACCAGCATTCTTCCGCATAACTTTATCGAGCTGCTCGAAGCACAGATTGAGATTCTCCGGGAAAAAAAGCGTTCACCGGTTGAGCTGAACCTGCTGCCGGATTTTCAGACCGGCGGTCTGATGGATGTTTCCGAATACAATAAAGGCAACGGTAAGGTTAAGCTGCGGGCCAAAATTGAACCCCGAAAAAACAACCGCGTGGTCATTACCGCACTGCCGCACGGCGTTACAACCGAATCGCTGACGAACTCTATTGAAGATGCCGTGAAAAAGAAAAAAGTTCCGGTTCGGGCCATCGACGATTTTACGGCAGAGAAAGTCGAAATCGAGCTCACGCTGACTCAGGGTGCATCGCAGGAAAAAGCGATCGAAACCCTTTATGCGTTCACTAAATGCGAGACCTCCGTTTCCAGCCGCCTGATCTGCCTGCGCAACAACCGGCCGGTGGAAATGAATGTGGATGAAGTGCTGCGCGAAAATGTTCAGCAATTGCTCCGGATTCTGGATGGCGAGCTGAAACTGAAGCAGGCCAAACTGCTTGATGATTTCCACAACAAGACCCTCGTGCAGATCTTTGTTGAAAACCGTATTTATAAAAAAATTGAACAGTGCAGAACATATGAAGCGGTTTATAAAGCAATCTACAAAGGACTCGACCCGTTCAAAAATCAGCTTAAACGGGCAATTGTTGATGACGATATTGAGATGTTGCTGGGGGTACGAATCAAGCGCATCTCCTTATTCGACATCGAGAAGAACCGCAAGGATATTGAAGCGATTCTGGCCGAGCTGGATCAGGTGGAAAAAGACCTCAAAGGCCTCAATGGATACACCATCCGCTATATCAAACGTTTGATCAAAGAGTACAAAGATCAATACCCGCGCCGCACCGAATCCACCAGCTTCAAAGAGGCGGATGTACGCGAACTGACGGCCTCGGAGCTGTCGATCAAACAGGATGAAAACGGCTATATCGGAACCAACGTGAAAGGAGAGGAAATTCTGCAGTGCTCCTCACTCGACAAATTGCTGATTATTCTGAAAAACGGGCAGTACAAGGTCATTCAACCTCCGGAAAAAATCTTTGTCGACGGCAACCTTGAACGCGTTGAAATCTATGATCGCGATAAACAGTATACCTGCGTCTATACCGACGCCCGGATCACCTACCTGAAGCGCTTCAAAATCGGCGGAGCCATCATGAACCGCGAGTACTACATGAGCCTGGGTGAAAAATCGAAACTGAAACTGCTGGTTGACGGCACTCCGGAGTCCATTTACGTGAAGTATAATCCGGCCAAAGGTCAGCGCATCCACCAGCAGAAATTCACCCCGTCCGATATCGCGGTGAAAAGTGTGAAAAGCCGCGGCAACCGTATGACGACGAAAAGCATTAAATATATCGGAACCGAGCCGGGACGATGGTGGGATCCGGACGATGCCGGCGCCATGCCGGAAGGGGTTTTGCTCTAGGCCGATTATGCTTTCGGCCGGTCAGTTCCGGGGGACAAAAGTGCCTCGTATAAGGAGTTGTCCCACCCGGTTTCCCGCATCCAGTCTCAAGGCCACATCAACGGCGGGCCCTTCTGTAAAATCGACAGTAAAACCAGTGAGCCAGTCTTCGACCAGTGTGATGGCCGGCGTCTCCGCAAGCAACTGATTGCCGGATACATATACGGAAACCGGGTTGGTGCGCGTTACCGCAGCATCAAAATCCAACCGGCTTCCGGCGGCATACGGATCTTCCGTGAATCGGACTCCATCGATCAGGATATCTTCAATCCGCGACTGCCGGATCTCGCGGCCGATCATCGCCAGCGCCAGAGATGCATCACGCTGCATCTTCAGGGACTGCGAATTATTTTCCAGAGCGCGATGCTGCGAGATCAGCATGGCAAATACCGTTACCGCCAGAACCACTCCGGCCAGCATCGCCATCATTAATTCAATGAGTGTAAACCCGGATCTGGATTTCAAAGCATTCACGTCAGTCCATCCTCGTCCGCCGAGCGGTCCGTATCCCACTTCAGTCCGGGCTCCCCGCCCGGCGGCGCAGGATCCGCTTTGGGTTCAAACATGCCCCGGTTATCAAATATCGGCGTTTCCTCCTGTGGCCCGCTGATCGTAAGAAAGGTATGAATGGCAGCCACCATGCAGCCGACACTGATTATTATCACAACGCCTAAGAGTGCGTATTGACGAAATAATCCATGCATCACAGCATCCTCCATTCGGAAAACTCATACCCCGTAAGAGGCGTCCCGGGGGCCGGGTTCCGCCTCAGCCGCGGATCATAGAAATAATACTTGATATACCCTTTTCCCCCAACCAGCCCCACCGCCGAACGACGGTAATTACTGAGACTGCCGTACAGGTAAATCCTGCCGTACGAAGAATTATAGTCGTATTGACCGGAGCCATCCCATTCAGCACCGAAACCGCTGTAGGTCTCCTCCCATTCTCCGAGCTCTGTGCCCCCTTCGTATTCCGTGACCAGAATCGTTGCATGAATATCCACATCGCCGATATTCCAGCCTTCGGATATCTGAACCCGTTTATTTGAAAATAAACCCAGTACTTCGTCATCGTCCGGTGCATATGACGAAGGCCACTCTGTATGGTGCCCATACGGAATGGATGATGTATAAACCAGGTCATCAACAATGTATACCGACCCCTCGGCCGCCACACTGACCGAGGTCCCGACGTTGCCCTTTACCTCCACATCTCCTGTAACGTAAATGACCCGCTCTTCATTTGCTGTCCCGAGCGAAGAAATATAATTGGTGGAAACGCTTCCGGTTGCTTTATTTTCCAACACGTAGAGATTATCCACAAATGTCACGGCATAGTCTCCGGGAAGGCGGTCGGACACAGGAACCTGCTCCTTGATCTGATCGAAGTTCTGCTGGCTGAAATCCAGCTTGTCTACGCCAAGATCCAGTCCGTTATGAAATACTGCAGGATCGATATACTGCCCCAGTCGCCCATCATTGTAATCAACCGTGCCGGAAGCGGACCGGACCGCCGCCCAAAAGTCAGGTGAGCCGGTGATGTGCAATTGGTCGTCTGTCTGCAACATCCCATTCTGATCAAGATCATCCATATCCTGACCAATGACATCGTCGGTATCGAAATTAATATTCTGCTCACTGTGAGACGAATAAGAAAACATTCCGAAAGTCGCAGTTTCCGCCTGCAACTCGATACGAACCGTTTCCCCGTCCAACGCAGTCCCGGTGGATATCACGGTATACCGCTTCAGACTGCTGACCGGATTCTGCGGATCTGCAGACACATCAATTGAATAGCCTCCGAAACCGGGAAACGTACGGCGCATCACATCCGGACCCACCAGGCCCGGAGCAGGCCCGACAAACTCCAGCTGGGTGTAATTTTCTGGTACCGCCACTACAGCCGCAAACTCACGCAACCCGGCTTCCGCAAGCCAGAAAGCCTGATACCGGTTCCGCAACCGAGCCGTTTCGGTGGAATCGGTATACGCCAGCCTCATCAGTCCCAGCCCGATAACACTGATCAATATCATGACGAGAAGCACAGCAGGAAGGACCGCACCACGTTTTTTTTCATGACATAACAGTTCCATCATTACCTTATCTCAGAATGGTTCTGAGCGATACGGTTTCACCATCCCGATATTCCACATATACGGTTGCCTGAACAAATTCACGCTCAGGCACGGTTTCACTGAACCGCACCAGTTCCACATACACCGGACGCTCTGAACCATTAATGGAAACCGTCTCCTCAGGTTGATCCTGAACGATCCGGTATGATCCATCAGCATACCGGACAGAAGCATAACGTACCGCACCGACAGGACCATCGTTTAAAAATTCGTACGGCTGAGCTCTCAATTGCTCCAGCCGGCGATTGGCTGTCTCCAACGCAATCCGCTTATGTTTCTGCTCGGTGACCGTTATTCCTGTCCGCTGCATCAGCGCAGCTCCGCCAATCGCCAGCACCCCCAGAATAAGGACGGCCACCATGATCTCGATCAGCGAAAAGCCGCGACGTGTTCTACTTTTGGCTGTTGAGCAGATCTTCATACATCTCTTTCACAACCGGGGATCCATCGGGAGCTATGAAGCGGACTGATAACTTATCGATCTGCACGATTTCATAGCCTTGAATGACATCCCCCACGCTGTACATTTCTCCATTCATTCCGGCGAGCGGATTTCTGACACTCCAGTAAATCCCGTCCAGCTCTACGTTCAACGGCTGTACCGTCTGATTTTCCCGTTCGTCCACAATGACCACTTCAGGAACAATCAGCGTCACGACCGGGGCCTGCCGGGCGATGCGTATGGCCTCCAGTTCAGCTGCATTATCGCTCAAGAATGCATTCACCATCCGGCTGTCGTTTTCGACTTCAGCAATAAGCGCTTCATATTTTACGCGACTGGCGGCACGTGTACCGGCATCGTTTATTTTGATGATCCACAGCACCAGCGGCACAGCAATCATCACGATAAGCAGGGCCGTAATAACAGCAGGTACTGTTACCGTCTCTTCTTTATAGGGGGCCGTCATCTGAATCTTCCGAACACTCGCGCTCATATCACGCACCTCCGCCCGTTTTTCCCGTTTGGAATAGGATCAGCTCAAAGGTGATCTCTGCGCGACAGGTATCCTCACCTTCCGTCATTCCGCTTTGACTGAGCTCAACAGACGTCTCGGAAAGCAGATACTGACGCGAACTGACATCGCCCATAAAATTCTGCACGGATAGCAGGGTTCCGGTCCCCCGAACACGGGCCGACAAAATGGGAACATTCGCGCCTGTTTCCGATGAACGGCGATCCACTTTCAGGTTATCCACCGTAAACCCCGCAGCCTGAGCGGCGTTCTGAAGAAACGAAATAAGTTCATCTTCCGTTTTAATGGATCCCGATTCCGATTCCCTGAAACGCACCATCAGCTCCTGAGCCGCCTTCCGCGCATAGTTCACACGCGGCAGCAGATCGGCCAGCACCCGAGTTCTCTCCAACTGCCATTCAGACTGCAGTTTCAAGGCAAACGAGGTTAACCCGATTCCTACGATTAATAACGGCGGAATAATTACCCAACCCATCAGTCTTCCGCGACTGGATTTAAATTTTCCAAGATCCATTCTGTCCTACTTTTTTAAAACGCATTCGAACTGCATATAGACCATTGATTGGTCGCCGACCGTACGGCGCTCTCCGGTCAACGGGCGGATACTCAACACGCGCCGCATCAACTCTTCGTTACGCTCCCAGGCCGCACGCAGTTCCTTCACCGCATCAGCATCCGCTGTAGGTGACGGCATCACCAAGCCGAATGAAAGCAAAGCCGTATCTGCCGACAGACTTTGCAAGGCCACCCCTTCGGGAAGTTCAAGGAAAAGATTATAAACAATCGGCAACAGTTGAATCCGCCGGCCCAGCAGATGTCTCAGCGAATCAATCCTGCGCGAATAGGCATCCAGCTCGTTATAAGCTGCCTGCGGATTTCTGAAAGTACTTTTAGAAATCCCGTGAACCGCTTCCGTAGTCGCCAGAATTTCACGCTGTTCCGCTTTGTTCGCCAGGAACGTGGTCAAGTTCAGACTGGCCAGATAGGCCACCAGCACTAAGAGTATGGCGCAGACCGCCTGATAAATCAACATGCCGTTATAAAAACGGACACGCTCCTCATGTGTACTCGTCAGGTCCTTGGCTAAATTAATTTTGAAATCAGCAGCCATGATCAAACTCCCGGATGCGGCTTCCAACGCCAGAACCCAAACCCTTTTTTCCACGCCCTGAAAAGATATGATTTAAAAACAGCTTCATCAGGTGTTCCTCAGTCCCAGTCCAAGACTGGTAGTCATCAGCGGGGAGATCACATCACGATGCTTCGTTGACCTTACCTTATGCGATACAATGAAATGATCGTCTTTGAGCGGACTCCACACTTCCGTAGGCAACCCGATCGTATCATGTATTTGGGCAACAAACTCCGGCTCCTTAGGCACAAACCCGGTAAGGGCCAACTGCGTAACCGGTGTTTTATCGACTTTCACATGATAATAAAGCAACGCATCGGAGATATTCTCGATCAGATACTGCAGTTTACTCGACCATTCGGCTGAACGCGAAATGATGGTTCGCGGATAAATATAATGGTCGTTGTACAAAATAGAGATATCTGCGCTGTAGCGCGCCAGATTAACCACACAGACCGCATTGTTTTCATTCACTTTATCGCCGCGCAAAGCCAGAAACAGATTGCAAAGCGAGGTGCAGCCCACATCGGTAATCACCGGAAAGAGTCCCGCCTTTTTCAACAGATTCAACTGCTGATTAACTTCGTTCTTCGAAACCGCTACCATCATCCCATGCAGTTGCTCCCCCAACTGGGTATAGGGATCATTCTTCGGTCGGTTCAGATGCCAGTCCAAAGCAATTTCCTCCGGAGGAAGCTGCAACGATTCTTCGGCCTCCAGATTCAATGCCGAGGCGAGCTCGCGCGGCGCAAGATCCGGATATTTAAAATATTTCAGACAGAGCGAACGGGTATGCAGACCGACACACACCGTACGGGTCGGCATGCGCGTTTTTTTCCAGAGCTGACCAATCACCCGAATGATTTCATCCTCCGAAGCATCCGGCGCATATTCCATCCAGCCACCATGCGTTAACGCAATTTTATGACGGCCCCGCCGAACGATTCGTGACACACTCACCACACCGTCGGCAATATTGATACCGGCAATGTTTTCTCTGCTCACACCACTCACTGATTAGCTCCGCTTCCGGGGTTATAAAAGCCCCGTCCTTCGCTCAGTCCGGGAAGGAGGGGCTGCTGAATAGACCAGATTACTCTGCGTCAGGTTCTTCGTAAGCCCATGTTGTTCCTTCGGGCGTCACGTTCATCTGAACAAAAACACCACCCTTGGTCGCATTTGCCGCAGCCGAGACGGAATACTCATTGTTGGCGGTATAGGATACAAGGCTGTAATCACCATGATTATAGTAATTTCCGGTCAAATCCCCGTTGCTAATACCCGGAAGACTATCGAGTTCCATACCGGAAGATACTGCGGTTCCCTCTACCGAGGCCATCCGGATGGCTGTCCCTATTGTGCCGCAGCCGGCCTGGGCCTCTGTTGCAATGGCCCGATCAGTATTCCCCGTCATCAGCGGAATAGCAACCGCTGCCAGAATAGCCACAATAATGGCAACTACCATCAGCTCTACGAGCGTGAAACCTGCTTTTTTCTGCTTCATGTTTTTCATAGTATTCTCCTTGTCATTACCTTATTTACATTCGACTCTGCGGGCCCCCTTACCCACACTCAGTTTATCCGTTTGTATGTATTGCTCTCTTCGTAATCGCTCACTTTCAGAAGTCATATGCCCCCTTCCGTTTATCTCATATTCATGGAAACCGTGAAAATCGGCAGATAAATCGCAAGAACCAGTATCAGAATAAAGGCTCCGAACACACAGATGATCAAGGGTTCGAACAGCGCCATAGTTGTCATGATAGAAACCTCTACCTGATCCTCATACAGTTCCGACACATTATCGAGCACCTCCGGCAACTGTCCGGAATCCTCCCCAACCGCGACCATACGCACAATCAGTCCTGGAAAAATCCCCGCCTTATCCAGACTGGCGGAAATCCGGTTACCCGTCATAATCATTTCACGCACCCCCATCACGTTGCGCTTCAGCAACTGGTTGCCTGTGGCATGCGCACAGATTTCGAGGGCGTTTGAAATGGGCACCCCGCTGTTCACCATAATCGCCAGACTGCGACAGAAACGGGCCAGTATATATTTTTTCAGGCAGCCCCCGGCATAAGGAGCCTTCAGCTTGATCAGATCCTTGCGGTACGAGCCTGAAGAGCTGCGTCCATAAAAAACCAATGACATCACCAACAACGACACCCCGATTAGAATCAACAGAAAATTATCCACGAAGAAGGTATTCACCGAAAAAATAATTTTCGTGAAAACCGGAAGCTCGGCACCCAGACCACTGAAAATCTCTGTAAAGCGCGGCAGAATAAACAGCGTCATAATCAGACAAATCACCAAGAAAAAAATGCCGATAAAAACCGGATAAGCCGCTAATGCACGGATACGACGCTGCAAGCGGTCCGCACGTTCCAGATAGGAAGCCAGCTGGCTCAGGGTTTCAGGAAGTTTTCCCGATTCCTCCGCCACCTTGACCAACCCGTAGAACATTTCGTTGAACACTTTCGGATGACGGCGGATTACCTCAGAAAAGCTCTGTCCGTCATGAAGCTGCTGAACCATATCCCGGCTGACACGCTTAAGGACCGGCTGCTCGAGCTCCATCCCGATACCCTCAATCGCATCACGCAACGGAACCCCGGCATTTACCGAAATGGCCAGCTGACGGCAGAAAACAGCCAGGTCCGTCATCTTGACTTTGGAAGAAAAAGAAAAGCTCCGGCGCGGCTTTCCTGATGGAGAAGCCAATTTCAGCGCCTCAGTCGAAGCACCCGCCGCCGGCCGAGCTTTCTCTTCGGCATTGAAAAGATCAATAACGGTTAGTCCTTTTTTACGAAGCGACTCCAACGCTTCCAGACGCGTCCCGGCCTCCAGCGAGGACCGGACCTCCTGTCCTTCATTTGTTTTCGCAATATAACTGAAAAGTGGCATATCCTGACTCTGATTATTCAACCACACAAACGTTGATCGCTTCACCGATCGTGGTCTGTCCCTCACGCACACGCTGGAATCCGTTTTCCGCCAGCGTCTGCATACCGCTCTCTACCGCTTTCCGTCGCAACGTAAGATCATCAACCTCATCGTGCACCATTTCCCGGATCGCCGGAGAAATCTCCATAAACTCAAAAATAGCACGGCGGCCCTTCAACCCGCTGTTACGGCAGTGGTTGCACCCTTTTCCATGATAATAGGTCCAGTCCTGCGCATCCGGATAGATCGGCTTAACCCACTCCAGCTCGCCGGCGTCCGGCTGATAAATCGTTTTACAGTTTGGACAGATCGTTTTCACAAGCCGCTGAGCAATAATAAGGCGCATCGTAGCCGCCGTAAGATAGGATGGGATCCCTATATCGCGCAGACGGCTGAACGACGATGTCGCATCATTTGTATGCAGCGTGCTCAAAACAAGATGACCGGTCAGCGAAGCCCGCATGGCGATCTCGGCGGTCTCTGCATCGCGGATCTCACCGATCATGACCGCATCCGGATCCTGACGCAGAATATGGCGAAGACATTCTGCAAAAGTCAGCCCGATCTTCGGCCGCGTCGGCATCTGGTTGATACCTTCAATCAGATATTCCACCGGATCTTCCACCGTCTGGACATTCCGGGTCGGGCTTTTCAGAATCTGCAGGGCACTGTATAACGTCGTCGTTTTTCCCGATCCCGTCGGTCCCGTAAGCAGAACAATCCCGTTCGGCATACCGAGGATCTCCCGGAAACGTTTGAGGTTTTCGCCTTCAAAGCCGATATCCTCCAGATCGAGCAGCAGACTCTGCTTATCCAGAATACGCATCACCACTTTCTCCCCGAAAACCAGCGGCATCGAAGAAACACGCACATCAACAACCCGCCCGGAAAATTTAAACTTGAACCGTCCATCCAGCGGGAGACGACGTTCCGCAATATCCATCTCAGACAGAATTTTGATTCGGGTGATAATCGCCTGATACAACGATTTCGGCGGGGGAGTGACCGGATGCAGCGTTCCATCAATACGCAGGCGCACCGTGCAGCTGTGCTCGCCCGGTTCAAAATGAATATCCGATGCACCGTCACGAACCGCCTCCATCAACAGCAGGTTTACATAACGGACCACGGGAGCATCGTTGGCATGAACAATAAGCTGATCCACATCCCCGAGGCTGGTTTCAAGCCCGCCGTTTTTTCCTGCGGCTTCAACATCAACAATATCCTGAAGTCCGGCTTCAACATAGGCTTCTTCACGATAGCATTTGTCGATAACCGCCTTGATTTTCGCCTCAGTGCTGACGGCCTTGTGAATTTCAAACGATGTCAGCGACCGCACCGTATCCACCGCATCCATATCCAGCGGATTTTTCATCACCACCGTAATCGCCACTCCTTCCTCTTTCACGAGAGGAATCAGGCAGAAACGGCGGGCCACCGACTCAGGAATCATGTCATATTCATCACGTTGAAGATGAAATTCCTCCCCCAGTTCCAGATACGGGATATTCAGCAGGTCGGAAAAAGTCCGCGCAATATCTTCCGGCGATGCCAGTTCTTCACGAATCAGAATATCCGTAAGAACCTGGTCAGTCTCCTCCTGGATCGACAGAGCCTTTTCCAGTTCCGGCGTACCGACCCGGCCGCTCCGAATCATCATTTCGCTGAGTTGGTCGATAATCATTCCGTGCAGTCCTTTACTACGAGCTTTAATGTTTCCGGATTATTCATTTTGTAGTCGGTGCATTAGTCGTCATCGTGGAATTCTTATCCTGAACCAAAGCCAGAATTTGCGCACTGTCCCTCACAGAGGCCGCGGTTTCAGCCGGATTCGAGACCGCCTTATCGGCGACATCCGGCTGCAGCAGATCAAGTTCCATAAGCTTGACCCGGCGGGCATGCGCCGCAGCGGAGTCCATCTGATAGGATTCAGTATCCACAACCGATGCCTTGATAAAAATGAGCAGATCGATCTTCTCTTTGGAAAGGGTTTCGCGACGGAACAGGCGACCCAGAAAAGGTATATCACCGAGGATCGGAATTTTTTTGATAATCTCTTTATCCCGCTCTTCCTGGAGGCCCCCGATGATAGCGGTCTGGTCGCTTTTGATCATAATCTGGGTCTCCGCCTCACGGATGTCGAGGATGGGATAGCGCGTACCGGACTGAACATCCGATCCGGCGGTAACCAATCCTGATTCATACCCCTGAATCTGACTGACCGCCGGGTGCACAATCATATTCACATACTCATCTGCACACACCTGCGGGATTACATTCAACTGAATACCGATGTTTTCATAATAGTCCAGGCTCGTAGATGTTATCGAGCTTCCGCTTCCAGTGTTGTTCTGCGATTCAATAATTGGAAATTTTTCGCCAACCAAAATCGCCGCTTCCTGATTATTCAAAGTCAATACGCGCGGTGCGGAAAGAATGTTGGAATCATCGTCCTGAGCAATAAATTTGAAGAGCATTTCCGCTCCCCAGTCCCCGATAAGGGCATGCGACAGACGCAACCCTTCATCCATTCCGTAACCGCCGGCGGCCGCCGTATTCAGCGGATTGGGATAACCGGACACACTGTTGAGTACTTTCAGAACATCCGAGTTTACGGATTGCGGCTGAAGCGAACTCCCGCTGCTCTGCAGGGAGTCATCAACATTTTCCAACCCTTGAACATAATCCAATCCGATATCCGATCCGGCCCCCTTCGAGATCTCAAGAAATTTCGCCTCAATCAGAACCTGCTCCGGCATCACATCAATCTTTTTAATAATTTTTTCAATTTTGGTGATCGCCGAAGGCACGTCGGTCACAACAATGGTTTTACTTTTTCGGATTTCTTCTCGCACCCTGCGCTGACGCACACCGCCCTCAGTCGCCGCACCACTGCTCGATCCTTCGCCACCGAACTCCCATCCCGGCAGACTCTTGGTTTCGAGAATCGTGTATTTTCCGCGCGCACTCAGCTGCGCCTCGATGATCGCCTGTATATCATACGCATCCCGGTAACCGAGGCGGAAGACCTCGGAAACCAGCGGTTCAATGCCTTCAACAGTCACAATATTTTCCAACTTGCTGATCACGATGGTATCGCCGACCACACGATATCCAAAACCGTAAGGCTTCAGAATAACATCAAGCGCCTCTTCCCACGGAATATTATTCAGGCGCACATTCACACTGTCGGAAACCACGTCGGGCCCAACCACAATACTCTGTCCCGTCTGCAGGGAATACGCTTTCAGCACTTCAGCAATATTGGCATCTTTGACATTAATAGAGACATATTCCGAGGCTTTGATATTATTCGTTTCCGGCTCGATTATCTGCGTACGGGCCTCCCCCGCCTCTGAAGCCACCTGCGCAACCGCCCCCATTTGCACCCACACGAGAAAAACGAACACTCCCGCCGGAGAGCGCAGTACGCGTGATGTATTCAACTGCTTAATCATGACTTTCTCCTTATTATTGGGCACACACCGGATGAAGCATCTACCCGGCCGTAACAACCGCAGCCCTTTTCCAAATAGAACCCGCACCCGAAACTCTTCCATACCATACGATGCCCTTTTCGGTGAAAGCTCCCTGCCACCCACTTAACTTACGCCAACTACTCAGATCCACAAGACGGGCAACAACTGAAAAGAACTATGGTAAAACCCCCCGGAAATGAATTAGGGGAAACGGAACCCCGGCTATAGGGGAATTCCTGATAGCCGGAAATGACCTTGCAGACACTGAAACGGGCGGATCTCAATTGATCCGGTGCGATTCATTCTCCACCCAATGGATCGCTTTCTGCATCAGCTCTGTACCGCTGCGCAGATGCAGCTTATCCTTGATATGTGCACGATAGGTCTCAATCGTCTTTACGCTCAGATTCAACTGCTCAGCAATTTCACGCGTAGAATTTCCGCGACCGATCAGCTCGAAAACCTCCAGCTCGCGCAGGCTCAAGGCCTCTGTGCCGCCGCGGCTTTTCTCCCCGCCGCTACGGAAGGCCATCTTCAGCATATGTGAAGACATGGCCTTGCTCACATAAATTTCGCCGTCGAGCACTTTTTCAATCGCCTGCACCAGTGTGGTCGCCGCCGCCTGTTTCATCACATAACCGCTTGCCCCCGCTTTCAGTGCATGCTCGGCATAAAGCGATTCATCGTGCATTGAAAGCACCAGCGTCGGAATTTTCAGCCCGAGGTCATCGATCGTTTTGATCAGCTCAAGTCCATTGGAGTCTTCCAGTGAAATATCCACCAGAACCACGTCGGGTTCAACATCCTGAATTTCAGCCAGCGCCTCCGACACACTCCCGGCCTCACCGCACACTTCCAGCGCAGCCTCCTGCTCAATCAGCTTGATCAGCCCTTGCCGCACAATCGGGTGATCATCCACCAGATAGACCTGTTTTTTTCCCGTTCCCGGTTTCTTCGTTTTTTTTGCCGTCATTCTTAAATCACCTTTGTTTCCAGAACGTCTTCTGCCTTGAGCCGGCACACCACACTCGTGCCCCCGTTTTCAACCCGGCCGATTTTCAGCTGACCATTAATAACCGATGCGCGGTACTCCATCGTTTTGAGCCCGATCCCGCCGCCTGATTCCATAATATTCCGCCACCTTCCGTTATCATGAACTTCAAGCTGGGGATTACCGTTCACGGCAGAAAGATGAAGCACAATACGGTTTCCACCAGAATGGCGCACCGCATTATTCACCGCTTCCTGCGCAATACGATACAAGTGCGTCTCCACCGCACCATCACTAAATGACAGCTCCTCATCAATAACCGCCTCGCACGCCACGCCACAACTCTCCCGGACCGTCCTGGCCAGTTCACGAAGCGAGGGATACAGGCCACGACTCACCACCTCCATCGGCATCAGCCCCCGCGAAATCTGACGGATCTGATTACTGGCATCATCCGCCAGTTCAGAAATCTGCACCGCATCTTCATGGTCCGCACTGCCCGCCCGCTGCAGACTGTTGGCCAGCGACCGGCTCAGCAGGCTGATCCCGGTCAACAACTGCCCGATTGAGTCATGCAAATCCTGCCCGATGCGACGCCGCTCGCGCGTTGTAACTGCCGTAATCTCCTCATTCAGTTGAGCCCGCGTCACATCAGCAACCGCATAAAGCGCGTAATCATCCGGTGCAGAATATTTTCTCACTTCAACATCACGTTTCGTCCCATCCAGACCATGAAATGTCCCGTTCAGCACCGGCTGATGGGTATCCGCTTCCCCCTGCAGCATCAGCCGCAGATCCGATTCACTGAAAAGTTCCGAAAGGCGCAACCCCTGTAACACCTCTGCCGAATACCCAAAGGCATCCGGAAGCTCCGAGCTCGTCGAGACAACCTCGTTCTCCCCGTTGGCCAGAATGAGCCCGACTCGGCGATCCCTCAGGGCCGCCGCAAACTGCGCCCCGCCTGAATCAGTATCCGCCCGTTCCACCCCAATCTGAACAGAACAGAAGAACCACTTCCCCCTTTGCTGTTCGAACGGAAGAATGTGCAGATAACTGTTCCTCCCGGCATCATAAGCAAACTGCATGGATACCGGCCGATAACTCCCTGCCGCTTCAGCCAGCAAAACATGCTCCATGGCTCCCTCCGGCTCCTGCAGAAAGCGAAACCGTTGCTCCGCCTCCAACCCCGAACGGGCGGAAAACCGATGCTTCAGCCGCTTTTTATCGTCGTAAATACAGAATACGATTTCTGCCACCCCCGTTGGCGGCGGCAGCGCTTCGCTCTCCCTGACTGTCTTTTTCCAACCAAACATGCGGACCTTAAAAATTGGCTCTCCCGTTCCATCGCATTTACATAAAATGCAGATTCTGCGCCAAATTACCCGCTCCACTATACACCGTCAATCGCTCAACTCATATCCGACCCTAAAAAAACGCGTATTAACCTTTTATTTATTCAATAGATGATCATTATAAGAGGGTATTAAAACTATGCAGGAGCAACACATCATGCAGATCAAAAAATCCCGCTACAAAGCCCATCTCTTCATCTGTAATAAATCACGCACCGACGGACGAAAATCCTGCGGACACGAGGTCGATCCCGACCTGAAAACCATCCTCAAAAACGAAATCCGCGAACGCGGCTGGAAACTCTTCGTTCGCGTGTCCGACTGCGGATGCCTCGGCGTCTGCGATGCCGGCCCCAACATCATGATCTACCCTCAGAAAATATGGCTGTCGGCCGTCACCCGCGATGACATCCCCGAAATTCTCCACATACTGGAAGAAATTATGGAAGCCTGACTGCCAACACATGAAACTGAATAATATTTATTAATGTATTAATTTCACAAATTATTTCTTTTTCACTTCATAATTTATATCTTGTCTGTTTTTCCAATCTCCTTATAATTCCGTCATTGGATAAAAAGGAGATAGCGCATGAAATTCACACCCTTGAATAAGCGGATCTGGATCAAAGGACTGACTCTTGAATGCCCATTCAGCAACGCGCCCGACGACTGCCCGCTTAATGCACTCAGACACCTGCCCGCCGAACAGATGAACCAGACCATCAACAACCTGTCCGACGATCACGTCGACAACATAGTGAAGATCCATCAACAGTGCTACTCAGACCGCACACGGGACTTCAAACGCACCTCCAAGGCCCACCGGGGAAAAAGCCGTTCATGATTCAGGCGCATCTCCGCATAAAACCGCTCCCGACGCCCACAGATACTGCATCAACGACATCATTGGGCTAGATTAAGCCGGTTTTAAGGTCATCCGTCAGGCCGATACAGGTTGGGTCGGAATTGGCAAGGCTTCGGATAAAGTAGATGTAATACCACTTGCTAAAACATCCAAGTATATTTTTAGCACCCTCTCCGCTAGAGGACTCGGAGAACACAGAGTCCTTCCTCCGTGTTCCTCTGTGTCCTATGTGGTGAAACTTCGGAGATTCTGCACTACGAGTGCTTATACCGAGAAGTAATCAAACAGGGTATAATGCATGACTCTTTCTCTTTTCCCGGATTTACCAAGCCCCCTTCACTAAAGCTATGGCGGACATCCTTCGTCAGGTCTTTGGCTTGCCGGCCGAAGCCCTGGCGAAGGATGGTGGAGGCGGGGGGAGTTGAACCCCCGTCCGAATAAGAGTCACGACAGCTTCTACGTGTGTAGTCGGGGATTAAAAGATTCGCCGCCGTCGCTGCCCCCCGACGGGGCCACTTGGGTCGCTAGAATCCTGTTATGATTTTCGAGCCGCAACCCGGATCCCCGGTATTGGCCTTAACCCGCTGTCGTCGCCTCTATCCCTTAGCAGGTATCAGGGTAGAGACGTGGCGCATTTATGCAGCCAGTGCGTAACTTTCGTCAGCATTTATGTTTTTTGGGCTCCTTTTTACGAGGCCTGGAGACCAACCTCGACACGCCACTGAAGCTTCAACCTACCCGTCGAAACCAGTCGCCCCCAAATCAATGGGTTGTAAGCAGAGACAAAGGGAACACCAAAAACGTTCAGTCGTCAATCCACCTCTTTACAAACATGACTTCGGCACGGGGTATCCGTACCCTTTTTTTTACCGTTCTGCCACATGAATGGCTTTGGCATTGACGATAAAAGCTGCCGGCGATGAATTTTCTGCCACGGTTCCGGAAACGGTAACGCGGCTGAGTTCAGCCAATCCATTGACTCCTTTGAGTCCGGTTCGGATCGGTTTTCCATCATCGCCGAGCACCTGGACCGTCACTGTACCCGCCTGCTTGAGTTCTGCCGGATCGCAGCAGGCATCCCACGGCGTCGGACAATGATCATCGCCTTTGGCATCGCACGGTTCCAGCGTGCCGTCATCTCCCAGCACAAAAACGCCGCGCCCTTCCACAAACGGATGGTGTACCCCCATAACCAGTCCGGACAGAACAATTTTATCGCCGGCCTTGGCCTTACGTGCTTCCGGAATCGCCGTCGGTTCACCGTCAATGGGCTCCGAGACAAACACATCCGGAATTTCTATTTCCAATACCTGGACACTTGCATCTTTTTTTCCACATCCGGCAATCAGCAGAACACCGGCTACAAATCCCATTCCCATAATCTTCTTCATTGTACTCTCCATTTATCCACTTCATTTTTCCGGCCACAAAAACAAGTCCCCGGACTTCTCGTGCCCTCTCCTGTTTTTGTGGTTGTAAAATCATCCTGTCTGAAAACTATCCCGCTGACCGCAGCGCACTCGGCAGCGGCGGCAGCAGACACCGGAGCCCCGGCGGTATGGCCCCGATCAGTCCCAGCCCTAAACCGGTGATTAATCCCGCCGCCGCCACCGATGGCGAAACGCGCAGAATAAAACTGCCGATCGAAAACGAAACCGCAATCCCGTCCAGCAATCCGATCGCTGCAAACGAAGCCAGCAGCGCCCCGCTCAATGCGGCAATCGTGGATTCCTGAATCAGCGAAAACATAATCGCCCGGCGTCCATAGCCGATCGCCTGCAGGGTGGCGATTTCCCGAATGCGCGGCGCAAATGCGGCATAGAGCGTATTGAGCCCGCCGAGCAGTGCTCCCGTAGCAATCAGCAGGGCCGTCACCCAGGTCATCCCACGAATCGGCGCATAAAACGCCGCGATTTTTGCGAAATAATCACTCTCGCGCAACGCTCCGAGCTCCAGATCCAGCCGCTGTTTCGTGAACAGGTCAATATCTTCAAATTCGCCGTCACCCAGCCGTACCACCACACAGCTCAGATGCTCGCGCTGACTCATCGAACGCAGGTCGTTGATATCCATCCAGATTTCGGATTCCATCACCGTGCCCGGCGCGGAAAAAATGCCGGCAATCGTCATCGTCGAATCCTCTATGCGGATTTCCTTTCCCGGTTGCAGTGCGTCCTCCGGAAGCCCCAGCCTGCGCCAGGCCAGCCGCCCGACCAGCACCTGCCCCGGACGCAGATAGCGGCCCTCCTGCACCGAGACCTCCTGATGCACCATCAGCGCCTGCGGGGTCACACCGCGAACAAAGGCCTGTTTCCGATCCTTGGAATTTACCGAAATATAGATCATCTGATGAATTTCCGGCGAAACCGCACGCACGCCGGCCGTCTCTTCCAATCCGGTAATACTCGATTCAACGATTCCCGCAGTGCGCTCCGAAATTTCACTGCGCAGCACACTCTCTTCCGAACCGGCTCCGAGCAGAATCACATTTTCCTCGGATCCCGACGCCGACAGCACTCCGGTCATTCCATTATTGATTGCCGCGGCAATCATGACCATCAGCACCACCAGTCCACTGCCGAGCACCGCCTGCAGCAGGCGCATCGGATCGCGCATCAGATTCCGTATTGCATATCCAAACGGCAGCATAATCAGCTCCTCAGACTTTCAACAATCGGACGGCGCATCGCCGTCCACGCCGGCACCAGCGAAGCCGCCATACCCAGAATCAATGCCAGACTCATTCCAGTGAGCAGCACCTGTGCATCCGGCAGCAGCGCCATTACCTGACCTTCATTCCCGAAGGAGAGCCCCCGCAGTTTCAGGAAAAGTGTCGCCAGGCCAACCCCCAGCAGACTGCCTCCGAATCCAAGCAGCGCACCTTCACAAACCACCATGTAGGCCACGGCCACTCCGGGAAAACCAATGGTCTGCAGAATGGCATTTTCCTTTACACGGCCGCGAACCACCAGCAGCACCGCATTACCGATCAGTCCCAGCACCGCCAGCACCGCACCCAGCCCGATCCAGCGTGTAAAGCTGATCAGATCAATCAGTTCGCGCGCCGTCTGCGCAAAAAAGGCCTTTTCCGGCTGGGTTGCCGTCGGCTCGGTCTCGCTGCGGAACCGTTCATCGATCCGGTCCGAAACCGCTTCAAGATCCTCGCCTGCATTCACGCGCACATTGAACTGCGTCACAATTCCGAGACCGTGCTTCGACGCCTGCTGGATAAACGGAAGATGCACATACGCCACGCTGTTATCCTGCGGCAGCGGCGAATCCACAATACCCGAAACCACCACGCGCACGCCGGCCGCCTCAAAGGCATCGCCGGGTTTCAGCCCGCGCTTCGCCGCCAGCTCTTTACCGACCAGCGCTCCGTCATCGCGATTCCGCCAGGCTTCATATGACCCCTCAAGAATATTCATTTCAGGGGCATAACCGGAAAGCCGGTCCGCAGGCACCCCTCGGAACGTCACCACATCCAGGCTCGCCCCGCAGTTGCTCACAGCAATCTTTACGGGAATCACCTCGCGCACTCCGTCAATCCGGGCAATTTCATCGAGATAAAATTCCGGCAGCCGGCTCGTCTCCGGACAGAAACGGTTTTCCCGGTAAACCACCAGCGTGGTATCCGACGCCGTCATCCGGGTCGATTTATCCAGCGAACGCTGCATCGTCTGCACCGTCGTAAACAGAAACATCCCCGACGCCACACCCAGCAACGTCAGCAACGTCCTCACCCGGTGCCGGATCAGCTGTTTTCCCGCCAGCACCAATAATCGAAAAAGCTTCACAAACATCAGCCGGCCTCCGTTTCAAGCAGCCGCCCTTTTTCCAGATGCAGCAGACGATGAGCACGCTCGGCGGCACGCGGGTCGTGGGTGACCATCACAATCGTTTTCCCATATTCTGTCACCAGCTGATGCAGCAGCTGCAATACCGAATCCGCAGCCTCGCGATCGAGGTCACCGGTCGGTTCATCAGCCACCAGCAGATCGGGCGAAGTCACCAGCGCCCGCGCAATCGCCACACGCTGCTCCTGACCGCCGGAGAGCTCTTTCGGGAAATGGTGCATACGGCCGTCGAGTCCGACCAGCGCGAGCGTATGCTCCACCCGCTCCCGCCGTTCCCGACGCGACATATTGCTGAGCAGCAGCGGAAGCTCCACATTTTCAAATGCCGTCAGAACCGGGACTAAATGATAAAGCTGAAAAATATACCCCACGTTCGCCGCCCGCCAGCGCGCCAGCCGGCTGCGCGAAAGTTTACCGATTTCTTCGCCGCAGACCTCCAGCAGGCCCTCGCTCGGCTGGTCAATGCCGGCCATCAGATTCAACAGGGTTGTTTTGCCCGATCCCGACGGGCCCATCAGTGCCAGAAACTCACCCTGCTGCACATCCAGATCGAGCCCTTCCAGCGGGGTCACCAGCCGGCTGCCCTTTTTATAGTGCTTCGTCAGATTCCGGCACTTAATCAAAATACGATTATGTTCACTCATTTGCTGATCTCCTTCACCCTTACACCTTCGGCCAGTTTACCTTCGGCCTGTACAATGACCTTTTCATTGGCCCGCACGCCTGTTGAAACACCGCGAAAACCTTCTTTAACCGCTCCGGTCAGTTTAACCATGCGCTGCTCCGCTACGCCGTTTAGCGGATCCACAACCCATACCGGCTGCTCCGCGGCATCCGACTGCAGAGCGGACTGAGGAATCCACAGCGAATATCCCGAGGCGGAAACCGCACCGGATACGCCGGAAACCGGAACCCCATAAAACTCCACACGGCAGAGCACATCCGGCCGCATACGCGGGTCAGGCTCGCTGATCGCCACCTTGGCCTGCAATGTATTCCGCTGCAGGTCGGCCTGGCCGGTAATGCTGATCACCCGCCCCTCAAACGTACGCCCCGGTAGCATGGCCGTGGTGATTTTTGCAGGTTGCCCAACCTGCAGCTTTCCTGCCTCGGAAAGCGGAACATCGACCCGGACCTGCAGTTTTTCGGGATTATACACTTCGGCAATATGTGCGCTGTGCGGATCATCCGACATCACCACACGTTTATCGCCCGGCTTCACAAATCGCTGTAAAATAATCCCGTCCATTGTCGACCGGACAACGGTCCGATCCAATGCCAGGCGGGCCATTGCCCGCTGCTCTTTAGCCGATGCCAGCGCTGCGGCGGCGACCTTAATTTCAGCTTCCGCAGCAACCGCTCGTGCTTCGAGTGCCGTCAGCCCTGCGCGTGCCGCTTTTTCCTCGGCCTCGAATTCAACCACCGCCTGCTCCGCCGACACGCGGTCGGCATGGGAAATCACACCCGGCGAAGAGTTGGCATAGCGTTCAGAGGTATCGCGTTCGCGGGTCAGCCGGGCCACGGCGGCCTCCACCTTGAACCGCGCCGCCTCAACCTGCTTCAGCTCTGCATCGGCAATACTTTTTTTGGAATTCAGCACGGCCTCCTGCTTCCGCACATTTGCATCGGCTTCGGCCAAGGCCAGTTGATGATCCGCCGGATCCAGCCGGGCGAGCATCTGGCCGTTGGTAACCGCGTCCCCTTCCCGGACAAAAACCTCCTCGACATAGCCGTCGGTTTTAACCGCAATACTCTCATGCCACGGGTCGGGCTCCACCCATCCCGACGCCTGAAAAAGCAATTGCGGAGTTCCGGAAACGGAAACCTGCGTCCCGCCCTCCTCCTGTTCGAGCAGCATGACGCGCGCCGTCTCTACCGGCACGGCCGGAGTCAGCTGTGCCCGGAAAATAATCCCGAGCAACAGCACCATAGCGGCCAGCAATACAGCCGCGAGCAGCAGAGGCCGAAATCGCTCTCCATGAGTCTGTTTTTTTCCGGCGGATGGAAATTCCGCCATGGTTTTTGACAAATCGTGTTCCATTATCTGATCCTGGTTTCCTGTTAACGCAGGCATAGTTCACCTGCAGCACATTCCGAAGAACGACAGGAGAAAATCAGATCAGGAAGGATTGAAACTGAATATAGTTCGGAGGGGCGTGCTCTTTATAACGGCACACAACCGGCACATGAAAGACCGCATTTTTAAACGGCTCAAAAAACACCATCTCAACAATCGCCGTTGCCGGAACAGCAACCGGAACGGATGGATTTGAAAGTTCGAGCGCATGCTCTGCGATATCCTCATCGCAATGCGTTTCACCGGCTTTATGTTTACAGCAACTGTGTTCCGATGCGGGAGCATGGGTTGAACAACAGCCGTTCTGCACCGGCTTCGCCAATCCATCTTCAGCGGCGGTCTGCGCACAGTACGGGCCGCACATGCAGTTAATCAGAACAGTGAAAAGAAAAGCGCCGAGCACCAACGAAGATACCGCCAGCTTTTGCCGGCGGCTTTTCATTGCGCTGAATGGACGGGCCTTATTCATATGAAATCCTTATAGGCTCATCAGACACACGTTTCAAGGCTATGTTCAAACTACCTCTCAACAACACCGTTTTTCAGCCTTTGGAATTCTCCCCTGAAAGCATCAAACCACAATGCAGAGCGTGAGTTCTCGATATAACAGTTACCGCAACGAACGGTTGCGACGGATACCCAGCACATTAATCAGCCGGGCCGTCCACGGAATTTCAAGTTTGTACCGCATAATGTTCTGCTCCTTTTCAGCAACAGGAGAATTACGCAGAAAAAATGCCAAGCCGGAAACAGATGGTTTATACCGTTTCATAAAGACTTGCCTCACCCCTTCAGAAGCGTACCTTTCGACTATGGATATTCATCAAGCCTACATCCCGCTACCTGAAATTTTCTGGTCGTTCGAAACCGGAAAACCGATAGAGAAATGTCGACTTTGCGAAACCGATCTGATGGCACCCGGCACCAACTACCTGATTGAAAAGGCCTTTAAAAAAGGGGAAACCATTTTTGAACATGCCCTCTGCCTGGACTGCTACACCCAATGCCACAACGCCATGTCACCTGAAAGCCGCCAACGTATCGCCGACTATTTTGCCGCACATACCGATATGAATGCCCGACAGGAACAGTTTATGGAAAAATACGGCACCCGCCATGAACCGTGGGTTTCGCACTGCCTTGTAAAAGGTTTCCCAGCCGATGAGGTCGACGAATACCAGCTGTATGGTTTCTGCATCGATAAAAACCTGATCTTCAGCGGTGCACCCTATATCCTGTGCGGGGATGTCATTGAGGAAATTATCGAGCTTCTTTCACCGGAGACCCTCGGTGTAATAGATGAGCTTTCTCAAAAACTGTTCGGGATTAATGCCCCGCAGGATCTTCTCATTTTTTAAACCTGAATCTTTAAAGGAAATGTCATGAATAATACATATGGAGAGTTCGGCGCAACGGAAGCCGGAATGATCATCGGTGTCATGCTCGCCCTACTACTGTTGCTTGCGATTCCAACCATTTTCTGGCTGCTGACCCTTCAGAAAGCGCTCGGGCGCTGCCGGGTGGAAAATCAGGCGATGGCCCCCTCAATGGTCTGGCTGATGCTGATTCCGCTCTTTAACATTGTCTGGCAGTTTATTTTAGTCATCAATGTTTCTAAATCGCTTAAAAACGAGTTTGAATCGCTCAATGTACAGCCCGACACCGCTGAACCAGGAAAAGCCGTGGGACTGGCCATGTGTATCCTCAATGTCATCAGCGCCATTCCATACCTTGGAAGCGTACTCGGCATCGGCAGCCTGATCTGCTGGATCATCCACTGGGTCAAAATTGCCGGCTACTCCAGCCAGATCGCCTCCCTCCACGTCGAACAGGCGGTTTTCACGGAAGAGACGTAACCCGCTTGAAAGATCCAACACATCTTATAGTATATCAAAATTACAAACCGGGACCGTCCAGAGAATTCAATCAGACGCGTCCCGTCTATTTAAGGGGTTGAATTTCATGATGAACAAAAGACTGTTTTCATTTATCTATCTAATCACATTCGCCGTCCTGCTGGGGCTGACCGGCTGCAGCCGAACCGTTGATGATATCTCAAAATGGAAAGCCGGCGGAAATGTTGAAAAACTGATTAAAGCTCTGCAGGACCCGAAATATGAAGTACGTCTTGCCGCCACAGAAGCCCTCGGCGACCTGAAAGCGGAACAGGCCATTGATGATCTCGCGGCGCTGTACAATGACTCCGAAGATGAAATTGTTATGGCCGCCGTCGAAGCCCTCGCCGAAATCGGCACCCCCGCCGCCGTCACACCGCTCAGCGCGGCACTGAAACTCGACTTTTCCGAATCCCGCACTATCGCGGCCGAAAAACTGGGAGCACTCAAAGCCGCCGGCGCTGTACCGCAGCTGGTCGATGCTCTCGATGATTCCGAGGCCGCCGTGCAACTGGCGGCGGCAAAATCACTCGGCCAAATTGGCGACCCATCAGCCAGTGCAGGCCTGGCCGGAAAAATCGATGATCCCTCAGCGGATTTGCGCCTGGCCAGTGTTGAGTCACTCGGCCGGTGTGGCGGGGATTCCGCCATCGCCGCACTCATCCGTGCGCTTGGCGATTCTGAAACACACGTCAGCAATGCCGCCATCGCATCGCTCGAAACGCTGGGAGATTCCACCAAGCCCAGCGTTCTCAATGCACTGAAAAGCGAAAATTCAAAAATCAGATCCGGCGCAATTGCTGTACTGCGGCGGCTAAAGGCGGTTCCAACGACTGGAAACGATCTGATCTGGTACCAGCTTGCCCGTGCCTCTGTTGATTCCAAACAGGGGATCGACAAAGGGGTTGTAGCCAATCTGGTAAAAATGGGCGACGCCGCAGTCGACACTTTACTGCAGGCGGCGGCTCATCCGGTGGAAGCTTTTCGTGAACACGCCGCATTTGCTCTGGAACGCATGGGCCGAAGTGTCGTTGAACGCGTCGTTGCAGAAGCAGAAGCAAAGGCCGGCACCGATGCGAAAAAATGGATGGCCGGCCGCGGTTCCTGGCCCGGAGCGCCCTCGTGGCGGATTGATCTCTGGGCGTCCCTCTCAGCGCTTGATCCGACATTCAGCCTGGACCACGCGGTCGTCTCCAGTCTTGAAATGCAGGCAAGGCCGGCGTTCAACGTCATCATAAACCCGAAATTTGAAGTCTCCCGCGAGTATATTCCACTTCTGATTGCCCTGCTGGGCGACACCACAATGCCGCCTCCCGAACAGCCTGATTTTGATGACGACGGCATCCCCGTCATTAAAGAAAAGCGCGATATGTTCCGCGGTGAAGCCAACCGAACCATCAGCGAGGAAAAACTGTCGGAAGCCGGATACAAAGCCACCCTTCCGCTCATTGCCGCCATTGAAGACGACGACGAACTGATCCCCGGAAATGCGGCGCACATTCTGGGCAGTCAGGGCGAAAAACGTGCACTTCACCCGCTGATGAAGGTGGTAAATAAAAAGCTGGAGGCCGGAGAAATTTTAACCGATTCCCCCTTCTATGTTGCCCTTCAGAAACTGGATGAACCTGCGGCGGAACCCCTGCTGATGAAAATACGCCCGAACCCGGACCGGGCCCTGCGCGTATTTTCGCGCCAATACGACACGATTCGTCCGGTCAGCGCGGAAACCGAAGACGAATCCGGCGATGTATCCCAGCCGGTACGCTTCCGCATCGGATACATCAACGGCAGCCGCATCGGTGAAATGATCGTGACCTTCATGCCCGACCGTGACCAAAACTGGGTACCCAACCCTCCGCTTCCGGAACAGATTCCGCCGATGTAGCCGAATATAATATTCGCGAATATCGGCCCATTTTGCCCCTGCATCTAACGCGTACGATCGCGTTTATCAGATGCAAATCCTTTTCAGGATGATGAGAGGTGCGGCTTGCCCTTTTTTATTGCTGCAGGTAAAAAACCGAGCTTTATTTACAGACAAACGGTTTCGGGGTTCAGCTATTCATCATGCGAGTACGGCCGGCACCCTGAACAAAATCAAAACTGCAAGGAGTGATTCGTGGCTGGAGAATATGTTTATACCCTCGAAAATCTGACGAAACAGCATGGTGCAAAAACCATTCTGGAGGATGTGAACCTGTCGTTCTTTTTTGGAGCACGGATTGGAGTGATCGGGGGAAACGGTTCGGGCAAATCGAGTTTATTGAAAATTATGGCCGGGCTGGATGATGAATTCATAGGCCAATGCATCATCGCAAAGAATACAAAAATCGGTTACCTGGAGCAGGAGCCGGAACTGACCCCGGGAAAAACCGTTCAGGAATGCGTGATGGAGGGCGTGGCGGAACAACAGGCCAAACTCGATCGCTACGACGAAATCTGGGAACTCCTCAGCGGGGACGTTTCCGACGAAGAGTCCGAAAAACTGAACGATGAAGTGGCCAAACTGCAGGACGAAATTGATGCTAACAACCTCTGGGAGATCGACCGGCAGGTGGAGATGGCCATGGACGCTCTGCGTCTTCCGGAAGGAGACCAGCCCGTCGACGTTCTCTCCGGCGGGGAGAAGCGCCGCGTGGCCATGTGCCGCCTGCTGTTGCAGAATCCGGACGTACTGCTGCTCGACGAACCGACCAACCACCTGGACGCCGAATCCGTCGGCTGGCTGGAAGAACATCTGAAACGCTTCACCGGCACACTGGTTGTGGTGACCCATGATCGCTACTTTCTGTCCAACGTCACAGAATGGATCCTTGAACTGGATGCGGGCCGTACATTCCCCTACAAAGGAAATTATGAAGCGTGGCTGGAGCAGAAACAGCTGATTGCTGAGCAGACCCAAAAGCTCAATGCCTCCCGCAAAAAAATGTTAAAGCAGGAACTGGACTGGGTGCGTATGAATGCTTCCAGCCGCCTTACCAAAAACAAGGCGCGTCTGAAACGCTACGAGGAACTGGCCAATCAGGAATTTGATACCGCCGAAGATAATCTATCCATTCAGATTCCGGTCGGAAAACGTCTCGGTCAGAAGGTGGTTCAGGCGCGTGATGTGGCAAAAGCCTTTGGAGACCGCCTGCTGTTTGACAACGTCAACTTTGATCTTCCGCCCGGCGGCATTGTAGGAATTATCGGCGGCAACGGTGCCGGGAAAACCACGCTCTTCAAAATGATCATCGGTACAGAGGAGCTTACTGCAGGTACCCTGGAACTTGGCGACAGCGTGGATATCTCCTACGTCGACCAGTTGCGCGACGACCTCGATCCCGATAAAACGATCTGGGAGGAAATTTCCGGCGGCGAAGAAACCATCGAAGTCGGCGGACGCGAAATGAGCTCACGCGCCTATTGCGCGCGCTTTAATTTCAAAGGAGCTGAACAGCAGAAAAAAGTCGGCGTACTCTCCGGCGGGGAGCGAAACCGCGTGCATCTGGCCAAACTGCTGCGCGGCGGCGGAAACCTGCTGATGCTCGACGAACCGACCAACGACCTCGACGTCGCCACCCTTCGCTCCCTGGAAGAAGGGTTGATGAATTTCGGCGGCTGTGCCGTGGTGATCAGCCACGACCGCTGGTTTCTCGACCGCGTTGCCACACACATCCTCGCCTTCGAAGGCGAGGAAGTGATTTGGCACGAAGGCAACTATGAATCCTTCAAGGCGTTCATGAAAAAGTCAAAAGGTGAAAACTGGAGCCCTCATCGCATCCGCTACCGCCCTCTGAAAAAATAGATTTTTTTTTACGGACCGGACCTTTCTCGTCCTCTATGTTGCCGAGAAAGGTTTTAATGAAAATATTACTCGAAAAGTTTGAACATTTCATTGTCCTCACCCTTATGGCATTCATGATGTTTGCTGTATTTCTCGCCACAGTCGAAGTCGGCGTTATTCTTTGGCAGGAAATGCTGAAACCCCCGAAATGGCTGCTGGATGTTGCTGAAATGATGGAGGTTTTCGGATTTATTCTGATGGTCATCATCGGCCTCGAACTGCTTGAAACGATCAAAGCCTATCTGCTGAAACATGAAATTCATGTCGAGGTTGTACTGCTGGTCGCACTGGTGGCCGTTGCACGGAAAGTCATCATTCTGGATTATAAAACAGCCACCCCTGAAATGATGTTTTCCGTGGCTGCGCTGGTGCTCTCGATGTCGGCCGGTTTTTTTCTGGTGCGCCATTCCCTGTCGCACAGCCGGAAACGCTCGGAAAAACCGGAACGTTAATTCGGAGCAATCGTTATCTTCTCCACGATATACTCTACGGAGGCCTGACCGCCGGCCGTAACAAATATTGTCCCGGCATCTTCCGCACTCCATTGCCCCGACATCGCCTGCTCGAAATCCTCTTTTGAGCGGAACAGGTAAAGCCCCGAGTAATCACCCAGCCCCCAGGCACCGTCAATTTCCAGCTCCAGCAAACGTACAGCCACACGGTCCCCCGTTTTCGTATCGGTCATAATCCCCTTGCCCCGTTTTCCAAACATCGGAATTCCGGAGCCTGAACGCTCGACAACAAGATATCCCGGCGCCAGAGACAATTTCGACTGCAGTTCCTGATGCTCCAGCAGCATGCCCGCCAACGTGTGATCCGCGGCGTGATTCATGGCCCGGTCCTGCTCACGGCCGATGGTTGCGCATCCGCTCAGTATGCATGACGCCGAAACGACCAGTACAATTTGAAAATAATTATTCAGCATCATGATTCCTCTGTAATCGTTGACATAGTTTTCCATCCATTGGAAGATTTCCAACGTTAACTGAGCCATCTGTAAATGACAAGGAGAGCCGTCATGCAAGCGTTATCGTATTCAGCTGTATTTCTCTCAAGCCTCATCAGTATCGGCGTCTATGCTGGCGCAGGCAAAGCCCCGCAGCCACCCGCTGATGACAACCTGTCTTTGTCCGGAACGCTGGCAGAGCCAAGTTTTTCCGGCATCACAGCCTCGCGGCTTCAGACCGCTGTCGATAAAGCGTATGCGGACTTCAAAAACCTCTCTGAGGGCAGAAATGCGGACTATATTCCCATTCTGACGGAAACCCCGAGCAATCTCTTCGGCATTGTGCTGGCCACCCCCGACGGCACCCTGTTCAGCGCCGGCGACGTTGAATATAAATTTTCCATTCAGTCCATTTCCAAACCCTTCACTGCGGCACTGGTAATGAATCAGACCAGCCCTGAAGTGCTTAAAGAGAAGATCGGTGTCGAACCCACCGGCCTTCCTTTCAATTCCAAACTTGCGCTGGAAATCTACGAAAAGCGTTCAGTCAACCCACTGGTCAATGCCGGAGCAATCGCCGCGGTGAGCCTGATCAATGCCGATTCTGAAGACAAACGCTGGTATCTGATCCGCCAAAACCTCAGCGACTTTGCAGGCTCTGAACTCGAGTTGCTGGAAAAGGTTTATCAATCCGAATACGACACGGCCTGGAGCAACCGGGCAATCGCCAACCTGCTCTACAGTTATCACCGGCTCTACTGCGATCCGGAGGAAGCGCTTCGTGTTTATACCAAGCAGTGCGCTCTCGGTGTCAGCTGCGAGAATCTGGCGATTATGGGAGCAACGCTGGCCAACGGCGGAAAAAATCCAATCACTGTAAAACAGGTGCTGCAAAAAGAACACGTTCCCGAACTGCTGGCCATTATGGCCACAGCCGGTTTTTACGATGAATCCGGCGAATGGATGGCACAAGCGGGACTGCCGGCCAAAACCGGTGTTGGCGGCGGTATTGTCGCTGTGGTTCCCGGCAAGTTTGCCATTGCAGCCTTTTCTCCCCGGCTGAATGCCTCGGGCAATTCGATCAAAGCCATGAAAGCCATCCGGCAGATTTCCGGCGAACTCGGTCTGGGTATCTACGGCGCAAATCCGGAATAAAACGACGGCACACGCTCTCCGGTCGGAAAAACATAATCGGCGGAACTTAATTCAACCGCTGAACACACAGAAAAAGCACTTTTTTCTATGCGGCCTGTGCAGATCACCGCATGCCCGCTCCGTAAAAAAGCATCGCCACATGCACCATCAGCAGTGCGGCGCAGAAAAGACCGATGGTCTGTTTCTGTATTTTCCGGGCATCGGGATCATTTCTCAACCGCTCATTGAACAACACATCGACCAGCGAATCAGACGGCGCCGTTTCCGGCTCTTCAGGCACATCCCTAAAATACTGCTTCAGTTTCAGGTAAGCCTTCACTGAACCGATAAAAAAACCAAGTGCGCATAGACTGCACAGTATAAAAAGCATCATCTCAATACTCCATCAACGGGCACTGAATTCCGGGCGCTCATCCGGAAAGCTGATGAACCGCATCAATACCAATAAAAAACATTTTCATCTGACCGAAGAATACCTATACATAACTTCCAGTTCATTTCACCGTTCCAATTATCTTTATCGGCTCAACGAAAGAGGTGACAAATAAAGCATTATTTCAAGGTCTAAGCGAACATCTGCGATGCACCGCCGCACCCCGCATAAAATCGGTTTTGATACGACTGTAACTGAACAATATGCGAAGCTCCGATCCTCTGCCCTTCGGCATTACCCTGACTCATTTACTCCGACCGGATAAACCATCATGAAAAAAACAGCAGCTCTTCTATTTCTCGTCACATTCACCGGCATCCTGCATTCCATGGCCGCCCCCAAAGGCTGGGGAATCGGCGCGGGAACCTTTGACGGAGATTTCGGTGCCCAGGCACGTAAGGATTTTCTCTTCGGCCCGGAGTTGCAGTACGACATCGCCCTGCAGGCCGGACTCTATAACCAGCACAAGGTCACCGGTCGTTTCGATGCGGACTTTCACTATATCATCAACCCCGAATCGGGATTTCAATGCTATCCCCTGGCCGGCATCGACTGGGCCGTTCACAGCAAATACAACCGGATCGGTGCAAACCTCGGAGCCGGCGCCACGCTGGATCTTAATGACGAAACCCGCCTGTTTATCGAAGCAAAATATGTAGTCGGCGACTGGGACGGATTCGCCTTCACCGCCGGTATCTATTTCTAATGATAAAACGTATGACATCCATCATGGCGGCCTGCTGTGCTCTGACCTGCGCCGCCGACGAACTGACCCACTGGGCCAAACAGGCACAGAACCCGCTGGCCGATCTGATCCGGATTCCGGCCGAAACCCGCCTTGATTTCGGTTATGGCCACAAAGGCGCAGTCAACTGGACCACCGCTCTCACCCCCTCCATGGTTTCCCGGATTTCCACAGATTGGAACCTCGTTAACCGCCTGAACATTCCATTCAAATACCAGCCCGGCCGCACCCCCGGCGAAAAGGATTCTTTCGGCCTCGGCGATATTCTGTACGAAAGTCTGTATACCCCATTCGGAAGCCGTAAAATTTCCTTGGGTGCAGGTCCGGCCTTCCAGATTCCATCGGGAACAGATCCCCAGCTCGGCACACGGAAATGGAGTGCGGGACTGGCAGCGGCCGTCAATGCCGAAACCGGGCCCCTTGTTTTCGGATTACGCGCAAACCAGCTCTGGTCCTTTGCCGGCGACAACCACCGGCCCGATGTAAACCAAACCCGGGTCGAATACTGGTTTTATGCCAATCTCGGCAACGGCTGGTGGATCGGCACCTCTCCGGTCAACACGATCAACTGGGAAGCCTCTTCCGACAAACGCTGGACCGTTCCGATCGGGGGCGGATTCGGAAAAATCATTGATGGAAGACTTCCGCTGAACCTGAAACTCGAAGCCTATTCATTTGCAGAAATCCCCGACGACCTCTCCGACGGATCACTGTTCTTCACCATCGAATACCTGATTCCCGAAAACGCCCTGTTCAAGCGATAGCCCATGGTCGTTTGCCGGCGAACCACCGCCCTCCTCGACAGAATACGGATTGACTCCTCCGGCCCTCATTGAATTAAGAGATTCGCCCTCGACACCGCCACGGATCAAAACTACCCTTTTTCATGTTCAAAAAGAGGAGATATGAGTTATGAACAAGCTGTTTATTTTTTCCGGCCTTTCGGTCTTTTTTTTAATCGGATGCACGCCGAAGAATGAATTTCAGCCGCCGCCGGCTCCCGAAGTGGGCGTGCAGACACCGGTGGTCAGGGATGTCACCGTTTATGACAGTTTTCCCGGCCGCGCTGCCGCCTCGGACGAAGTCGATATCCGCGCCCGCGTCACAGGCTTCCTGAAATCCATCGATTTTGAAGACGGCCAGCGGGTAAACAAAGGCGATCTGCTCTTTACCATCGAACCGGAGCAATACGAATCGGCAGTCAACTCCGCCAAAGCCCAGCTGGCTCAGGCGCAGGCCGCACTGAAGCTGGCCGAAGCCACGTTGCAGCGCAACCAAAACGCTTACAAAACCAAAGCCGTTTCGGAAGTGGATGTACTTACCGCCGAAGCCAATAAAGATTCCGCCGCCGCGGCCGTGATGGAGGCCGAAGCCGGACTTGAAAAAGCCATGCTGGATCTCTCCTACACCAAAATTCACGCTCCGTTTTCCGGGCGCGTGGCCCGGCGTTCACTCTCCGTCGGCAACCTGGTGGGCAGCGGCACTTCCACTCTGCTGACCACCGTTGTGGTGGAAGCGCCTATCGATGTCTTTTTCAACGTCGATGAACGCACACTGATGCCGTTCCTGCGCGAAGGCCGCGGCACCACCGAAGATAAGAAAAAAATGCCCCCCGTAAAACTGGAGCTGGCCGACGGCATTCAGCATACCGAAGAGGGCATCGTGGATTATTCCGATCCGGAAATCGATCCGGATACGGGCACCCTGCGCCTACGGGCGGAATTCCCCAATGCAAAAATCAATCTGATCCCCGGCATGTACGGAAACATCCTGCTGCCGAAAAAAATTGAAAAAGCGGTGCTTGTTCCCGATCTGGCTATTCAGCGCGATCTCAGCGGAGCCTTTGTATTGGTCGTGAACGATGAAAACATAGTGGAAAGCCGTTATATCCAGCGCGGAGCCCTGGTGGGGACTGAGCGGATTGTTTCCGATGGCCTGAACGTGGATGAACGGGTGATCGTCAACGGCCTGCAGCGCGCCCGGCCGGGGATCCCCGTACGTATCGCGGAACCGCAGCCTCAACCCGCCGCCGAAAAAGAAGCCGCTCCGGCCGCTGAATAAAACGGAGAATTCCCATGTTCAGCCACTTCTTTATTAAACGCCCCATTTTTGCCGCGGTGATCTCCATTGTCATCGTGCTGCTCGGCACCTTCTCGCTGCTTTCTCTGCCGATCGAACGTTACCCGAATATTGCACCGCCGGCGATTACCGTGAGTGCCGCCTATCCCGGCGCCGATGCCAATACGGTGGCCGACACCGTCGCTGCAGTCATCGAAAAAGAGGTCAACGGCGTCGAAGGCATGATCTATATGAACTCCGTCAGTGCCAACGACGGAACCTTGAAACTGACCGTGACCTTTGAAACCGGCGCGGACCTGGATATGGCCAACGTACTGGTGCAGAACCGGGTGGCCAAAGCGATTCCCCAGCTCCCTCAGGAAGTACAGCGTCTCGGGGTTTCCACCCAGAAAAAATCGACGGATGCCAACCTCTACATCGGCTTCACCAGTTCCAACAAAAATCACGACGACATCTTTCTGGCCAACTATGTAGCCCTCCGGGTGAAAGACGAAGTGGCCCGCGTTCCAGGGGTTGGAGAAGTACAGTCCTTCGGGGCGGGCAACTATTCGATGCGGGTCTGGCTCGATCCGGAAAAGATGAAAGCGCGCGGTCTGACGGCCGACGATGTGGTCAATGCGGTCCGCGAACAGAATCTGCAGGTTGCGGCAGGCCAGATCGGTGAACCGCCGGTACCGAAAGGACAGGCGAACCAGTTTACCCTTCAGGTGAAGGGCCGCCTGCTGGAAGCTGAAGAATTCGGAGCCATTGTCATCCGGACCGGCGACGATGGACGGCTGCTGCGTATCCGGGATATTGCCCGGGTTGAACTCGGTGCCCAGAATTATATTATCCGCTCCAGTCTCAACGGACAGCCTTCCTCCACCATTGCGGTCTATCAGATTCCCGGAGAAAACGCCCTTGATGTGGTCGCCGGTGTCCGCGCTAAAATGGAAGCCCTCAAGGCCGGCTTTCCTGAAGGCATGGATTACACCATTATCTACGACAATACGGTGGTCGTTAAAGCCTCCATCGCCGAGGTGCTCAACACCCTGTTCATTACGCTGATTCTCGTGGTTTTGACCGTGTATATTTTCCTGCAGAATATCCGCGCCACGATTATCCCGTCTGTCACCATCCCGGTCGCTCTGATCGGCACCTTCGCCGCGATGGCGGGACTGGGCTATTCCATCAACCAGTTTACGCTGTTCGGACTCGTGCTGGTCATCGGTATTGTGGTGGATGATGCCATTGTGGTCGTGGAAAACTGCACGCGCCTGATTGATGAGGAAGGCTTGCCTCCGAAAGAAGCCGCCATGCAGGCGATGACCGAGGTTTCCGGTCCGGTCATTGCCACGACGCTGGTGCTGCTCTCGGTATTTGTCCCGACCTCGTTCATGCCGGGCATCACGGGGATTCTGTTCAAACAGTTTGCTGTAACCATTTCCGTAGCCACCGTCTTCAGCTCCATCAATGCCCTGACGCTGAGTCCGGCACTGTGCGGAATTCTATTGCGTCCTTCCAAAGGGGAATCAAAAACCGGCATCTTCGGGGCCTTCAACAAAGGCATGGATAAAACCCGCTCGGGTTACCTGAAAATTGTAAAACTGGCGTTGCGCAAAGCGGCTATCGGCCTGATCGCTTTTGCGGTCATGGCCTTTGCGGCATTTTCCGGATTTTCCGACCTGCCCGGCGGCTTTGTGCCGCAGGAAGACGAAGGTTACTGCATGGTCAATGTTCAGCTGCCGGATGCGGCATCGCTGGAACGTACAGATGAATTCATTAAATCGGTCAATGCCATTATCGGCAGCACGGACGGTATTGCCGACTACATGACGATTGCCGGCTTTTCCATTCTCGACGGAGCGGCAATTCCCAACGCGGCCTTCAGTGTGGTTACGTTTAAGCACTGGGACGAACGGGCCGATCGGCCGCAGGCGAAAATCATCGGCGAACTGAACATGAAACTGGCCCAGCTGAAAGACGGCGTCACCTTCGCATTCCCGATGCCGTCCCTTCCGGGGGTCGGCATGTCCGGCGGTCTGGTGATGATGCTTCAGGATCGCGGCGGCGTTGGAATGGGTACGCTGCAGCAGGTGGCCGAAGAGTTCATGAACGACGGCAATTCGCAATCCGGCCTGCAGGGTATGTACACGACCTTCCGCGCCAATGTTCCCCAGCTTTTTGTGGATATTGCACGCGATCAGGTGCTGTCCAAAAATGTCTCCATGAGTGCCGTCTTCAATGCACTGCAGTATTTCTACGGCTCGGTCTACATGAACGACTTCACCTACATGAACCGCGTTTTCCAGGTGCGCGCCCAGGCCGACGGTAAATTCCGCCGCGAAGCCGACCAGATCCGCGACCTGGAAATCCGCAGCCGCGACGGAAAAATGCTGCCGCTCGGATCGGTGATCGATGTGGAAGAAATTCTGGGACCGCAATCCATCACCCGCTACAACATGTATCCCTCGGCCAAAATTATGGGCCAGCCCGGCGATGGCTACAGCACAGGCCAGGCCATGGCGATCGTGGAAAATATGTCCGACCGGAAACTGCCGAATACAATGGGTGTGGAATGGACCGAACTCTCGTATCAGGAAAAAGAAGCTCAGGGCGGAACCACCATTATATACATCCTGGCCATCGTCATGGTCTATCTCGTACTGGCCGCGCAGTATGAAAGCTGGAGTATTCCGGTTTCCGTCTGCCTGTCTGTACCGACTGCTCTGCTTGGAGCGGTCATTGCCCTGAAAGTTGCGGCATTCGATAACAACGTCTATGCCCAGGTCGGGATCGTACTGCTGATCGGTCTCTGCACCAAAACCGCCATTCTGATTGTGGAGTTTGCCAAAGTGGAACATGAAGAAGGCAAATCCATTTTTGATGCGGCGCTGAGTGCGGCCAACCTGCGCTTCCGCGCGGTATTGATGACCGCGTTCTCCTTCATTCTGGGGGTTATTCCGCTCGTCATTGCCACCGGAGCCGGTGCCATGAGCCGGCGCGTACTCGGGGCCACCGTGTTCGGCGGCATGCTTGTCGCCACTGTTGCCAGTTTAATTTTTGTGCCGATGTTGTATTACATTGTCCAGAAGGCCTCCGAAAAAAAGAAGAAGGCCCCGGCCGCACTGCCGACCGACCCCCGAGAGGATGGATAAATCATGCATACACTGAAACCGGCCCTTGCCCTGCTCACGCTCATTTCCGCCACGGCATCCGCTCAATATCATAAATATGATGTCTGGGAGGAAAACTTTACGGTTTCGGGCCTGCTCGGGGCGGTGCAGTATGAGGATCTGAAATTCGCTCCGCCCGATGCCGATTCCGGGGAAACAGAACGAGTTGATGTTTCACTGCTGCCCCAGGTCGGCGGCGCATGGACCACCCTGCCCCGAGGCGATCGTTTCCAGTACGGCCTGGAATGCTCCTTCCTGCTCGGTTTCCGCTTCGATAAAATCAACTATCTTGTCGCCGGCGGCAGCGGACTGTATGTCAGCCTCTCCACGTCCATGTGGACCTTCGATCTGGCCGGCGGCGGGTACGCCAGCCTTTTCCTGGATCAGGGAAGAAAAGTCCGCATCTATGCCGGCAGCGGACCGTTGATGCTCTATGCGAACTATCGTACCGAGACAGATGACGGAACCACAACGGATGACGATTCCGAATCGGTATTCGGTCTGGGCTGGTACGCCCGCACCGGATTCGAATTCCGAGTACATGAAAAAGGAATGCTCGGCCTCGGAGCCCGCGCCAACTGGGCCCATGCCGATTTTTCAGAAGTCGGCGGCTCCTCCGAAATCAGCGGCATCGCCCTTTTTGTTTCTTATACCGCAGGATTTTAGAGTTTCGCTTAAATTCAGTACCATGAAATCCTAACCTCTTTGTATTACACCCGTTTAGTCCTCTTTCAAAATTCTCCTCCACAAAGGGCAACATACAGCCCTCGACCAACCGGAAGACACTGTAAAGAAAACCGTTGCCGTATTATGCTCTGCCGGCCTTCATTGACGAACGGTTTCGGTTCGCTCCGGCGGCCTCCCCAGAACACAAGCAGGCCGGCTGGAACCCACTTCAACATCTATCCGGATGCCGGCGTATCCCCTTTTCCCCCGGGATCACCCTCAACCCTCTTCTGCACGGACAACCAATACCTCGCCCCACTCGACATTTTTCAATGTCAATGACGCCGAAATAGAGGCCGATCATCTGGATCACAGGAAAGCGGTATTCCTTGAAAACCACGTCGACCTCTTCAAGATCTGGCGGGGGCCGTTTACCGAACTTCGCATTTCCCCTGCCCTTCCATCTACAGCACGGTCCATTTTGAAAAGTGCAGAACGATACTGACCGAGAATGGGCCTATGACCGCGAGTAGCATGTTTATCAGTTAAAAAGCGGGCGCGAAGAAAACCCGGGCCTCGGCTGGACCAGAGTCAGCATGAAGAACGAATGCGAAACCGTTTACCCCGCGGTAGAGTGAATTTTTTATTTCCACCCATGGGCCGGCGCATTATGTTGTCCGGCTTATGGGAAAAAATGAACAGATGCGCTTTTCGGACCGGAAGCGGCAGGAGATGGATTTCCAGTTTCCGGAAATTCCAATGAATATCGTGCTGGTCTATCCATCGATTCCTCCCAATACCGGCAATGTATCCCGCCTCTGCGCGGCTACCGGATCCAGGCTCCACCTGATTGAACCGCTCGGTTTCAATATCGACGACCGTGCCGTCCGCCGGGCGGGACTGGATTACTGGGATTCGGTCGACCTCCACGTTTATCCGGACTTTGGAACATTCCTGGAAAAAAATTCCAAAGGTCGGAAATTTTTCTTCAGCACAGCCGGAAAAAAAATCTTTCATGATGCGGCGTTTGAACCCGGTGATTTCCTCATTTTCGGCAATGAGACCTATGGGTTGCCCGATGAAATCATCGATGCACAACCCTCTGACCAAGTCTTGAACATTCCCATCAGACTCGATAATGTGCGCTCCCTCAATTTGTCGAATTGTGCGGCGGTTGTACTGTTTGAAGCACTTCGACAGATTAATGCATGAATTTTGAACGCAGCTTTCATTCTGCGGTCGAAAAGCGCATTACAACACAACAAGGGAGCTTAGAACATGGCTGGAATTGAAGTCATTAATCAGAAAGTCCGCGAAGCAAGCGCATTTGTACCCACGTTAAAATCAGAAATCGGCAAAGTGATTGTCGGTCAGGAATATCTGATTGACCGGCTCATCATCAGCATGCTGGCCAATGGCCACGTTTTACTCGAAGGGGTTCCCGGATTGGCCAAGACGCTGACCATCAACACCCTCGCCCAGGCCCTCGACACGGCCTTCCAGCGCATCCAGTTTACCCCCGACCTCCTTCCCGCCGACCTCATTGGAACGCTGATCTACAACCAGAAAGACGGCGAATTCATCATCAAGAAGGGCCCCGTTTTCGCCAATGTTATTCTGGCCGACGAAATCAACCGCGCTCCGGCCAAAGTGCAGAGTGCCCTGCTCGAAGCCATGCAGGAAAAACAGGTAACAATCGGCGATGAAACCTTTCAGCTGCCCAAACCTTTCCTCGTGATGGCCACGGAAAACCCGATTGAGCAGGAAGGTACTTATCCCCTGCCCGAAGCGCAGGTTGACCGTTTTATGCTTAAACTGAAGGTCGGCTATCCCACCATCGAAGAAGAACGCCGGATTCTCGACCGCATGGCCCATTCCAATACCGAAATCGCCATCAACCCGGTACTGCATCCCGATGAGATACTGAAGGCGCGCGAAATTGTGGATGAAATCTACATCGACGATAAAATCAAAGATTATATCCTCAGCATCGTCTTCGCCACCCGCGAACCGGAAAAGTACAACCTCGATATTAAAGACTATCTGCAGTACGGGGCTTCTCCGCGCGCCACGATCAATCTGACCATGGGCGCCCGCGCACACGCCTTCATGCAGGGCCGCGGTTACGTCACCCCGCAAGACGTTAAATCCATTGCCCCGGATGTCCTTCGCCACCGCGTTATCGTCTCCTACGAAGCCGAAGCCGAAGAACTTTCCAGTGAAGATCTCATTAAAGAGATCCTCAGCGAAATCCCTGTCCCGTAAGGGCGACATGCATGTCGCCCATACCACCATGAACGACGCAATTGACCATAAAGAACTGCTGAAGAAAGTTCGGCGGATCCAGATCACGACCAAACACGCGGTAAACGATGTATTTGCCGGGCAGTACCATTCCACGTTTAAAGGACGCGGCATGGAGTTTGATGAAGTGCGCGAATATGTGCCCGGCGATGACATCCGTACCATCGACTGGAATGTCACGGCCCGCACCGGTGCCCCGCACATTAAGAAATTTGTGGAAGAGCGCGAGATGACCGTCATGCTGGTGGTCGATGTGTCGGCCTCCCATCTTTTCGGCAGCGGCAATCAGATGAAACGTGATCTCGCGGCCGAAGTGGCCGCAGTACTGGCCTTTTCAGCCATCCGCAATAATGACCGCATCGGTCTGATTCTTTTTTCAGAAGAGGTGGAAAAATATATCCCCCCGAAAAAAGGCACCCGGCACGTCCTCCGGCTTGTTCGCGAAATGCTTTCCCATAAACCGCAGGGAAAAGGTACCAACGCCGCCCCCGCACTGGATTATCTCAACCATATCAGTACCCGTAAAAATGTGACCTTCCTTATCTCGGACTTTATGTTCAACGACCACTATGAACAGCTGTTGAAAATTTCCGCGCGCCGCAACGATCTCATCAGCGTCGTCATTGGCGATAAACGGGAAATCGCCTGGCCGGACATCGGATTGATCAACTGGCACGACGCGGAAACCGGCGAAACCGTATTGGTTGACACCTCAAGCCGTAAGGTTCGGCAAAAACTGCTGACCGACCAGACGGCCCGCTCCGAGGCCATTGACGAACTGCACCGCAAAGCCGGCATCGACACCATCCGCCTTTTCGCTGGAGAACCCTACGAAAAGGAATTTATCAAATTCTTCCGCCAGCGGGCCCAACGGAGATAAACGCCACGGATGAAGACCGATACATATAGATCAGCGTTTTTTAAATCCACATTAACCCGTGTTATTCCGTGGCTCGTATTGCTTGCCCTCGCCGGATGTAAGGAGGTTGAGCAGAAGGCTGTGCCGCAGGATCGGCTGACGGTGGAATATTCAGTTGATCGTGAAGACATTCTGATCGGTGATCCAGTCCAGCTGACCGTAACGGCGTATTACCCAACCAACGGCACTTTAGTGCTTCCTGAGATTGGAAGGGAGAAAGACGTCGTGTTGCTTTCCAGAGACTGGAATGACATTCCACGTGAGGATGGCCTGACCCAATCCGAAACCCGTTATTCCATCACTTCATTCCGTCTCGGCGAACATGTGGTTTCCACCGGCACGATTTCCTGTGCGGTGGGTGAAGACCTGTTTTCGACCAATTTTCCTGATATTAATCTGACCGTAAGCTCATCGCTTCCGGATGATGCCTCCTCCGAGATCGCCGACCTACAGCCGGTTCACAAACTGCCCGGTCGAATTCCGGCCTGGGTCTGGATCATCCCCGGTTCTGTACTGCTGGCTTTCCTGATCGGCCTCCTGACGTCCAAACTCTGGAAAAACCGCGAAACGCTGATTCCTTCAGCACCGCCGGTTCCGCCGCATATTATCGCCTTCCAGGCATTGGAAACCCTGAAAAACAAAGGCCTTCTCGAAAAGGGCGAGTGCAACCCGTTCTATACCGAACTCTCCCTGATTCTGCGGACCTATCTCGACGGACGCTTCCGGCTGAATGCCACCGACGAAACCACCGAGGAAATCGTGGAAAATTTGAGCCGGTCACCGGAACTGAATATGGACCAGCAAAGTATTCTTCGCGATTTTATGACCCAGGCCGACATGGTTAAATTTGCCAAAGGGCACCCCGACCGCTCTACAATGGAATCCGCCTTCGCCACCACGCAGCAGTTTGTCGAAGAAACCAAAATGGAGGCTCAAAGCTGATGCGCCTCGCCTATCCATATTTCCTGTTGCTCCTGTTGCTGATTCCTCTGCTGCTGTGGCTGCGGCTGTACATGGTACGGAAACGATCGATGCAGTTCAGCAGCGGCGCAGTACTGAAGGGACTGCCCAAAAGCTGGCGCGTTCGTCTGCAACCTGTCATTCCGCTGTTTTACACTCTCGGCCTCATCTGCATAATCGTTGCTTTGGCCCGTCCCCAGCGCGGGCTGGAAGACAGCCGGGTGCGAACGGAAGCCGTCGACATTATTCTGCTGCTCGACCTTTCCGGATCGATGGATACAAGCGATTTCCAGAAATTCGGGCAGCGCATGAGCCGTCTGGAAGCGTCGCAGGAAGTGATTACCCGCTTTTTGGAGAACCGCCCGAACGACCGGATCGGGATGGTGGCCTTTGCCACCCTGCCCTACGCCGTTGCCCCGCTCACCCTCGACCACGGCTGGCTGGTAGAGCGCATGGAGGGGCTGAACACCAAAATGCTCGACGGCAACCGTACCGCTATCGGCGACGGCATTGCCTCGGCCGTGAACCGCCTGCGCGACAGCGAGGCCAAGAGCAAGGTCATTATTCTGCTGACCGACGGAGCCAATAATGCAGGAACGCTGTCCCCCGAAAATGCCGCCAGTGCGGCCGAAGCGCTCGGCATCAAAATCTACACCATCGGAGCCGGCGGAGCACGGACCGGGTTCTTTATGCAGCGTCAGGAAGTGGATGAAGATACGTTGAAGAAAATTTCAAAAACCACCGGGGCTAAATTCTATCGCGCCAAAGATCTCGAAACGCTTGAAGCGGTTTATGAGGAAATCGACCAATTGGAAAAAACCGAAATTGAGGTGGAACGCTTCACCCGTTTCGAAGAAAAGTCATTCGGCTGGCTGGTTGCCGGAATCGCCTTTCTGGCGCTGGAGCAACTGCTGGGGCTCAGTAAAATCGGGAGGTTGCCCTGATGAAATGGCATAATCCGGATATCCTGCTTGGGCTGATTGCCCTGCTTCCTCTCCTGCTGATTACCGGCCTGATGCTGCGTCGTCGCATCCACCTGTTGAAGAAGATGGCCGATGACGGACTGTGGCCGACGATGATACCGCTGCTTTCCCCGGGCCGGCAACGGACGAAAAACTTTCTTCGCGTACTCGCTTTTGCCTTTCTGATTGCCGCCCTCGCCCGCCCGCAGTGGGGCTTTAAATGGGAAGAGGTCAAACAACATGGTCTAAGCATTATTGTTGCCCTCGACACCTCGAAAAGTATGTTGGCGCAGGACATCAAACCCAACCGCCTCCAGCAGGCGAAGTGGGGCGTTCGCGATTTGGTGAAGGAACTGAGCGGGGACCGCATCGGCATCGTGGCCTTTTCCGGCGATGCCTTTCTGCAGTGCCCGGCCACCATCGACTACGCCGCATTCCTCATGATGCTTGACGACATTTATGCCGGCATTGTTCCGATTGGCGGAACCGACCTTTTCCAGGCCCTGGAAACGTCTGTCGAGAGTTTTAAAAAATCAGAGGAAACCCAATCCGACAAAGTGATTATTCTGATCTCCGATGGAGAGAGTACAACCGGGGATCCCCTGGCCTTGCTGCCGCGGCTCAAGGAAGAAGGCATTCACGTTTTTGCCATCGGCGTCGGCACAAAGGAAGGCGATTTAATCCAGACTTCGGAAGGATTTGTGAAAGATTCCAAAGGCAATGTGGTAAAAAGTTCGCTCGATGAAAAGCTGCTGGAACGCCTCGCCTTTGAAACCGGAGGATTCTATGTCCGCTCTGCACCGGGCGATTTCGGACTCGAACGTGTTTACCAGCAGGGTATCGCCCAGCTGCAGCGCGAAGACCGGGAAACCCGAATGTCGAAAATATGGACTGAACGCTTCCAGTGGTTTGCGGGAGCTGCACTCTTGATTTTAATCCTGGAATCTCTGATCAGACCGATTAAATGGAGACGCCACGAATGAACTCGGCCAAACACAGCATTTTGAAAACAGTGTTAATCAGTGTTATTCCGTGGATGCTGATCGCTGCACAGGCCGAAGATACCCCCCGCTCTTCGATGCGCAAGGGCCTTAAGGCGTATAAAGCGGGCGACTATACCAACGCAGTTGCCCACCTGAAAAAAACGGTATTGGAGTTTCCGGACATTGGAAACTACAACCTTGGCAATGCACAGTATCGGGCGGGCGATTTCGAAACCGCAGCGGATTCATTCAACGAAGCCCTCCGGTCATCCGATCTCGAACTGCAGTTCAAGGCCTATTTCAACCGAGGTGATGCCCTGCTGGCCCGCACGACGGCCCTCACAAAAACCGAAGAAATCAGTCTCGCGATCGAGTTGGCGTTTCAGGCCATGGATATGTTCGAAAAAGCCGTTCTGCTCCAGCCGGAGAATCTGGAGGCCAAGCAGAATTTTGAGCGGGCGCAGACACTGCGCACCAACCTCGAATATAATCTCGGTCGCTGGTATTTTGATCAGGCAGAGGAACTTTTACCGCAGTTCAAAGCGAAAGATGCTCAGCAAAACTATCAGCTGGCGAAAAAGCAGTTTGAACATATTCTGGAAAATGTGGACCCGAATCATCCGGAAGCGCAGCAGTATCTGCCGAAGGTGAACGATCGGCTCGAAATGCTCGCACTGGCGGTGGAAGCTGCGGAAATTGATCTGGATCTTGCGCTGAAATATATCTCGGATTACCAGTACATGCTGGCCGCGCAGCGGTTGACAACCGAGACCGATGAACGAAAATATGCTTTTGATATCAAACCTGATCTAAAGAAAAAGTATGATGAAACCATTCAGAAAAATCAGGAAGTGCTGAAAATCATTCAGGACCTGTTCCCGACAACTAACATGGCAAAATGAAGAAACGGATAACCATAGCCATATTTACCCTCGCGGTTTCGGCATTCGCTCAGGAGGCGGAAATACCGGAAACGGATATCGACAACACCTACTTCCACCCGGCGGCCAGTATGTATATCCATGGCGATGCTGCCGGCGCAAGCAATCTGGTGCACACCGGTCTCGCTCAATTTCCGGACAATGGAAAATTATTGCGACTCAAAGAGCTGCTCGACCAGCAGCAACAAAATCAAGATCAGCAGAATCAGGATCAACAGGACCAAAACCAGGACCAGGACCAGCAAAACCAGGATCAGCAGGAACAGAACAACGACCAGCAGAATCAGGATCAGCAAAACCAGGATCAGCAGGATCAAAATCAGGATCAGCAGTCCCCCCCGGAACCCGAACAACCTCAGGAGCAGAATCAGCCGGCGCAGCAGGAGCCTCCCCGTGCGGAGGAAATGAGCCCGGATGAAGCCGAACGGCTGATGGATGCCATGAAACAGGATGAAGAAACCAAACGGCTGATGCTGCAGCCGGTGATGGGTGCTCCGGTGAAAGTGGATAAGGATTGGTAGGAGCTGAAAACTTGAAACGTGATATTCAACATCTGAAATTCCTCGTTCCAATCATCGGAATCTTTCTGATGGCATTTTCGGGTTTTGCCGCCGACGTCAGAATGACCATTGAACCGAAGCGGATCAGCCTGCTCGATCGGGCCATTCTTAAAGTGGAATATACAAACACCGATGGAACAGCCATCGATATTCCGGAAGTGGAGGGCCTCAACATTCAGTATCAGGGTCCTTCGCGGCGCATGGAAATGATCAATTTCAAGACCACTACAAGCGTGACCCATTCCTATCTGGTCACTCCGTCAAAAACCGGTAATTTCACGATCGGCCCTGTTACCGTCCAGTTCAAGGGCGGTGAAAAAAAACTTTCCGCAAACCTGGAAGTCGTTAAACCGGAAGATGACAAAAAAGCTCAGGAAGTCGCCGAGATCATGTTTTCAGAGATTACGGCTGACCGCGAAGCTCCACATGTGAATGAACCTTTCGGCCTGACCCTGAAGGTTTATATCAAAGACGGTGTGCAGACCGTCGGCGGGTTCAATATCGTTGGCGGAACCCCCGATCAGGGCCTGGACGGGGAAATTGAATGGGAAGTTATCAACCGCGGACGCGAACAGAAAAACGGACAGATTTTTAATGTATACACCGTTAAGGCACGGGTAAAAACGCTCACCGCCGGTACCTTCACGTTCCAGCCGCAAGTCCAGTTGAATGTCGTTATTCCGCGGCAGAACCGACGCTCATATCAGGGCGATCCTTTTTTCGGGGACCTCTTTGGCCGTCAGGAAACACGACGCTTCATTCTCGACTGCAACAAACTGGATGTGGAAGTAAAACCGGTTCCAATGATTGGAAGACCGGACAGTTTTACCGGCGGCGTCGGCCTGTTTGATTTTAATGTGGAAGTCGGCCCCAAAGAGGTAAAAGCCGGCGAGCCCATTACCGTGAAAATGCGGATTCGCGGCAGGGGAAACCTGACCCAGATTACGCCTCCTAAAATTCCGGAAAGCCTCGACTATAAACTCTATGAAGTACGCAGTGTTCCCGCTGAATCCGCGAATGAAGTCCGTTTTGAACAGGTGCTGATTCCCAAGTCGGATGCGGTGACTGAAGTCCCGGAAATAGAGTTTTCCTATTTCAACACCACCACAACGGATTTCCGTACCATCACCAAAGGTCCGTTCCCGGTCACCGTTGAACCGGCACCGCAGCAGACGGCTCAGGTCATCGCCACCACCCCCCATCTGGCGCAGCAGGAAACCCAGGTGCTCGGACGCGATATCATTTATCTCAAGTCGAGGCCGAAACACTGGAAACGGACATCCGACCAGCTCTGGTTCAACACCACAGCGTTCCGGATCCTCAGTGCCCTGCCCCTGGCTATCCTCCTGCTGGGGGGGCTGATCCGTGCGCGCCGCAGCCGGCTGAACGGTAATGTGGCGCGGGCACGCCGCCAACAAGCCCCCGGCGCAGCCCGAAAACAGATACAGCGTGCTGAACAGGCACTGCGAAAAAGCAACGGTCCCGTATTTTATGAAGCCTTGTGGAATGCCCTGACCGATTATTTCGGCCATCGGCTGAATCTGCCGCCCGGGGAAATCTCGGCACAGCGGGTTTCCACAGCATTTGATCAGCAACGGCAGTCGGTTGAATCTGTTTTCAGCGCCATCGAACAGCGACGTTACGGCGTTCAGCCGGAAGAATCCTCCAAAGAGGAGATGAAACAGCTGCTGCGCGACCTTACAGCTCTGCTCAAACAATGCGAAAGGGTGAAGCTATGAATCGATTTTTGAACACCCTCGTTGCCGTTCTATTGATTTCTACGGCAGCTTCTGCTCAGGACGAACTGTTCAACCGGGCGCAGGCGGCTTACGATGACGGGCGCTACGGCGAAGCAGCCATGCTTTATGAAAAAATGATCGCCGACGGTATCAGCAATCCGGAAGTGCATTATAACCTCGGTAACGCCTGCTTTAAAAACAGCGAGCTTCCCGCCGCCGTGCGGCACTATCGGAAAGCTTATTATGATCTGCCTCGCGATCCCGACATTCAGGCCAATCTACGCTTTGCGCTGAATGCCGCCGGTGCCGCTGAAACGGTCCCGTCGTTCATCGAACGGCTTTTTGCCTCTCTTTCCCTGCAGGAGTGGATCATGACCGGAACGGGGGGCTATCTGCTGCTCTGCGCCGGCCTGCTGACCATACTTTTCATCAAGCGGTCACGGAGACAAACACTGAAATTCCTGCTTCTTCCCCTGTTTGTTCTCGCTCTATCTTTTCTGGGCTGGCGGTATTGGAAAAATATTCAGAAAAACCCGGAATGGGTGGTCACCGATAAAGAAGCCACGGCACTCTTCAGCCCCGTGGAAGGCTCAACCGCCCATTTCAAGCTTCCCATGGCCGCGTTGGTCAAGCAGCGAAATACGCATGGAAAAGGCTGGATTGAAGTGGAATATGACGGCAAACGCGGCTGGTTGAAACAGGACTATATTCAGATGGTTTCTCCTTGATATCACAGCATTCAAAGTAGTTAATGCGGCTCTGCCTATGAAACCTAGAAACCCATTCCAACCCAAAGCCCTCCTCTGGTGGGTGGCCATAATTTCCCTCGCAATTTCGTGGAGTCTGTATTTCTTCCTCGGAACACAAGCCGAAATCGATGTAACGATCCGGCAACAGCGAATGATTTTCCCGCTCATTGGAACGGTGATCGCCGGCGTCTGCCTGATTGCCGGAACCGCAAGTCGCTGGTTCTATCCGAAATAAAGAAAGAAATCTGTGAAAGCCGATATTGAATGGACGGAAAAACTCGAGAATCGGGTAAAGCGCAAAGTCCGCATCACCTTCCCCGGGAAAACCCTGATGAAATGGCAGACCAAACGTTCCGACGAAGAGTTCTGGGACTACGACACCCCGCCTACACCGGAAGACTGGGATCATATTGTTGAAAAAGTTGATGTACTTTACCATCGCAGACGCCTGCCGTACCACCGCCTTGAACTGGTCAGAAAACTGCGCGCCAAAGCCCTTGGAGAATAACCGTGGTATTCACGCTTAAAGACGACTACATCGAACTGTGTAAACTCCTCAAAGCGGCCAACATGGTCATGTCCGGCGGCGAAGGCAAGGAAGTCGTTGCACAGGGTATGGTCACGGTTGACGGCGAACTTGAAACCCGAAAACGCTGTAAAATACGCGCCGGCCAAACCGTTGCGTTCGAAGGCAGCGTAATCGAAGTCATCGACGGAACGGTCTGACGATTCTGCCACAAAAAAACCTCCGGATCAGATTTGAGCCGAAGGTTGAAGGTGGTGGCGAGACCCAGAATCGAACTGGGGACACGCGGATTTTCAATCCGCTGCTCTACCGACTGAGCTATCTCGCCTTAAAAACAAGAAAGCGAAGTATACGTATCCCCCCCGCTCCGTCAACGGTTTTGCAGAATTTTCCGCTTCTTGACGTACATCAAGGAAAGTTTCCGGGGTTAGGAAATAATGGCCGCATCATTTAATGAATGAACGAGCCACTAACCAAGGAGATATAGATGAGCATGTTCTGTTACCAATGTGAACAAACCAGCCAGGCCACAGGCTGCACCGCATTCGGCGTTTGCGGAAAAGATCCGGACACCGCGGCTCTGCAGGACCTGCTGATGCAGATCTGCAAAAAGATTTCTGAAAAAGCCCACGCCAAACGCCTGGCCGGAGAAGCCACCCGCGAGGCAGACCTGTTTGTGACAGAGGGCCTCTTCACCACCGTAACCAATGTAAACTTTGATCCCAAAGACATCGCAGGCATCATTTCCCGCGGCGTAGCCTTGCTTAAAGAACTCGGGGGCGAATGGGAACTTCCGGACACTCTCGACGGCCTGATTTCGCAGGGTGAAAAAGTCGGCATTGAATCCCGCATGACCTCTCTCGGAGAAGATATCACCGGCCTGCAGGAACTGATCCTTTATGGTCTGAAGGGCACCGCCGCCTATGCCGATCATGCCTTTGTGCTCGGAAAGGAAGACGATTCCGTTTACGCCTTTTTCCACGAAGCCATGGCCTTCCTGCTGAATCCGGCACCAACGGTCGACGAACTCGTTGCGCTTACCCTCAAAGTCGGCGAGGTCAACCTGACCGTAATGGGTCTGCTCGACGCCGCCAACACCGGAACCTACGGCCATCCGGTACCGACCCCGGTCCGGATCACCCCGGTGAAAGGTAAAGCGATTCTCGTCTCCGGCCATGATTTGAAAGACCTCGAAATTCTGCTCAAGCAGACCGAAGGAAAAGGCATCAACATCTACACGCACGGCGAAATGCTCCCGTGCCACGGCTATCCGGAACTGAAAAAATATCCGCATCTCGTCGGTAACTACGGCGGGGCCTGGCAGGATCAGCGCTCTGAATTCGAAGCGTTTCCCGGTGCCATTCTGATGACGACCAACTGCATCCAGAAGCCGAAGGAAAACTATAAAGCCCGCATCTTCACCACCGGCCTCGTCCAATGGCCCGGTGTGGAACACATCGGTGAAGAGAAAGACTTCACGCCGGTCATTGAAGCCGCTCTGGCCGCAGAAGGTTTTGCAGAAACGGAAGAAGAAAAAACCATTCTCACCGGCTTTGGCCACAATGCCGTACTCGGTGTAGCCCCGCAGGTGATTGATGCGGTCAAAAGCGGTGCCCTCAAGCACTTCTTCCTGATCGGCGGATGCGACGGCGCCAAGCCGGGCCGCAACTACTACACCGACTTTGCCGAAGCCGTGCCGGATGACTGCGCAATCCTGACACTGGCCTGCGGCAAGTTCCGCTTCAACAAACTCGACTTCGGTGACATCGGCGGTATTCCGCGCCTGCTCGATATGGGCCAGTGCAACGACAGCTACTCCGCCATCCAGGTGGCCATCGCCCTCGCGGAAGCCTTTGAATGCGGCGTGAATGACCTTCCGCTCTCCATGATTCTGTCGTGGTACGAGCAGAAAGCCATCTGCGTGTTGCTGACCCTGCTGCACCTCGGCATCAAAGACATCAAGGTCGGCCCCACCCTGCCGGCCTTCATCACCCCGACCGTACTGCAGGTGCTCATTGACAACTTCAATATTGCACCGGTAACCACCGTGGAAGATGACATGAAAGAGTGTCTCGGTGCATAACAGGGGTCAACGGGAATAACCCAGGGAAAGTCAGGGGCGCTCCGCAAGGAGCGCCCTTTTTTTATCTCATCGCGGAAGCGCGGTTCACAGCAGCGCTTAGTCCAGTATCACTTCCTGCTCATACTCCGGCACCATGCAGTTCCATCCGTTTTTCACGGCGAGGAATTCGGCGAATGCCGAAGCCTGTTTTTCTTCCCCGTGGGTGATAAAGATTTTTTTCGGAGGTTGCCTGATGGAGGAGAGCCACTGGAGGAGCTCATTCTGGTCGGCATGGGCGGAAAAACCCGAAATTTTGGCCACCCGTGCGTTGACCTCATACTGCTCCCCGAACAAGCGAACCGTTTCCGCCCCGTCCAGAATGATACGACCCAAGGTACCGTGCGACTGATAGCCGACAAACAGAATCGTACTTTCCGGTCGCCCAAGATTGCTTTTCAAATGGTGTTTCACCCGCCCGCCGGTGCACATGCCGGAGCCGGCGATAATAATGGCGGATTCTTTTACGTGTGCAATGGCCTTCGAATCATCCACAGATCGCGTCATTTTCAGCCTCGGAAAATCGCAGGGTTTATCGCCTGCCCGCAGCTGCTCCAGGGTTTCTTCATCGAACAGGTCCGGATGTTTCTTGAACACATCCGTAATTTTAATCGCCATCGGGCTGTCGACAAAAACCGGCATCAGCGGAATGCGTTTTTCATTCACAAGGCTGTTGAGGTGGTAGAGCAGTTCCTGCGTCCGCTCGAGCGCAAAACTCGGGATAATGATATTTCCGCCAGCCTCGACAGTTTCATTAATTATGCGCTCCAGTTCACCGGGAATATCCTTCACTTCTCCATGCACCCGATCCCCGTAGGTGGATTCAACCAGCACATAGTCCGCCGATTCATACTGATGCGGATCACGCATAATCGGCAAATCCCAGCGGCCGACATCACCGGAAAACAGAATGGTCCGGGTTTCACTGCCCTGGGTAATCGAAATACGGATCGATGAAGATCCGAAGACGTGCCCCGCTTCGCGGAACTCGGCGGTAATGCCTTCGCCAATGGTCAGAGGCTGCGCATATTTCACCTTGCTGAACAGAGAGCCGGCTTTCTGCGCATCCTCCATCGTGTAGAGCGGCTCATACGGAAACGGACTCTTTTTACCCTGTTTTTCATGCCGGCGCTTCTTATGCTTGATGTCCTCTTCCTGAATATGCGCCGAATCCTGCATGATAATATTGGCAATTTCGGCCGTGGCTGAAGTCGCATAAACCGTTCCGTCAAATCCCTCTTTCACCAGTTTCGGAATGCGGCCGCAGTGGTCGAGATGCGCATGCGTCAGCAGCACGGCATCAATCGTATTCGCCGGCACCGGAAAATCGGCCCAGTTGCGCGGTTTGAGATCACGTTCCTGATACAATCCGCAATCAATCAGGAACCGCTTCCCATTGGCTTCAAGATAGTAGCAGGATCCCGTTACATTTTTTGCCGCGCCGAAAAAGTTGAGTTTAATCTGCATCCCCTGCTCCTGGTTATTCTGATTTCCGATTGCTGATTTCCGGAACCGTCCTCACCGTCAGAGTTCCCTAAATTGGAAATCACCCTTCTTAAATCAGACGTTCTCTATATCACTCCAGTCTACCGCCTCGGTGCGGCAAACGGACGTATGGTCAGTATACGCGGCAATCAGGGGGTCGACAGCAAAATCGCCGGCTTTCAGCTTTGCGATATTGCGTTCCAGAGTCTGGAAAAATCCGGAAAGCATGTCCGCCTCATCCATCGGAATCAGGCTTTTCTGCAGTTGTTTTCCAAGCTTTGTAAAATCGCGTTCATAGATCAGATAGCCGGCTTCCGTTCGGGCATTGGTTTCCGCCGTATTGATTTCCCCGAAAAAATGCTGCTGTGCGGCAAAAGCATACACCGGAAGCTGACAGTCGAGATTGCGGATAATTTCCTCCACATACACGTCCTTTTTCGGACGCGCTTTAGATGACCCCTTATAATCGAGCACCCGCACCTTTCGCAGCTCACCGGTTTCCTCAAAAACAAGATCGATCCGGTCAATAACCCCGTTCACCTTCGTGCAGCCCAAGTCCACAGCCGTCGATTTTCCGAATTGCTGCTCAAACAGAACCGGATACCGGTTTTCCGCAGCGCAGGTTTCCACATCGTACCGCACAAAATTCAACACCATTGCGAGCATCTTCCGCCGCTCCGCAGCCCAGACGCCCGGATGCCCCAGCTCCTCCTGATCCATCATGCGGTTTGCAATTCTGCGGGCAAAGGCTTCGTAATCCGCTCCAAGATTTGGATCAAACACCGCCAGCGGAAGGGCATCCACACCGCCCTCTTTTCGGAGTTTCCACCCCCTGGAACTTTTAACCGCAAAAAGAGCCGGCGTTTCGATGCCCGATTTTCCTTCGGCAATCGCCGAATAAATTTCACATAAAATGGAATGAATCAGTCCCCCCCGCTCCATCGGATCAGGCGTATCGTCCGCCACACGCGGATCATAAATGCCGAATACACGTTCCAGAAGAAAAACATAGCGATTGTGCGCCAGAGCCTCCAACGCAGTCGGACTCAATTCCTGCTTTTCCTCCAGCCACTGATTCACCCGGTTTTTCAGCACATCAATATGCCCGCAATATGTTGAAGGTTCGCGTTCAGCGATCGGAGTTTCCAGATAGGCTTCCCGTTCTGATTCAATCTGCAGTACCTTTACAAGGTGCTCCAGCCGACAGGAAGCTGGCGGTACGTTTATCGTCTTGCCGACATCCTGCTGTCCGAGGTGAACAGCCGACTGCAAGGCCTCATCCTCCGCCCGGCACAGCGGCAGAGGAATTATCGGCAAAAACGATTCTCCGGGCATCGGCAGACGATCTTCCGGAGCCGCCGACTGCTGCGATTTCCAATGATTGGAAACAAAGTTATCCTCATCCAGCCTTTCAGCGCGCCACAGATCGTAAGGGCTCAGTTGAATTTCAGCCTGCGCCGGCCACCCCGCCAAATTCCAGAGCTTGCGGAAATACTCCCCTTCGCTCTTTTCATTTCCTTCCTGATCAACCGCCTGATAAGAAAATACCAGCTGCTCACGCGCCATACCCAACGTCGTCAAAAAGAGCACCGACTGCTGCTCAAACAAAACATCGGCTTTCGGCAAAGCCATTTTAGGCAGACTGTGCCCCTGTTCTTCCAAATGGGTTCGAAGCCGGAAACGCTCCTGATCATTCAACAGCGCATCCTGCTGCGGAACCGCCGGAAATTCCCCTTCATTCAATCCCGCAAAAAGCACCACATCAAAATCAAGCCCGGCTGCATCGTGAGGATTAATAATCCAGACCCCCCGCTCATGGCTGTCACGCGGTTTGACGGTTTCGTTTTCAAGCAGGTTCTCCAGCACATCCACCAGCTCGGCGAGCGGAAGCTCCTGACTGCCGATATGTTCAAGAACCTCTTTCAGTCGCGCCAATGCTTCGCGGTTGAAATGATCCTCCGGCTCAATCACCTTTTCCGCTAACCGTTCCTGGGCCTGGAAACCGGACAACCGGCCCGGCACCGCCTTCAGTCTAGGCGGCTGTTGAAGCAGCCGCTCCACTTCACCTTCGCGATCCCCGAATTTAAGAGCCGGATTCCGCACCAGATCCAGCATGGCATCGCGTTCCGGCCGCAGCGGAAAAGCCAGCCAGGCCATGAAGGATTTCACCACCGCTGAAGAGAGCACAGGCCGACCTCGCCGGAAAAAATAAGGAATGTTAAAGCGCCGGAATACATTGGGAATAATATCCTGCACCTGTCCAATATTCGGAACCACCAGTGCAATGCGGTTTGCCGGAATTTCGAGAACCTGAAGATTCCAGGAAATCCGCCGCGCGAGGTCTTCCGCTTCGCCATACCGGCCTGCCGAACGCGAAAAGCTGATACGGGCGGTATCGGTCAGGCTCAGAATTTCCGGGCTGTTAACCGCCAGTGCATCGCCGAGATCCTCCGTCCACATCGCCCAGGGTTCGGCCATAATCTCCGCGTGGATTTTCTGTCCGAGCCGGTCGGCAGCCGCTTCGGCATGAGCATGTGGCAATGCCGATTCCACCGAAATTTTCAATTTCTGATTCAGAACCGAAACGCACTGTTCCTCAAAGGGATTAAACCAGCGCACCGAGCTGAAGGTCAGCTTCCGGCAGTCCCGCAGAATCGGCGGCCATTTACTGCGATTGCCCCGCAGCAGTTTCAGAACGGCCAGATTCACGCTGATCGCATCAGCAAAGCCCTCCTGCTGCAACGTCGCCCGCCAGACACTTGCCAGCATTCCCAGCTGGTAACGCTTGGATCCTTTGCGCTGCTCCAGCAGCCAGTTAATGATTTCCGGCACATCGGCCGGAAGCGAGGCCAGCTCTGTGATGAGCTTTTCCAGCACCTCGCTCAGGGCATTGGCCGAAAGTTCTCCCAGCGCCCCCTGGCCGGAAAAATGCCCGGCAGCCACGTCAACCACCTGCCGCCGAAGAAGCAGCTGCTGCACAGCATCCAGCGGCGTGCCTTTTATCGCGGCATAGGGCAAACAGATTTTCCGAAGTCTGGAAAATGTCGTATGCCCGGAAGCATCTACAAAATCATTTTTCAACGCTTCCTGCTGTTGAAAACGCCGCAGCGCCAACTCCGTTGGGAAAACAATCAGGTCATGAACGCATTGCGGCATAATCCAGCAGAATGACTTAGAGTTTTTCGATGAAGCGGGCGATGCGGACCATGGCCTCTTTAATTTCTTCGAGCGACGTTGCATAAGAGCAACGGATAAAGCCTTCGCCACACGCTCCGAAAGCAGTACCGGGCACGCAGGCCACATTCTGTTCATCGAGTAGATGAAGAGCAAACTCCTGTGACGTCATGCCGAATTTGGAAATATCGGCAAAGGCATAAAATGCGCCGTCGGGATAGATACACGGAATCCCCATCTCCTCAAAAGAGGAGTGGATATAGTTCCGGCGCTTTTTGTATTCCGCCTTCATGTAGGCAATGTCGGCATCCGAACTCCTTAACGCCTCCACCGAAGCCTCCTGACTGAGAATCGGAGCACAGAGCATGGTGTACTGATGAATCTTCATCATCGCCTCGGTCAGTTCCGGCGGCGCACAGGTGAAGCCCATACGGAAACCGGTCATGGCCCAGGCCTTGGAAAATCCGTGCAGATAAATCGTACGTTCGCGCATCCCCGGAACCGAGATAACGCTGTAATGCTCTTTATCGTAGGTGAGCTCATCGTAAATCTCGTCGGTCAGCACAATCAAATCGTGTTCAATGGCAAAGGCGGCGATATCTTCCACATCCGCTTTTGAAAGGGCTACTCCGGTCGGGTTGTTCGGATAATTGAGCAGCAGAACCTTGGTTTTTTCAGAAACATTTTGCTCCAGATCCTGACGGGTCAGGCGGAAGCCGTTTTCTTTTCGGGTCTGAATGGCGACCGGCTTGCCGTAGGCGAACTGGATCAGCGGATTATAGGAAACATAGCTCGGTTCATGATAAAGCACTTCGTCGCCCGGCTCCACCAATGCCCGAACCGCCAGGTCCAGCCCTTCAGAAACCCCGACAGTAACCAGCACTTCCTCTTCCGGCACATAACGAATTCCGGTCTTTTTCTCTACATACTGGGAAATTCCGCGCCGCAGAGAAAGCAACCCCATATTGGAGGTATAACTGGTCTGCCCGCGTTCCAGCGCCAGTGTGGCAGCCTCCCGAATGTGCCAGGGTGTAACAAAATCCGGCTCGCCGATACCCAGCGAAATCACATCTTCGCGGGAACTCACAATATCGAAAAAGTCGCGAATTCCGGACCTTGGAATTTCATGAACGACTTTCGATATTTTACTATGGAGAGACTTTGAGTCGCTCATCATCATCTCCTGTATTCATTACAATACCGTTCTGTTTATACGCCTTCATCATGAAATGGGTTGCGGTTGAGGTTACACCCGGCATGGTGGAAAGTTTGTCGCTGACAAACCGGAAAGAATCCTGCATGGACCGGCCCTTAATAAAAAGCAGCAGGTCAAAACCGCCGGACATCAGGAAGCAGGAATCCACTTCCGGAAATTTACTGATCCGGTCGGCAATACGGTCAAACCCGCCTTCACTCTCTGGTGTCACTTTGACCTCAATCACCGTCGTAACCAGCGAAGCATCGAGTTTCTCTTCGTTCACCACCGCCTGATACGCCCGAATTACCCCTTCCTTTTCAAAATCGGCAATTTGTTTTTTGACCTCATCCACCGAAACTCCCAGCATTTTGGCCAGATTTTCGGGCGACTCGAGCGCATTCTGTTTCAGCAGGTTCAGCAGTTCATTCATGGCTTGCACCTCTTGGTTTAGGTTGAAAATCCTGTGGATGGTATCGCTTTGCTTCAAAACGACCAAACCAAAAAAAACGCCCCGGAAATCGGGACGTTTGCAACGGGCTTGCCTTACCGATTAAAAATCGTAGGCAATATTGAAGCCGCCCCAGAATTTTTCGCCGGCTTCGTACATCGCTTTCGCGCCCTCTTTAATGGTTCCGCCATAGAGGCCGGTGTAGGTCAGGTTGAAGCTGGCCGTCACGCCATCAAGAATCTCGTAGGAGACGGTGCCGTAAATATTGTAGTCAATAAATCCTTTATTGCCCCCGCCGACACCGAAATATGCGGTGTTATAACGACCGTTGCCCCAACCGGTGGACACCCCGCCTTCAACGGCAAGGTAATCACTGATCTGATAAGGAGCCACCACATCAAACAGGATGTACGTGCCATCAACTTCTTTAACGTCACCGAAGAACGTCACGGAAGGAATGACGTAATCCTGTAACGTCAGCAAGTGGGCCGACGCAAAGAGTTCAGTCGTTGATTTACCCTGCGCATACCCTCCCTTGCTATTCGCCGGGAACTGATAGTTGATCACCCCGATGTCGAACGAGACATCATTCAGATTAAGCGGAAGAGTATACGCCAGAGAGAGGTCAACTTCTGAAATATCATTTTCAACTCCGTTGTAATTTCCGCTGAAATCATAGTTCGCCCAGACATTGAAACTGACGCCATACTGGCTGACGGACAACTGAGGCTGAAAGACCATGTCCTGATCCTGAACAGTACCGCGCCAAACATAAGCGGACAACAGAGCCATCTCTGCGGTTACTTGCGCTTCACTACGATCATTGGAAGGCACCTGCCCCACCATTACGACATCGTTTTGAGCGTTTGCAACACCAGCAGCAAATACCGCCGCCATACCAACTATCATCAATTTCTTCATTGGAAATAAACCTCCAGTTCATCCGCACGTCAAACATCCATACCACGCCCATCGCGATATTTTGCGAAAACACCGCCTAAGATTGCAGTTGCCCTTGGGTGTTGCAACCCATTTTCGGCTTAAAATTATTGCCCATCAGAAAGCGAAATTCAGCCCGCCAGCAAAGGTTTTTCCAGAGATTGGAAAAGCTTATTTCACCGAAGCACCGGGACCAATTTCACCGTCGACCGTCACCAGCCTCAGCGTCTCACCGACCGATGCTGCCAGCAACATGCCTTCCGACTTCACCCCGCGCAGTTTCGCCGGCTTCAGGTTGGCCACCACCACGATGGTTTTCCCTATCAGCTCTTCCGGTTTATAATGCAGGGCGATCCCTGCCACGAGCTGGCGTTTTTCCGAACCGAGATCCACCTGCAGCTTCAGGAGTTTATCCGCCCCGTCAATCTTCTCGGCTTCGAGCACCACCGCCGTTTTCAGATTTACCGCCATCACCTGATCAAACGTAATCAGGCCGTCTTTGGCCGGTTCATCTTTTTTCTTCGGCTGCTGCTTCTGTTTTTTCGGTTTCTCGGCCGGTTTCTCATCCTTCTTCGGCAGTTCAATCCGCGGGAAAAGAGCCCCGGGCTGCGAAATTTCAGTTCCGGGTTCCAAGACGCCAAATATGATCAGTTTGTCCAGCTGCGGTTTTGCATCGCTCATCCCCAGTGCAGTTCGCAGGGCCGCCATCTTCTCCGGCATCACCGGATAGAGCAGCGCCGCACAGACCCGAAGGCATTCCGCCGCAGTATAGAGACAATAGCCAATCTGCGCTTCATTCCCCGCTTCCTTGGCCAGACTCCACGGCGCGCGTTCCTGCAGGTAAACATTGATTTTACGAACCACGCCCATTACTGCGGCCACGGAGGCGTCCAGTTTCATATCGCCGATCATTCCGCCCATCTGTTCCGCAACCGCAGTCGTTTCTGCCCAGAGTGCATCCTCCAATACCGTATCGAGACCGTCCTTGGAAATTGCCGGAATTTTACCTTCGCAATAACGCGAGGTCATATTCAGCACACGATTGGTCACGTTGCCGAGGTCGTTGGCCAGATCGGAATTATAGCGTTTTACAAACGCCTCTTCCGTGAACGATGCATCCTGCCCGAGCGTCATTTCAGCAATCAGAAAATACCGGAACGCATCGACGCCGTATTTATCGATCATATCCATCGGATTCACGACATTGCCCAGCGATTTGCTCATTTTGGTGCGACCCGTAAGCCACCAGCCGTGGGCAAAGATGGACTGCGGCATTTCGACGCCCATGGCTTTAAGCATCGTCGGCCAGTAAACCGTGTGTGTGGTGAGAATGTCTTTTCCGATAAGCTGACAGGAACACGGCCACCACTTTTCAAACTGCTCTTCATCGGATTTATAACCGACCGCCGAGATATAGTTGATCAGCGCGTCGAACCAGACATAGGTCACAAACTCCGCATCAAACGGAAGCTCAATTCCCCAGGCCAGACGCGATTTCGGCCGCGAAATACAAAGATCCTGCAGTTCCTTGTTTTTGAGGAACCCAAGGGTTTCATTGGCGCGGAAAGAGGGCTGAATGAAACCGGGGTTGGATTCAATGTAGTCGATGAGCCAATCCTGATATTTGCTCATACGGAAGAAATAGTTGGATTCAATAATCTTATCCACCGGACGGCCGCATTCCGGGCAGTTTCCGTCCACGAGATCCTTTTCCGTAAAAAAGCGCTCGCAACCGACACAATACCAGCCCTCGTATTCCGCCTTGTAAATTTCGTCCCGATCAAAGAGTTCCTGCAGCGTTTCCTGCACGACCTTTTTATGGCGCTCTTCCGTTGTCCGGATAAAATCGTCGTTCTGAATTTCGAGGCGCTTCCAAAGCTCCTGAAAGCGGACGACGGTTTGGTCGCACTGCTCCTGCGGAGTGATTCCATTGGCATCGGCCGCCTGCTGCACCTTCTGTCCGTGCTCATCCGTGCCGGTCAGAAACCAGGTCGGAACATCCAGCAGGCGATGATAGCTCGCCAGCACGTCGGCCAGAATGGTCGTATAGGAATGGCCGATATGCGGCTTGTCGTTCACATAATAAATCGGCGTGGTTACGTAATATTTGCTCGGTTTTTCGCTCATAGCACTTCTCTTCTTCAATTTAAAAACGGATCGGCGATGATAGGCAGAACCACGGGAGATACAAGCGCTGAATTAGCATCTGAACTACGAAATACACCCTATCCTCAAAAAGAAAACCTTTGCATGGGGTTCGTGTATTTAGTGTATTTCGTGGTCTTTCAATCCCAGACCTGACAAGGTGAACCCATGAAATTCAGACCCTGCATAGACCTGCATAACGGTAAAGTGAAACAGATCGTCGGCGGCTCGCTGACCGATAACGCGGAACCGGAAACCAATTTTGTCTCCGAAAAACCGCCGGCGTGGTATGCCGAACTTTACAAAAAGGACGGACTCGCCGGCGGCCACGTAATCAAGCTGGGCAAAGGCAATGTCGATGCGGCCAAAGAAGCGCTGGCCGCGTGGCCCGGCGGCCTGCAGATCGGCGGCGGTATTGCCGTTGACAATGCCGAACTCTGGATCAACGACGGAGCTTCACACGTCATTGTCACCTCCTACCTGTTTCAGAATGGGCAGCTTGATCCAGGACGGCTCGACCAGCTGATCGATGCCGTCGGCTCCGACAAACTGGTGATTGATCTGAGCTGCCGAAAAAAAGATGGGAATTACTATGTGGTCACCGACCGCTGGCAGACCTTCACCGACTTCATCGTCAATGAACACTCCCTGAAAACCCTGGGCAGACAATGCGCAGAATTCCTGATCCACGGAGTGGATGTCGAAGGCAAACAGCAGGGCATGGATGAAGAGCTGGTCAAACTGCTGTCCGATCACTGCCCCATTCCCTGCACCTATGCCGGCGGCGTACGGAACTTCCAGGATCTCGAAAAACTGAACATAGCGGGACAGGGCCGCATCGACGTCACCATCGGCTCCGCTCTCGACATCTTCGGCGGCGAAATGTCCTATGACGAAGTCGTCAAGTTCTGCAAATAAGCTTCCGCCTCAGCTGAAAACTCGCTCGGCGCCCAGCGGGCGAATTCCTTGTCGGTTTCGGGATCGTAGGGACCGGGTTTCACTTCGAACAGCACAGTGTCGGGTTCCACGGCCAGAAAGCTGTGCCAGATGCCGCCCTCAATATCGACGCCGAACACCGAAGAACCGGCGCGAACTTCCAGGGATTGGACAATTTCGCCGCAGTCATCAAACCTCAGAAACTGAATCGCCCCCTGCAGCACGATAATGCTTTCGGCGCGGTCGGCAGTGTGACGGTGCGGACGGATGTAGGTGCCGGGCTGCACGGCATTAAGCATCCTTTGCAGCAAAGCCGCGTCCCCTTTATGCAACGGCAGAATCATCCGCTTCCGCGCACTGCTGCGTGAACCGTCCAGCACCTGCCGAATCAGGCCGGATGAAATCCCGAACACCGGTTCTCCGGGTGAACGCAACGCTGTTTGAAGGTTTGATTTTTTGAACATAGGAAATAAAAAAAGCCGCCCGAAAGCGGCTCTGTTATCCGAACCCCGGAAGGTTTAGAAGTCGTAGGACAGACCGGCAAGGACCGTGGTGTCGTTGTGTTCCGCAACACCGGCATCCGGAAGGTTGTCATACTCATCGCGCACTTCAATAAACATGGAGAGCGTTTCGTAGACCTGACTGCGCAGGCCGGTAACCAGCAGACCGTTGTTGTCGGTATCCACCTCTTCCATATTGGCGTTGTATTCCAGGTTCAGGTAGTAAGAAGACCGTTCCGTCATCTTCCACAGGTAGTTCAGTGCCGCACGGTATTCTCCGGAGGTATCTTCGCTGGTTCTTGTACGCTCGTAGACGTAATTGAGGCCGAAGGTTGCATCCAGCTTCATTTCATCGGTATCGATGAAGTAATAACCGATGGACGGACCCAGCTTGCCCCGGAAGCGGATGTTTTTAATGGCATCGTGCAGACCGACCAAATACGCGCCGGCGAAGAATTTGGAGTCGCCGAATTTATGCCGGTATTCGGACTGGCCGCGGACCTGACCTTCGGTCTGTGCTTTGGGCGTGCCCGGTGTTCCGGTCTTGCCGTATTCCGCATAGAGCGAATTGATGAGGTCGAAATCTTCGCTGAAGCGATCCCCTTTAAGGTTCATGGTAAACAGCGATTTCTTCGTATTCCCTTCGCGATAGGTGGCCCCCAGCGACACGTTCCGTTCCCATTGTACGGCGGATTCGCCTTCGACTACCGCTTCATCCTGCGCGAAACCAGCCATCGGCGCCGCAATCAGTGTAGCAAGAACAACTCCCTGAATAGACTTCATAATTACACCTCTCCTTAACGTGTGGTTTAGGTATGTGAATATAAAATAAGTATTTCTATTCTGCAACCTTTAAAGAAGATGCTGTGAACTCCAGAAAACTGCGCTCTTTTAAAATGATTTCCCGGAACCGAGCAGATATTCCATACGTCGACCACTTTGCAATTTTTCATCCTGTGCCCACGAGGCATCAGCAAATTCAGCCAGTTTGAATTCCACCCCTTTGGCATCCTGTAACAAAACCACCGTATTCAGCATCAGATTGACCTCAACCGGATCTTCGGTTTCCCGCAGCGCCTGCATGATCACCGGCACCGGATCGCCGCCCCCCGTCAGCCCCAGAAATTCCGCAGCACGGACCCGTACAAGACCCTCTGGATCAGATGCCGCCAACGCCACGGCTTTTTCAGTACATTCCAGCGCCTGAGTCCCAAAGGAACTGCAAACCACCAGCCCCCAGTACCGCTTCCAGGGATTGGAGGATTCCAGCGCCGCACGCAGCGACTCCCGGATTTCAGGAAACGGCCGCAGACTCAGATCCGCAATATCAACCAGCTCGGCAATTTCCTGCAGATGCTCCTGCCCGTACTGCACGGGGTTGCCGGAACCTTCTTTCAGAAACTGCGATTCGGGAATAAAGCTGAGATCCGGCATGGATTTCACCTGCCCCTGCAGCAGGCTGCGCAGTTCAGCCAGTTTACTGTGATATTTCGGATCGCCGGCAAGATTGTACAATTCATCCGGATCTTTGCTCAAATCATACAGACATTCCGCCGGCCGCGGCTCAAAGAACCGGCTCTGGAGCGGATTCAGTTCTCCGGCCAGATACAATTCCCGCCACTCTTTATAGGCCAGCATTTTATAGCGATAGAAATTATACAGACCATCAAAATTGAAGGGTTGATAATTGCGCATATATTTAAAATCGCCTTTGCGCACCGTGCGGACCAGATCATATTTTTCGTCAAAGCGATCGGCATAACCGAACGCCGTATCCCGCGCATTCAGCTCAGCAAGCGTCACCCCTTCCCCAAGAAACGGACGCCCGTCAATCTCCTCCGGAATCTTTACCCCGGCCAGATTCAGCACCGTCGCGGAAAGATCAACAAACTGCACAAATCCGCCGATACGGCTGCCGCGCGCGGCCGGAACCAGATGCGTCCAGTTTTTCGGCACATAAACGACCATCGGCACATGCAGTCCATTATTGTAAACATAGCCCTTGCCCCGCGGCAGCACACCGCCGTGGTCGCCATAATAGAAAATAAAGGTATCATCCAGCAGCCCGTCGTCCTCCAGCATCTGAATAAATCCCCCCATCTGCTCATCCAGTTTCCTATGGTTGTCGAGATAGCGGGCATACGTGTAACGGAATGTTTCCGTGTCGGGATGATACGGATACAGCTTTACCTGCGCCGGATCCGTTTCGGTTTTCTGCGTCAGATCTTTGAAATGAAGCTGTCCTTCATGAGTGATGTAATAGTTCTGCACATGAAAAAAAGGCTGCCCGGCAGCACGCTTACGGTAGCTCGCCTTGCCGGACGACTCATCCCAGACGCCCTTCTTCTCGGATGGAAGAAAGTTATAATCCTCTTTCGCGTTGTTTGAGGTGTAATAACCGGCCTGCCGCAGATACCACGGGAACATCTTCAGATTTTCCGGCATCGGCACCGGCTTTTCGTTGCGGTGATACTGCACCCCCAGGCGCGGAGCATAACAGCCGGAAATAATGGTACTGCGAGCCACCGAACAAACCGGAGCGCAGGAAAAGGCCTGATTAAACACCAGTCCGTGTCTCGCCAGCTTTTCCACATTCGGCATCGGTGCGCCGTTGGGATTATAGAGCCGGAGCCAATCGGCCGAATTATCTTCGCTTACAAGCCACACCATATTCGGGCGCTCCGCCTTCCCGAAAACCGATATCACCGCCATAACTGCAGCCACTGCAAGAACCCGCTTCATGATCTCTCTCCTTCAAATCCCTAATTTTCACTATGCCTTAAAACACCGGATATGATACATACATCCGCTCCTGTTTGAGTCGCAATCAAACAAAAGAATTGATTTTATATTAACCAGGGAGCCACACATGAGCAATTATACGTATACTCCGACGTTCCAGCACAGCGGCGACAACACGCCCTACCGCCTGATTACCAAAGACGGCGTCCGTACCGAAACCTTCAACGGAAAAGAAGTTCTTATCGTAGAGCCGGAAGCCCTCGAGCAGCTTTCCTACGAAGCCTTCTGCGATGTATCCTTCTACCTCCGCCCCGGCCACATGAAGCAGGTCGCCGCCATTCTCGATGATCCGGAAGCCAGCGAAAACGACATCTTCGTTGCCCGCTCCTTCCTCGAAAACTCAATTATTGCCGCGCACGGCGAACTGCCGACCTGCCAGGATACCGGCACCTCCATCGTTACCGGCACCAAAGGCGGCTATGTCTGGACCGATTTTGACGAAAAAGAAGCCCTCTCCAAAGGCGTCTTCAAAGCCTACCAGGAACGCAACCTGCGCTATTCGCAGATCGCCCCCCTCTCCATGTTTACCGAAAAGAACACCGGCAACAACCTGCCTGCACAGATCGACCTCTATGCCGGGAAAGGTGCCGAATACAATCTCACCTTCATCGCCAAAGGCGGCGGATCGGCCAACAAATCCTACCTCTACCAGAAAACCAAATCACTGCTGAACGAAGAGACGCTGACCGAATTCCTGAAAGCCGAGCTCTTCACCGTCGGCACCGCCGCGTGCCCGCCCTACCACTTTGCCGTGGTCATCGGCGGCACCTCCGCCGAAGCCACCATGAAATACGTCAAAATGGCCTCCATCGGCGCCCTCGACGACCTGCCCACCTCCGGCGATGAAACCGGCCGCGCCTACCGCGACCTCGAATGGGAGGAAAAAGTACTCAAAATGGCACAGGACTCCAAAATCGGTGCCCAGTTCGGCGGAAAATATTTCTGCCACGACGTCCGCGTCATCCGCCTGCCCCGCCACGCCGCCAGCTGCCCCGTCGGCCTCGGCGTCTCCTGCTCGGCCGACCGCAACATCAAAGCCAAAATCACCAAAGACGGCGTCTTTCTTGAACAGCTCGAATACGATCCCGCCATGTATGCCCCGGAAAATATCGGCAAACAAGCCGACACCGCACCGGTCATCGACCTCAACCGCCCGATGGAAGAAATTCTCAAAGAACTTTCAACCTATCCGGTCCTCACCCGCCTGCGCCTCAACGGCACCCTGATTGTGGCACGCGACATCGCCCACGCCAAAATCAAGGAAAAGCTCGATGCCGGCGAACCGATGCCCGAATACTTTAAAAACCACCCGGTCTACTACGCCGGCCCGGCCAAAACCCCCGAAGGAAAACCCTCCGGCTCCTTCGGCCCCACCACCGCGCAGCGCATGGACCCCTATGTCACAGAATTCCAGTCGAAGGGCGGCTCCATGGTCATGCTCGCCAAAGGCAACCGCGCACAGGAAGTCACCGACAGCTGCCAGGAGCACGGCGGCTTCTACCTCGGCTCCGTCGGCGGCCCCGCCGCCCTCCTCGCCGAAAAGAACATCAAAAAAGTCGAAATCGTCGATATGGAAGAGCTCGGCATGGAAGCCGTCCGAAAAATCGAAGTCGAAGACTTCCCGGCCATCATCCTCGTCGACGACAAAGGCAACAACTTCTTCGCCGATATCCTGAAAGGGAAATAAGAATTCACAATAAAGGGCTGGTGTATTTCAACACCGGCCCTTTATCTTCGGTCTCCCGATATCCTCGATGCCGGCGAGTTCAAAGACATGAACAACGTCACCGCCGCCGAATCCCTGATGGAAACCCTCGTGCACAAAGCAAAAATGTTCGGCGAAGCCTTCAAATCCATGCACTATAAGCAGGACTGACCGGTTCCACAGCACATTTCAAAAGGCGTTTCCAACCATTGGAAACGCCTTTTCAGTATCGCGGAATAACGCTCAATGCTCCGGAGCTATCGAAACAATGCATAAAGTGAGAGAATGCACCAACCTCCTTCATCCCATCAGCGGATAAACGAGGGAAAAGGCTTGTCCGTAGGCTCAAGGGATTCTGCCCGATCCTCTCCCGTTTCGAAAAACTCGAGGCTATGTTCTGAATGAAATTCCCCGATGAGGCACATAGTGCCCCAAGCGTTTCCAGCACTGCTGTTAATACAATTAATGAAGTCCGTATCATTACCCGGCACAACCCAAAGGTCAGTCCTGAACGGCCCCTTTTCCCAATGCTATCGTTGAAATTGTAACAACGACCTTCATACATTATGCGCCAGGATTTATTATACTAACCGCCGCCTCCAAACATCTCACGAAGGGCAGAAATTGCGACAGGAAGTTCTTTGAGTTTTTCGGAATCCGTTCCAATCGAAACAGGATCTGATGTCTGGTACCGCTCACCGTTGCTCTGATCTCAAATATTCAACTTGCCCGTCGGCACTCATATATACACGAATGCTATGGAACGGATTAATGAAATCATATTTAGGCATCTTCGGTCCGTACTCATATATTACACGGCCATCAGACAGTGTATTCACCGTACCATGCTCAATAGCATCAAGCACCTGCTCAAAGGCAATATTGCCCTCATTCATCAAATCCTGCACTCGCCCGGAAAATAAAATTCCTTCAACATATTTTGGCTCAGACGGCTTAAAATCATTCAATTGTTTATACTCGACGGCATCTGATAGCTTAATATCACTCATGGGCTCAGGAAAACCCTTCGGGGCAACTCCGTTAATAAAGATTTGCCACAATCGTATTTCAAGCTTATCACCCTCAGAAAGGCTGATAATTAATCCCTCTCCATTAGAATATATCCGTGAAAAACTTCTCCGTTGTGCAACCCAGGTCCGTGCGTCTTTGAGACTGCTAAAGTGTTGCAGCCCCTCCTCATAAAAAAACGCTTTTGGGCGGAATATGTTTGAAGATTTACGAGCATAAACCCCAAAGCTTCCAAACCACCTTGACGTTCGCCCTTTAACGGAAAAGACGTGCGCATCTTTACCCATCACAACCCTTCGTCTCCCCGTACTGGGACAGAAGATTTCGATATCATCCAGCAAGCTGTTTCCATGCAACGAAACCTTCATTTCAGGACGCAATATCGTTTCTCGCTCCCCAGATTGAACTCCATCGCCGCGAGAGCACCCTTCACACAATCCTACAGCAAGAATTAGCGCTAATACCCAAAACTTTCCACAAACAAAACAATTCAACTTACACCTCTTTTGATTGTGCTACGGCTCAACAATACCGTTCTCATGAAGCCATGGTATTATTTCCCCGAATAGCCATATATAGAAATCATATCCAGCCTTGCTCAAACAATCTGACATTTACCTATCGCAATCCACCGTACAATCCCTCAATGCCTGTTGAGGATAATTCTTAATGCAACGATCATGCGCTACAGCACAAGCATCCCGAGAGTCTACCGGTTCATTGTAATCTGGACCGTCTGGATTCGGATAAGGATCCGGTCCTGATTCCGGCCTATTTTTCCCCATTGCACCAACCTTTCCCCCACCAATTGCCGTGACTACCCGACGGCGGAGTGGGTGGTGGATCGGAGGGTCCTACAGGCCCAGCAGGACCAGACACAGGATTTCCATAGCTTTGCCCCAAAGTATCAATCTTATTCGCGACATCGTTCGCCGACATTCCCTGCAGATTAATACCTCCCAATTCTCCAACTGGGTCACGGCTGATCCATCGCCCCTGCTCCGCCCGATAAAAGGCAAGAGAGTTATTCGTTGAAATGATGAAAAAAAGATAAAAATACAGCATTTCATTGCGGCTCCTTATTTCCCTTCCGCTGAACGGAGCCATATAAGTTCAGAATTAAGCCATTCGGATTATTTTTTAAGAAATACAGGATATAATTACTGTCATGATCACGAAGGCATTCTGTAACACATTTTATTCGATCAAACTCGACATTCTCGCCAATCCACAGTTCAACAAGGCAACCTTGATTCCGTTCTGCCCATTCCCTCATAATCTTGTTCGAATCTTCGCCCAAAGCTAAAGGGTCGTCATGTCTATAAACCTTAGCATTATCAATCCAACTGGAATCCCAAACAAAGTCATTGATCTCAACCCGGCAATGTCCAAGTTCAGCAAATGTGTTGAGTACTTTTCTAACATTCCGCCAGCGCAACGCTTCCGCAGGTGCATCCCGTAAAGAGACCTGAATAGAAAGCTCATGTTGTTCGCTCTCAGAAGCTCCGCATGCCTTGACGTTAAATAAAACCAAAGAACTCAGCACAATCCCGCAATATACTGTAAGTTTGACTTTCATATATTCATTCAACCTCGGTCATACACCCGTAGAACTCTATCAGCAGGATCTACAACAACGCGAATACTATGACCGCTGGCTCCGTTTCGAAGATCATAAATATAGCCTCCCTCGAAGGGAGATTTCTCCCCATACAGTAGAGCCCTTTCCACATCCTCTCTGGAAATTCGCTTAAACTCCTTTAACATATCCAAGGCACGTCCAGAATACTTTACACCGTTGAGCATAGCCGGTTTGCTTGGTCGATATTCTCCGACCGTCGGCTCTCTTAAATTGCTGCCTTCTTTATAATACACCTGAAGCTTTTCGTCAGAGGCTCCCGGCAAATCTTCCGGTTTTCTCCCGTTTATATATACCTGCCATACATCGATGTTGATTTGCCTTCTAGATCCGGTTTCCTTATATCCCACTGCCAATCCATCACTGGTATAAACCAGCCCGATGCCGTTTGTTCCATTCCATCCAAGAGTCAGCCAGGAAATCGCCTCATCAGCCGAATAAAAATGCTGTTGCCCTTCTGAAAACACCGCCCGATCAATGCCCCGAGAACCCTTCCAGGCAGAAGAGCCAGACAGTCCCATTCTTCCATAATACCTAACTGTGTCCGGGGTTAATTTAACTACGTTGGTATAGCCATCCAATATATATGAACGTGTTAACGGATCTATGCTTTCTATCGTCAAACTCCTATTTTCATTAAGATTGAGAACCATTCCTTGTGAGATCGCAAGTTCAACGTCACCTACTGAACAGGAAGCACAAACGCTGAGGAGCAACATAATTATTGTGACGGAAAAAAGTGCTGGTAAGTAAATGCGTAATTGTGCGTTCATACCTTAGGTTTCCCTTATTCCCTAAAAAGGCCGTCCCAGAATGCGAGGGCGACGCGGACTTCCTTCATTAGGAGTAACCCGATTCGTGGACGTGAATGCCGCAGATGGGCCGCCATAATTTTCATACCATTGTATCATTCCCAAAATATCAACCGATGAAACAATCGAATTATCTCCGAAAGAATAAATATCGTCCTCCCCTTGCTCCTCAATAGGATCCCGGTTCAACCAGCACCCTTGTTCAGCTTGATAGCAGGCATGGCTGGGGCATGTGAATAACAGAAACAAAACCAATTTATACAAGATACTTTTCATGCCAATAGACTCCTTCTACAAACGACTTTCTTTTAACGCTTCTTCATAGTCGGATTCGCGAAAAAACGGCCATACATCAAAATCTCCGCACTGCTTGAATTTTTCATATTCCAGCCTCCACTTTTCCCCTGATCGACACAGCTTTGACAAAAAAGTTGGGAAAAACGTAAAGTTGAAAAAAGGCCACTCATACTCGTATACCAAAGACAAAAAAAGAATAGAGCGTTCCATAAACTGAACGACATCCGAACTAAAGTTTGATCGGGTTAATTGGGTTTCAGGGAAATCATCATAATAGGCATCAAACGCATCCAACAAAGCAGAGATCGCAGGATCCCCACTTTCAGGCCAGGAATCCTGCAAATCATAATTGCTGATGCCTTCGCCTAATATTTTCTCAAGAAGGCTTCGCGCTTTTAATCTGCCCTGAATATCAATCATGGGCAGACCTTCTGACATACCAGCATGCAACTATCATAACAGGCGAATATCTTGATGGTATGTGTTCGCATTCTTTATTCATGTTCACTCAAGTTCCCGTCATTCAACAGCCCAGCGTGTAACTGTCTGATGGATCTTTATTATGGAATTATCCCCGTTTTCTTCTGTTCCTTCTTCCATTCCTCCCAAGACTGCTTTCTCTGATGAGGAATACCATGTACCGGAGATTGAACTACTGGAGGAACTCGCACGTTGATCTTCTCATATTCCGGGACCTTCATGTGTAAGACCGACTCGCTTTGGATCCGTGTAAGCACTTTGCCAGTCGACCTTCGCGGCGCGAATTTCCGGAAATCAACCTTTGGAGCTTTGATCCTTGCGTATATACCCGTTTGCACTTCAATTAAACTTCCTGAACGGTCAATTTCAAAACTATAAGACATCGACGTTTTAGGAAAAAGCTCTGCACTGAACAATAAGGGGATCTCTGCACAAGCATATTCCTTTTGTCTATTATGCATGTACAATACCGGATACACATCCCGAACACTTATTTGATCTGGCAGTATTGTTCCCGAGGGAATCCCTGGAAACCATATTATAGACTCGCCGGTATTAACAAAAACAACTGATCCAACGATCTTCTCCTCTGTTACCTTGAAGATTTCAACATGAACCTTCAAACCCGACACTACAGAACCACAATCAGCCCCCTCAGGGATCGTTGAAAAAACTTGCGTTACCCCGGAAAAGAACAAAATTAAACTAATCACCCTCATCTTCACAACAACACCTCATCTCCTGAGCCTGTTGATCCCAATCATCGGCATCTGCCTGTTGCGGTAAATACACCAACGGTAAGGCCCCTGGCATTTCAGACCATCCCGCACCGGAACACGAACTTGTCATGGCATGAAGGTCGCCCCCGTTTCCAACATCCCATGGATCCTCAGAATTATTATTGCCATCCCCATAAAATAAACTTTCTCATTATTCACACCTCTCCAAAATAACAGTCAATGACTTGTGCCACACCTTTCCCCCTCTGCCTCATTATTCAGTTCGGAATGAAAAGCCTTCAACACGGCACATGCCATATCTTCAGTTCTCCACGTTCCATCTTCCCGAAACTTTTGGCGTAACACGGAATCATCATCCAGCCAGTTTTCATAAATCCATAACGCCAGCCATTTATGATAAGTTAACAAAAATCCATTAGGACATGCCCGGATTTCCTGTTTAGCCTTGCTGCTAACTATACGGTCCAATTCATCCACAGCTTGATTTATATTATCTACCGTAAGGGACTCAGAGGCACCGGTTCTCAGAGTTATCACCTGCTGGTAGTCCTGAGGCTTTAAACAGTTGTTACTGAAATAGAAAATGCATGGTAGCGCCACGATGACGAACTTACTGATTGTAATCCATCGAGTACGGCATTTCTGTTCTGTGCCGGAATATTTTACTGCTCTAATTGCAACCACTGATGAAAGGCAGGCGAACAGAATTCCAGAGAAAACCAGTGTAAACAAAAGAATCAACACTACATGTGCGCTCAGCCCTGATCGGTAGGCAACATGCTCCACTAGATTAATTCCATGGCCTGGAATCGGGTAATAATGCTGCGCAGGGCTAAATAACGGATAGTTTGGAACGAAGTTTCTAAAAACCCCTTCCGGCAGAGTAAATAACAGAATGATCAGCAGACTCCTCTGCAACATGACAATAGAGCTTCGGCAGGATGAACATAAAACATGAACCAACAGAAATCCTGCAATAATGAACATTAGGGCCGGAGGGAAAAATATGAGAAAATTATACAGCACATCACCCTCCCGTTTTTTGACCGGATTCTTTACGCAATATTGTTCTTACACACAAATACTGCCCGCCAGCACACAGGATAACGCTTGTTATAAACAGATAAAAAGCAACGCTCTCCAAAGTCGGAAGCGCATTATTGCTCGGAGAGACTTCTCTGAACACATATTGTCCCACGCTCGAAGAACGGTTACTACCCCATGATGGATTGTAATAGCCGTAAAATTGCCCTTCAGTCTCCCTATCCTGATAATCACGCATTACTGGCTCAGGAATCAACAGGGCCGTTGCCCAGATAGAAGCAACCAAAAGACTTCCAGCAATAGAAACATTCGAGAGCACAAAGAGTGCTGTAGTCGAACGGGATTTACCGATGCCGCCCCTCAAGGCTAGCACCGCACCGAGAGCCGCCAACATTACTGTTAATATAATTAATGTAGTCAGTGTCATTCCATCTACAAAATTATTTTACACGGTTTGGAAAAAACGCCGTCATCTTTTTCCAAAACTAAATCGTCTCTGATCTCATTGCTGCGTCTAAAAACGAACTTAGCCGGGACTTTGGGCGGAGGGTGCTTAGACAAATAGTCACTTTTGACGTTCTCCGGCGAAGAAATATAGCTGCGACATCCTACTAATAAAAGAGAGATCAAAACAGCTTGGGTCACCTTAGCGGTTGCGCCTATAACACTCATCACTTCGACTCCTTGTAATCTTCACAACAAACCTCATCGCAACCAAGCAGTTTATCCACCGATTCAACCTTAGCGAATACTGAAAACACAACCAAAGATAACGCTTATATTAAAGATATATTTATCACCTCTTAAACGAGACAAAAATCTTTCTCTTCAGGAAGAGAAATATTTTACACATTTTAAACGCATCCTGAAACAACAGGATAAACCATCATTTTCTGCCGAACCGGAACCTTTCCATCTCAGGAAGGTTGTGGTAGATAGAGGTGTTGATTTTCACAAATGGAGTTTATGAACATACGGACCACAGCCCTGATTCTGACTGCCGCCCTCGGCACGGGCGGAGTATGGCTGTGGCGTACCGGAAGTCCTTCGGTGGAAATACCGGAAAAAACGGAAGTTGTTCATTCCACGCCCGTTCCCCCGCCTGTTGCGGAGCGACTGATCGTTCCGGAGAAAACCGTAGAAATCAAACAGGCCCCGCAGGCTGTTCCGGTCGTTCGCTCTGCACCGCCGAAACCACAGATGCAGCTGTCGGCAAAAAACGGAAAGAAGGCGACACCGACGTCCTCCTCGAATCTCGCCCGGTACTGGGAAATGCAGGAGGAACGTTTTAACCGGTTGTTGGATCAACTTGCTCAAACGACCGATCCCCGAAAACGCCAGGCCCTGTTGAATGCCCTGGCCCAGCATGTCCGAGTGGATACCCTGCAGACACTCGACTGGATTGCCACGCTGAAATCGGCCGAAGAGCAGCGCATCGCCCTCGAAGCAGTAAATAAATATGCACTCACGGGTATTGGTGCACGCATCGAAGTGGATTCATCCGGTCTGCCGAAAATCCGCGAAACCACGATTCTGAGTGCCGTTGAATCCAGCGGTATGGTGGCGGCCGGTGACTATATTTCGGGCATGGTGAAGCCCGACGGAACAGTCCTCAATTTTCAGGATATGCCGATTCAGCAGATTGTACAGAACCTGCGCGGCGAACCCGGAAGCAATATCATCCTGAATGTCCAACGGCAGTCGCAGGGCGGACGTATTATTTTTTCCGTTCCCGTCACCCGTTCCATGATTGTGATGCAGCCGTTTTATAACTGACCGCGTCAAACCTGCCGCTTCCGCTCTTCCAATGTCTGGAAAGCGTGATAGATTCGGTTCATGAAAAAGACGCCGAAACTCGAAACCGCTATATGGATCATGTTCATTACGGTGATCGTCCTCTACACCATCGGAGCCCGCATGATTTTCACCGGCGTACAGCGCTATGCCAACGAAGCCCAGGCGATATACGGCGGCGATCACGTCGGGGCACTCATTGCGCTCGTCGAAGACGAAAACGCCTCCTTTGAAAAGCGGAACAGCGCCATCTGGGCTCTGGGCCAGATCGGCAGCGAACGCGCACTGCCGGCGCTGCACAAACAGGATACGGATGAACTGCAGGAACCGCCCTACGACTCCACAGCCACCATCATCCAATACGGCGTTGAAAAATCCATCAGGCAGATCAATCGGTTTTCGGTCACGCGCTGGATGTACCGCCTTCTTTAATCGTGGCATAGGCCGCCAGCGCATCGGCCCGCGATTTTTTCAGATCCGCAATCGGGAGCGGATAATCGGAGCCCATCACAACGCCGGCCTCCCGCAGAATATTCTCCGGTGCCTCCCAGGGACTGAACAGATATTTATCCGGGAGCCGGGAAATTTCCGGAATATAGCTACGGATATAGGCTCCATCCGAATCGAATTTACGCCCCTGCGTCACCGCGTTGAAAATACGGAAATAAGGTGCGGCATCCGCCCCGCTCCCCGCCACCCACTGCCAGCTGGCGGTATTGTTCGCCAGATCGGCATCCACCAGTGTATCCCGAAACCAACGCTCACCCTCCTTCCAGTGAATCAGCAGATTCTTCACCAGAAACGACGCCGCCACCATTCGGACCCGATTGTGCATATAACCGGTCTGCCACAGTTCCCGCATGCCCGCATCCACGATCGGAATTCCGGTTTTCCCCTGTTGCCAGGCCTGCAGCTTTTTTTCATCCGGATCCCACGGAAAAACATCAAATTTCGGATTCAGGTTCCGCTTCGTAATGTATGGAAAATGGAAAAGCAAATGGTTTGAAAACTCCCGCCAGCCCAGCTCAGAACAAAAATGCCCGACATCGTCGTCCGCCGTACGGTTCCGCACCGCGTACCAGATCTGATTCGGTGAAATTTCACCGAAATGAAGGTGGGGGGAAAGACGCGATACATTCTTGCGGGCCGGAAAATCGCGTCCCTCTTTATATCCCTTCAACCCCAACGCCAAAAACGATTCCAACCGCTGGAACGCACCGGTTTCGCCCGGTTTCCAATGATCGTAAAATGCTGCATCCCATCCCTGCTTCGGCAATAAATCCAACTCCTTCAGTTCAACTGATTCCGGGTCCCGGCCGTACCGCCCCTTCGGCTCCGGCAACGGTCTGCGCGGCGGCATCGCTCCGAGACATCCCCGTTTAAAAAACGGGGTGAACACCTTATAAGGCGTGCCATCCTGCTTCGAAACCTCTTCCGGAGCCCAAAGCAGCGATCCGTTAAATACCGCAACTTCGATCCCTTCCTTTTCCAGAAGATCCGTCACAGCACGGTCAAGCTCAACCCGCCACGGTTCATAACACCCATTCCAGGTGACTCCGGAAATGTCATATTTCCGCACCAGCTGATGAATAATTTCAGCCGAATCCCCGGCATATATATTCAACGCTCCGCCCAACGATTTATTTAATGATTCCAACGAATGATGAAGCCACCATTCCGACGCCGCCCCCAACTGCTCATCCCTGCCGTTCTCCGTATCGTGAATATACACCGGAAAAACTGCTCCGCTTTCACAGGCGGACACCCACGCCGGGTTGTCTGCCACTCTCAAATCCTGCCGAAACCAGTGTATTGTTTTTTTCATAAAGCCTGTTCGCTGTTATCCCCGGAAGATTACATCCCATTGCATTATTTTATCCAGCCGCCCTGGATGCTACGGTCCGGACCATACCCCATGACGCTGCTTTTAACCATGCTCGCCCTGCTCGCATTTGCGGCCAACTCCATCCTTTGCCGGCTGGCGCTGGCCGCCGACACAATTGATCCCGTCTCCTTCACTCTGCTTCGCCTGCTCAGCGGGATGCTGATTCTGCTTCCGATCGCTTCCGCAACCCGCGAACCCGCTCCTTCCAAAGGCTGGAAAAACGCGGTCCTTTCCGGCTCCGCCCTTTTCATCTATGCCCTCGCCTTTTCACTCGGCTACGTCACGATCGCCTCCGGCATAGGCACCCTGATTCTAGTCGGAGCCGTCCAGTTTTCCATGTTTGCCTGGGCGGTCATTCAAAAGGATCCGATTTCCAGAAGCAAATGGATCGGGGCCGGAATCTCCTTCGCCGGTTTAATCGTTCTCGTTTCACCGGGCCTCACGGCCCCCGATCTAAAAGGCGCCACGTTGATGTCCGCCGCCGGCATCGCCTGGGGACTCTATTCCATTCGCGGCCGCGGAGCCCGGTCCCCCGTTCTGATGACCGCCCGGAACTTCACCTGCGCGGTTCCAATCATTGGAATAACCGCCGCGCTGTTTTTCCAATCGTTGGAAATTTCGCCGCGCGGAGCAATCATCGCTGTTTTGTCGGGATCACTCACTTCCGGACTGGCTTATGTCATCTGGTACCGGGCACTGCGGCATCTTTCCACCGTCACCGCCTCGATGGTGCAGCTGCTGATTCCGGTCCTCGCCGCGGCCGGCGGGGTTGTTTTTCTGGATGAACCGCTAACCGCCCGCCTGCTCATTTCATCGGCACTGATTCTCGGAGGAGTCGGCCTGGGAAGCCTCAAACAATCCGGCCGGATTTAATGAAACCGACCGGCTGCGATGCGGAAACCGGATCAATGAAATTTTCTATATTCGGCAGCACATACGGCAGATCTGTAGCGCTGACCCCAAACCAGCGGGCGATTTCCGCAAAGAAAACATCCACCGAGGTACTCGGCAGTATGCGCCCGCCTTTCCCCACATCGTCGGCACCGTCGATGGCGAGACTCGGAAACGTGCCGTAAACTTTTCCACCCGCGACCGGCTCACCCATCACCATGGCATTTCCGCCCCAGGCGTGGTCACTGCCGCGCCCGTTGGAACGCAGTGTTCGCCCGAAATCGGAAGAGGTAAACGTCACCACATCCTGCGCCAGACCGAGCTCCTCCAGAGCCAGCTGAAACTGATAAAGCCCTTCCGAAAGATCCGTCAGCATCCCCGCCTGCGTATTGAGCAGCTCCCCGTGATGATCCCATCCGCCGAAATTGATAAAGATGGAATTCCGGCGCAACCCGAGATCGGCGCGGATTTTTATGGTAATGGCGGCGGCGCGTAGATTTTTACCGAAATAGGTATCCGGAAAAGAAGCATCGGTCAGCAGGCCGTCAAATCCCGGCTCAACGACATCCCAATGCACCTTAAAAGCCTGCTGCGCTTCAATACTCTCTTTTGTATGCCGGGAAAAGCTGTCGCGCATCAGATGCCGGTTCTGCAGCTCGACCAGACTCATCAGCCCTTCATTTTTCAGATGGTGTTCCTGCGTCCAGTCCCATTCGCTTTCGAACAGCAGAGCCCCATTGCGGGTGATCGCCATCTGTTTTGTGGAATCGCCGATCTGATAGATATTATTTCCGGCCAGCGAAATACTCATGGCCGTCGCCCCCGTGTTGGCGGCACTGTGCAGCACATCGGCCATTCGCCCGCCCCACCCGCGCAGTTCGGCCATCCCCTGCGGCACCGAGGTCTGCCACTGTTCAATCTGGTCGATATGCGAAAACAGGGATTTCGGCAGTACCACGCTGGCCGACAGATAATCCGACAGCGTCGTCGGTTCCACCAGCGTGCCGACATTTGTAATAAAAGCCAGCCGCGGCGTTCCCGGGAAGTCACCCGCTCCGTTAAACAGGTCGGCCAGTCCTGCACAACTCGGATGCAGTGCATACAGATTGCCGTCATTGCCGCTGATTTGCGTCAAGGGATGCAAAGAAGCATCATTCGGTAAAGCCAGCGAACTCCGTGACGCGGCATATTCCGCATAGCCGCTGTCGCGCCGCAACAGCAGATTAAAGGTATCGCATCCACCGGCCAGCAGTACATTCACCACCGTTTTACGGTCATTACCCGGCAGCAGAGCATCCGCCGCCGCATTGCCGGCCAGTTTCAGGTTGATCAGCGAGGACATCAGCGTCGCGGTTCCGATCCCGGCACAGCTGACTTCACCCAGCACACGTCGTCTTGTAAAGGTTCTGCTCATGATTCCACCTCTTATTTCAGGGTTGCGCCTTCCGGACTCATCAGGGCGAAATAGACTGCCAAGCGGATGCGTTCAATCTGCTCGCTGTTTTCATCCAGCCGGGAAACCAGCCCGATAATCAGCTCCCGGGTATCGGCCGACATATCACCGCCGCAGAACAGCAGTGCCGCACGATCAACCAATGCCGGTACATCCATAACCAGCGGAAGGAAGGCTGACCAGTCCGGCGGATAGTGATAATTACTGCCGTTTTTAAACCCGTTGTTCATCTGGTTCCACAGCCGGTTCGGAAAGGAGATCGCGGAATAGCTGTCCGTAATACCGAAAGCCGGCGAATCAAATCCGCCCTCCGCCAGCGGTCCGGGCAGCCGGTAATCCGGCCGGTAAAAATTAAACACCGACGGCGCATACATGGGTTCCTGCAGGGAATCCTGGGCAAACTGACCCCAGTCCCACCATTTCAAATGTTCAAAACGCCCGAGATGCTGCACCCGCGCCAGATGCATCGCACGGATGACCGGCTCCCGTAGTTGCCCGAATTGCACGCGGGCCAGGAATTCCACCGGCGTGCGGGCCTCGGGATCCAGCAGAATGGCGCGCACCACGGCACCGAGATCACCGCGAACCCCCGAACCGTTATCATCAAACACCGCCGAAATCCGGGCCACATATTCCCGCGAAGGATTAGAGGTCACCAGAAACTGAATGAGCTGCCGGCCGATAAACGGCCCTACATTCGGATGGTTGAAAATATGATCCAGTGCGTCTTCGATATCCTGCAGTCCATTGGCCGTACTCGGGACCCGGGCCGGGATCACGTAACCGTTGAGCAGCGTCTTTTCTCCGAAATCATGATAATCCGGAAACATGGCCATCGGCGGATAGAGCTTTGAATCCCATATGCCCTCACTGTCCCAGGCATAGCCCGCCCATTTCAGACCGGTGAACACCCGGGCCAGCTCTGTGATCTCCTCATTTCCATAGGTTGGAACGGGTTCGCCGAACTCATCCAGCACCCGTGTTCCGTCAGGATTCAGCTCCCACAGACCGATCGAAAACAGCTGCATGATTTCCCGCGCGAAATTTTCATCAGGATAGCGGTTGGTGGAAACATCGGCTTTCTGATTGCCGAGGTGACTGAGATAAATCCCCATACAGGCGTGGAACGTCACGTCGTGCAGTATGTCCCGGTAATTTCCAAATGCATGCTCAATAAACAGATCATAGTAATCCGCAATCGGACCCGGCTTATTCGCAAAATTGGCATCCGCCCGCGAAACAACCAGAATCTGACTCAGCGCAAAGGCCACCCGCTGGCGCAGCTGATCATCCGCCTGTATCGCGCCGCGGGCCCAGGTGGTCATGAAATTATTCCCGAAAACAAAGGTATAAGGACTGATGGAATAGGCGTATCCCTGAATATCCGGATTGGGAAAACCGGCAAAGAGATCCGCATCAATTTCATCGATGTAAGGTCGGGTATAATACGGCGGCAACGCCATCTGCTCATCAATCCACGGCTCGATCCCCACCGCCTGCAGATTCGTGATATCTGCATAGGTCGGCCCGAACGTGGCCTGCATCAGAAACCGGGCCGCCTGCGCTTCGGTCGGGCTATTTGTAACCGGCACATCGGTGTAGATCTGATTAAACGCCGCCAGATCTCCGGAGGCCAGCACCGACGCACTGTTGGTCGGACTGAAACCGAGCTTCTCCTCCATCCAGTCCGGCACCCCGTCGGTATCCAGATCAAGATCTGTATTCTTCACCCGGAAAAACCGGTTGGAAGGGCCCGGCGGAAATTCAGCATAGAGCACGTCGTTGCTGTTGACACTTCCGCTCCCTTCAAAAGACCAGACCGTGCTGTTCAGCGATTCGGCCGATTCAAGTTCACTGCTCCGATGCGGAAGCTGCGGCCATTCAATGCGGATCCCCGCAGGCGGCTGATTGGAGACCGACAGTTTCAAAACGCTGGCCGCATCCAGCGCATAGGTTCCCGCACGGCTTTCATCCAGGTTCGATACCCCGTCGCCGTCATCATCGGCATCGGGCTGCAGATCAAATCCGCCGCCATACAACGCTTCCCAGATATCCGGCAGACCGTTTCCATCCGAATCCATTTCGGCTGGCGGAGCTGCCTGCACCGCCCACGCGATGCACACTGCCGAACAAAAAAACCCGGCTGCGCCGGCTCGCAGATTAACAGACCGTTTCATCCCGTTCCCTCCCTTCCTCGGCCCCGCAAAGCAGGCCGCAAATGACTGAGAACGTTATCAACTATATCTTATTTTCGCAATCGATTTCTTTGCAACACCCTGGGGATCAAGCGCCTGAAAAAATATCCACAATCCGCTCCACTGCGGGAAGCAGCACAGAACGCGGATGCGCGCAGTTAATCCGGAACCAGCCCTCGCCGGCCGGACCGAAAAAATTACCCCCGGAAAGCGCCACGTTGGCCTCGTTGATCAGTTTTCTGAATACCGTCTGCCAGTCGCCGAAAGCGCGAAAATCGCTCCAGACCAGAAAGGTGGCTTCGGGCTCCATAACGGTCAGGTTTTCAACCTGATTCAGCCGTGCGCAAACCTGCCGGGTATTTTCATGCAGATAAACCAGCAGCTGGCGCTTATATTCGGCGCCGGCAGGCGAAAGCGCCGATGCCAGTGCCGCTTTGCCGAACAGGTTGATATCGCCGCAGTGCGCCCGATCCTGCGCCCGACGGAACGCTGAACGCAGTTTCGGATTTTTTATCACAACGAAAGAGGACTGCAGTCCGCTGGTGTTGAAGGTTTTTCCGATGGAATGTGCAACCACGGCAATTTCATCGGCAGCCGGCAGATTTAAAACCGACCGGTGTTTCGCCGGGGCATAAACAATATCACTGTGAATTTCATCGCTCAGCAGAATCACCCGATATTTCACGCAAAGCGCCACCACTTTTTCCAGACATTGGAAACTCCACGCGCGTCCGCCGGGATTCTGTGGATTGCACATGAGCATCAATTTCACTTCCGGACGGGACAGCGTCTTTTCCAAGGCCTGGAAATCGATTTCAAATTTAGCGTTTTCCACACACAACGGCACATCGGCTATTTTACGTTTGTTGATTTTAGTGCAGGTGAAAAACGGGCCGTACACCGGGGAAAGCACCGCAACAGCTTCGCCCTCTTCCGTGCAGCACTGAATGGCCATCGAGATGGTAGTGACCACAGAAGGCGACAGTGAAATCCATGCGGACTCGATCTCGGCCTGATGCTCATTTTTCATCCACCACTGCACCGCATCAAAAACCTCATCATATTGCTCGGTATAGCCGAACATGGGATGACCGGTGCGTGCGCGCAGTTTTTCAACCAGAAATTCAGGGGTTGGAAGATCCATATCCGCCACCCAGAACGGCTCCACATCGGCTTTACCGAAGAAGCGTTCGCGGGCTTCATATTTTTCGGCATGCGTACCGAGGCGGGAGACGGGCATATCAAAATCGTAAACTATTTTTTTTTCCATAGCGTCACTTCCGAAAGCGTATGCTGATGCTTATGCCTGGTTTCACGAATCACAAACGGAACCTTCTGCGGTTCTCGGATCATTTCAAAAGAGTCGTCAAGCAGTGCATGCAATCCATCCAATGTGGTCACCGGCTCTCCATCTTTTTTAAACCCGCCCAGCCAGTTGCATTTCGGCGTGAAGTCCTCGAGCCAGGTATAGGGCGAGGCAATCAGCAGAATCCCTCCCAGGTTCATCCGGTTCGGGATCTCCTTCAGAAAGCGCGCCGGATTATTCAGCCGGTCAATCAGGTTGGCCGCAATTACCAGATCATAGCCGCTGAAGATCGGCTTCATGTTGGTGGCATCCTGCTGCAGAAAATGGATATTCGAATAATCGCCGGTCAATCCGAGTCCTTCCAATGTCCGCTCCTGGAACGTGACCAGCTCCCCCTCCTCCTGCCGCTCATAGCGAATACGACCTTTTGCCTGCATGCGTGCACCGACCTGCACAAAACGGGCGGAAAAATCGAGTGCATCCACCTCCTCAAAAACATCGGCAATTTCAAAAGCGGTGCGGCCGACCGAACAGCCGATATCCAGCGCCTTCCCCTTTGCTTCGACGGCCTCAAGCGCGATCTGCGCAATGGCTTTCGGAAAATTCGGAATGCCGAAGCATGCATCGCCATAATGGAATTCACAATACTGGGAGACCAGCTCATCGGTTTCGTAAACATCAAAATCCGTCTTTACAGGTTTATCCGAAACCACATACCGGAATCCGGCATGCTGATAGAAATGGCGACGGAAGGCATAGCGGCTGTGCAGTGCGATTTCGTTCCCGGTGGAAATCCACGAACCGCCTTTAATCAGGTTGTGGCGGTTATCAAAAGTCGGAACCGTGAAATCATCATAAAGCGGATGAACTTCAAATCCGTCAAAGGGATAAATGGGCGTCTCATTCCATTGCCAGACATTACCGACTACATCGTAGAAATCACCGTGCGCAAAGGTATCGACCGGCACAGACGAGGCATAATGTTCGAGATTCCAGTTTGCGGAAATCGGCGATTCGTGATGCTCCGCTTCCAGACCGGCCACCTGCAGCAGACGGCGGTATTCCGCCTCATCAGGCATCCGGACATGGCATCCGGTCTGTTCACTTTTCCAGTTACAGAACGCTTTGGCTTCCAGATAACAGACTTCCACCGGCCAGTTCAGCGGCAACGGAATTTCTTCAGTCATCAGACGCAGCCGATAGTTTCCGGGTTCCCCGCGCCAGAATTCGGGCATCGTGGCATGGTGATAGTTCCGCCAGGCCAGCCCTTCTTCATCCCAGTAACGATCCTCCTCATATCCGCCGGCATTTATAAATCCGAGGTATTCCCCGTTGGAAACCAGATAACGCGAAGCCCGGAACGGCGGAACATCCATCTCCGCATGGCCGTATTCATTATCCCACCCATAAAGCCGGTGATCCCGCTCTTTGCCCAGCACAACGTCTCCTCCATCCACAGCAACCAGTTTGTTTTCAATCGCCGGACCGACCGCGGTACAGGCCGGGAAAAATGCATGCGGACGAACCTTTTCAAGATCCAGCTGGCGGATCAGCACGGAACTGGTTTCCAGATGAATCCGCTCATGCTCAATCCCCATCATGACCGGCCAGAGCGGACTGTCCCAGTCAATGGGCAGCGTAAAATCGATCGTATCAATCAGACGGCATACGATATCCTTCACCTGATCGCGGTAGTCGCGCACCGCTTGCACCGGCGGCCAGTCATAGTGGGTTTCATCGAGATCGTCCCAGCTCATTTCATCGACTCCGATGGCAAAGAGCGATTCAAACTCAGGGTTGATACGCCGATCGATCAATTTGGCGAGCATCAGTTTATTGATGAAAAACGTGGCCGTGTGGCCGAAATAGAAAATAAGCGGATGGCGCAGCGGCTGCGGCCGCTCATAGAACGCCTCATCGGAAGCCAGCGTATCAAACACAGATTCGTAGAGCGCCCAGGTGTTCACGAAGTATGCCCGGATGTCCGCGCGTTTGGTTTCTACATCACCCGAAACCAGATCAATATTCTGCGTAACCTTATCCATCAACAAAACCTCCCATTCAGTGCCACCGCTTCTTTTTTTTACCAGCTGAATGCTCTGCTTCCACCCGGACCCCTTACATCTTTATCGGAAAATCGGTAATATACCTTTATTTCATGGCTGTGGCCAGTCTTGGTAAAATGCGTTTTTTCAAACCGTTTAACCCCGCTTAAAGATCTAAAATAGGGGTTGCTCCGGACGCCATATAGCTCTAGGTTGCAGACAGTTGTTGGAGATCATCGGGTTATGATCAAAAAAATAGAACATCCCCAATCACGGAGAGCACCGCAGGCGAATGAAAAAAGCTGCCGCTCCTTCAGCCAGCTGAAAGACTGGCAGGTCGACCAATACCGTATGGCGGTCGACGAGAACATGTGGTACATGGGCGAACGTCTGGGGCGCAAGGTCGAGTGGGAAGAAGCTGAAGAGGATTTTCTGCTCAACGGTTACTACGGATGCGCCCCGAAGTGGCGGAGGCAATACTGCCAAAGCAAATGCAACCACTTCGCCAACTGTAAACTCGGCCAGCTGTTCACCAAAGGCAACAGATAACCTGAAAATCCTGCCGGAACAGCGTGCCTGATGACGGACTAATTCGGCTCTGCAGGCACGCCACTGTGAAACCGGAAAAGATCGTCCTCGGATTCAATGGCCTTTTGTTCAACTTCACCGAAAAAGGCTACGCGTGCTTCAATCGGCTCATCGGAATAGTGCTGAGCAAGCGTCAGATAATCCCGGAAATGCCGCGCCTCCGATTTCAGCAGCGACCGGAAAAACGCACTGATTTCTTCGTCCATATGCGGAGCCAGCGAATAAAACCGCTCGCACGAACGCGCCTCGATGTAGGCCCCGATAATCAGCGTATCGGTCAGATTTCCCGGCTCCTTTCTCCGCGCCGGCTCGTGCATCAGCCCGGCATAGCGCGATGGCTTCAGGATTTTATAGGTGTACCCCCGCTTCGTCAGCAGCTCATGCACCTTTTCAAAATGCCGTAATTCTTCACGGGCCAGTTTCGACATTTTGATCAGCACATCCGGTTTATCCGGACACCGGAACATCAGTCCCAGCGCGGTGCGTGCCGCACACTGTTCCAGATAACAGTGATTCAGCAGCAGGATTTCCTCCTGCCGCAGCGCCTCATCAATCCAGGCCTGCGGACTTCTGCACGGCAGAAATTTCAGTAAATTGTCTAAATCGCTCTGACTGACCAGTTCCATCATACACTCCTTCAGAAGCGCATTTTCTATCATCAACTTCCGGCGAGGTCCACGTAGAACAAAATTAGTCTCGACCTCGGCCGAAAATTGAATAGCTTCCCCCGAATCTATGAGTGCGCAACGTACAGAATTGCGGAGGGTCCAACTGACCCTCCACGAACAGATTTCGCCCGGCGTGTTTGTCATCGGCTTTATCCGTGAAAATGATTTTATTCCCGGACAGGCCATTAAGCTCGGGATCGACGAAATCCATCCGCCGCGCATCTACAGCATCTGCAGCGGAAATGACGACGACGAGCTTTGCGTTCTCTTTAATATTAAAGAAGATGGATTTCTTACTCCGCGCCTCGCAAAACTGACGGTTGGCGATACGGTATTTGCTTCCGCTCCCTACGGCACTTTTTTCGGCACCGAAGAACCTGCGTGGTGGATTGCCACCGGAACCGGCATCGCCCCCTTCCGCGCCATGCTGCGCTCGGGCATGGGAAAAAACAAAAAACTCGTGCACGGCGTACGCAAACTCCATCAGTTCTACTTCCGCAAAGAGCTGACCGAAGGCCTGGGCGAAAACTACCACTGCTGCTGCTCGGCGGAAATGATGTCCGGTATTCATCCCGGTCGCGTAACCTCCTTTCTGGATAAGCGCCACGACCTTTCCGGCGATTGGAAATATTATATCTGCGGGCAGGCTCAGATGGCCGTTGAAACCCGCGACCTTTTAATCGAAAAAGGCATCCCCTTTGAAAACATCGTGACGGAGATCTATTTCTAGCCATGAACGAAAAAATTCCACTCTTTGGAAAAACGCTAAGCCAGCTGCAGGAGCTGACCGCCGGCTACGGACTGCCTAAATTCACCGCCAGGCAGATCGCCGACTGGCTCTATAAAAAGGATATCAAATCGATCGATGAGATGACCAACCTCTCGAAAAAGGCGCGCGATCTCCTGAATCAGAACCATACCTTCGGCCTGACCGAATACGTCGACGTCAAAGAAAGCTCCGACGGCACCCGAAAATATCTTTTCCCCACCGCACACGGAAAATTCATCGAAACCGCCATGATTCCGTTCAAGGATCGTAAAACCGTCTGTGTCTCGTCACAGGTCGGCTGCAAAATGGGCTGTCTCTTCTGTATGACCGCCAAACAGGGATTTCAGAGCCAGCTCACCGCCGGCGAAATCGTCAACCAGATCCGCAACCTGCCCGAACGCGAAGACATCACCAATATCGTCTACATGGGAATGGGCGAGCCTTTCGACAACCTCGACGAAGTACTGAACAGCGTCGAAGTCCTCACCTCCGACTGGGGCTTTGCCATGAGCCCGCGCCGCATCACCGTCTCATCCATCGGCATCATTCCGGCCATGATCCGCTTTATGGAAGAGTGCGAAGCCCACCTGGCCATCAGCCTGCACACCCCTTTCCACGAAGAGCGGCAGAAACTGATGCCGGTGCAGATTGCCTACCCGATCGAACAGGTGGTTGAACAACTGAAAGAATATGACTTCAGCGGACAGCGCCGCGTTTCCTTCGAATACATCGTTTTCGGCGGACTCAACGACACGCCGGATCATGTTAAAGCACTGGCGAACATGCTGCGCGGACTGAAGTGCCGCGTAAACCTCATTCGTTTTCACCCCGTCCCCGGAACCCCGCTGCACGGAACCGATGAAGAAACGCTGCAGCGCTTCAAAGACGGTCTGAACAACAAAGGAATTCTCACTACCATCCGCGCCTCCCGCGGCCTCGATATTGACGCCGCATGCGGCCTCCTTTCAACCAAAGCCCTCCTGAAAAAAGGGATATGAGACGCCACCCGGCAAAATATTCAACATTCTGCTCGACCATACATAAATAAATCATAATATTCAGATCCAGTTTTCCGGAGAAGATATGACCGCTGAAGAGAGAAATATGGCAGCCGAGGTGCTGAAGGCGATGGCTCACCCCATCCGTCTCGGCGTGATTGAGGTGCTTGCGGAAGGAGAACGAACCGTAACCGAGCTCTATGAAGAGCTGGGCTGCAGCCAGTCCATGATGTCGCAGCAGCTCAAAATTCTCTGTCAGCAAAAACTGATCACCATCCGAAAAGACGGCATTCAGAAATACTGCAGCCTGTGCAACCGCGATTTTCTCCGCGTTTTCACCTGCATGCACACCCACCTGCGTAAATACCTTAATTTCCGGGATTAAAATGAAATCCGAATCATTAACCGGCAGATAAACAAACTGTATATTATAAAATTATTAACTGTTAATCAAATATGAGTGGAAGGGTCAGCTTATGAGCAAAAAATTATTGATTGTCGGAGGCGTCGCCGGTGGCGCCAGTGCTGCAGCGCGTGCGCGCCGCCTGGATGAAACCGCTGAAATTATTCTGTTCGAACGCGGCCCCGACATTTCATTCGCCAACTGCGGCCTGCCCTACCACATTGGCGGCCAGATCACCGACCGTGATAAACTGCTGGTGACCACACCGGAAGCCATGGTTTCCAAATTCAACCTGGATGTGCGCACCCAATCGGAAGTCATCTCCATTGATCGCAATGCCAAAACCGTAACGGTTAAAAACCTCGCCAACGGAGAGCAATACACCGAAACCTACGATAACCTGGTCCTGAGCCCCGGCGCCGCACCGGTGCGCCCGCCGATTCCGGGCATCGACAATCCCCATGTTCTAACGCTGCGCAATCTGGAAGACATGGATTATATTATCCAGGCTCTGGAAAATAAAAAATCCACGGCGGTCATCGGCGGCGGCTACATCGGCCTCGAAATGGCCGAAGCCCTTCGCGATCGCGATTATGAAACCACGCTGATCGAGCTCGCCCCGCAGGTGATGGGCCCGGCCGATCCCGAAATGGCCACCGTGCTGCACCAGGAACTGAAACTGTTCGGCGTAAATCTGAAACTTGAAACGTCGGTTACCGCATTCGAGGAATCCGCCTCCGGCGTGGATCTCATTCTGAGTGACGGGGACCGCCTGCATGTCGACGTCGCCGTACTGGCGATCGGCGTCAAACCCGAAACCAAACTCGCCGTGAACGCCGGGCTGGAAATCGGCACCACCGGCGGTATAAAAACCGACGCCCATATGCAGACCTCCGATCCGGCGATTTATGCCGTCGGCGATGCCGTTGAAATTACAGATTTCGCCACCAACCAGCCCGCACTTATTCCGCTGGCCGGACCGGCCAACCGCCAGGGCCGTATTGCCGCCGACAATATTTTCGGCCGCGACAGCACCTATAAAAACACGCAGGGAACCGCCATCTGCAAAGTGTTCAATATAGCCATCGGCATGACCGGCCTCAGCGAAAAAACGGCAAAGCGTCTGAACATCAGCTACGAAAAGGTCTATGTCCACCCCGCCAGCCATGCGTCCTACTATCCGGGTTCGCACCCGGTTTCGCTGAAGCTCCTGTTTGATCCGGACACCGGAAAAGTGCTCGGTGCCCAGGCCGTCGGCGCCGACGGCATCGACAAACGAATCGATGTCATCGCCGTGGCCATCCGCGCCGGTCTGACCGTGTATGATCTCGAAGAAATGGAGCTCACCTATGCTCCTCCTTTCGGCTCAGCCAAAGACCCGGTCAACTATGCCGGCTTCACGGCGGCCAACGTCCTGCGCGGCGATGCCCGTCTGTTCCATGTGGAGGAAGCCCTCCATCCCGCCGAAAATCAGAAACTCATTGATGTGCGCAATCCCGAGGAAGTCGCCGGCGGAACCATTCCCGGCGCATCCAATATTCCACTGCCGAAGCTGCGCGAAAACCTCGAAAACCTGGATAAAGACAAAGAATATCTGATTTTCTGCCAGGTCGGTCTCCGCGGTTATCTGGCCTGCCGGATTATGGGGCAGAACGGATTCAAATGCCGTAACCTGACCGGAGGATACAAGACCTACGGTATGGTAACCGCCCATCAGCCCGACATCATTCCGGAAAATGAAACCACTGCCGATGATGCCGGCATGAGCTCGGTCGATGCGGTAAAAAAAAAAGCATAACCGCTGAAATTGCGGAACATATTGATGCGACCGGCCTGCAATGTCCCGGCCCGATCATGCAGCTGTCCAAAGCCATCGAACGGATCGGCGACGGGCAGGCGGTCAGCATCCTTTCCACCGACCCCGGATTTGCCGCCGACGTTCCGGCCTGGTGCAACTCGACCGGAAATATCTTCCAGTCTCTGGAACCCGAGAACGGAAGCTATAAAGCCGTGGTGATCAAATCGTCCGGCGCCAGCTGCCCTGCGACGGCGGAACCGGCGGATAAAAAATTCACCAATGTCGTCTTCAGTAATGATCTGGATAAAGCGCTGGCGGCATTCATCATTGCCAACGGCGCAGCGGCGATGGGCTATCAGGTCACCCTGTTTTTCACCTTCTGGGGACTGAATGTCCTGCGCAGGAACGGCCCGGTTTCGGCGAAGAAAACCCTGGTCGAAAAAATGTTCGGCTGGATGATGCCGAAGGGCCCTGAAAAACTGAAACTTTCGCAGATGCAGATGGGCGGCATGGGCGCAGCCATGATTAAAGGCATCATGAAACAGAAAAATGTGCTCTCCCTTCCCGAGCTGATCGACGAAGCCATCGGAAACGGCGTAAAAATTGTGGCCTGCACCATGTCGATGGACCTCATGGGCATTAAAAGCGAGGAACTGATCGACGGCATCGAAGAAGGCGGCGTGGCCATGTATATCGACCACATCGGCGGAAACGGGAACCTGTTTATCTGACCCACGGGCCGCAGCGGATTAACACCGAGCCGTGCAACGGTGTTAATCCGAGACTCCCGGAATAAACAGTTAACCCGCACATTGGCCTCGCGCCTGCTGGTTTTATTCCGTAAAGCTAACCGCAATACGGAAGATAACTATGAAATTTAAAAACGTCGTCACCCTTACCGCTCTGTTTTCATTTTTTTCGCTGATCCTCAGCGCAGCAATCGCCACCCTGTTCAGCCTGTGGGAGACCCTGCTGATTCTGCATGTGAGCCTCAGCATACTGTTCGGCCTCTGCTATATCATCCAAACCACGCTGGAAATCAGAAAGGACAATGCCAACAACCGGATTACCGGGAAAAAGCGCGAGTGGCTGACCGTTAATTCCTATACCGCCCTGCTGCTCACCGGCTGGGTGATTCTCGGTGCCCTGCTGCACTGGCCGCCGTTTTCATTTTTCCAGTCTTCGGAACATGCCGGCCCGACAGAAGAACAGATTCAGCAGAGCGTGGTCGAAAATGATCCCGAAATACAGGTAAATGAAGACAAACCGGCTCTCCCCGAAAAACCGCCGATGTTCTACAGCGGACGCTCTATGCGCCGGCTCTCCGGAAAGTACGACATGGACATCAACCGGATTATCGTCGGCCTGGAAAAAATCGGGATCGAGGCATCGCCCGATTGGACCTTCAAAGAAATTGCTGAGCACAATGATATGAACTCGGAATCAGTCTACGAAGCCGTGCTTCAGGTGCAGCAAACCGCTTCAGCATCCGACGGAAAATAAAGAGCCTCGCCGCTTCCGGAGGCCTTCGGCCGTAAAAAGCTAGCGGCCGTTAAAGTTGCGCATGGCGCGCTGGGAGTCGCGGTCGGATTCGCGCTTTTTGATCGTATCACGCTTATCCACCACGTTTTTACCTTTGGCCAGGCCGATCCGGATTTTGACTTTTCCCCGCGAGAGGTAGACCTTCAGCGGAACAATGGTCAGCCCTTTTTCTCGGGTTTTACCATGGAGACGCTCAATTTCCTTTTTATGCAGCAGCAGCTTGCGCTCGCGGGTCGACGGGTGGTTGTAGATATTGCCGTGCTCATAGGGCTGAATCGTACAACCGACGAGCCAGACTTCCATCCGGTCATCCACATGCACATAACCTTCCTGAACACTGATCTGCCCCTGCTTGCAGGATTTAACCTCAGTACCGCTCAGCACAATCCCCGCCTCGATTTTTTCCAATATATGGAAATCGCGCAGCGCCTTGCGGTTGGTGGCCAGCACCCCCGCTCCGGGATCATTTTTTTTCTTTTTGTTTTTACCCGCCATGGCCAATTATTCCTACAATCGAAGCCCAATATACTAAACAGAATTGATCCGAGGAGCAATCAATCTTCCAAGGTCCGGAAAGGAAAAAGCTCAAAACCCGAGAGCTTTGAGCTTTTGAAAATTCGAAATAATTCTGAACTTCGAAAATCGGATTTCGCACGTCCTTTTTTACAGAAGAATCGAAGCGTCGAAATCCAGACCGGGCACTTCCTCTTCTTCCTGAGAGAAAATCATTTCGGCCGTCAACAGCCCCTCGGCAATCTCTTTAAGAACGAGATCGTGATTATCCATTTCCGGATGATCCTTCTTCACCATTGGACGCGCGCCACTGTTGAGCTGACGGGTACGGTAGGAAATCAGGTTCACCAGCATCGGGGTGTTGGTGATTTTTTCTTCCGCTACACTCAGGTATTCAAAGTTCATATTAATATCTCCGCGCAAGCAACTTGCATTATTCTGAAAAACAGAATCCTTGGTTTTCTTACAAAAAAATTGGCGCGTAGTATAGCACCGGAGCCCGTTCCGTCAACGCCATTTACGACAAAATCCACGTCTCGGAAAACGTGGATTTCCCGCCCCCAAAGGGGCGGAAGGCCGGAGAACGGGAGCAATGAAACAGAAAAACTCCCGCTCCACTACCCCGCAACTCCATGACGGATGGACTACATCATACCGCCCATACCGCCCATGCCCGGATCCATCGGAGGCATAGCCGGAGCATCCTTTTCCGGAAGATCCGTGATCATGCACTCTGTGGTCAGCAGCAGACCGGAGATGGAAGCCGCATACTGCAGAGCAGAACGGGTTACCATCGCCGGATCAATGATACCGGCTGCAATCATATCCACATATTCGCCGGTTGCCACGTTGTATCCCATGGTCTGCTTGGATTTCTTAACTTCCTGAACCACCAGAGCACCTTCTTCGCCGGCATTAGCCACCAGCTGGCGCAACGGAGCCTCAATGGCCTTACGAACGATGTTCGCACCGATTTCTTCGTCACCTTCAACTTCAATTTTGTCGATGGCTTTCTGAACGCGGATGAGTGCCACGCCGCCGCCAGGAACAATACCTTCGGCAACCGCAGCACGGGTCGCGTGCAGCGCATCTTCAACACGGGCTTTCTTCTCTTTCATTTCCGCTTCGGTCGCAGCACCAACGTTAATCACCGCAACACCGCCCGCAAGCTTAGCCAGACGTTCCTGCAGTTTTTCGCGATCGTAGTCAGAAGACGTTTCCTCGATCTGACGACGGATCAGGTCGATACGCGCTTTGATGCTGGATACTTTTCCGGCTCCTTCAACAATCGTCGTGTCATCTTTACCGATGGTAACGCGTTTCGCAGTACCGAGGTCATCGATGGAAACGCTGTCGAGTTTGATACCGAGATCTTCGGTAATGAATTTACCGCCGGTCAGCACAGCAAGGTCTTCCATGATCGCTTTACGACGATCACCGAAGCCCGGAGCTTTTACCGCACAGACATTGAGCGTACCGCGCAGTTTGTTCACCACGAGAGTCGCCAGGGCTTCGCCCTCAATGTCTTCCGCAATAATCATGAACGGCTTGCTGGTTTTAGCCACATTCTGCAACAGCGGGAGCATGTCCTGCAGGTTGGAGATTTTCTTTTCGAAAAGCAGGATGTAGGGATCTTCCAGTACCGCTTCCATCGTGTTGGAATCCGTTACGAAGTACGGGGAAAGGTAGCCCTTATCGAACTGCATCCCTTCAACTACGTCGAGGGTGGTTTCGATGGATTTGGCTTCTTCAACGGTAATGGTTCCGTCTTTACCGACTTTTTCCATCGCTTCGGCAATAATGTTACCGATCGTGGCATCGCCGTTTGCGGAGATCGTACCGACCTGAGCAACTTCTTCGCTGGTTTTTACTTTTTTGCTGAGTTTGCCCAGCTGAGCAACCATCGCTTCAACCGCTTTATCAATGCCGCGCTTCAGGCTCATCGGGTTGGCGCCGGCCGTTACGTTTTTCAGACCTTCGCGATAAACCGCTTCAGCCAGAACCGTCGCCGTGGTGGTACCGTCACCGGCAATATCAGAGGTTTTGGAAGCCACTTCCTTCACCATCTGTGCACCCATGTTTTCATAGGCGTCTTCGAGTTCGATTTCCTTCGCAACGGACACACCGTCTTTGGTAACGGTCGGGGATCCGAATTTCTTATCCAGAATCACGTTGCGGCCTTTCGGGCCGAGGGTCACTTTTACTGCTTTGCTGAGTTTTTCAACACCACGCAGCAGCGCGTCACGTGCTTCCACGTCAAATACAATCTGTTTAGCCATTTTACTTAATCTCCTTCGTCGATTAAGAAATCCGGGATTCACCTTCGAAGCTCATAAATTTACACCTTAACCTGCAAATATACTGAGTCCGGGCTCCGGATTTCGAAATTTATTTAGCCGATGATCGCGAGAATGTCGTCTTCACGCATGATCTGATATTCTTTACCGTCAACCTTAACTTCGGTTCCGCCATACTTAGGCATCAGAACGATATCACCTTTTTTAACGTTGAACGGAACAGCCTTACCGTTTTCATCGATTTTCCCGGTTCCCACAGCAATCACTTTGCCTTCCTGCGGTTTTTCTTTTGCAGAATCAGGAATAATGATTCCGCCTTTAACCGCTTCCTCTTCCTTCACCGGTTCAACCAGTACGCGTTCGCCCAATGGCTTAATGTTCATGGATGTATCTCTCCTTGTTAGGTTTTTTATAGTTACTGATTTTCGATCCCCGATTTCCGATGTGCGGGTCCCCGCTGACTTTTTAACAAGCCCGTCGGCGACGGCGTTCCGCCCATCGGCCATCGGCCATCTTCAATCTAAAATGCGTTATTTCTTATTCTCGTCGTCGTCGACCATTTCGAAGTCAGCTTCCTCAACGTCAGATGCAGACTTTTCACCCCCGGCCGAAGCCCCGGCATCCGCCCCGGCGGCACCGCCCATATCCGGGCCTGCACCAGGAGCGCCCTGAGCCTGAGAATACATTTCCGTCGCAGCGGCCTGCATCTTTTCATTCAATGCATCGAGGGCGGTTTTCATTCCCTCATAATCTTCCGCTTCGATCGCCTTCTTCACCGGCTCAATCGCCGCTTCAACTTCAGCCTTCTGTTCCGGGGAAACCTTGTCTTCGTTTTCCTTCAGGAATTTTTCGGTCTGGAAGACAGTGGAGTCCGCCTGATTTTTCAGATCGATTTTCTCCTTCATCTTCTCATCTTCCGCAGCGTGAGCTTCAGCATCCTTCATCATGGCATCGATCTCTTCATCGGTCAGGCCGGACGAAGCGGTGATGGTGATGTGCTGTTCTTTACCGGTGCCCAGATCCTTCGCACTGACCTTCAGAATCCCGTTGGCATCGATATCAAACGTCACTTCAATCTGCGGGGTTCCGCGCGGTGCCGGCGGAATGCCGTCGAGGTTAAAGCGGCCGATGGTTTTGTTGGCATTGGCCATTTTTCGTTCACCCTGCAGCACGTGAATTTCCACCGCCGGCTGGTTGTCCGCAGCCGTGGAGAAAATTTCGCTCTTCTTCGCCGGGATCGTGGTGTTGCGCTCAATCAACGGAGTGGAAATACCGCCCATGGTTTCGATACCCAGCGTCAGCGGAGTAACATCCAGCAGCAGAACATCTTTCACTTCACCTTTCAGAACACCGCCCTGAATGGATGCACCAATGGAAACCACTTCGTCCGGGTTAACTCCCTTATGCGGATCCTGGCCGAAAATTTCCTTCACGGAATTCTGAACCTTCGGCATACGGGTGGAACCGCCGACCAGAATCACTTCATTCACTTCCGAAGCACTCAGACCGGAATCCTTCAGGCAGCTGCGCACCGGCGCAATTGCTTTGGTGATCAGGTCGTCGCAGAGCTCTTCGAGTTTGGCGCGGCTCAGTGTAACATTAAGGTGTTTCGGGCCCGATGCATCCGCCGTGATGAACGGCAGGTTGATTTCGGTGGACTGCGAGCTGGAAAGTTCGCACTTCGCTTTTTCACCCGCTTCTTTCAGGCGCTGCAGCACCATCGGGTCTGCAGAAAGGTCGATGCCATGCTCCGCTTTAAAATCAGCCACAAGCCAATCAATGATCTTCTGGTCGAAATCGTCACCGCCAAGGTGGCCGTCACCGCTGGTGGCCGTCACTTCAAATACCCCGTCGCCGATATCAAGAATCGATACGTCAAATGTACCGCCGCCGAGGTCATAGATCGCAATTTTTTCTTCCGACTTCTTATCGAGGCCGTACGCCAGCGACGCCGCGGTCGGCTCGTTAATAATACGCAGCACTTCGAGGCCGGCAATTTTACCGGCGTCTTTGGTTGCCTGACGCTGCGAGTCATTGAAGTAGGCCGGAACTGTAATAACCGCCTGCGTGACGGCTTCGCCGAGGTATGCTTCCGCATCCGCTTTCAGCTTCTGCAGAATCATCGCCGAGATTTCCGGCGGGCTGTAAATTTTGTCATCAATCTGAACGTGGGCGTCGCCGTTCTTCGCCTTAACCACGTTATAAGGTACAAGGTGGATTTCGTGTTCCACTTCGCTGAACTTACGGCCCATAAAACGCTTGATCGAAAAGATCGTATGTTTCGGGTTGGTTACCGCCTGGCGTTTTGCCGCAGTACCCACAAGGCGTTCGCCGTCTTTGGCAAAGGCCACAATTGACGGAGTAGTGCGTCCGCCTTCCGCATTCGGAATTACGGTCGGTTCGCCGCCTTCCATGACGGCCATACACGAGTTGGTGGTACCTAAATCGATACCCAATACTTTAGATCCTGCTGTGCTCATTTTTTGTCTCCTTCAGATAAATTCGGTCATTCGTTGTGACGTCGCTCCTACAACACAAACCGTGCCAGCGAAGAGAAGACAAATAGAATTAGTCATTAGGACTTAGTATTGAAGGGGTTAACACTTAACCCCCTGAAATTTAAAACCATGGTGCGACCGTGCCACCTGCGCCACATGTCCCACTTCGTCCACCCGGCGTGTCACACCTTGTGTCACAGTGTCTCACCAAAATCATCTCCTCCCTCTCCGGATGTACGGATCACATATTACGGCGATTCCGAATGATCCTGCTGATCTGTGCGCTCCGCGAAAGACGTCTTCCTGTTCGCCGGGCCAGCAAGGGACTTTCAACCCAAATCGATATGCCCTGCCGGATGCACACAAAAAAGCCCTCTCCGGCTCAGTGGAAAGGGCTTCTCGGATTTACAAGGAGTGATGAATCAGGCCGCTTTTGTTTTATAGCGGCGTGCACGTTTTTGATGCTGACGGATCAGCTGGCGCTCAACACTGTCGAACACATCAGCAATTGCGGTATAAACCCCGTCGTGCATACCTGTTTTTTCCGAGCTCTGCGCGGTGTACAGCTTTTCGCCGGGCACCGTCAGCTTCATTTTCACCTGGAAAATGCCCGTCTTTTCTTTGTGATTTGTTTCATCAACGGTTATGTGGGCCGAGGCACCGGGTATGGGAAACTTGGTGAACTTATGCATCATTTGATTGACCAGCCAGATTACCCGTTTCGACTCTGCCATGTGGCGAAACTGAACTTTTACCGGAATTCCGGATTCAACGTCAGAAGAGGTGGGATTAGTCAGTCTTGATGTGTTCATTACCATCATTTCCTTTCCTGTTAGGTTATTCAATCTCGAGCGAGATCCGGCATTGGGCGTCACGCTCGCGTTGCAAGGGAAGAGTAGCTTATTGAAAACGTTATTCAAAGTTTTTCCTGTCTCAATAGCACACCAATAAGCACGGCATTCATAACCTGCTTTCCCGGAGCAAGGAACGCATATTCACAGAATGGGAAAAGGCCCCTGAAGGATGAACCAGAATTCCGTTTATTTTTGTATTCTTTATGGCAAATATCCCCCGTTCAGGGTACAGAATCTGAACTATGCATCAGCTGATTGAACATATGATTACGGTTTTTCTGGGCTACTTTGCCATCATGAACCCCATCGCCAACACGGGTGCGTTTATCGGCCTGACGGCGGAAATGGACGAAAAAGAGCGCATGGCCACCGCACGCCGAGCGCTTTTCATCGCTTTTTTCATCATTGCGGCCTTTGCGTTGCTCGGCAAAGCGATTTTCCATCTGTTCGGCATCGGACTCCCCGCGTTGCGGATTACCGGCGGCCTGCTGGTTTTTCAGGTGGGCTACCACATGCTTCAGGGAAAAACCTCAAAAATTCAGAACAGTTCCGACGAAAGTGATGTCGACCTGGCCATCTCCCCGCTCGCCATGCCGATTCTCGCCGGTCCCGGCACCATTGCCACCACCATGAATTTTTCGGCACAGGCCGGCAACCGCGAAATTGCCGTCACCCTTTCCATGTTTGCCCTCCTTTGCCTGATCACCTTTCTGTTTTTCAAATACAGTGAAAATACCGTTGAAATGCTAGGGCAGCGCGGCCTCAAAATTGTCACCCGCCTCATGGGGCTGATTCTCGCCGTGATCGGTATGCAGATGCTGTTGCACGGTATCGGCGGAGCCATTGATGCCTATCTCAGTCAATAGATTCCCTTCTCCGGCTGTACAGCGTCCTCCGGTCCACTGTTATTATTCCGCGTTCCCCTCTGTGCTCGCTTCGCCGGCTGTGTTAAAAATCTGTTTTCACAGGAGTAAAGTTTATGGAAAAACGCAGCGTCACCATTGAATACTGTACAAAATGCCGTTTTATGATGCGTTCCGCCTGGATTGCTCAGGAACTGCTGCAAACCTTTGAAGGCGATATTGATGAAGCCATTCTAAAACCCAGCGAAACAGCCGGAATCTGGCGCATCTATGCCAACGACCGGCAGGTCTGGGACCGCAAAACCGAACGCGGTCTGCCGGAACTCAAAGAGCTGAAACGCCGCGTTCGCGACGTGATCGCCCCGGAAAAAAATCTGGGCCATGCCGAAACTGTTGAACCGAAACCGGAGGCGTAATTCCCCATGTCCAAAACAACCCTGCTCCTGATTGTGCTCTGTGTGGCCCTGGCCATTCACTACGTTTCCCAGAAAACTCTGCTGAAAAAAGGCTGGGAGGCGGAAAATCCGAAACCCTATATCAACCGATTCATGATCAACGGGGCCGGGCTCATCGTCATTGCCATTGCCGCGCTGATTGCCGCCAAACCGCCTTACGGCCTGTTCGGAATCCTCATTTTCATCGAAGGGGCCGTCTGTGTCACTTTCGGCCGCAAACTCAGTAAAAAGCCCAAGTCGTAATTTATATCCACCACAGAAGATACCGAGAGCACGGAGCTCTTCTTAATATTGCACCTCTGTGCTCTTTGGTATTCATCACACCAGTTGCGACATGACCTCACAAAGATCGCCATGAATTACCAGCTGGGCTTCTGAATCCATCGGCGTCGGGTCGCGGTTGATAATCACCAGCCGCGCATTCCACGGCCGGTAACCGGGCAGTCCAGCCGCCGGATACACCTGCAGCGACGTCCCGAGCACCAGCACCAGATCCGCATCGCTCATCGCCCTGACCGACTGCTGCCAATCGTACTCCGGCAGCATTTCCCCGAAGAAGGTAATATCGGGCTTAAAAACGCCGCCGCAGGCACAGTGCGGAATATCTCCGTTTCCAATGATTGGAAAAAGTTTCTCCGTTTCCACATCCGCCCCGCAGGACTGGCAGGTGCTGTGGATATAATTTCCATGGACCGTATACACCGGATCAGACCCGGCCCGCTGATGATAATCATCCACATTCTGCGTAATCACCGTGGCATGGTCCCAGGAGGCAATCACCCGATGTGCACTATTCGGCTCAGCGGCGCTGACCTTCGGATAAAAGGTGCGGGCGAAATGATAAAAAACCGAAGGATCGCGGTTAAAGGCCTCGAGATCGAAAACGTTGACATTCTGTTCATCGGAATAAATCCCGCTCGCCGACCGGAAATCCGGAATCCCCGAAGCCGTCGAAATCCCCGCACCCGTAAGCACCGCAATCGACCCGGCCTCTTTAATCCACTCACCCAACTGTTCAACGTTATGCATCAACCACGGAATACACAGAATACACGGAAAGAACAACGTTTTAGATTTTCCGTGTATTCTGTGTATTCTGTGGCTTTACTGATTTTATGAATGTTGAGTTTAAACCAATTGGAATCATCCGCTCGTGCTACACGGATAAATTCGGCATACCGCGCCAACCGGGGCTGGTGAAAAGTGCGACAGCAACACTGGAGTTGCTTTCCCCGTTTAATCAGCCTGAAGCCTTCCGGGGGCTGGACGATTTTTCCCACCTCTGGATCTGCTTCATGTTCCACGCCACCGCTTCCAGGGATTGGAAACCCACCGTGCGCCCGCCCCGGCTCGGCGGGAACCGACGCGTCGGTGTTTTTGCCTCACGCTCCAATTTCCGACCCAACCCAATCGGACTCTCGGTCGTTGAACTACTGGCGGTGAACGGGACGGTTCTCCAACTCGGCGGCGGCGATTTTCTCGACGGCACACCCGTGCTCGATATCAAACCCTACATCCCCTACTCCGATTCTTTGCCGGAAGCCCGGGGCGGGTTTGCGAACACAGTTCCAACTCCTGAAAATTCGGTGATTTTTCTGCCGGAGGTTCTCAAACAGTTCCAGACACTGGAAACCCCCGAGCGTCCCCGCCTTAAACAGCTGATCACCGACATGCTCGCGTTCAATCCGCGCCCCGCGTATCAGGGGGATGACCCGGAGCGCGTGTACGGCACCTCTGTTTTTGATCTCGAGGTGAAGTGGAAGCAACAGGATAACCAAGTGACCGTTATTGCGGTAACGTAGCCGGCGCGACCTGCTTCTTTGCCGCCATTCGATCAATCTCTTCCTGCTTAACGGCGCTGGACGTTTTGCCTCCATTGAGTTTCATAAACTCGCACTGCTCGACATCTTCGGCTTTGAGCTGTTTTGTGGCAACCGGCAGCCAGAGCGAGGTGGCCGGCACATAGGTGATGACCAGCAGCGCCGCAATCATGGCCCCGAAAAACGGCAGCAGCGTCGGTGTCACTTTGGCAATGGTGGATTTGCCCACGCCGCAGCCGATAAACAGACAGGTGCCCACCGGCGGTGTGCAGAGCCCGATACAGAGGTTCGCAATCAGCATAATCCCGAAATGCACCGGATGCATTCCGAGTTCAGAAACCACCGGAAGAAAGATCGGCGTGAAAATCAGGACAGCCGGTGTCATATCCATAAATGTACCGACAAAGATCAGCAGCAGATTGATGGTCAGCAGAATCACCATCGGATTTTCCGAAAGTCCAAGCAGTGCGGCACTGACCGTCTGCGGAATATTGGCCATGGTCATGATCCAGCTCATGCCGGAGCTCGCCCCGATCAGCAGCATCACCACCGCTGTAGTAATTCCGGTATCGAGCAGAATCTGCGGGAGATCTTTGAGCGGAATTTCGCGATAAACCACAACCGACAGGAAAAAAGAGTACACCACGGCAATCGCCGCTGCTTCCGTGGCGGTGAACCAGCCAAGCAGAATGCCGCCGATAACGATAAAAATAAGCAAAAGCGTGAGCACGGCGGCCCCGAAACTTTTCACGATTTCAGCCAAACTCGACCGTTCTTCGCGGCGGTACTTATGTCGGAAGGCGAAGTAGCCGCAGACCAGCATAATGAACAGTCCGGTTACGATACCGGGCAACACGCCCGCCATGAACATGGCGGCTATGGATACCGAACCTGCGGCCACCGAGTAGACAATCATGATATTGCTCGGCGGAATCAACAGCCCCGTCGTGGCAGCCGTCGTGGTGACCGATACATTAAACTCCCGGCCGTACCCTTTACGATTCATCTCGGGAATCATAAATCCGCCCACGGAGGACACCGCGGCGGCGGCCGACCCCGAAATGGAACCGAACAGCATGCAGGTGAGTGTATTTACATAGGCCAGTCCCCCGGGAAGAAACCCGACGATCGTTCCCGCAAAATCAATCAGCCGCCGGGCCATGCCGCCACGCCCCATGAGGTGACCGGAGAGAATAAAAAACGGAATGGCCAGCAACGCAAAACTGTTCACCCCGTTGGCCATTTTGGCGGCCACCATAATGGTAGGATCCGAGCCTTCGGCCAGAATCGCGAAAAACGTGGCCAGCGCAATCGACACCGCAATCGGCACATTCATAACCAGCATCAGTACAAAAACAGCGACCAGAATCAGAGCAACCATTCCCATTATTCAGCCTCCGGCTTTGCGAGAATCACCTCGATGAGATTTTCCAGCGTATAAATGACCATGAACACTCCGGCAATAGGAACGGCGAGATATACATGACCCATTTTCCACCCCAACGCCGGGGTGGTCTGCTCAACGACCAGTGCATCGCGAACGACCTGCCAGCCGCCGATGATAAAAATGGAAACGGCAAAAAAGAGCACCACCAGGTTGGACACCACCGCCATCAGTTTCCGGACTTCCGGATCAAATTTTCCGACAAAATAATCGACACCAAGATGACCCTTTGTACCGAATGCCACCGCTCCGCCGAGCATGGATACCCAAACCAGCAGAAATCGCGCAAGTTCCTCCGTCCACTTAGCCTGTTCATTAAGAATATGGCGGGTAAACACCCCCCACACCACATCGAGCACCAGCAGCAGTACGGCAATAATCAGGGCCCCGTTAAGGACCTTGGTCATTCCATCTTTCACCTTAAGCAGAGCGGTCGGCATCACTTCACCTCGGCAATATTTTTCAGCAAATCGCGAACTTCAGGATTTTCGATCCCGGCCAACAGCGGTGCAACCCGGGCGGCAAATGCGGCGGTATCCACTTCATACACCGTGACCCCTTCGGCTTTAGCCTGTTTGAGCGATTCAATCGTTTTCTCCTCCCAGAGTTTCCGCTGGAAGACAACCGATTCATCGGCCGCCTGCTGCACCCAGGTCTGCACCTGCGGATCGAGCTTATTCCAGACTTTGGAACTGATCATCAGCATGTCCGGAATCCGCGTATGGCCATCCAGCGAAAAGTGTTTGCAGACTTCATAGTGTTTATTCGAAGTAAAGCTCGGCGGATTATTCTCCGCGCCGTCAACCGTACCCTGAGCCAGAGCGGAATAAAGCTCGCCCCAGGCAATCGGCGTCGGCGCCCCGCCGAGTGCTTTAACCATATCCATCGCCGTCTTCGACGGCATGACCCGAATCTTCAACCCCTTGAGATCGTCAGGGGTGCGAATCGGCGTATCCTTGGTGTAAAAATTACGGCTGCCGGCATCGTAGTAGCAGAGACCGCGCAGGAATTTTGATTCCCCCTTTTTCAGCATGGCTTTACCGATCTCTCCGTTGAGCACCTTCCAGTAGTGATCCGAATCCCGGAAAACATACGGCAGCGCAAAGACCGACATCGCCGGAATAAAATTTTCCATCGCGGCGGCCGAGGTTTTGGTCATCGCCAGCGATCCGTTCTGCAACTGCTCAATGCACTGCACCTCGGAACCGAGGACGGAACTCGGATAGATGTCAATAGAGACCGAGCCGGACGACAACTCCTCCAGCCGGTCTTTCATATACACCATGGCTTTATGGACCGGATGCCCGGTATCCAGCCCGTGCCCCAGCTTCAGCACCAACCGGGAAGTACCCCCGCCGGCGTTCTGCTGCCCGCGTAAAAAGATAGAAAAACCAACCGTAGCCAACAGGCTGCCTACCAGAATTCCACCGATAAAATAGGAAAGTCCTTTGTTCATCACTACCCCCTTAAAAAACGATATGGCTATCATTTCAAACGTTTGAGATCAATCTTTTCCTCATCAACTCAACAACAGATTTCTCTGGCATCAACTCCAAAGCGGTAGACACAGATCTGGCGATATTCTCCGCCGGGTTCCAACCGTGCAGACGGAAATGTTCCGATATTCACGGCATTGACATGATTTTGAGTTTCCAGACAGAACCCACTGTGCCGCCGATAAAGCTGACCGCCTTTTCCGTCTCCGCCCACAAAAAAGCCCTCATAAAAAACCAGACTGCGCTGATCCGTAAAACACTGCACAGAACGCCGGCTTCCGGGATCCGTCACTTCGGCGGCCGGCGCGAGTGTACCCGGTGCATCCAGCACGTAATATTCCCCGTGTCCGCCCTGCTGGCCTTCGGTGTATTCCCGGATCGGCCGGGCTATGCGGAAATCATACACCGAACCACTCACCGGCTCCGTTTCTCCCGTCGGAACAAACCGCTCATCAATGAGCAGCCGCTTACTGGCATTGATGCTTAACCGGTGATCCAGCGTACTGCCGGAACCCGCCAGATTGAAATAGGTGTGGTGGGTCAGATCGCATACCGTCGGTCGATCCGCCGTCGCCCGGTACTCCAGCTTCAGCTCATTTCCGTTCGTCCATGTGAAGAGCAATTCCACCGACAACGTTCCCGGATACCCCTGATCGCCATCCGGACTCTCCAGGAACATCCGCACAGATTGCTCATCCACCACTTCCGCATTCCATATTTTCCGGTGGAAACCGCCGGGACCGCCGTGAAGATGAGTCTTCCCTTCATTCGCCGGCAGCGGATACCGCTTCCCGTCCAGCTCAAAACAGCTTCCGCCGATCCGGTTGGCCACCCGGCCGATGGTCCTGCCGATGTAGTGCGGGTCGTTTTCATAGCCGGACACGTCATCAAAACCGAGCACCACATCCGCCACAGCGCCTTCAGCATCGGGCACCTCAACCGAAACCACCGCCGCGCCATAGGCGGAAAGTTTAACCCGGTACCCGCCCGCGTTCGTTATAATGAAGGCGGGCACAGTACGGCCGTCACTCAGTTTTCCGAATGCTGTCTGCTCAACCGGCATACCTGTTCCGAATTTACGGCCGCTCCAGAATCAGACCGAGGGCATCGGTTTCATAATCCTGAAAATGACGCCACGGCGCACCACCCAGCCACATCAGCACCTTATAGCCCTCGCCGGCGACCACCATCGGACGGATGTTTTTATATTCCGAATCAAACGTCAGTTGTTTCCAGTCAATGGAAGAAACATCATCGTCCGGACCGATTTCCGCCGTATAAATTTCATGAACACCGCCCGTCGGCTTTCCGGTTGACGGATTCACATCGGTGGAAATATACACCTGTTGCGGATTTTCCGGATCAAAGGCGAACAGGCCGGTATAGCTGCTTTCACGTTCATACAGGCAGGTGCCGCCGAACGCGATCTGACGATCGTTCCATTTTTCCCCGTCCCAGGACGCAATGCGGTAGTGATGATCCGTGTGCGTATGATAAACGGAATAACCGATATGCGGATGCCCGGCGGCATCACTGGCGATGGCTACGGTCCAGGCCGAATTGGAAACACTGTGCGTATTCCCTTTCCACTCCTTGATTTCACTGCCCTTATAGATTTTCTCCGCCTGCACGGTCACCAGCGGACCCTCCGAAAGCTCCTTAATTTTTGTGCCGTCTACACGGTAGAATGCACCGTTTCTGAACTCGGCATAATACAGGCTGTTTCCATACTGGCGCGGATGCGCATCCGTGAACGAAATGCCGACGGTATTTTCATCGATCTGCTGATACCGCGCATAAGGGCGCTGGCGGCTTCCGATATCGTGCGTAATGAAATGCGTGTACTCGCCCCATGTTTCGCCATCGTCGGTCGATGTAATAAACGCCGGGTTGAAGTGCTGTCCGTCACGGAAAAAGCAATAGAGCTTATCTTCATCTTTCATGGTGTACAGATTCATATACGTGACGCCGCGTTTATCTTCATAAACATGATGAAACGCCTTCCGCGGTCCCCACTTCAGATAATCTGCAGGATCGGAAATATGATAATGGTGAATCTTTTCCCGGCCGTGCTTGGCGTAGACTGTCAGCAGACTGCCGTCCGGACGGACATAGAAAACCGGCGAATTATGATCATCGCGCTGAAATGCCGGATAAAGTACCGCATCACCCAGCGGTTTATCCGCCTTCAGATCATACACGCCCACCTTGGCATCGCCGTTTTTTCCATTGATGCCGCCGATGATCAGTTTGCCGTTATGAATAATTGCGCGCGGATCCTCATACCAGCACCAGCCGGTCTCTTTTGAGAATGTTGTGAATGCGGTAGTCTTTTTTTCAATGGCCGGAACGTTTCCGCCCAACAGCTTATACACTTCGGATCCGGCCGCCAGAAAAGCACCGATCCCGTAAACTTCTGTTTTATCCGCAAATGAATCTCCGGGAGCCGCCCCGACCGGCTGTACAAAGCCCAGCATACCCTCTTCAGTCACACATTCCGTCAACGCCTGCCAGGCCCGGAAAAGTACCGGCTCATAAGTGGCCCGATCCAGCAGGCCGTTATGAATCCCCCAGGCCAGACCGAACGTAAAGAATGAGGTACCGCTGGTTTCCTTCACCGGATAGGCGTCAACGCCACCCAGCAGGCCCATACTCCACGTACCATCTTCGCGCTGGCAGTTCTTCAGGCTTTCCGCCATCTGTTTAAAGAGCTCAATATAAAACGGACGTCCTTCCCAATCCGCCGGTAGATCCGAAATCATCAGCGCCAGCCCGCCGAACACCCAGCCATTGCCGCGCGCCCAATAAATCTTCCGTCCATTCGCTTCCCGTTTCTTAAAGAAAGAGGAATCGCGCCAGAACAGATGATCCTCTTTATCCCAGAGCAGATCATAGGTGGCATGATATTCCTGATCCATAAAATCGAGGTATTTCCGCTCACCGGTCACCTTGGCCAGCCGTGCCCAGACCGGCGGCGCCATAAACAGCGCATCGCACCAGCCCCAGCGGTGGTGGCAGTCGGTCTTATTTCTACCCTTTCCATATCCACTCCATTCAAGCGAACCGGTTTTCGGATGCGCCAGAATCCAGTCAAACCGCTCCTGCGTCGGCCGAAGCATCGCCGGATCTTTTTTCTTCTCGTACAGCGAGAGATAAAACTGACCGACCGTATGATCGTCGGCATGATAGGGTCGGTGATGTAATTTCCATCCGTTGCGCTCACCGATCATCATGAGAAATGCCTCGACATCAGGATCCCCGGAGACCTTGCGCCACTCATTCATCCCGGCATACAAGGCTCCCATATGCCACGTCAGATCATGCCATTTTGGAGGAAATTTCCCTTCCGGCATTTTTTTGCGGGAAGAAAGAGCCCGGTATCTGCCCGAATCTTCAAACGTTTCAATCTGCCAATCCGCCACCTTTTTCGTCAGCGCCTTGACCGATTCCGCTGTAGGCTGCCCGGCATGAGCGCTCATTCCCAAACCGCTTATAATCGCCATACCCAGTATGACTTTAAGATGTATACTTCTCATCATTCTATTCTCCTGATAATCTGACTCTAAACTCGATGATCTCATTCGTTCCTGCCGTCACAGGAACATCGATTTCCACTCGTTTTAACCCTTTAATTCGACGATCCAGTTTGAGCGGAGGAGGATCGAGCGAAACCACGTTCAGTTCCGCCGCCGGATGGGACAGCATTTCCAAATGCAACATCTTCCCCGTCTGACGAAGTACAGCCCCTCCGTTCATTCGTTCCACCTCGGCCGCCGTTATCAACTGCCAGGTAAGCCGCCGGGTCTTTTCCGATGCAGCAATCCGGTCTTCAATAACGAGCGATGCCGGACCGTCTTGAATAAAACGACGCGTTGCACGTTTAACGTTTTTTCCATACACCGCAGTTAAATCGAAAGCGGCAGACGGAGTTTCGCCGTCCTTGAAATCGATCAGCGGAGCATAACCATCCACCTTGAACAGCTCATCGTTGACCGTCAGAGTGCTGTGCCCGAAATTATTTTTTGTCAGCAGCGTCCAGCGCTCACTGTCCTGCTCTTTTCCCCAGAGATTAAAACCGGTCTTTTCCAAATCGTAATACCGCTGGTTCCCAGAATCGAGTACCCAGCGAACCCCATCCAATTCAAAAACAAACGATCCGGCATCCATATTGCCATGGCTGATTGAGGCCCGACCGCCTTTCCCGCCGAAATAGTAGCTGCGGGAATCGGATGCACCCCCGGAAAAAACAGCAATCGGGTTTTGGCCGTCCCCTTTCCAGGCGGTCGGCAGAGAGCCTACCGTTGTTTTCTGACCCTGCGAAAGCCAGGCAAGAGCCGCTCCCGCATGGCGATCCAGTTTACCCATCTGATCCGCCGGACGCAGAAAACGATCCCTTTCGAAAAAATCCGGATTTGCGGTCTTTGCGGCAAACCAGGCCAGAATGAGGTCGCCATTCGGACTCCGGCGCTCACCGCAATCGGCAAAATTGTAATACATTCCGGAAGGCGCATTGCACAACGCTCGGAAAACTGCACTTTCCAGAAAACCGGGAACAGCGGAAATTCCGAAATCAGAACCGAATGCACTTTCCAGCATTGCAATGGTGATGACCGAATAACCGGTCCCGTATGCCCAATACGTCGACCCCTCCGGATAAAGTCCGTCCGGCGCATATTCAACCAATGCATTCGGCATTTTTTCCAATGCCCGCCGAATCGTGTCTGCAGCAAACTCCGGCTCATCATCTGCCAGCAAAATAGCCGCAGCAATCATCCCCCCGTTACAGACCTGGTTCCAGTTATTGGAAGAGCTCACAATACGGGCTCTGCCCTTTCCATCCGCATCCAGCCCCTTTTCCATTAACGCCTTTTTCGCCAGTGCAACGGTTGATTCCGGAAGATCCCCGCCGCACCAATCCAATGCAAGCGCCACAGCCAGCGACATCTCAGCGACATCGAGGTAATGCTTTGGATTCCAGTTGGAAAAACTGCAGACAGCAATCAGTTCATCATTCAGCCGGGCAAGCATTTCCGGCGGTTTCTCCATCAGCCAGACCGCACCCAGCATGTTCACGCGGTAAAGCATTTCCCGGGAAGTACCCAGCAGACGCCGCCCCTCCATCTTCCGCGTCAGCAATGGAGTTTCCAGCACCTGACCCGCATTCCGCTTTACAGCCTGATACACATGCTGAAGAACTTCATCGGTTTCAAGTTTTGCCTTCAACCCGGCAACAATCGCAGGCGTATAGACCAGCCGCGGATGGTCCTCCGAAAGATGGTCCTGCAGATACTCCACCGACATCGGATTATCCAGCACCGGCAGCACAGCATCCGGTGCGGCTTTTGCATTAAAGTACACCATGCAACCAACCGCAAAGATGAACAATACGATGTCATTTTTTTTCATCATCAGCAGTTCCGCCTATCGCCCCATCCATCCGCCGTCAACCACCATGGTATGTCCGGACATATAATCCGACGCACTCGAAGCCAGAAATACAATCGGACCGGCAAAATCTTCCGGATTGCCCCAACGGCCTGCCGGAATGCGATCAAGAATGGCCTTGCTGCGTTCGGGATCATCCTGCAAGGCCTGCGTGTTATCCGTGGCAATATAACCCGGAGCAATGGCATTCACCTGAACACCTTTGCCCGCCCACTCATTCGAAAGCGCCATCGTCAACTGGCCAATGCCCCCCTTGCTGGCCGCATAGCCGGGAACGGTAATACCGCCCTGGAACGTCAGCAACGAAGCCGTGAAAATAATCTTACCGGTTCCGCGAGCCGCCATCTCTTTTCCGAGTTCGCGGGAAAGCACAAACTGCGCATTCAGGTTCACTTCGATGACTTTGTCCCACAATTCATCGGAATGCTCTGCCGCCGGAGCGCGCAAAATCGTTCCGGCATTATTTACCAGAATATCGATCTGCGGGAAGTCGGCCTTAACCTGTTTGATGAAGGCATACAGCGCCGTGCGATCGCTGAAGTCGCAGGCATAGCCCTTGAACGATCGACCACGTGCGGCTACTTCCTTTCCAACCGCGCTGCCTTCGGCTTCCAATGTGGCACTCACGCCAATGATATCCGCGCCGGCTTCCGCCAATGCGATGGCCATTCCTTTTCCGATTCCCCGCTTGCAACCCGTAACGAGTGCAGTTTTCCCCGCCAGATTAAATTGATCCAAAATCATTACTTCAAATTCCCGATCGCAATATGATCCATATCATCAAAACGCTGGTTCTCACCGCCCATGGCCCAGCAGAAGGTATAGGCCTTTGTGCCGCAGCCCGAGTGGATCGACCACATCGGGGAAATCACCGCCTGTTCATTGGAAACCACGATATGCCGCGTTTCATCGCCCGGCCCCATCATATGGAAAACACGCGACGTTTCATCCAGATTGAAATACATATAGACTTCGGTCCGGCGTTCATGCGTATGGCACGGCATCGTATTCCAGACACTGCCCGGTTCAAGCGCAGTAAAGCCCATCACCAACTGACAGCTCTTGATCCCGTTTTCGTGAATGTACTGATAAATCGTGCGCTTGTTGGAATCCTCCAGCGACCCCAGCTCCAGCGCATTGGCATCCGCCTTTTTCGCCTGAGTCGTCGGATACGTCGCATGCGCCGGGTAACTCACCAGATAAAAGCGCGCCGGTTCCGCGCCGTTGACAGAATCAAATGTGATCTCTTTGGACCCACGGCCGATATACAGTCCGTCGAGATTTTCCATCCGGTATTCGGTTCCGTCCACGGTCACCGTTCCGTTGCCGCCGATATTCAGCACGCCGACCTCGCGGCGCTGGCAGAAATAATCCGCCGCCAGTTCAGCTCCCGCTTCCAGCTTCAGACGTCCACCCGTTGGAACAGCCGCACCGATAATGGAACGCTCCACTTCACTGTAAAGCAGGTTCAGAGCCCCCTCTTCAAACAGCTCCACCAGAAACGCTTCGCGCAGTTCATCCGTGGTCATCCGTTTATATTCATTTTTCCCTACGGTGTATCTAACGTTCATTGTCTTTTTCCTTATTTTAAAATTCCATACTCATCAGGATTTCGCAGTCGTAGTCCTGATAACGCCGGTACGCTCCGGCAAACCAGAACAGCGCATTTTCTCTGCCCCGCACAATCACCGGACGCAGCTGATTATTCACCGGATCGTGCGTCAGCTGTTTCCACGTCCAGCCCCCGGCAGTTTTTGTTCCTTTAAACAGCTGATAGATCCGCTTCGGCAGCGGTTTTCCTGTATCAGGAAAAACATCGGAAGAAATGACCACTTCCTGATCATCCGCAGGGTTCAGCGCAATGCCGCCGGCATAATGCTGCTCCTTCGGATAGAGATTGCTTCCCGCAAATGCAATCTCCTCACATGCCCACTTTCCATCCACATACCGCGCCGTCCAGTAGCGCATATCAGTACCCATCTGTCCGCTGGGCGATGAAATAAACGCACCGAACGGCTGCCCGTCCTGATCGTATTCCATATCCCAGACCCAGCCGCGCCCATTCGCCGTACTGCCGTCGAAAACCAGCGTCCCATCGTCCGGCTTCATCGGATTTCTTTTCAGTTCCTCCACCGTCCGGATCACGGTTCCGTCCGATTGATGAAAGGCTCCGGCTTCATAGTACATGTGGTACACATTATTCTGTTTGCAGTTGCGCGGATGTCCATCGGTATAAAGCAGGTCAATGCGGTTCCGGCCATTGGAAACATATTTGATATAGGGCCGGTCATTACCGACACCGATATTGATCAGCTGAATCGGTTCAGCCCACGTTTCCGCTTCGTCATCGGACGTGGTGAAATGCGGGTTGAAATTATTGCCCCGGAAAAAGTTGTAGATCCGGCCGTTTTCATCTTCCACCCGGTGCAGGTTCTGATACGTCACGCCACGTTTGCCATGGCTCATTCTGAAACTCCGTTCTTCGCCCACCACAGCCTCTTTCCATTGCCACAGCGTCAGCTTGCGCTGATAAAAGTTTTTATGCGTTCCGTGCGTCGCATACGTCACCAGTAGACGTCCATCCTTCAGCGGCAGAAAGGCCCCATTGTTATGATCGTCCTTCTGCTCCCACGTGCTGAGCACCATTTCCTTCCGGGCATGTGCACTCGGCATTTTTTCCAGCCCGAAAGCGGTCATCGCGGTTTTTCCGTCGCTTCTCACATAGCTGGCATAGAACACATCATTATGCAGAATCACGCGCTCATCGTTATACCACGTCCACGCGCCGTCATCGGCCACCGACCGCGGTTTAAACGGATTTGCAATCTGCTCTTCCATTTTTTCCAACGGTTGGAACTTCAGCATTTCCACACCGGCCAGAATGAAAGCACCGACGCCGTAATCCTTCGTATCCTCCGCCCGCGTTTCGTGCGGCGACCCCGCCACCAGCTGGCAATAACCCAGACGGCCTTCCGGCGAAACGCAGTCCATCAGCCCTCGCCAGCCGCGCATCACCACCGGCTCAAAATATGCACGCGGCAACCAGCCTTCATTCACGCCCTTGGCCAACGCAAAAACAAAAAACGATGAACCGGTTGTTTCTTTGGTCGGCAGCCATTCCGGATCGTTCACGCAGGCCCGCCACAAGCCGTCCTCGCCCTGATATTTCGCCAGACTGAAACTCAGCTCTCTGAAGAGCTCAATATACTGCTGCCGCATCGGATCGTTTTCATTCAGATACGGAATCAACCGCGCCAGTCCGCCGATGACCCAGCCGTTGCCGCGTCCCCAGAACACCTGCTTTCCATTCGGTGTCTTCAGTTTTTCGGTCTGCGCCTTGCTGTTGCGGTAAAAAAGGTGTTCATCAGGATCATAAAGAAAATCCACGGAATCCCAGTAGAGTTTGTGCAGCTGATCAAAGTAGCGTTTATCCCCGGTGGCCTTCCCCATACGGGCATACACCGGCGGCGCCATATAAAGCGCATCGCACCAGCTCCACAGGTTGCGCCCGATAAACGGCACATCCTTCTTTGCCCATTGATGCAGCTCACCCGGTTTCAGCACTTCGCGCTCCAGCAATGGATCAAGTTTCTCTTTCAGCTTTGCAAATTTTTCATCGCCGCCCTTCAGAAAATAAATATCCAGATAGGTCTGTCCCGGACAGACATCATCCGCATGAAAATAATTATTGATATCCCACTCCGAGGCTTCGCCCCATTTCATCGTCTGTTCCAGATACCATTCATCGCCGGTCTGCTCGTAAGCCGCAACAAATGAAGAAAAGAAGGTGCCGACCAGCCAGTTTCTGGTCGGGATATTTTTCCCATAAAGATGCAGCTGATATTCCGCCGCCGAACGGATGGTCGAATGGATCGTCTCCTGCCGGAAAGCATATTCATCCAGTTTGGAATACGGCTCCGCAACGGCGGATACGGTCAGAAAAGCGGCAAGCCCATACAGTATATTCTTCGTCATCATTTTCCCCGGTTAAATCCTTTCAGATACGCATTCCAGTCATTGGAAGTTTTAATTTCGCCGGCGCGTTCCCAGCCATAACCGGCCCAGTATTCCACCTGTCCGTTCCGGTCGGTTTTCGTAATCAGCAGCGCATGGCTTTCATCTTTCCGGTCCGAATTCACCGGTTTAAATTCATCAATCCGTGACGGATCCATCACCACACCGGTCCCCAGACCATCGCCATCAATCGTTTCCCAGCAGGCCATCCAGCCCTCTTCCGTATTTTCCGATACCGCCGCTTTTCCATCATGCGTGGTCAGACCGACGGCAATCGGAAGACCAGCCGCAATTTCCCCGTTTTTCCGGAAGGTCGAGGTCGATTTAAACAGGCGATCGCCCAGCTTAATCGAAATCTGTTTCTCTTCGGTATAAACATCGCCGTCATGCTCCCACGCATAGGAAAGCACAAAAACCGACTCCGCAGGTTCGCACTTAATAACCCGCCATTCCCGGTACACATTGGATGTGATTAAACGGCCGTCGATCCACAGCCCCAGACCGCCGCAGCCGCGCGAAGAACCCACATGATACGGATCATACCCCTCGCCCCAGTCCCGATGGTAGGTCTTCTCCTTCATCTGACCGTACCATTTATCAATCACCGGATAATCCACCCGCTTCAGCCAGCAGTCGATCCCGCTGTCCTCCCTGCCCTTGCGGAACGTCGGACCATACATGCGGAACGCAATCTTATCGTTCTCCCACGCGAAATCATCTGAACGCTCCGGGACATACCGACAGAAGGTCTCCGGTTCCTGCGATTCAGCACAAGCCGGTAACAAAGCTCCCGACAGTGCCGCCAATGAAATAATCAGAATTTTTTTCATAGTCCCGTAATCTACGCTCAATTTCCGAACGCTCAACGGGCCGTTTCAACTTTTGTAAAAAATGTTCAAATATGAACACCAACCCATTCAACCCGCAGCCACACGCAAAACAGTTCTTTCCTTCCGGAGGTCTCCCTCCTACCATGCCCGGCTTTAATGCAATTCAACACACTCAGGATGACCCATGACCTCGGAACAACTGAAACAACTTGAAAACGACCTCTGGGCGGCGGCCGACAATCTGCGCGCCAACTCCGACCTGAAATCCTCCGAATATGCCACGCCCGTGCTCGGGCTGATCTTCCTCAAATTTGCCGACAACAAATATGCGCTGGCCGAAAAGGCAATCCACGAGGAATATGCCAGACTCAAAGGCACGCGGCGCGAAAAGCCCGTTTCGGAAATCGCCCTGGCCCAATGCGGCTTCTACCTGCCCGACCACGCGCGCTACGACTATCTACTCAACCTGCCCGAGTCCGAAGACACCGCCAAACGCATCAAAGAGGCCATGCTCGACATCGAAAAATACAAACCCGAGCTCGACGGTGTGCTGCCGAAAGATGAATACATCCCGCTCACCCGCACCGACCAAACCCTGCCCGCCCGGCTGCTGAAAACCTTTTCCAACATTCCGCGCGATGCCTCCGGCGATATGCTCGGCAAAATCTATGAATATTTCCTCAGCAACTTTGCGCTGGCGGAAGGCCAGGGCGGCGGCGAATTCTTCACCCCCACCTCCGTCGTGCGGCTGATGGTGGAAATGATCGAGCCCTACAAAGGCAAGGTCTACGATCCCGCCTGCGGATCCGGCGGCATGTTTGTCCAGTCGCAGCACTTTATCGACGACCACCGCAGGGAACTCGCCGCCCTCGGCGAAACCGACGACGGCGACTCCATCTCGGTCTACGGCCAGGAAAAAACGCTCGACACCGTCAAACTCGCCAAAATGAACCTGGCGGTGAACGGATTGCGCGGCGAAGTGCGGCAGGCCAACTCCTATTCCGAAGATCCATATAATGGCTTCGGCGAATTTGATTTTGTGATGGCCAACCCGCCCTTCAACGTCGACGACGTGCCGATCGCCACCGTCGAAAACGATCCGCGTTTCAACACCTACGGCATTCCGCGCAAAAAGACCAAAGCCAAAAAGAGCGAACAGGGCAAGGAAACCGTACCCAACGCCAACTATCTCTGGATCAATCTCTTTGCCACCTCGCTCAAAGAAAACGGCCGCGCCGCGCTCGTCATGGCCAACTCCGCCTCCGACGCCCGCCACTCCGAGGCCGACATTCGCCGCACGCTGATTGAAAACAACCTGATTTACGGCATGCTCACCCTGCCCTCCAATATGTTCTACACCGTCACCCTTCCGGCGACGCTCTGGTTTTTCGACAAAGGCAAAACCGACGACAACATCCTGTTCATCGACGCGCGCAACATTTTCACGCCCATCGACCGCGCCCACCGCGAATTTTCCGCCGAACAGGTGCAGAACATTGCGCTCATCTCCAAACTGCACCGCGGCAACCGCCGCGCCTTTGTCCGCCAGATCGACCGCTATTTTGTCCAGGGATTGGAAGCCCTCGCCGAAAACGAAAAGCAGGTCAAACCCATTGCCGAACAGCTCCTTGATGTGCTCGACGACGACCCCGGAAAACGCGCTGTCGGCGAGCTGGTAAAGCAGTGGAAGGCACTCGGCCAACTGCAAAAACAACACGCGGACTATGCCGCCGAAACCAAAGGAAAATTCCGCGCAAAGAAAAACGCCGACGCCATCAACACCGCCCAGCACAAACTGCGAAAAGCCTTCGACCCCTTCTTTGAATCGCTCCACGCCGGGCTCAAACAGCTCGACCAAACCGTCCGCGCCGTAGGGATGGCATCCATGCCACCCCAACGAAAGCGCCCGGACAGGGCGCTGAAGAAACTCAAAGAAGCCCTTGAAGCCCTGCATACCGAAGTGAAGAACGCCGAGCTCTTCTTCAAACACATCCACTGGCTGCAGGAACGCTTTCCCAAGGCGGAATACGAAGACGTCACCGGCCTCTGCAAACTCGCCACGCCCGAAGAAGTCGCCGAGCAGGACTATTCCCTCAACCCCGGCCGCTATGTCGGCGTCGTCATCGAAGAAGACGGCAAAACCGAAGAAGAGTTTATCGCGGAGTTGTTGGAAATGAATGAAGAGCTTTCGGCGCTGAATTCTGAATCCGTCAAACTGACTACCATCATCAACAAGAACATAGAAAGCATCGTAGGTTCCTGATGAGCCAATTCCCTCGAACTTGGAAATTGAAAGAAGCAAACAAGGTGTGCACGCACATTGTTGACTGCATCAATAAAACTGCGCCCGTTGTAGATTTTGAAACTCCATACAAAATGATTCGCACAACCAATGTAAAAAATGGACGAATCAATTTAGATGATGCGCGTTGTGTTAATGAGGCCACATTCATCAAATGGAACCGTAGGTTAACACCGCAAAAAAAAGACATTGTTCTGACAAGAGAAGCTCCACTTGGAGACGTGGGTCTCATTCGGACAAGCGAAAGAGTTTTCCTTGGGCAAAGAACAATGCTTTATCGAGCTGATCCAAGCATCCTGGACCAGCATTTCCTTTACTACACTCTCCAAGGCCCAACTTTGCAGGCTCAGCTCAAAACTTTGGGCTCTGGATCAACCGTTGAACACGTTCGCGTTCCCGATGCAGAGAAGCTCATCATTCCGTTCCCTCCCTTACCCAATCAGAAAAAAATCGCAGCGATCCTCTCGGCGTATGACGAATTGATAGAGAATAATCGTCGGCGGATTGGGTTGTTGGAAAAGATGGCGGAAGAGCTCTACCGCGAATGGTTTGTCCGCTTCCGCTTCCCCAACCACCAAACCACCCCCTTCAAAAAAGGCATCCCTCAGGAGTGGGAGCTGGTGAAAATTGAAAAAGCCTTCAAGTTTCTGGGTGGCGGAACACCCTCCAAAAATAAAGATGCTTATTGGAAGGATGGAAAAATCAATTGGTACACTCCATCCGACATCACAGGCTCAAGCGGCATCTTTCTTTCCGAATCAAAAGACAAGCCCAATGAAGAAGGCCTAGGAAATTCTTCAGCCAAAATATTCCCCGCAAATTCCATCATGATGACCAGCAGGGCAACGATTGGGGAATTGGGAATCAACAGAACAGAAGCCTGCACAAACCAAGGTTTCATCACCTGCATTCCAAATGAACAATATCCATTGCCCTATTTGTTTTTCTGGCTCAAGCAAAGCCGGGATTATTTTATTTCCCTTTGCGGTGGTGCCACCTTCCCGGAAATCAGCAAAGGTACATTCAAGCGCATCGAAATCCTCACGCCACCCCAGGATATCATTCATCAATTCAAAAAGCTCTCGATGCCGATTTTTGATGAAATTGAAAATCTTCTGCTTCAAAACGCCACCCTCACGCGCACAAAGAACGCATTATTACCTCGATTGATTTCGGGGGCGCTGTCGGTGGAGGAGCTGGAAATCGCCTTCCCGCCGGGCATGGAATAGGTAGGGACGGCTCGCCGAAGCGCAGCGCAGATAATTTCCGAAGGAAATAACGAAGTGGTTCACCCGTCCGCCCGCCGCAAAGCTCCAACACCCGTGCGGCGTTCTCGGCGAGAGCGCCCTACCCTTCGTGCAACAGCCGATCCAGCATCCCGCCGGGTGTCACATGCGGAATCCAGCGCTGGTCCGCATGTTTCAGCACAAAGCGGTTGCGTGCTTCCGCCGCGGCCAGATTGCCCGCCGTATCGCGCATTTCCAGAATCAGCATCCGATTTTCTTCCAGGGCTTCCAGCAGGGGCGCACCGAGCCTGCTCCCCAACCCCCACGCCGGACACCAGATGATCGGGTGCTTGTGCTCCAGCAGCTTTTCAAGGATTTCCTTTTCCATCGGCGAATGGAAGCCGCTGAAATAGGCCGCCGCCTTCGGAATGCGATCCGGCCGCGGCGCATTGCGGCTGCAAAGCACGCCGAGCTTCTCGGCATTCCACAGCACCGGGTTGCCCATGCCCCGCAGGCCATTGCCGAAATCCTGCACGCAGCGCCAGGGATTCATCCGGATATATTCCGCAATTTTCGCCTCCGCCTTTTCCGAGCGCACAATCATTTCATAATAATTGCGGTGCCAGATGCGCATTTTTCGGGAAAGGGCGGAATTGGGGGCGGGATAGATCCCGCCCGTACGGGCAAGGCCTGCCTTGCCCCTAAGGCCTGCCTTGCCCTCAAGGCCTGCCTTGCCCTCAAGGCCTGCCTTGCCCCTGCGCCATTCCCGGGAAACGGCGGCCTTGAAGCCGCCAATGATATTCCCCAAATCGAGGGAGCCCCCTTTGCGGATGCGAATGAGCGCATGAAAATGATCGGGCATAATCACCCATTCACCCCATTGCATCTGCGGATTTTTCTCGGCGGTAATGGCCATGCGCTCCTCAATGAGCCCTTTCATGTGCATAAAGGGTTTGCCCTGCATGGCCGCGATGGCCTCCCGATGCGCACAGATCGTGATGAAATAAAGGCCGCCGCCCGCATAATTATGCCCCTTCAGCCGAATCGATCTTCTGTGATGCTTTTCCGAATCGTATGCGCCCTTTTTCATAAAAAAGGGGTAGCATGAAAAAGATGCCTTTCCAAGGGTTGGAATTTCTTTTTGCGCCGCCCGGCCCTTTCCTGTTTAATGGATTTCAACATGCCACCTAATATCATTAGCGAAGACGAGATCGAGCAGGCGCTGCTGCAGCGTCTGCAGCATGTGCATGGCTTTGATACCCTGAATTGTTTCACCGCCTCGCCTGACGATTTAAAGGATGATTCGGGGCGCACGGATAAACGCGATGTGGTGCTGGCCGACCGCCTGCGCGAAGCGTGCATTGCCCTGAATCCGGCTATTCCGGCGGAGGTCATCGAAACACAGGTTATCCCGAAAATCATGGATCGGCGCGCCGCGATGAGTCCGATCGCGGCCAACCGCGAATTGGACGGCCTGATCCGTGACGGCGTTGCGGTGGAATTCGACGATGCCGATGGCGTGAAGCAGCATGAACGGGTTCGGCTGATTGATTTTGATGATCCAGCGAAAAACCATTATCTGGCGGTTTCCCAGCTCTGGATCAAAACGACGGTGCAGGCACCGTATGCGGCGTATCGCCGTCCGGATGTGATCCTGTATGTGAACGGTCTGCCGCTGGTGTTTATTGAGTTGAAGAATTCCAACATCAAACTGCGCTCGGCATTCGACGACAATCTGAAGAACTATAAACACGATATTCCGCAGCTGTTCCACTGCAATGCGTTTTGCCTGCTTTCCAACGCGGTTGAAACGAAGGTGGGCAGTTTTACGGCGGGCTGGGAGCATTTTTTCAGCTGGCTGCGGGTGGCGGATGAAAAGGAAGCGGTCGACCGCGCAACGATCCGCGAGAAAGGCACGAGCATTGAACGTGCGGCGGCGGGGCTGTGCGCCCCTGCCCATTTGCTGGACTATGTGGAAAACTTTATTCTGTTCCACAAGGGCGAGACGAAGATCATTGCACAGAACCATCAGTTTATCGGCGTGAACCAGGCGTTTGGACGTTTCCTGAACCGGGACGAGCTGGAGGGCAAACTGGGTGTGTTCTGGCATACGCAGGGATCGGGCAAAAGCTTTTCGATGATTTTCTACGTGCGCAAGATTTTCCGCAAAGTGACGGGTAATTTCAGCTTTGTGGTGGTAACCGACCGCACGGATCTGGACGGGCAGATTTACCGCAATTTCCTGCATACGGGCACGGTGGCGGAAAATGATGCGGCACAGCCGTCGAACGCGGTGGAGATGCGGAAGTTTCTCGGCCAGAATAAAAAGGTGGTTTTCACGCTGATCCAGAAGTTCCGCTATGACAAAGGGAAGAAATATCCTCCGCTGTTCGATCCCGACAAGGAACAGCGCGAAGTGGTCGTGATGGTGGACGAGGCGCACCGCACACAATACAGGAGCCTGGCGGAAAATATGCGCGCGGGGCTGAAGGGCGCGCATTTTATCGCCTTCACGGGTACGCCGCTGCTGGGTCGGCAGCGCAAAACGAATGCGTGGTTCGGCGACTATGTTTCGGAATACAACTTCCAGCAGGCGGCGGATGACGGCGCAACGGTTCCGCTCTTTTACGAAAAGCGCGTGCCGGAAATGCTGATCCGGAATGAGGATTTGAGCGAGGAATTTTATGAACTGCTCGAAGATGAAAACCTCGATGAAGCCCAGCAGGAAAAGCTCGAAAAACGATTTGCCCAGGAAATGCAGGTGATTGTGCGCGACGACCGGCTCGACACGATTGCGAAGGATATCGTCTACCACTTCCCGCGGCGCGGCTATCTGGGCAAGGGCATGGTGGTGACGGTGGATAAGTTTACCGCCGTAAAAATGTACAACAAGGTGCAGCACCACTGGAAAGAAGAAATCAAACGCCTGCGCGGCCTGATCCAAACCACGCACAACGATATTGAAAAGGCGCGGTTCAAAAAGATTGTCGCGTTTATGAAACAGGTGGAGATGGCGGTGGTCATCAGCGATCCTTCGGCCGACAAGGAAAAGTTCGAAAAGGCCGGTCTCGATCTTGCGCCGCACATCAGGCGGCTGGAACAGCTGGATGCCAATGGACATGACATTGAATTCAATTTCAAGGATCCGGAGCACCCGCTGCAGCTGGTCTTTGTCTGCAGTATGTGGCTGACCGGATTTGACGCACCGACGGTATCAACGCTCTATCTCGACAAACCGATGAAAGACCATACGCTGATGCAGACGATCGCCCGCGCCAACCGCGTTGCGGCATACCGCATCCGGGGACACAACGGCGAGCTGATTGAAAAGAACAACGGCGAACTGGTCGATTACTACAACGTGTTCCGCAACATGAAAAAGGCGCTGAAGGATTATGCGGAGGGCGAAGCCGACACGAAGCCGCCCGTACGGGAAAAGAAGGAGCTGTTCCGGTTGCTCGATGAAGCCGTTCAGGAAACCGAGACGTGGTGCTCCGAAAAGGGCGTTCATCTGCGGGCGGTACTGGAGAGCGGCGATACCTTTAAAAATATTGCCTTGTTCGAGCAGTATGCCGACATCCTGCTGGGCAACGATGACCACCGGAAAACATTCAACGTCTACGAAAACACGCTCTCTTCTCTTTACGAGGCCTGCAAGCCGGAGGTATTCAACCGTAACCTGGATCCGCTCATCGGCATTGCGCAGTATCTGCGCGGCGTGGTGGATTCGCACCTCGACGAAGCGAACATTGATGAAGTGATCCGGAAGGTCGGCGAGCTGCTGGATGAAAGTCTGGTGGTGGATGATGCCGAAAAATTTTCCGCAAAGGAGCATCAGGCGCACTATCAGATTGTCCGGAAAGGCAAGGCGCTCGATCTGAGCAGCATCAATTTTGAAAAGCTGCGCGAGGAGTTCAAAGAGGCGGAATATAAGAATATTGAAATCGCGGAAGTAAAGGCCTTCATCGAAGACAAGCTCCGGAAAATGATGGAACAGAATCAGACCCGTACCGAGTTTGTACAGAAGCTTCAGGAGATTATCGACCGCTACAATGCGGGAGGCAGCTCCACGGAAAACTATTTCGAGGAGCTGATGAAATTTTCCGAAAGCCTGAAGGAGGAGGATGAGCGCTATATCCGCGAAGGACTGAGCGAAGACGAGCTGGAACTCTACGATCTATTAAGAAAAGAAAAACTGACCCAGGCCGAGGAGCAGGAGGTGAAGCTTGCAGCCAAACGCCTGATCATCCGCCTGCTGCAGGCCCACCCGAAAGTGCTGGTGCAGGATTGGTGGAAAGACGGCCAGACCCAGCGGCGCGTCAAGGAAGCCATTGAAACCGTACTCGACGAAAATTTGCCGGAGAGCTACGACCGCCGCGATTTCAAAGAACGCTGCGACAAAATCTACGAACTCGTCGTCGACTTCGCCGCCCACGGAAAACGCTGGGCGGCCTGATTAAACCAGCGGCAGTACCTTCTCTTTATTTGATATCTTTTGCCCGTTGCTTCAAAAACAATCCGTGCAGCCGCTCTACGACTTCGGGATATGACGCGGCAATATCGGTCTTTTCCTTCGGGTCGTTCTTCAGATTAAACAACTGCCAATCCGTTGGCTGTGTCGGCTCCTCTTTACTGTAGCGTACGATTTTAAAATCCCCATAACGCAACGCCCATTTATTGGTAGCCGGATTCCAGATCCAGTACAGCTCCCGTTTCTCCAGCGAACCGTTGCCGAACCAAATCGATGAAAGGTCTGTACCGTCCAGATTCCGCGGAACATCAGCTCCGACCACTTTTCCAAGGGTTGGAAACCAGTCAATGATGTGCACCTGATCAACCACGGTCTTCGCCTTGATTTTTCCCGGCCAGTTGGCCAGCCCCGGCACATGAATACCGCCTTCGTAGACATCGCATTTTTTCCCGCGCATCGGAACCGGCTGATTATAACGGGTCAGCTTCAGATCATCCGGATACGCATGGCCGCCCCAACTGCCCTGCGGCCCGTTGTCGGACGAGAACAGAATCAGCGTGTTTTCGCGCAGACCGCTTTCATTAAGCGCATTCACCACCCGGCCGATGGCATCATCCACATGATAAACCGCCGCCAGCAGCAATCGTTTTTCCGGATCGGGTTCCGATTGAATTTTTCCGGCCGGATCATTGAACCATTTAATTTCATCTTCATTAAGCCATCGCTTTGGATTCTCCGGATCGAGCTGCGTCGGACGATCCACAAACGGCCCGCGTTCATCCAATGGGGTGTGCGGCGCGTGGAAGGTGAGCATCATGAAAAAAGGCTGTTCATGCTTCTGATGGATAATGCGAACCGCATCGGCGGCAATCAGATCGGTGGCATGCGTTCCGTTTTCAGCCCCTTCAATGAAGGTTTCGTTCCGATGCCATGCTTGATAAAACGCTCCTTTTCGATAGTGGTGATCATACATTCCGATTGCGCCGGGAATGGAACCATAGCTGTAGTCAAATCCGTGCTGATTCGGACCATCGCCCGGTTTTGCACCCATATGCCACTTTCCCATCAAATAGGTTTTATACCCGGCTGACTTCATCATCGTAGCCAGCGTGGGTGTCCCGACCGGGAAACACTGATCGTTCGTCGCTTTCAGCGGCGCGCGACCGAACCGCCCCGGATAGCGTCCGGTAAAACAGGCCACGCGCGTCGGCGTGCACTGCGGCATGACATAATGATTTTCAAATCGCGCACCGGTTTCGGCCAGTCGATCCAGATTCGGGGTATAGACATGTTCAGGGTTGTTGTATCCGATATCCGCCCAGCCCTGATCATCGGTTAATATAACGACTACATTTGGCGGTTTCGCGGCGGAAACAATGCCGGATAACGCGACTGCGGCAACCAGTATACAATGCTTCATGAGTCATTCTCCTATCACTTCTTCATACCCAACCGTATCGAGGTCATAGTCGGTATAGCTCTGATAGTCGCCCCGGTTCCACAGCACCACCCGACGGATTCCGTCGTTCAGAATAACCGGACGGATATTCCGGACCGGTGAATTTTCCGTGACCGGTTCCCATCGGATGGATTGCGTGTTATCCGCCTGTCCCACCCGGGCACGATAAATCTCGTGCTTACCGCCGTTATCCATTCCGTTGTTCGGATCCACATCGGTTGAGATCACTACATACGAAGTATCTTTCGGATCGAGTGTAATCAACCCGGTATAGCTGGTCTGGCTCCTGTAGAGACATTTCCCGCCAAAGGCCACTTCGCGGTCATGCCATTTTATGCCGTCCCACGAAGCAATCCGATAACGCAGATCCCTTGCCGAAAGATGCACCGTATATCCGATATGCGGATAACCTTTTTCATCGAAAACCATCGAACTGGTCCAGGCCGCATTCGTAGACTGATGAACCTTCACATTACTCCCGTGATAAATCAGCTCAGCCTCACTCGGACGTAACGGGCCGGCGGTTTTCAATGATTTAATCAACGTGCCATCTGCGCGATAAAATGACCCGCCACGAAATTCGGCATAATAAAGATTGTTTCCGAAAACGTGGGGATGCCCATCGGTAAAACTGACGTATATCGTATCCTTTCCGTTGCCGGCATAGCGGGCATACGGACGGTTACGCCCCTGAACTTCGCTCTGAATAAAGTGCGTATCTTCACCCCAGGTCCGGCCCTGATCAGTTGAAGTGCAGAAGGTCGGATTGTACTGCACCCCCCGGTAAAAGTTATACAGCTTCCCTTCGGCACTCATATTGTAAAGGTTCATGTAGGTAACTTTATCTTTTTTATCCGTCAGGAAAGCTGCATGCTGAATCCGTTGCTCCGGCCCCCACTGCGTGAAATCGGGCGATGTTGAAATCCGGAAATAATGAAACTTTTCCCAACCATGCCGGGCATACACCGCCAGCAATGATCCGTCCGGGCGGGCATAAAACGCCGGCGCATTATGATCATCGCGATTGAACTGATTTTTAGCAACAAACCGGCCCAGCGGTTTGTTCTGTTTGAGATCGTACGATCCGATTAAAGCCGCACCGGAACCGTTCCCCGACACCCCGCCGATCACCAGATAATCGCCCTGTAAAACAGCACGCGGATCCTGAAACCAGCACCATCCTCCGTTTTCCAAGAAAACGGTAAAGCCATGCCGGTCTGCTGTACGGTCATACTCTGCAACAGGATCCGCCTTTTTTTTTGCCTGAGCACTGGTTACAGCCAATGCAGTCATCATCAGGAAACAGCATATCGTTTGGGTTTGTTTCATGGTTTATCGCTCCATTTTATACACTTCACTGGCTGCCAGCAGGAATGCGCCGGTGCCATACGGAATTGAATAGTCGGGATCAAAACCTCTCGGGCTGTCCCCCACCGGCTGAACCCCGAGAAATTCACCTTCCGGACTGACGTGAGAAAACAGTGCCGGCCAGGCTTTTTCAATCACTGGCATATACTCGGCCTTTGAAATCAACCCTTCATTCACCGCATAGGCAAAGCCATACAGAATAAAACCGCTGCCGCTGGTATCAGGCTGATCCGGCGACATCGGATCCAGTAAACTTCCGTGCCACAAACCGTCGTTGCACTGGATTTCTTTCAACGTACCCAGCATGGCCTTCAGCTGCGCTTCATACTTCGGCCGCATGGGATCGTTCGGTTCCAGATACTGGAGAACGCGGACGAGTCCGCCGACCACCCAGCCATTGCCGCGGCACCAGAATACCGGTTGTCCGTTTGGTGCTTTTTTGGTGAAAAAGGTCTGGTCGCGGAAATAGAGCTGATGCTCCGGGCTGAAATAAAAGTCCGATGCGGTCCACCACCATTGGTGCAGAAATTCAAGATATTTTTCGTCACCGGTCACCTTCGCCAACCGCGCAAAAGCCGGCGGCGACATATAAAGCGCATCACACCACGACCATTTATATCCATTCTTTTTGATGAACCGCATGTCGTCGTCTGCACCGGCATTTTTTTCGATATAAAAGTCCAGCGACTTCACCGTTTCGGCAATTTTCACCGGGTCCGGATCCTGTTCATAGAGCTCAATCCAGGACTGAAGCGTGGCATGATGATTGGCCACCCAGCCCCCTTGAAGGGCTCCCCAACGGGCGCGTTCCCCCATCGTTTCAGCGCGCTGCGTGAACGCTTCATCGCCCGTCACCTGCCCCGCCGCCACCAGACCATTCACATACGGCCCATAAATCCAATAGAGGAAACGCTGATCGCCTTTTTTCGCCAGATTTCTTCCGTCAAATTCATGGGTGTATTGCCAGTCAGCCACCTTTTCCATACAGGTTTTAATGACCGGTTTTCTGAAAGAGTCGGCCTCTTTCACCTCTGCGAAAACAGCATGGCCTGTGACCAACAGGCCCGCCATTAAACATGCACTTTTCTGCATCGATCCATTCCTTTTCTACCCCGTTCACGATTCCCCGCAACCAGATTGCGGGCGGAAAGCAGAAGGAATAACCCGAGTACCGATTTTACGCCTTCAATTTTGTGCCGAACGGACCTCTAAAAAAGTGCTCTGCTCAAAAAACTCAATGTTTTCGGCTTTTAAAGCTCAGATCCGGCAGATCTTTTTTTGAGCGTTTTCTGGAATTCAAGCGGACTGAGCCCGGTCTGCTTCTTGAAAACGGTGCTGAAATAGTTGGAATTATTGTAGCCTACTTCAAAAGCGGTATCGGTTACTGAAGTGGTTTCCAGCACTTTTTTGGCCTGCTCAATCCGTAATGCAGTCATATACTGATTTACCGTTTTTCCGGTGCCCTTTTTAAACTCACGCATCAGATGCGAACGGCTGATGCCCAGCGACTCGGCCAGTTCATCCACACTCAGATCTTCACGGAAGTGCGTTTCCAGATAGGCGACAGCCTGCTCAATGAGCTTATTGCTTTTTTGTTCAGGAATCTCTGCAATCATTTTCGAAAGCTCTACCGCCTCTGCGCGGGCCATTTCACGGATGACATCCGGATCCATACTCGTTTCGATGGCGCTGTTGCGCTCGGTATTCCGCTGAAGCAAAATCTCGGTATCCCCGCCTGCTTCAATTGTGGTGTCGATCAGCATACTGAGGATTTCGCGAATGCGCATTTTATAGACCCCCAGATTCCCTCGCGAATATTGTTCAAGATCATCCAGCAGACGCTCGATTTCCGAATTCCGCTCTCCCCGCCCGGACTGAATCTGAAACTGCAGCTCTTCCTTCAGAAGCGTCATTCGGCCCTTCATATCGCGAATATCCTGAAAAACGGCCCAGCCCCAACACAGCCCGCTGAAAATCGAACCGACATAATAAATCCAGTAACTTTTCGGAAGCACCGTCCCCACCACAAAAAAGACCCCGAACAAAAATGCGCCGACCAAAAAAGCCAACAGATTCCGGTTCCGACGCTCTTTCAGCTCTCTGATCATCAAACCGCCACATGGAAGCACCAGCATAATCACCGCACCGGCTATTTGGATTTTATGCGCCACGCGAACCGTTACCGGAAACGGAAGCCACGTCAGCGTTTCTTTTGAAACCAGCATCCCCTGCATCCCCGCATCGGCAAAAACGATATAAGCCAGAGAAATTACGATGCCGACAGTATAAGGCCAGACATATAACGCCTTCGACCGATTTATCCCCGACTGAACCGCCGCAGCAACCAGCAGCGAAGGAATTCCGACCCCGAACAACAGGCCCATCCGGACAAACAGAATGAGATAAAACGAAGAATACCCGAAAACCCCCTGAAGAATCCGGCCGATCAGAAAAAAGATAAAGGTCAGTAAAAAACAGACATACAATTTGTAATCCGCCGCAATACGTTTCCGGACAATCGTGAAATAAATCAGTATAGCCGAAAAAATCTGTACCGACACCATGGGGGCCAGCAGATTCTCCAGTAACGCCTGCAGAGTTTCAAACATCGCTATTTTTTGATTCGCTCTATACCTGAATCATGGACGCAGCCCGATGGCACAACTGAATCGCCAGCCCCCAGGGATCGCGCAGCATGGCCAGTACGTCTCCCGACGGAGTTTGATCGGGACCCGAAATCCGTGTTGCTCCGGCGGCTTCCAGTCGTTGGATGGTTTCGGGGATTTCATCACAGACAAAGGCCAGATGCAGAATCAACGGATCCATTGAGGCATAATCCGGAGTCCGGACCGACGGATTGCTGTAGATTTCAATCATCACATCGCCGGCGGAATCGGCCAGGAAATACACCGGGAACGGTTTTTCCGCCCCGCGTTTTACCTGAAACCCCAAATGCTCGCAGTACCAATCCGATACCGCCGCCGCATCTTTAACCTGATAAGCAAAATGCTCAATTTTCATTCGACGTTCCTTTTGAGTTTAATTGGCTGGCACAAAATGATCCACCGGACGGATCACAATATAATCATGTTTTCCCGGCTCCTTTGCCACAGAAACCAGCAAGGCCTCAAGTTCCCCGTTGTCATTCACATAGACCTGCGGGCGCTCCACTTTATAAACCGTGCGTGAATCGCCACCTTCCATGGGAATCGGATCATTCTGAGACCAGACCGGAAGGGTTGAATAAAGTTCATAGTGAATGCCGTCCTTCGAGGTATAATAGACCACCGATTTCTGAATACCCGTCACCTTACCCATCCAGTCCGTACAAATCACATTGTACTGATCATTCGCCCACCAGATGGTAGGATCTTCCAGTTCAAGATCATACGGCAGGCGGTTACCGCCATCACCCAGCGTCGTGTATGGCCCATTAACATCCGCCGCCTCGTGTGCGCGCATGAAATTCTGACGTTGTCCGGTCTTCTTATTCACCCTCTTAAACTTCGAAAGCATATAAGCACTGCCGTCGTCACGAATCAGGAGCGCCGGATTATTTGCATTCACGATCGGTTGCGAAACCGGCGTCCAGGGACCCTCCACCGAATCAGAAAACATGAATCCAGTCTGCCACCGGGGAATACCCAGATGATACAGCAAAAAACGGTCTCCGACTTTCGTAATTTTCGGGTTATGCAATCCCTGCTTTGCCCAGGGATGGTCCTTCGCCTCAGCAACCACTTCCTGAAATTCATAGGGCCCAAACAAATTCTTCGACGTCGCCCGAATGATATGGCTTTTCTTCCACGCATCGCGTGGCGCCTTATGATCCTCCTCTTTGGACCAGCGGGAACAGAACAGATGATAGGTATCGCCGACCTTAATCAGCGAGGGATCCCACAACGCCCAACCCTCCATTTCAAAAACAGCCGTTTCCGGAACCGGAAGCAATGCATCACGCAGCGGATTGGAATCCGGACAGGTAATCACCGCATCGGCCGGCAGCTTGCAACCGACGACGTATTTATCGTTATATTCTGCTACTGATACCTTACTGAGAACCGATATGAATATAATCAGGAATACATGTTTCATGGTCGCAACCATAACGATTTGAACACATACAACAATCGCTTAATAAAAGCTTTTAATTCCCGGAAGTCGCCCTGACTGAAAGTACCGTATTATTCTCCGCCGGCCATGCGGTAGACTTCTGCCCCGGCAGCCAGGAAACCGCCGACACCATACACCTCGGTATAATCGGGATAGCTGTCGCCGGGAGCCGCACCGATTCCCTGAACATAACCCGGCATGCCGTCCTCATTCACGCATCCGGCCATGGCATTCCACCCCTTCAGGATCACCGGTTCATACACTGTGCGATCCAGAATCCCTTCGTTTACGCCCCAGGCGAGACCGAATACAAAAAATGACGTCCCGCTGATCTCCTTCACGGGGAATGCGGACTCATCGGCCATCATACTCATCGACCACGTGCCGTCCGTGCGCTGCGTACGTTTCAGCGCCGCGGCCATCTGTTTGAACAGGTCGATGTAAAACGCTCGGCCGTCCCAGGTTTCGGGGAGGTCGGGAATCATATAGGCCAACCCACCGAACACCCAACCGTTGCCGCGCGACCAATATTCATTCGCGCCGTTCGCTTCCCGGTTTGCCTTACGTTTATTGTCCCGATAAAACAGCTGGTCCTGTTGGTTCCACAACATGTCATAACTCAGGTGATACTGCTGATCCATATAGTCGAGATAAGCCGTGTTGCCCGTCAGCTTCGCCAGACGCGCCCACGTTGCCGGCCCCATAAAGAGAGCATCGCACCAATACCACGCCTTTTTAGAGCGGTTCGGGCCCTGCAGGATGGCATCGAACCTGGACTGCAGGTCCGCAATCATAACCGGGTCATGTGACTGCCTGTAAAAGTCGAGATAAACCTGCCCCATAGCATGATCGTCCGCATGTTCAATGCCTTTGGGATGCACCCGTAGTTTCCACTCATTCTTTGCACAAAGCGCCTTCAGCCAGTCCTGGTATTTCGGGGCGCCGACGGTTTCTCCGAAATGGAACAGCCCCATATGCAATGCGGCACAGGTCCAGTCGTTATCATCATGCGGTTCGCGATTATGCCAGCGATAACGTTTGCCTGATGGCAGCGCCCGGTATTTCCCCATATCGGCATAGGTTGAAAGCTGCCAGTCGGCCACCCGCTGTGTAAGGGCTTTTATTTCGACGGATGCGCGCGTAGAGGAGGCTCCGGCCGCAGTTGCATTCAGCACGAAACCCAACACAACAATCGGAGTTATGGATTGTTTTAACTTCATCGTTCCTATTCTTATTTTTATCATTTTTCTGTGTGTTCCGGGGAGTTGCTAAAGGTCATTCTGAAGCAGGAACCGCCTGAATAATCAGGCCGGAGATCCCGACTGACTTCCACTTACTGTTACTGAAGGCCCGCCCGGTAATCACAACTTTTCCACTGCTGTCGGGAAGGATATCCACCCATTCAAATACGTTGGTACTCGTTGACGAGTCCTGGATATATTCATCGGGCGCACCGGTTCCGGTCGCAAGGGTCCAGGTGGAACTCACCCCGGTGGGACTCGGCAGCACAGTGAGGCTGCAGACGTTGGCCGGGTTGAGTCCCGAAATCGTCAGGGTACACCCGAAATCGCCTACGTTTTCAAAGTTCCCGGTTCCGGCATAGAGACGATCGGTCGTCACATCGGAACTGATCCCCTCGACCGCGGCGCGATCCCCTCCGGAGGCATAGTTATAGGTGCCCCCGTAAAGCGCATACTGCAGTGTAATTCCGGCATCATTGCCAACCGTATCCACGACGGCCAGAGATCCCGAACCACTGACGTTATTATACTGTTCTGAGACATCGGAATACGTGTCCCCGGCGGAACCAAAATCGACATATACCTGCGAGGGAGCATCCGCGGCCACCTCAAAAGAAATGACATCGCTCCATACCTGCCCCGCCGTGTTGGACGCAAAACAACGGGCAAAATAGGTATTCCCCCGGACCAACCCGCCAGCCAATCCGCTGAATTCACCGATCGGCTGATCCGAAAGCACCGCACGGGCTCCCCATGCGGACAGAGTCGACCCCTGATCCACCGTGTCCCAAACCAGCGTGATGTCCGCGACTCCCCCAGACAGCGATCCACTTAAAACAGCTGAGCCGGCATAGACATTCGTGACTCCGACCGAGGCAAGTTCCGGCTGATCCGGTGTAATAAATGAAGAGGAACTATTCGCCCAGGAGTCGCCGCTTTCATTCGAGGCCCAGGCCCGGAACCAATATTCCGTCCCCGGCTCCAAACCGGTAATTACCGAGGACAGTAGTCCTGTCGAAACCGAACCCAGCTCGGCGGCATATTCCCATGCTCCAGTGCCGCCATCCACGGTCCCCCAATAGATACGGGCCGAACAGTCCCCATCTCCGGAAAATGCCAAATCGGCCTGCAACGTGGCCCGATCCATATCTATGCCGGAAACACTCCCCGTGCGAATATAGGGAGTGGACACCTGTTCAAATTCAATCGGACTTCCGGCCAAGCCCCCGTCCGGCAGGATGAGGTCATACGGCCGACCCTTCACGGTCAGCGTCAGGGCAGAGTGGGTTTGAGTCGGCTCCGCAACCCTCACAACCCCGGCGTTCCAGTTCACCAGACACGGAGTATCTGTCTCAATCACGAAACCGTCCACTGTGGTCAGCTGACCTGCTTCATAAAATACGGCAAAAACGCCTGCACCGCTTTCTATGGCCTGCAGCGCCGTTGAGTTGGTCAGCACAACCGTTCCATGGTTCGCAATGCGATCATCCATCTCCTCGGCAACTGCCCGAGGATAAATTGTATAAGCATATTCCTCATTAACCGGCGATCGGCCATGGTTCATCCAGACACTGAATACATCTCCCGTCACCGCCCCGACATCAAACGTCGAGTTCACCTGCTTCCAGTCACCGATCACCTCACCGTGATGCACCGTGAAAGGCTGCAGCAGATGATAGCCGATGCCGTCATGATGCACCCACTCGCCGGCCGCCAACAGGTTTGTTCCTGCTCCGAGGCTCCCTGAAGAGCAACGTACAGGACCGTTCAGGTTCGATTGCTGCACCGAGGTTAAAACGGAACCGTCGGTCGCCCCGTCGATTCCGCTTCCCAGACAGGTCACCGAATCCTCGCCAAAAAACCAGGCCTTGCGGGCCGATAGCTCTCTTCGCTTATAGATCATCACCGAAACCCCGTTCGTGCCATCGGTCAGTCCGCCGACAAAATCGGTGGATCCATAATTTTTGTCATATCCGACCGGTTCGAGATTATCCATTCCCTGATCGCAGGTCGTTCCGGGCAAGCGACGCCAATCCCACAATCCGCCTATATCCTGATATTCTTCACCCGATTGATAGACATAGAGCGCACCGTCCGGCAAATGGATCCCGGAGACATTTTCATCGTTAGCCGTTTCGGTGCCAACCACCCGCGTTGAGCACATTTTCACGGAGGAATACCAATCCGGACGACGATGCACCGCAAAATCGGAACGCCAGAAAACCGAGTGCCCCACAATGCCGTTGGTCGGCATCAGGGCCGTTTCATACGCACGGATATAATTTGGATCCAGCGCCTTCATGCGCTCCAGCTGATCAGACAGTTTCGACCACGTGTACACCTGGGACCCCGACTTGATCTCACGACCCAGTGCACTGATATCCATAACTCCGTTCCAGACAATCCAGGCTTCTCCATTCAACAAAAAGTTTCGTAAGATCTCATTCTTCCCCTCCGGCGCCACATAGGACGTACCTCGCAGCATTTCGTTCCACTCCACCATCGCGCCGGAAAATATCAGTCCATAGGTTCCGAACTGCTGCTGCGGACCGTGCTGATGGTATGACCCATCCGGCTGTATACCCTCTTCTGTTGTGACGGCCAGTACGTTCCAGAACTCCTCAATCGCTGTGGCCATCATTTCCGGATCATTATCCAGAAAGGAACGGAGAAAGGTTTTTCGCGCCAGATTCATCTGGTTGGTCCCGGTCATGTCCATCGCAGAATCTTTCAACACCGACCAGCGCGCTTCGGAATACATAGAAGCCGGCAAATCATCTCCCAGCATCATAAAACTGCGAAGCATCGCCAGCGGCACACTGATACGGTTGTTATACCAGTTGAGGCTGTAGTATAGATTATCCAGCCAATGCTGGTGGCCCGCCAAAATTTTCGCTAACAGGTCCGCGTCCTGATAAAACACGGAATTCGGATCGGCATAAGCAACGGACATTTCCAGCAGCCGGTCCAGATGCCGGCCGGGAGGCCATGAGGCGCGGCGGGTACTCGCATAATCAATATCGGCCCACGTCGCATCCGCCTGCATCGTATCAATCAGCCCCTGAACCGCTGAATCCGGCTCCGACATGCTTCCCGTAAAAAAATCAACGATCTGTGAACGGATAATCTCCCGCTCCTCTTCTTCCGTGCGCTCAGACAGACGAAAAAACTGCACCGAATCGTTCGGATCTACCGTCCACGCGTTCGTCTCCACCGAGCTGACCCAGCGGCCGGAATCACTCCAGTTGCCTTCGGCGAGGTTGGTACAGCTTTCCAAAGTATAGGCGAAGCTACGCTGCAGCCCGGAAGCATTCACCACTCCATTCGTCCCGTTCTCTATGGAGAAACCAACAGTTACCCGAGCAGGAAATACTTCAAGAATGATTCCGGACAAGCCGACCGATTTCCATTTTGCATTGGATACCGCCCGTCCCGTGAGAACAATCGTGCCATTGGTATCCGGAGTGATATGTTCCCATTCAAAGAGATTGTCTCTGGTGACGTCATCCTGAATATACTCCGTAGTGTCCCCTGTTCCTGTCGTAACTTTCCAGGTGGAGGAAATACCTGTTGGACTGGGCAATACACCGACATAGCATGTACCAGCAGGATCCAGCCCGGAAAAAGTTAATGTATACCCGAATTCACCGACATTCACGAAATTCCCTGTACCCGCATACATTCGGTCCTTGGTTACATTGGTACTGATCCCGGAAACGGCATCGCGGTCTCCCCCGGAAGCATAGCTGTAACTGCCTCCATAATTCTGATAATGCAGTGTTATTCCTGATGACGCCCCCGAAATATTGACCAAGCCGTCAGAATCGGGCCAACTGAAATTGTTATACGCTTCTGCGGCATCCGAATACGTATCCCCGCTGGGGCCGAAATCCACATAAACAACTTCGCCCTGTACCAGGGTCGTCAATACAGCGATAAAACCAGACCATAACCAAATTTTGTTCATCTCTATACCCCTCAAGATCCTCAACCAGACAGAACCACCATCTGAACATGAAATAACGGGGCTTTAAACGCCCCGGAAAACTGACTTGTATAAATCGTCACATCAGAAATGTGCGGCGGACAAATAGTATGCCTCCGCCAAACATCACAATCAGACCGAGTGTCGCCGGCTCCGGAACAGTTCCAACAATCCCGACATTATCCAATCGCGTATAAACACCTCCGTCAAATGAAGAGGTAGCCAGCTTAAATGTAGCCGCTTGGCCGGAACTCAGGCCAACATCCGTCAAAGCGGCAAGAGAAATATCGTAATCACGCCACGTGTTTAAACCCTGGCCTGAAAGATCAATCGTTGCCACGACGGTATCAGATGTCACACCAACCAAATCCCCCCCGGTGTATGTCAGAGTCGCTAAACCCGCGGCCCCTTTATACAAAGCCATTACAAAATCACTCAGCATTACATCTGAGGCCCCGCTATACGCTGCATCTACAGAAATCGTCAAAGTAACACCGACATCCTTGTCATTTGCGACACGATTTTCAGATACCGGCTCAGGCACTAACGAATAAAAACCCCACATTGTACTGGATGTACCTGAATCGGTGAGATACTTGGATGTATTCGCAATTCCTGTCATGCTGACAACCCCTGCCGCTGATGCATCCTGCTTAAAATAGGATGCATCAACTGTATCGCTTGATGAATTAACCGTTGACTCATTACCGTCAAAACCACCCAGCAATACAACATCCCCCAAGACCCCGTTAACCGCTGCGGCTAAAACAAGGCCAACCCAGGAACCCTTACTCACATTTCTTATTTGCATCCTTACACTCCTTATCTTTTACGTTCGACCCTAAGGCTTCCGCCTATGATCCAAACAAAGATAACCGGAAAGAGTAAAAAGAAGATAACCACTGCGATCAAAGAAATGACCACCACGCTCATCCTACTGAACAGAAGAGGGTTACAAAGATATCAACATCAACTAATCGTAAAATTTACGATTTTTCAGATACCCGGAAGGGGTCTGTCCGAACTGTTTTTTAAAGCTACGGCTGAAATGGGTCGGCTCCTCGAAACCGACCTGAAAAGCGATTTCCGCAATGGTTCCGGCATTCTGTTCCAGCAGCTGGCGGGCACGTTTAAGCCGAAGTGTACGGATAAACTCCTGAGGGGACTGGTCCACCAGCGCCCGAAGCTTTAACAGCAGAGTATTGCGGGCCATATGCATTTCTGCCGCAAAACGCTCCACCGTGAAGCCCGCATCATCCATGTGCTCTTCCACGACCCCGATCGCGCTCTGCAACAGCTTCTCATCCACAGACGTTACCGTAATCGCACTCGGCTCAACCGTCAGCTCCCGAGCAAAACGCTCCCGCATCACCCGGCGCGATTCCAACAGATTCTGAATGCGCGCCTTGAGCAGCGGCATCGAAAACGGTTTGGTCACATAATCATCCGCACCGGTTCCCAGCCCTTCGAGCTGATGCTCTTCCGAGCCCCGCGCCGTCAGCATGACAATCGGTATATGACTTGTCAGCTCATCGCCCTTCAGTCGGCGGCACATCTCCACCCCATTCATTTTAGGCATCATCACATCGCTGATGACCAGATCCGGAATCGTTTCGCGCGCTTTTTGCAGACCGTCTTCGCCATCACCGGCTTCAATCACCTGGTAATGATCCGCAAGCTCCATGCGCACAAACGACCGGACATCCTCGTTATCATCCGCAATCAGCACGGTTTCTGTCGATTGTGGCCGGGCGGCTTGAGCCACAGGCAAAGGGGCCGGCAGATCAACCGGCTGAAGCTCAGCAACTTCGTCTTCAGCCTCCTCGCGCCACGCCTCTGGGTCCGGGGCCGGAAGCGCCACGCTAAATCGTGTGCCGCGCCCATGGGCCAAGGGACTCTCCACCGAAATGTCACCGCCCCAGAAATCGACCAGTTCCTTAACCAGCGCCAGCCCGATTCCCGACCCGCCTGCCTGAATCGGCTGAAGACCTTCGGCGCGATAAAACTGCTCGAACACGTGCGGAAAATCCTCTGCCGCGATACCCACACCGGAATCCTCGACCTCCAGACGAATCGTCGAAACGGCTCCGAATTCAACAGCAAGCTTCACCGTCACGTCACCACCTTCCGGGGTATATTTCAGCGCGTTGGAGATCAGGTTGTCTAAAATTTTCTGAAATTTCCCGGGATCTATGACAAAGCTCAACGGATGCTCGGCACCAATCAGGTGATACCTAATCTTCTTATCGAGGGCTAGCGATCGGTAGCAGTCAAATACGTTATGCACAAACAGGGCTAGGTCCACACCCTTCCAATCCAGTGAGTCCCGCTTCTCCTGCAGCTTGCGAAAATCAAGCAGTTGATCGACCAGTTGCTGGAGCTTTTTCACATTGCGGTGCATCAGCGAGGCATACTCGCTCATGGCCGGCTCCGTAATCATTTCCCGCATTTTTTCCAACGGCCCGAGAATGACGGTTAAAGGCGTACGCAGTTCATGGGAGATATGGGTAAAAAAGCGGATCTTCATCTGCTCGATTTCCGCCCTGCGGTTCATCTCCATCAAACTGCGTTTACGCTGGATCAACGCGGCAACAGCCACCCACAGCGCACTCACAACCAATATAAAACCACCCGCAATCGCACTCCACCACCAGAAGTTTTGCCAGCGTTCGGCCAGCAGCTCTTCTGACCCGGCCAACCCGTTCAGGGTCTTCGCCAGCTGATCGCGCCGGGCAATCTGTATCAACCACTCAAGCATCCCCATCACCGGCCGACCGTTCGCTTTTCCATCCGTCAGCAGGTGCGTTTTCAGCTCACTGCCTTCCGGAAACTCGTTCAGTCGTATGGCTTCAACCGGATAGTGAATGTCCGATTGATGCACCTGGATCTCGCCCAGTGCCAAAACCGGTCTTCCGTCATACACAGGCAGCTGACTGAACATCAACCGAAACCAGCGCCCATGGCTGTTAACGGGTATGCGGATCATGTTGTTCCCCGGATTGCCGCCGTCCCATCCTGCCGAAACCGGATAACGCCGCTTTCGTTCCCCACTAGGGGATGCGATCTGCCGGATGACCTGAATTTTTCCGGGAAAGCCAAAGCCCGGAATCAGCACCCCCTCTTCTGGAATCGCGGGAAACAGAGTGATGTCCCCCACCCAAACGCTTTTACCCAAATCGATTTCAATCGTGCTGCGTTCCTCGGGCTGCGCATCAAAAACAACAGAAAATCCGCCGCCTGCCGCACAATCTTCGACAGGAAGGCCGACCGGCAGCCCCAGGCTGGTCTTTCGATCAATCAGATACTCTTTTCCCCAGTACGGCGGCGATCCCAGCTCTGAACTGACCTCAACAGAGCGTGCACTCCAGGCCCAGTTCTTAACGATGCCAAAAATTTCATCGAGTGCAAAAAGCTCTTTTTCCCCCTCGGGACTGCCCCGGTAAACCTCCAGCACCAGCCTGGATGTTCCCGGAGCCTCCACTTCCAGAATCAGAGGTACACGCCCTGGATCTGGGCAATCCTCAGCCATCCATTCCTTAATCAACGTCCTTCTGCCGTCAGGAAAAACCTGCAGCACCCGGAACCGTTTTGGAAAACCATAACTTCCCAGCGGAGACGCACTGCGGTCAATGGCCGGAACCAGAATGATCTGTTCAAATTTAGCATACGTGGAAAACTGCAGATCCACCGTCCAGCGCGGCTCGTCAGGCAGCGTGTCCAGTGCCGGCAGATAACCGCCATGATACCCATACGCATCCAGCTGCAGCGGCTCCTGAAGTTTCGGCAGCCCGGCCAGCTGTTCTTTTAACCGATCCGCCTCCTGCCGCATTTTTTCCCGGGCACGAGGGAGCTGAAAAACGGAAACATCCTGCGCAGGCTCACCGACACACCCTGCAGCGGCAAAGCACATGGCAGCCATCAGAACGTCTGAAGTTTTAAAACGGAACATCATTCCACATTCTATTTAGAGGCGAATGGCAACTTGCTTCCCGCGATCCGCGCCCTGCGGCAAATTTATTTGATACGATTTTTCATTCACCCTGATTTTCAATGTTTGAAGGGAATGCGTTGGGTCCGCAACCTTCAAGCCCTTATCCCCCATCAAGAGGAGGCATGGGCCGGAGGCCTCAACCGCCCGGCCCGCCCCGATCTCCAGCCTTCCTGCTACATAAAATACGGCATAAACCGTTTGCTCACAGGTCACCGCCTGAAGGGCCTTCGTATTACTCAACACCTCAGACATCTGCCCGGAACGCTCGTTTCCAGCAGGAGAAAAAATGCGATAGGCATACGTGGCGTCTTTTGGCGATTTGCCATGATTGATCCAGGCGCTGAATACGTCACCCGATTCCGGCCGGTCAGCACGATCTGGAAAACTGCCGGTCCAATTGCCGACAACGTTTCCGGATCGAAGCACAGGGTCTCCATCCAGAACCTGATAGGCGATGCCATTATGGTGAATGAATCCCTCATCCTTTTGGACGTCCCCTTTCATCCACGACTGCTCAATCGAGGTATAAACATCTCCGTCCGTCTCTCCTGAAATCCCCGCGCCTAAACAAACAATCTGATCTCTGAAGAAAAAATATGACTTCCGGGCAACAAGATTTTTTCGTTTATACATCATTGCCGCCATACCGGTTTCACCGGTTCCAAGAACCCCCGAAAAATCAGAACCGCCATATCCTTTATTCCAGCTTTTAGGAACCAGATTGGTCTGTCCCTGATCGCAGGTTGTGCCGGGAAGACGCTTCCAATCCCAAAGCGGGACAATATCCTCATATTCCGATCCATCGCGATAAACCAGCAGCATACCGTCGCCCAGATGCAACCCCTGCATGTTTTCCGAGTTGCAGGTTTCCGCTCCGATCACCCGCGTTGAACTCATCCTGACCGAGGCATACCAGTCCGGCCGGCGCTGCACCGCCATTTCGGAGCGCCAGAACGGATTAAATCCGGCCCGGTTCAGAACCGCTTTATATTCACCGGAACATTCCGGATCGATTGAAGGCATGGCCTTCAGCTGCCGAAGGGTGCCCCGCCCTTTTGCCGCCTGCGCTCCCCGATCAATCTGCCGCCCGCAGCCGCTGAGGTCCATCCGCCCGTTCCAGATAATCCATGAAACGCCATTGAGCATATAATTCCGCAGAATCTCCAGTTTATCCCCGCTCAACGCATAATCCGTCCCCCGCAGAATGGAGGCCCACTTGATCATATCGCCGGCAAACGAGGCCCCGTAGTTGCCGAACTGCTGCTGCGGACCGTGCTGATGAAAACTCCAATCGGGCTGAATACCCTCCTCCGTCGAAACGCGCAGTTCCGACCAGATTTCCGCCACCGCCTTTTCAATTCGTTCCGGTTCGTCATACAGTAAACCGATCATCACATTGTTTCCGGCACACCAGACTTTGTTCTGACCGGTCATCCCCATTTTACTCCGCAGCAGAATCGGCCGGGCCCTTTTCAGCACATCATCCGGTAAGCCGTCCCCTAACAGAATCAGGGTCGCCGCCATGGACTTCGGTACCCCGATTCGGCCCTGCCACCAGTTAGGATTGCGGTAATCCATCTCCAGCCAATGATTCAGCCCGGTAACAATCGCATCGCGCAGTTCCAATGATTGGAAAAGTTTTGCCTCGGGATCGGCATATACGACCGCCATGCCCTCCAACCGGGTCAGATGACCGCGCGTCGGCCAGCTGCCGCGCCGTTTGCTCTCATAATCAATATCCGCCCAGGTTCCGTCTGTGCGCATACTCTGCATATATTTTTTCACGGCGGATTCACTCGCCGAGGTCTGCACATAATACTCCGAAAACTGTCGGCGGATCTGTGCATCATCGGCCATCGCAACCGCTGCAGCTATGGTAACCACCCATCCCAACACCATGCGATTCATCCTATTCCTCCAGCCAGTTTTTCTGTTCAAAGGATACACCGCAATCGGCAAGCCACTGGAGCAGATGCGCATCCGCCATCATCCAGAACACCATCTGTTCAACCCCTTTGTAGGTGTCATATTCCCCCGGCGCATACAGACGCCCGTCTTCATGGCGTGCCTGCATTTTCAGCATGCGCTCCGCCCGCAGTCTCCGCCACTCCGAAGCCTTTTCCCCAAGGCCCGCTTCGTAACCGAGCACATCGTACAGCGTATCCATACCGTAAAAACAGGCATAGCGGTATTTCGACCAGTCCGTACCCTTCGGATAATACTGCTCCGGACTTCCCGGAATAAACATCGATCCGCCGGGCTCTTTGAACGGCGGCGACACAAATTCTTTTGTCGCCAGTGTGCGGTAGACAACGTCAAAATTAAAATCGACTGATTCCGGAACCGGCAGTCCGACCAGCGGGAAAACCATAAACCCCTGCATTTGAAGATGGGCAATAGAGGCCATGTAGTCGTTGTGAATCAGGTGATGGTTGATCACAATGCCGTCTTCACGGATATTATATCCATCCAGCCATTCTGCCGGCGTTTTTCCATCGACCGTAAAATCCGTCCGCTCCATATCGGACGGACGACAGTAGGAACCAACCAGCAGTGCACTGCATTTTCTTTTCCACTCCCCCGCATCCGGATGGTTCGGCATCATCGCAACAGCCACCTGAAGAATCATCGAATCCCACGAATTTTCTTCGGCTTTCGAATCGCCGCCTTTTCCATTCCAGTAGCGAACCTTATAGTTACGGTTCGCTTCATAAACGACTAATTCCGCGACCATTTCTCGCGTTTCATCGTCCAGCTCATCCCACAGCATCCAGGCCGCACGCCCCACTTGCGCAGCCCAAAGCGATGACTGCCAGTGATCGCCCCACTTTCCGCCGTTCGCCTTATGAATGGAGGCGGCTCCTTTGATCAACTTCAGCGTTCGTGCGGTGATCTCCTCTTTGGAAAACCCTATAGATTCGGGAGCCACACCGGTTTTCAGAGCAATCGCCAGGCCCAGCGCCGCACTGGTTGCCGGACGAATAGTCCACTCCACGTTTTTGTTTTTTATGAGGTAGCGGTCTCCCGATTCTCCCGTCTCATAAAACGCCTCTGCCCACTGCAGCGAATGGCGGGCAGCATTTGAAAGCAGCTTTGAACCCCGTTCAAATTCAGAATCCGAATGGTTTACCGCCGGAAACCGGCTCCAGTCAATCGGCTCCACCATTTCCGTTAAACCGGAAAAAACCGTCGATACAAAGGCCGTTCCGGCCAATAGGAATGCAACTCGTTTGGTCATCAATACCTCCAGTCCGTCATAATTACTCTCCTTCCAGTCCAGAGCGATTTCAGAGATTCAGAAAATATCAAACCGTTCAAATATGAACACCACGTTTCTGAAATACGGTTTATTCCTCCGATTGAACCTCAAAAACTGCCCTCTCAGAAAAGCCAATATATCTGCTGCGCTTTTGATATGGATGATTTCAAATTGAATCCATTGGATCGCTTTAGCGGGAAACCCGACCGCTTGACTTCGTTGTTCTCCCGCATAATTCCGGTGGACAGCGGAACTGTGATGAAACCGAAGAAACCGTTCTGTCTGTTGGCCTGATCATATTCGATCCAATCATCCGGAAATTCGACTTCCTGTTCGTTTACCGTTAGCTTCGTTTTTTTGCGCAGGTTATGTTCGCGGGCATGTCCTATGCGCACGCTTCCGATTGATGCGTTGTTCGCGCTAACGTTTTGTTAATTTCAAAGATAATCGGTTCAGCCGCTCCGTCGGCTATGCCCCGGTATATGCAGGAACCCTGATGTGTATGCAGCTGGCTCTGGTGCTCCTGCCCCGTTCCAACCTTTCCGTAAAAGAAATCGCTCTGCGCTGCGGCGTCGATAACCCGCTCTATTTTTAACGCCGCACATTCACAAGTAGGCCGCACCGGGTAAAAAGGGATTTAGAATTGATCATTATTTTCATATATGAACAAATGAGTTCATGAATAAATATCATATCCCCAACCTCGGGAAAGCCTGCGAGGTTATGAAACAAATTGCCGATCACCCCGGCGGTATTGCGTTGAAAGAAATTTCCCAGTCTTTGGAGATTCCGCGCACCACCGCCCTGCGAATTACCCAGACTCTTTTAGAGGACGGTTTTCTGGCAGAAACCGATAACGGAACGCTCACACTGGGTCCGACACTGGTACAGGTCGGCGTCAAAGCGCTCGACAATCTGGACATCCGCGGATTCGCCCGGCCGGTACTGCGCAAACTGGCCGAAGAGACCGGCGAATCCTGCCACCTCGCAGTATTGAATGGCGATAAATCCATGCTGGTGGAAGTCGCTGACAGCCCGCACCCCGTCCGTATCGCCGCACGCCCCGGAACGCTGGTTGACCTCCACAGTTCATCCACCGGTAAAATTTTTCTCGCCTTTCAGATTCCGGAACCATCCCGATTCATCCGGACGCTGAACCTTACCGCCTATACCGCACAGACCAATTCAACCGAAGCCATGGTGCTCGCCGATATTGAACAAACCCGCAAGCTCGGATACGCCATGGATGAAGAAGAATATGTCCCCGGCGTCCGCTGCATCGCGGCACCGGTCATCAATGCCTTCGGAAAAACCATCGCCGCCGCAGGCATCACCGCCTCGGTCAGCACCTTCACCAAAGCAAAAATCAGAGGCATGTCGCAAAAAATCAAAGCGGCAGCCTCCGAAATATCGGCAAATATGGGATTCGGATAACAGAAGAGCCGTTCCGGATATCCGGAACGGCTCGTATACTCAGCACTGGATTGGTGCAAATTATTTTTTCTCGGCGATGATGCTCTTCAGATGTTTCACATATTCTTCCGGACCGCCAGCCTGGTAACCGGTTTTTCCAACCGTGCTGCCGTCGGGGGCCAGAACGAATACCGTCGGGAAACCGCGTACGCCGAACTCTTTCGCCAGCTTTTCATTCTGCTTCATGGTTTCCGCACTGACTTTTGATTTGTCGCTCGGGAAATCCGCCAGCATCAGCACCAGATTGTCTTCAGCATAGGCTTTGAATTCCTCTTTCTGAAAGACTTCCTTATCCAGCTTGATGCACCAGCCGCACCAGTCAGAACCGCTGAAATCAATCAGGATATGTTTATTCTCTTGCTTAGCCTGTGCTTTAGCCTTTTCGAAATCCGTCAACCAGCCTTCCGCTGCAAACGCTCCTGCACTCAAGGCGACCGCCGCCACCAATATCAACCACTTCTTCATACTGCCCTCCGGGGGATGTTTAGATTACAGATCACAGTTTTATACTGCATACGTACTGTATGACAGAGTAACCACCCAACCGTTCATTTACCACATAAAAAAAGCCACCCGATTCGGGTGGCTTCGCCGTTTCCAATGGTTGGAAACTTAGTTTACGCCAACGGCGTTGAGGTCGGCAAAGGCCTGTTTCACGCGGTTGATCATGCCTTCCTGGCCTTTACGCAGCCAGACGCGCGGATCGTAGAATTTCTTGTTCGGCTTGTCGGCGCCTTCCGGATTGCCGAGCTGACCCTGCAGGTAGCCTTCATTTTCCTTATAGAAATTCAATACACCTTCCCAGGTGGCCCACTGTGTGTCGGTGTCGATGTTCATTTTGATTACACCGTAACCGATAGACTCTTCGATTTCCGCCGGGGAGGATCCGGATCCGCCGTGGAACACAAAGTTCAGCGGCTGAGCGGAATCCGTGCCGAATTTTTCAGCAACATAAGCCTGGGAATCACGCAGGATGGTCGGGGTCAGTTTTACATTACCCGGTTTGTAAACGCCGTGCACGTTACCGAAAGAAGCCGCAACCGTGAAGTTCGGGCTGATGGCGTTCAGTTTTTCATATGCGTAGGCAACGTCTTCCGGCTGAGTGTAGAGCTTGGACTCATCCATATCGGAGTTATCGACGCCGTCTTCTTCACCGCCGGTGCAACCGAGTTCGATTTCGAGGGTCATGCCGATTTTAGACATGCGCTCGAGATACTTCGCGGAGATCTCGATGTTTTCTTCGAGGGTTTCTTCGGAGAGGTCGAGCATGTGGGAGGAGAAGAGCGGACGCCCTTCTTCAGCAAATTTCTTCTCACCGGCGTCGAGCAGACCGTCGATCCACGGTAGCAGTTTCTTAGCGGCGTGGTCGGTGTGAAGAATAACCGGAACCCCATAAGCTTCTGCCATGGCGTGTACATGATTTGCCCCGGCAATCGCACCGAGAATCTGTGCATCCTGACCTTCGAGTTTCAGTCCTTTACCGGCCGTGAATGCTGCACCGCCGTTGGAAAACTGAATAATGACCGGAGAGTTGACGGCTGCGGCCGCTTCCAAAACTCCGTTGATGGAATCTGAACCCACAACGTTTACGGCCGGAAGAGCGAATTTATTGGCCTTTGCAATTTCGAAAACTTTAGCGACGTCGTCTCCAAAGAGAACACCCGGTTTTACAGCATCAAGAACCTTAGCTGACATGATATTTCCTTCCTGGTTTTTAGATATGATTATTCTTTAGAAGCCAATGATTTGGCAAAAATTCGCGGGAACTATACCAGTAACAGATTCGGGGTCAACCCCGGCAGAAGAGGATTTATCTGCTCACTCGGCTGGAAAAATCGGCAGAGAACCCCGAAACGATCCGGAGAGCAGGGCGATCGGCCGCCCGCCTCCTCGCTTATTTCTTCCCTTTTCAATGTACGCTTTTCATACGAAAAGATTCATTGCGGGGGGAAATCAAAATGGGTTTCAAAAAGCTCAACCAGCTTATGGGCATACGCCTCTTCATCAGGGCCCGTAACCTGAATCGTAATTTCCGTCCCCTGCTCCAGGCCAAGCATAATACACTCAAGCGCCGAAGTGAGATCGCAACTCCCGGTCGGCGCAGTCACCAGAATCTCTCCGGGATAGGCCGATCCTTCCTTAATCAGGATAGCAGAAGGCCGGCAGTGGATGCCGGCCTCATTTTTAATAGTTGCTTTCGCTTCAAACATTATTACATGTTTTCAGCTTCTGCATTGTCATCCGAGGCATCCTGCCCGGAAGCAGCTTTTTCTGTTTTTTCAGCCGGAGCCTTGCCTGCCGCGGCAATCGTGTCCGCCCAGACCACTTTGTCGTTCAGGGCATATACATACGGCCGCGAAAGAACATTATTCGCCTCGCAGGCAGCCTCCACTTTTTCAACCGCCACCTTTGCTGCATCTTTCAGTGTTGCCTGCCCGCCTTCAAACGCATAAGCAAAATCGCCCCCCGGATCGACCGCAAGAATGAACACTTTATTATCCGGAAGTTTTTCGTAGTCCATCAATGCCTGCTTGACCCCCGTCGGCACTTTCGGGATATACACACTGTCATTGCTTGCACAGCCGGCAAACAGAGAGACCAACGCCACAGAACAGAAAACTTTCGCCAACAACTTCATTACATCCTCCAATGGTAGGTTTATGCTTAAAATCTAGATTTAAAAATTCCCATAGTCAATTCAGCAAACAAACGAATTCGCCACACTTGCAAACATTTTCCCTGCAAATTCACCGTTTTGAACCTCGCCCTTCCGGATGCGATATAGCAGCCCGTTCCGTTCAAGCGTGAAAGCCGGCGTGGCCCCGAATTTCCAGTCATCGGAAAACTGCCGTGCCTCGATCTCCTGGAGGACCGCGGCATCAAAATCGGCTTCCAGCCATTGGAACTCCCGGCCGTCGGCATAATTTTTCCGAAATTCCTTTTTCAATGCCTCAGCCAGCAGCTGCCGCTCAATCCCGAGATTCATGACCTTCGCCGGTTCCGAGGCAATCGCATGCGTCTCAATGCCCTTCAACATCGACCCCAGATAGCGGTTCAGCCGCTCCAGATCCGTTTTCAGAAGCAAGGTGCCGTGATGCATCACCCGGCCTTTGCGGAACGCAAAAGCATTCCCCGAAAATTTAACGCCATCCACACTCAGATTGCTTTTACCCGTTTTCTCCGCCCGGATGCCGAATTTTTCCAAGGTCTGGAAAACCAATTGATAGGCCGCGTTTTCAACATACTCCTCACGGCCCGTGATTATACAATAGTTAAGATTTCCGGCATCATGATACACCGTGCCGCCCCCCGAAATCCGGCGCGCCAGCGGCACACTCTCTTTTGCCATCAGATCCAGCCGACACTCCTGCCATGGATTCTGATTTTTACCCATCACCACAGCGCATGCACTGCGCCACAGATAAAGAATCGGACCACAATTCTGCACCCGGTCCATCAGATACTCCTCCATCGCCAGATTGCGATGAACATCCAGACTCTGTGATTCAAAAATCAACATAATTTTCTCCCCCGCCCACTCCAGCCAACCCGGGCACCCTTTTTTCGTGTACTTCATGTATTTCGGGGTTAATCTCCTTCAAAAGCTGAGCACAACATGACAAAGATCTCCGAACAATTCATCCGCAAAATTCCGAAGACCGACCTTCATCTGCACCTCGACGGCTCACTGCGGCTGCCCACACTCATCGAAATGGCCAAAGCCGATAAAGTTAAACTGCCCTCCAGCACCGAAGCCGGCCTGAATAAACTCGTTTTCAAACCACGCTATGAAAATCTCGGCGAATACCTCACCGGCTTTGCCTTCACGGTCGCCGTGCTTCAAACTCCGGAACATCTCGAACGCGCCGCGTTCGAACTGGCCGAAGATGCCTTCGAAGAAGGGGTGCGTTACATCGAAATCCGCTTCGCCCCGCAGCTGCACATTTCCCGCTCCCACGAAATTGAGCCCGTCGTTCTCGCTGTTTTCCAGGGATTGGAAAAGGCGAAAAAACACCTTAATGCCTCCATGGCCGAAAACGACCTGCCCTTTGAATACGGCATTATTCTCTGCGCCATGCGCCGCTTCAACCGCCACATGTCACCCTACTATGCCCGGCTCTTTGCCCGCGCCGGAAATTCCGGACCGCGCTACATCTTCGCCCGCGCCTCTCTCGGTCTGGTTAAAGAAGCCGTAAGGCTGCGGGACAAAGGCCTCCCGATTGTCGGGTTCGACCTCGCCGGCGAAGAAGCCGGCTATCCGGCCGCCCACCATCTCGAAGCCTTCGATTATGCCCACAAACATTTCCTGCGTAAAACCGTTCACGCCGGCGAGGCCTACGGCCCGGAATCCATTTTCCAGGCCATCACCGAATGCCACGCCAACCGCATCGGCCACGGCACCTTCCTGTTCAGCGAGGAAGCCATAAAACTGAAATCCATTAAGGATAAAAAAACGTATATCGAGCAGCTCGCCGAATACATCGCCAATCAGCGCATCATGATCGAAGTGTGCCCCACCTCCAATCTTCAGACCATTCCCGAGATCAAATCCATGGAAAACCACCCGCTTCAGCAGATGGTCGACAACGGCCTGTCCGTCACCATCAATACCGACAACCGCCTGGTTTCCCATACCTCCGTCACCAACGAACTGCTGCTCTGCACCACCCAGATCGATCTGACCGACAGCCAGTTCCGCGACCTCGTTCTCGCCGGCTTCAAACGCTCCTTTTTCCCCCGCCCTTTTGCGGAAAAACGGCAATATGTCATGCGTGCCATTCAGCGCTATGATGAGCTCGCCGAACAATACCTCACCTGAACGCACCTCGAATGACGGTTATTTCGATGGATTTATACCGGTTTTTGAGTTGGAGCTCAGATTCGTGAATTGCTAGTTTCCTGCTTTCGCAAATTTCAACCCCGAGGAATCTTAACAAAATGAGAGCATATAACTTTTCTGCCGGACCGGCCATTCTGCCGGAAGAAGTACTCAAAGAAGCCGCCGCCGAACTGGTTGATTACCAGGGCACCGGCATGTCCATCATGGAAATGAGCCACCGCGGCAAAGAATACTCCGCCATCCACGATGAATGCATCGCCAACATCAAGGAACTGCTCAACATTCCCGAAGGCTACAGCGTACTCTTCATGACCGGCGGCGCCTCCACCCAGTTCCCGCTGATCCCGATGAATCTGCTCGGCGAAGGTGAAACCGCCGACTACACCAACTCCGGTGCCTGGGCCGCCAAGGCGATCAAAGAAGCCAAGATGCTCGGCAAGGTCAACATCGCGGCGGACTGCGGAAAAGAGATTCCCACCCGTGTTCCGACCGCCGATGAACTGAAGCTGACCGACGGCGCGGCCTATCTGCACATCACCTCCAACGAAACCATCTCCGGCGCCCAGTGGAAAGAGTTCCCCGAACACGATTGCCTGATCGCCGATATGTCCTCCGACATCCTCAGCCGACCGCTTGACGTTTCCAAATTCGGCCTGATCTATGCCGGCTCGCAGAAAAATCTGGCACCGGCCGGTATCACTCTCGTGATTATCAAAGACGAACTCGCTGAAAAATGTCCGGAAACCGTTCCGACCATCATGCGCTACAAAACGCACATCGAAAACAATTCGCTTTATAACACCGTGCCGACCTTCCCGGTCTATATCCTCTGCCTCGTTACCCGCTGGCTGAAAGCCAACGGCGGACTTGAAGGTATGCAGAAGATCAATGAAGCCAAAGCCGCCAAACTGTACGATCTGTTTGACAGCTCCGACTTCTACAAAGGCACTGCTGTGAAGGAGTTCCGGTCCACCATGAACGTCACCTGGCGCCTGCCGACCGAAGAACTCGAAGCGCAGTTCATCAAAGAAGCCGCCGAGAAAAACCTGAAGACGCTCAAAGGCCACCGCTCCGTTGGCGGCATCCGCGCTTCCATCTATAATGCCTTCCCGACCGAAGGCGTTGATGCGCTCGTCGCCTTCATGAAAGAATTCGAAGCCAAACACAGCTAATTCAACTCCGCAGATTTCACCGAAATTTACGGATTCATTTAAACAATTCCGTCTTCGGTGCAATCTGTGGATAAATTAGTATTGCGGCTTTATCGGATTCCCCCTATAAACCCTGCTTTTCGTGCGCCCATAGTTCAATGGATAGAATAGTGGCCTCCGAAGCCATAGATACAGGTTCGACTCCTGTTGGGCGCACCATTTTCAACCCGCACCGGTTTTCCGGCGCGGGTTTTTCTTTATAACGATTCACCGAGTTCGATATCGATAAAACGGAAAAGGCCGCAGGGCACATCAATTTCCGTCACCTTTTCCGGAGTAAAGGTTTCACCGCTGAGCAGGTCGGTAATCTTCAGCGGGCTCACCGTATGGAATTTCAGATGGGCGGTCTTTTCGGAAGGATTCAGATAACCGCCATCAATCAGCGTCAGGCGCAGATGATTCGGCGCAGTCTGCGCAACCACCCAGGCCACATCGCCGGATACCGTCAGCGGCATTTTTTCCGCTCCGGCCTCAATCTGCGTCTTTACCGTTTCAGCATAATGATCTGCAGAAAAGGTCTCTTTCCCATCGCTGGAAAAATAGTTCCGCCCATTGGTGACATATTCCTCCAGCAGGTTTTCATACATGGGATGGAGATGGTCTGCCAGTTTACCGCGCGGGGCATCCGGATCCGAAAAAACGCCTTTCTGCGGCGGCGTAATCAGCACCATTCCGTTTGGATACGGGGCCAGGAAATTCTGACGACGATCCTTCACGCCGGCGGCATAATTTGAAAAATCCCAGTCCGTGACCCGCGCCCCCGACCACGCACCGTCCAGCCGACCGAAAACATACGGATTTTCCGGATGAAACCGTTCATCATAACGGATACTCGTCGTCGTTGTATGGGCCTCCCGCATATAGCGCTCATCCGGCGACGTCATGCTTAAATGCACCGGATTAAAACTGACGATCTCTTCCCTTTTCGGAATATAAAGTGCTCCGCTTCCGATCAGCTCCCACAAAACATGCATATAATCGGAATACGCCGAACTCACCGTAAAGTTATTAATGTACGTTGCACCATAGGCAATATGATACACCGCATTGCGCAGAAAATGGTTCGGCAGCTCCTGATGCGAAAACTGCCGGTTCCTCGTGAAACTCGGATTATCCCGCGCACAGCGCGTTCCCCAGTCATCAAATACGCCGCTGCTCCACAAACCCAGACGCCCGGCCAGACTGAGGTCCTGCGCCTGATCCTGCGTCTCCTCCATAGACGGAACAGCCACATCGGCAAACTCCCCGGAAAGAAAACGCGACCATTCCGGCAGATAAATATTTCCCAGCCAGAAGTTATGCTTACTGCGAATATATAAAGAGGAGTTATATTTCCGGGCATTCTCGGCAAAGGGAGCAAAAAGGTGCTCCACTGCAAACGGGAATTCCTTCTTATGCAGAATCGTCAGTTCCGGCCAGATGAATACGGACTTTTTCCCGCGGGTCCCCTTCATGATTTTCCAGAGGGTTTCCGGATTGTAATAAAACGGATCAACCCCGTGTCCGCCCCACATGCAAAGGCCGTTTTCATTCATCCCCTGCCCGGCTTTTTTGATAATTTCATCCTGTGAAAGGGTATAGGATTTGCGGCCGTCGCGCGCCTGCTCAAAGGCCGCACATCCCAATCCGGAACGATCCCAGTCCTCCGCCCCCTTCATAAACACATAGCCGAGAAACTTCGGATTACTATACTTTTCCTGGAATGCTTTAGTCTTCGCCGAGGGCTTCGGAGGCGACATCAGATAGGCTGTAACGACATCGCGCTCCCAACTTGGTTTTTTAAACGCGGACAGCTGTTTTTTCAGCACAGCAGTATTGTCGAGAACCGCCTGAATCGTTCCCGGCGGATCAAGCTGCTCATACGCCGACTTCCAATCCCTGGAAGTCAGATCGACAACATGAATACAGCTTCCTCCGCTCTGAGCACTGGCCAACAGCAGTTTTCCGGATACCGAATCCTTCCACATATCATTGAATGAATATTTGCAACGAATCTGTTCCGCGCTGTTCACATCCATTGAATCCGGCACCAGCAGCATCTCCGATCCAATCTTGACAAGATATTCAAATCCGTGTTCCTTCGAAAGCGGAACAACCTGAACCACACGATAGCCAAAACCCGGCTTTTTTTTCGTAGACGGAAGATTCAGTTTTTCAGCTTTCTCAGCGTCCAGATCATAACGAAAGAAATCAAGGGTCTTATTCATCCCCGACGTCCCTCCCAAAAGCACCCGGCCATTCACCCGCAAATCACCAACGGGGCCGTATCCATACCCCAGCTTACGCGCCTTGAAAGGCCGCACTTCCAGAGGCCGAAACCGGAAAAGCATCGAATTCTGATCCGCATTGGTCAGCACTGCATTCAACAGCAGAACTTCAGAACCATCCGCCTGCCGAACCGGGCGCAGGAAATTCACAACATGCACATTCTTTTCGAGCGTGCCGTCATCAATCCACTTTTTATTCGGCGTAATCACCGAATCATATCCAGCCGACGGCACCGTTTTCAGCAGCTCCCCTTCTGCGGAGAGCCAATAAAAATTTTTATCATTTCCCCCGCAGGCCACATAAACAGCACCCGAGGAATCACGAACCGTACAAACCGAAATCATCGGCACCTCATTCGGCTGAAACCGCCACAGCAAAGCTCCCTTATAATTCACACAGTAAACCGATCCGTCGGAACTGGCCGCCAGCACCTCATCAATGCCGTCACCATCCAAATCAGAACACCACAGGTCGTTATTCATAATCCCGCCGGAAAGCGCTGTTTTCCAAAGTCTGGAACCATCGTAGGTATAGGCCAGCAGATCTCCTTCATAACTGCTGCCCACAATAAAGGATCCGTTTACCGCCGTCGCCGACCGTACTTTCATGATCGTCTGACCGGTTTCAATACTGTGGATCGCCGGACACAAAACCGGAGAAACCGCTACCACCAAACAAAGTATCTTACTCATCATATTCATTGCCCGCCTCTCTGATTCAAAGGGTATTGCAGAACAGACGCTGCCCGCACCCTCTTTCGCAATGCGAATCCTGCAAAAACCGATGCGGATCCCGCACAGCGCGCCCCTCATTCTCTTTCAGCTGTTTCACCTTGCCCTGAAAGCGAAAACCGGACAAAGTCCGCGCTTTGATTTTAATAACAACAGCGGGAGTTTATATCCCCGTGATGAAAGGTAGCCATGGCTGAAGAACAATCACTCGAAAATATGCAGATCGACGGTTCCAACCTCTGGAAAGAAGAAAACTTCACCGACCTCGCCGTCGGAAGCATCCGCAAACTGACCCCAATCAAAATCGACGGTACCGAAGATGAAAACCGTCAGGCTTCCTGGTCGGCCACCACCAACATCATGACCCCCGGTGGTGCCCTTCCGATTTCCGGCGAAATCGAAGCCGCCAGTCTGGAAGAAGCTGTGGAGAAATTCCCGGAAGCAATTAATGCAGCCATCCAGAAACTGCAGGATGATATGATCAAAATGCAGCAGGAACAGGCCAATAAAATTGTTACACCCGACGAACTGCGCGGCGGAAAAAACGATATTATTATCTAAACCGGAAATTTTCATCACCGTCTGCAAAGCGCCCCGAACCGGGCGCTTTTTTATTAATCCGGCAACTGCAACCGGAAAAAGCCCGTTTCATTGGTGGCATTCGGCGACCAGCGGATCGGCTCCGAAATCGACTCCCAGCTGGCCGGCGTCAACGTCGGGGAATAGCCGACCACCCACGGCAGCGCCACCGCATTGGTTGTTCCGAAAACATGGAACTGCACATTGCGGATCATAAAATCATCAAGACTTCCCGACAGAGCGCCGCCGCTGGTTCGCGCCTGAATCTCCACAGCATTTGTTCCGGATTTCAGAATTCCGGATTCAATCAGCATGGATTCCGAGCCCCAGAATTCTCCCGACTGCGTCGGCAGTCCCCCGACATTGACCCCGTTCACAAATATATAGTTATAACTGTAATCCACATCCAACAGATCAAAGTTCAGTTTCACTATCGGCCCCTTTGGAACATCACTCAGACTGAATGAAAACGTAATGACATTGGTGGGATCCGGCACATCCCAATCCATCGCCGTATTATCCCCCAGATGATAAGGACCCGAAGGCCCGGAAAAATGGAAATACGGAATTTCAGCAACCGCCGCTGCACTTTCGACCCCATTACTCAGTGCCGTCAGCGCATACCAGAGATTGGTCACATCCGGCAGTGCGAGATCATGATATCCCGTCGCCGACGCATCCACTTCCGTGTCCGGCGTACTCGGATAACTGATACCGTTAAAACTCCGACGGATATAATATGCATCCGCCCCCTCCACCGGCTCCCACGAAAGCAGAATGCCCTGGCATGTCAGCTCCGCATTCAGCACACCGGTCCCCGTCGGCAGTCCGGTGCTGTGCATCGACGTCAAGGCATCAATATCTGAACCCGGCGTTTGTGTATCCAGTGTTTCCGTGGCGAGATCCACGATCCGCACATAACGGGCATCGGTCAGCCCCGAACTCGAAATATCAAACAGACTGATCGCCCGCCCGGTTCCGAGATGCACAAAACTTTCAAGGTTCGTGGAATTCGAGATATACACATCGTAACTTTCATCCTTTCCCCCAAACGCCGCGCCGATTTCGCGGATCTCCAAATCGGCCCCCGGACCATCCACAACCGGATCCGCGCTCCCCATATCCAGAATCATCCATGCCCCCGGACCGCCCATCGACACATTCACATCATCCGGAGCACCGAGTGCAACCGCCGGATTCGTTTTTGAATTTCCGGCGTTCCCGTCCAGAATGTAACTGTCCACCACCGACTCGGCATAAGGGTTGGACCAGCCGCTTAAAGCCACCCCGAATACTAAAACGAAAACCGATAACGCCTCGGCTAAACGAAAAATGGAATATACCTTCATTGCGAATCCTCCGGAGTTATGACCGCTGTCTGCCAAGAATAATAGCGCGGATTAACCCCGCACAATACAGAAAACTCTTCTTTAAGAATTGTTATATTTTAATAGGCGTTTAGCCCACCCCGCCTTTCAACGGCAAATCCGGTCCGCAAAACCGAAACCACTTCGTTTCCGAAATCTAAAAAAAAAGCCCGAAACAAGGCGATACGCCCACCGATCCGGAAACAAAAAATCCCGCTGTTCATCAAAACAACGGGATTTAAAGTGGTGCCCGGAGCCGGACTCGAACCGGCACAGCTGCAATAGCCGAGGGAGTTTAAGTCCCTTGTGTCTACCAATTTCACCATCCGGGCAGTGAAGAGCGGAAAGTTATACCCATGAAGCCGCACCTTGGCAACCTCTTCAATAAACCATCTGATACAAAAAAACCCTCATCACAACGTGACAAGGGTTTCAGAGTGGTGGCGAGACCCAGAATCGAACTGGGGACACGCGGATTTTCAATCCGCTGCTCTACCGACTGAGCTATCTCGCCTTTTTCCATCGGCTCGGGAACTCCGGCGGACAGGTTCAAAACCTGTAAATATGGTCGGGGTGACTGGATCGGCACTGCGTCCTCCAAGGCCTTTCTCTATCCAGCCACGTATCGAATGCCATGAGAATTAAACCCTTCTTTCTGTTAACACCAAGAATCCGGCGGCATCTGGTTTATGTTGGGTGTGGCCGTAAGTGGTCAGAAATATCCCGAAGTATCAATCAATAGAATCCAAAACGGAAAACTGTTAATGAAAAATGATCCTCGCCGGAAAAATTTGAAAAACTTAATGACCGCCATCTTATTATCTATTTCGTGTACCGTTGTTGCGGCAGCGAAACCGAAAAACGTCCTCTTTGTAGCAGTCGATGATCTGCGTATCGAATTGGGTTGTTACGGTGCCGACCAAATGAAGACCCCCAATATTGATAAATTGGCAGAGAGCGGTATTTTATTTGAACGAGCCTATTGTCAGCAGGCGATTTGCGGACCGTCCAGAATCAGTATCCTCACGGGGCTCCGTCCCGATACAACCAAAGTCTACACCCTGCAACAGTCGCTCGACAAAACGTTGCCGGACCAGCTTACCCTGCCCCAGCACTTCCACGAAAATGGATACAAAACCATCTCGCTGGGTAAAATCTATCATCATGCCAAGGACGACAAGGACTACTGGGATGTACTGGACCACTGCGATTTAGAAAAATATGCCAGCCCCGAAAATGTTGCATTGATTGAAAAACGAAGAAAAGAAGCTGCCGCAAAAGGCCTGAAAGGCAAACCGTTAAGGCTCTACACCCAGGGCCCTCCCTACGAATCAGCCGATGTTTCTGATAACACCTATTCGGATGGGCTTGTAGCCGACCGAGCCATTGAAGAGCTCCGTAACCGAGGCGATCAACCGTTCTTTCTTGGTGTCGGATTCAAGAAGCCGCATCTGCCCTTTGTTGCTCCGAAAAAATATTGGGATATGTACAACCCGTCCGATATTCAGATCCCCTCCAGAAAACACCCGGAAAATGCGCCGGACCAGGCCTTTACCACATGGGGCGAACTACGTTCCTACTACGGCATGCCGCAAGACGGCTTCTGTTCGGATGAACAAACCCGCACCCTCATCCACGCCTACCATGCCTGCGTTTCCTACATTGATGCCCAACTCGGTCGGGTTCTCGATGAATTGGATAAACAAGGACTCCGCGAGGACACCCTGATTGTTCTTCTAGGCGATCACGGATGGAAACTCGGCGACTATGGATGCTGGAACAAGCACACGAACTTTGAGCTCGATACCCACATTCCGCTCATTTACAGCGGACCCGGAATTGCAAAAGGACAGCGAACCAAAGCACTTGTCGAATATGTGGACCTCTTCCCTACTCTGGCCGACGCCTGTGGCATCGGTGTGCCGGAACATTGCGAAGGCATCAGTTCGGTTCCCCTTTTCACCGATCCGTCCAAACCCTGGAAAAAAGCGGCATTCAGTCAATACCCGCGCGGCGGAGGCATGGGCTATACCATCCGTTCGGGAAAATGGCGCTACACGGAATGGCGAAATAAAAAAGGAGAAGTTCTCGCACGCGAATTATACGACCATTCAACATCCGATATCGCCACTGCCAATCTGGCAGCCCATCCCGAATACAACGATGTGGTAAACAAAATGGCAGCCATTTTGCACGCGGGGCCGGAGGCCGCTCGCCCATAGAATCTCAATTATTCATTCGCCTCTCCGACTTCAATGCTATTGATACATTATCGTCCCTGAAACGTACGCAAGATCCAGAGGATAGAGTGATGAGTGAAACAGTTTTTCAAATTGCAGGACTTCGCCTACTCACATTTGTTGCACCGTCGGGGCGGGCAATGCGGCAGTAAATTTTTCAGGGAATTCCCACCGGCATCCAACAAATGGAGATCTATGAATTGCGTATAGAAAAAATGCCTCCCTTTTGGCAACAGGGGCTCATCGAGCATTCAGAATACAACGATAAATTAAAAAAACGGCATTCATTCTTTATGCAGGACCTCAGGTCCCCTCCCAAATAAAAAGAAAAAATCTGTTCACCCATGTGCTTTAAGCGGCATCCACTTTCTGTTCGAAAAAACAGAGAAAAATGGAGGAAAAATGATCAACACGAAACTCATAATGGCTATTGCAGGCGCTGGTCTAACCGTTAGCGTGATGGCAGACCTAACGGTATGGAGTGAAAACTTCGATTCGGAACCGGCCAATATTGTGACCACTACCGCAATTACCGAACACTATCTTGGTGGCAGTTCCGCAACAACCGGCTTTGAACCGGGAGTATGGATCGCTCGCACATCAAACAACCTGAAATTCAACAATCAAAATGCGACTGTCAGTACCGCCAATAACACTCGTGGAGCAGGCATTGTGCTCGCCGCCAGTGTCTTCACCCACGGGGCAGGAACCTATACCCTGAACTATGATGTTAACCTGACAACCTTCAACAGTTTAAGTAATCGGGTCAAAATCCTCGTATTTGAAGGGAACGGATATAACAGCACAGATTCCGGGATTCATTTTAATACAACCCAGGGATCCGCAGCCGATTTAGAATTCAAAAATTATGAGGGTACAGCCACGGCCAGCCTGATTGCCTCAACAGGAGATCTTCTGGAGAATGGAGCCTCCCAATCCGTTCAATTCGATTATTCAGGGACAGGCGTCATTGCCTTGGGGTTTCAGGTAAGTGCCTTGAGCGGAAGCTCAGTTAAAGCTGAATTCGACAACCTTTCCATCACCATTCCGGAACCGGCCTCACTGGGACTTATCGCCGCCGCCGGCGCTGGTATCTTTTTTGTTCGCCGCCGGTTTATAATTTAGATTTCATCATCATCCCTCGTAAAAAAGGGTCCCGCGGATGCTTTAAGCATCCGCGGGTTTTTACTTTTCTCCTCGGAGAAAAAAGATCCTCGAACAGAACCCGATACAGGAAACAACCATGAATAAACCTACAGCAAGCCTGTTTCTAGCCGGCATCGTGTCGACCGTTACCGCATTCGGACAAACTATTCCGTTTTCGTCCGGACGCATTGCCTGCAGTTCGGACGGGAATGAGCATGACAAAGATGACTGGGGAGCCACCGCAGCAACCCTGATGATTATCGCTTCACAGAATGCTCAGAACAAGTTGGCTGTGTATACCCACAGCGACCATATATGGGGCTCCAGCAGCGTCGGAGATAAAGCCATGCAACTCAGTGCCGAGGAATGTGGAAAGCTGTTCGGCTTTGAAGCATCGAATATCATTTCCGCCGTTTCCGATCCCACAGCAGCCTATCATCGTATGCGCGATGCCATTCTGGCCTCCAGCGCATCGGACCCGCTGACGATCATCGGGGCCGGACCGATGCATGTCATCGGAACAGGGCTGCAACTTGCCAGAGAGATTGATCCGGAACCCCTTCAATACGTCTTGGTGATTTCGCATTCAAAGTGGAACAACAGGCACGCTGATAACCCGTACAAATGGGAAAAAACGCAGCATACCGGATGGACCTGGGACGAAATGGTCCGCCATTTTACGTCAGACGGCGTAACTTTTACTAAAATTGCAGACCAGAATTCCGGAACCAGCACCACGAAGGGCTTTTCCACCCGGCAGGCTGCAAACGGGAAAAGCTACTGGCCAACCTGGTATTTTCTGCGTGACTACAGCAACCAAAGCCCCGAAATTAATGCAGCTATCCAGTTTGTCTATTCCCGCATGGAAGCCTCCACTGCGGCGGACATTTCAGACTGCGGGATGGCCTATTATCTTTTCACCGGCAATGAAAAAGGCGGACCGGCCGATCTGAAAGCTATGCTCGACAATGGATTTACCGCTGCGGAACAAATAACGACTGATTAATTAAAAAAACGTTAAGCAATGATACCCAGCGGCATTCTTTAAATAACAGGTCATAAAAAACCACACTTTCATCATCATACCTCAGGGTCGGCCCAGCAGGAATTAAACGTCCAGCTGGGTCGGCCTTTTTTATAGTCGGAACCTTAATTCCGGCGTTCCTGAGGTCGAAGAAGATACAATGTCCTTATTTAATTCTTCTCTTGCGGTGCTTCAAATGCGGACGCTGGTTTTTCGGAACAAAGGCATCATAGGAATCACCCAACCGCGTCATTTCATCCTGAAGAGCGGCCTGCATGCGTTTTAAAACGGCCGCATATTCAGGATTTGGTGCCAGATTATTTACCTCAAACGGGTCTGTACCGATTTCATACAATTCCCACTCGGGTGGCTGCTTTATAAGCTCCAACTGTTTTCGGATATCAGAATCAGTTTCAGCCAAAACATTCCATTCCTTCCAGGCCCTCGCATGCAGGCGATCATCCTCCGGCCCCGTGATCAATGGCAGACTGTAATTCGAAATCGGCCGCTCCCGATGAATCAGCTTAAAACGTCCATCAATTATGGAACGCTGATAATGGCCGAAATAGGTAGGTGTTGCATACCGACGCTGACCCTCTCCTTCCGACAGCAAAACATCCTTGAAACTGAATCCATCAATCTGCTCAGGAACGGAACCGCCAACGAGCTCCAATAGGCTGGGTACCACATCCGCATACATCGCAACCGCTTCAGTTGATGTGCCGGCCTTAATCTTTCCTGGCCACCGGAACAATGCAACCGCCCGGGTTCCATAATTATAGAGGGAATATTTTCCCGTCGGCATCTCCGTTCCCTGCTCACTTAGAAATACGAAAATCGTCTCGTCCTTTAAACCGAGTTGATCAATCAGCGCTAACGTCTCACCAACCTGTCGGTCGAGCTCTGTAACCTCAGCCGCCTGCGCAGCTAATACCGTTCGTGTTGCCGGTGTATCTGGCAGGCGCGACGGAACCTTGATTTCATCCAACGGAAACTGCGATGTGTCACCACACGTCCAGGGCGAATGCGAATGTATGGAACACACCATTGCGCAGAACGGTTTTTTCTCGTGCATGGACCGACGCATAAAGGCTTCCAGTCCATCATAACTCCACGTGTATTCCCGATCATTCGCACGTTCCGGAAACCCTTCAATCTTTTCAAATTTAGTCGGACTGTTAAAATGCAGCTTTCCGGTCAAGCCCACGTTGTAACCGAGCTCTTCCAGCCAATCGACCATATTGGGATACTTCCCCGCCGGTCGGCAGCCATTGTCATACATCCCACTTGTCGCAGGATGAAGCGACGTATAAAGCTCATGCCTCGTCGGAGCACACATGGCGGCCGCACAAAAGAAGCGATCAAACCGCATTCCCTCACTCGCCAGCTTATCAATATTCGGCGTATGTGCCGTCAAATGATCCGGCATACAGCCAAAGGATGACCAGCTGGCATCGTCGGCCAGTAGCACTACAATATTCGGTTTTTCCACGGCATTAGAAAATACGGGAACCAGCAGGGTGAACAGCACCCTGTATTTCAATTTCATAATATAATCTCCTGAGGGCTATTGCATAATGGATCCGGACTTTTCCTGTTTCGTTCTTATACAATCTGATGCCGCATGGTGTTAAATAATGAATGGAAACACACCGTCTTTAACCTTAAATAGTTCAAAATTTTGATGCCGGCGGTATTACGCTGAATAAAGAATAAGAGTCATTTCCTTGAGCAAACAACAGTTTAAAAATGTTCCTGTTTAAGAAAGATCATGCGGCGGCATCATGTTGTTAATGCTTGAATTGAAACCAATCGTTTTTCACCTGCATCCGGAGAACATACAACTATGTTAAAGCAATTACGTTTACTGATTTGCACTGGAACCTCTGCGATATTGGCCTACGGAGCCGAACAGCCATTGAATGTTATTGTGGTTATGGCAGACGATCTGGGCTACGAGTGTCTGGAATCGTATGGTTGCGAAGTCTATCAAACACCCCAACTGAATAAAATGGCTGAAGCCGGTGTTCAGTTTTCAAACGCCAATGCCCAACCCATCTGCACCCCGTCCCGGGTTCAGATTATGACCGGAAAATACAACGTTAAAAACTATTTCGCCTTCGCCAGACTGCTGGATACCGAATCCACATTCGGCAATACCTTCCGTGATGCGGGTTATAAAACCTGCGTAGTCGGAAAATGGCAGTTAAGTTCCGATTATAAATCGCCGGCCAAATTCGGGTTCGATGAATATTGCCTATGGAAAATAAACAATAAAGAGGAACGCTATGTGAGCCCCGGCCTGGTCACCAATGGAAAACATGAAACGTATCCGGGCCAATACGGCCCTGACATCCAGCAGGCCTATGCTCTCGATTTCATCCGGCGCAACAAGGAAAACCCTTTTCTTCTTTACTACCCGATGACCTTGGTACACAAACCCTTCCAGCCTACCCCCGATTCCGCCGACTGGAATCCAAATGGCGATCCATGGCTCAACGACGAAAAATACTTTTCCGACATGATCAACTATATGGATAAACTGGTTGGTCAGTTAATCGCAACCGTGGAACAACTTGGGCTGTCGGAAAATACCCTGATCCTCTTTACCGGAGACAACGGAACCACCCGAACCATCACAACCCGCTGCAACGGCAAGGATATCGCGGGCGGCAAAGGATACACCACTGATGCAGGCACTCACGTTCCGCTGATCGCAAAATGGCAGGGGAAAGCCAATGCAGGTTCTATGATTAATGACCTCGTGGATTTCAGCGATATCTACACCACCATTTGTGATGCATCGAACGTTAAACCGAAAGAGGATGTCACAACCAACCTGGATGGCATCAGCTTTCTTCCTCAGATTCTCGGCATAAAGGGAACCCCGCGAGACCACAGCTATTGCTGGTATATGGAGCGCACAGACTCTTCCGACATTCGGCAGTTTGTCCACAACAACACCTACAAGCTCTATGATACGGGACTTCTGTTCAATAAAGTTCTGGATCCTCTTGAAAAGTCCCCCCTTGCCCCGTCCTCCATGAGCGAAAAAGAACGCGAAATTAAACAGCGTTTTCACATCAAGCTTGAACACTATGCTTCCTTGCGCCCCCCCGAAATTCAGGCTCTGGTCAAACCCATCGCGAAAAAACACAGAAACAAAAAAAAATAACTGTGAGACTCATTTTTCCCGTTCCATCTTTCAGAACCTGCGACATCTGATCAATGAAAGAGGAAGGAACTTCACATGAATTTCATAAAGCTAGCACTTGTTTGTGCCACTAGTTTTGCATCCGCACATACATCGGCCCTTCCCCTGTTTTCAGATGACTTTGAATCGGGGAGCTTAAATCAGTGGCAGAATGTCATTGAGGGTGCAGGTACCCAACTCAATATCCTAGAACAGAACGGGAACCATTCCGCACAAATCGTACATATCAGCGGAGGGCGAAGCGGCCTGGGCAATAATAAACTAACCGGATTCTCTGAAACGCAGTTTGAAGTGGAACTGGATGTCACCATTATCTCCGACTCTGGGGGAAATGCCGATTTCGTATTGGGTCGGAATCATTATGCCTCTAACACGGAACGGACGTATGAGCTGGACCTCGATGCCAACTCTTCAGGAATTGGAATCACAGATTCCTATCGCCTAATTATCAATAATGATGTCTCCGCAAGCCTGAACTACGACACCGGCCGCGTTGCTGCTGGCTGTGTTGATGTTTTTAGAAACGGAACCCTTATTTGGGATGATACGCCTTTGGATTCGGTAAACAATATTCCCGGCTCCCCTTCCCTCTCTTTCGGGTTTGTTATCAATTTGAACGAACCGGATATTACGCTTCGAGCGGATAACATTACGCTTAAAAATTTCAGTATCCCGTCACAAAGTACCTATTACGTGAGTCCGGATGGAAACGATAACAACCCCGGCACAGAATCGCAGCCCTTTAAAACCTTGCAGCATGGCATCAACCAATTGTCTGCTGGAAATACCTTGCTCGTCCGCGGTGGACGTTATAACGAATCCGTGATAGCAAGCGGCCTGACGGGGTCCTCCGCTTCTCCTGTTGTCATTCAGGCTTATCCCGACGAATATGTTTTTCTGGATGGAACCCGTCCGATCAGTGAGCTGGCAACTGGTTCATGGAGCCTTGCCTCTCAGGAATTTCCCGGCACCACCCACATCTATAAAATTCAACTCAACCAGGATATTCATCAGCTGTTTGATGACGGTGAAATGATGATTCCCGCCCGGTGGCCGAATGCCTTTCTGCACGATGGATCCATTTGGGATCGCGAACAATGGGCCCGGGGGGATGACAGTCTCGACACAAACGGGACGATGGTTGCCGATGCAACGATAGATGACAACGGTCACGATCTGGCCGCTTCCGGCATTGACCTCACAGGCGCCATGGGCATCCTGAATGTCGGTAACTGGTTGACCGCCACCCGCGAAATCACCAGCCATACTTCGGGAGAAAACACCTTCACCTACAATCCCGTTAACTTTACCTTCCAACCCCAGAATCATTATTTCTATGCCGAATGCAAACTCGAGCTGCTCGATGCTGAACGCGAGTGGTTTTACGACATCGATACCGGCATGCTCTACCTCTGGAGTCCCGGGGGCGGCATGCCGGATGGAGATATTCGCGGCAAGGTTTTAAGTTATGCCTTTAATATCAGCGACTCTCAATATGTCCGCCTCGACGGGTTTAATTTTTTCGGCGCCGCCTTCCGCTATTACCGTACGACCCACTCCTCCGTTAAAAACTGCGACCTGAATTTCCCCAGCTGCTCGAAACGGATGCTTAAGCAAGTTGGCCATCCCGACATCTGTATGATTGAACACGACGACGATGAAGACCCATCGTCCTGTACCGTCTACAACGTCACGATCCGCAATACGGATAGCGATGCGTTCTACAGTGAAGGCAATAGTAACGTCCTTGAAAACTGTATGTTCGAGAACATCGACTTCAGCGCCACGGAACTCCGCGGCATGATGTTCAGTGTCACGATGCAAGGCAGCAACAGCGTTGCCCGTCGCAATACACTCCGTCAGTCCGGCGCTTCGGCCACCTTCAGTTTCGGACGCGCGCCCATTGCCGAACTGAACCGCATCTCCCACACGGGCTTTCTGCAAAGCGACGGCTCCCTGATACAGCTACCGGTTGCCATGCAGGATGGTGCCGTACTCCGCTACAACTGGTTGCTCGACACCATTAAATACGGACAGCGTTTCGATGCAATCAACCCCATTCCAACCGATCCATCGGTGCTGGGAACGAATGGAGTCATGCATCACAATGTCGGCCGAAACTGTAACGGAGGATTCATGATCAAAGGAAACGGACATACCTTCGCCTTCAACACGGCCATGGGGTCGGATATCCGCAACGATGTCATCATCTTTTATGAGGGCGGCTCTGCACAGAGCAACTCCATCTTCCGCAACAATGCCGTATCAAAAATGAGCCTGCATCGTAAAAACAACGTCCTGCCCGAGCTCGATGGATACGACCACAACTGGAACGGATACACCTTCGACCCAATCCAAACCGTCAATCCTCAGCTTATAGACCCCGACAGTTTTGATTTCCGGCCCGCCGCCGGTTCCGACCTGATCGATGCCGGTATTGCAGTTCCCGGCATCCCGGAAAGCTATCTGGGCACCGCACCTGACATCGGGGCCTACGAGGCCGGTTCCTTAATCTACTGGATTCCCGGCTATCAGGCTCCCGAAGCCTCCGCACCGATTCCTGCCGATGGTGCACTGGAACAACCGCTCAACCGCGACCTGATCTATCTGATCGGACGGGAAGGTATACAGGCTGAAATCTATCTGGGCACGGACCCCGCGCAACTGGCAGCCATTACCACTCAAACCAATCCGACCAACATTGTTAATCTGGCCGATCTTGGGTCTCCACTTACCTCCGGAACCACCTATCATTGGCGCGTCGACACCATCAAAGCCGATTCATCCGTCGTTACCGGCTCCGTCTGGCAATTCACCACCGAAGGAATAGCCGCGCTTGACCTCCCGTCCTACGATGGCTTTGAAAATGGCTGGGGCAATTGGAGCAATACCGGCATACAAACCGCGATTTCGAGCGATCCGGCATGGGCCAGCTCCGGGTCGAATGCTGTCCACATCAAAGATGATGAGGCCGGCTCCATTCTCATGCTTAATTCCAGTTTCGATGCCTCTGCCTACAGCAGTCTCACACTCGACTTCAGCTTCATTATGGATTCAATGGATCCCCCGGATGAGGCCTTTATAGAATATTTCGACGGAACTGATTGGCTGACGATTTACACTATCGGCCAGCCACACGGTCATATCAACGGAACCAACTATCAAGAATCTGTTACGGTCGTAAGCAACCGATATGCAATGCCTGTCGATGCATGTTTTCGATTCAGAAACGGCGGAGCAGGGCCGGCTGATCATATGTACTATGACGATATTCATATCAACGGAAGCCATGCGGATAACTACCAAAACTGGTTGGCGGTATCCGGGTTGTCGGAATCGAACTCAAATCCCTTGGCAGATCTGGAGCCGGATGGCATGGATAACTTTACAGAATACGCCCTGGGCGGAAATCCAACCAGCAATGATGCTCACGCCCTTCTCCCCGTTTCACGGATAATCGATTTATACGGCGAACAGCAGATGCAGGTGGTGTACCGCCGACGGACTGATCATGAAGAACGCAGCTTAAACTACGCCCTCTCATTATCCACCAACCTGATTCACGGAAACTGGACCCCAGTCAATGCCTCTGAAGAACGAACCGGATCCGCACCAACAGGCTTTGAAACAGTCACCAATCATGTCCCAATCTCAACAAATCAGCAGCAGTTCATCAGATTGGAAATTTCTGAAGAGCTGGATGAACACCCTTAAACCGGTGAAGTGAAGGCTTACAGCATGCCGTTTTTTTAACCAGCTCCTCTATTCCCCAAAAAGCGGCATTTATTCTGAAGAGTATCTGGTTCTGAAGAACCTGACTGAAGTTAAACGCAAAATAATGAACAATGGATGTAAAATGAAAAAATACTCTTATACACAGGGCTTCTGGCCCTTACTGCCTCTGCGGCAGAATTCAGCAATCCGATTACCACCGACTGTTATACCGCTGATCCGGCCCCTTTTATTGGAGCCGATGGAAAACTCTGGCTCTACACCAGCCATGACAAAGAAGACGCCAACCGATTTAATATGGATGACTACTGCGCCTTCTCGACCGAAAACATGAAAGACTGGACCTTCCATGGCTACACGCTGGCCACAGAAGATATTCCGTGGGTCGATGGATTTTTCTGGGCCCCGGCCGGAATCTATCACGACGGAACGTACTACCTCTACTTCCCGATCGGAGGCGGAGGAAAAACCGGTGTCGTTACGAGCAAATCCCCCACCGGCCCCTGGACCGATCCGATCGGCGGCCCCATGGATACGGGCACCATGGATCCGGGCATCTTTATTGATGACGATGGGCAAGCTTATATGGTCGGTTCCATTCCGAAAGAACAGCTCAAACCGCAACCGAACTGTCATCGGACTCCGTTTATCGTAAAGATGAAACCCGACCTGCTGGGCTATGAAGGTGAAAAACGTATTCTGGAACCGCACGAATATGAAAACCACACCGAAGCCTGCTGGCTTCACAAATATAACGGGAAATACTACCTGACCCACAAAGGGCGAGGCGGCCTCATCTACAGCATGGCAGACTCTCCGATGGGCCCCTATACGAATATGGGCGTATTCATGGGCGGCATCAGAGGGAATCACCAGGCCGTCATTGAATATAAAGGAACGTCGTATCTCTTCTTTCAGTCCCGCCCCGTTTCCGACTTTCAGCACCGCCGGAATGTCTCCGTTACCAAACTGGAATATAATGAAGATGGAACCATTAAACCGGTAATCGAACCACCGTACGATCCGGTCAAAATCAAAAATGGAATTGATAAGTTTGGACATATTCCAAAAATCGAAAAGAAAAAACGTCGCAAAGGCCTCAAAAGCAATAGCGAAAAATAATCAAGTGACGCGAGCCGCCTCAAATGGCTATCTTTATTCATCCGACTAGGGTACCACGGAAATGGCCGGCCTCTCCGGTAAAAACTGGCTGGAGCAAACAGTATGGAAACGAAAATCTAAAGCTGATTTACAACGACAATCACAATACCCTGGCCGGAATGAGCCACCCGAAAGAATCCATTCAACTTTTCAAAACACTGAAGCATGAGGGAATTCCGACCGATGGAATCGGGATCCAATGCCATACGAAAATCACTATTGACGGCCAGCATCGCGGATGCCCCCGATGTTAGGACCACTGGCTTAAGTGGAATCTGCGACCTATCGTGACATTCTTAATGCATGTATTAGCGAATCGGCAGGAAAAGCATTTAAAACATGGGAATTCACCGATCCCGGCTACCGGCACCCCGCCGCCGGAAAAACAGAACTACGGGACTCCCAGCCCCTTTGACAATACGCTAAAAGTCAAACCGGTCTATAACGCGATGCAAGAACTGCTGGTTCAAAAAGTCCAGAGAAATAAAATCAAGCACCTGACGCGTTAAAATATGAAATAAGGTATGAACAGGATATCTCACCGGTTTTGTTTTGAGCTTTCTTTTCCTTTCTCCGACAAGTAGTGGTTCCTATTCTCAAAGGGGAAGAAGTTCAGGTAATGGGTAATTCATCTGTCAAATAAACCTCCCCATCACAAGCAGACTGGGCATCTTTTGCAGGGCGGGCACGGTTGACGCAGGAGACCTCCCCGCCGTCGACCTTAAGAAGTCGCACAGGAGTATTTAAGCTCGACTATTTCTGCACTGAAAACACATATAGCTATGGATGTTATCCCTGGCTTCCTAATTCATTAGCCTTCATATTCCACCCCTTCTCCTCAGCAGTGGCTCTTTAACTATTTCTTTTTCTTAGAGGGCGCTTTCTTGATAGGAGCAGTGGGTTCATGATGGATTAATTCGACCGTCTGGATGGTGCCATCCGGGTTATAAAACAGTTTATTCATACAGCTGTTTCGCTTATACAGATGCCCGCCATCATAGTTTCCGCAATGGTTGAAAAAATACCATTGCCCTTTAAATTCGACGATTGAATGATGAATTTGAGCGCCCTGAGCCTTTTTTACAAATTTGGCATTGTTCGAGAAAGGACCATAAGGAGATTTTGACATGGCGTAACTGCCCTGCTCTGCATATCCTTTATTCTTATAAGAGAAATAATAGGTGCCTTTATATTTATGAACAAAGGTGCCTTCATGACAGTCGTCAGCACCGTAATCCACCATACGCGGCTCCTCTGCAAGTTCGCGCATATTGGGCTTCAGCTTAGCCATTTTAATTCCGGTTTTTGCTGCGCCCCAATAGAGATACGCCTGCCCGTCATCATCCATAAAGCAGCACGGATCAATTCCATCGGTTCCTTTAATAAATCCTTGATCCACAAAGGGGCCTTCCGGTTTCGAGGAGGTGGCAACTCCCACTTTCCATCCTTTTCCTCCCTTGGCCATATGCGGAAAGTAGAGGTAATACGTTCCGTCCTTGTAGCCAGCAGACGGAGCAAACATAAGGCCACCTTTATCGCGCCCCCAACTGACATCTCGGGAGTGAAGAATTTCACCATGATCAGTCCAGCTAATCAGATCACTTGACGAAAATGCATGATAACCATCCATCGTGGTATAATTCACGGCATCATCCTGGTCGTGAGAGGTATAGAGCCACATTTTTCCATCCTTCCAAACATGCGCCGAAGGATCAGCCGTTCGAATATGACGAATAATTGGATTGCCCGGATGATTGACAGGATCAGACACCTTATCAAACTTCCACTGCGATCCTTTGGTTGCATTTTCGCTTAGGACCAGTTTTCCCGATTGGTTTAGCGTAATAAACTGAGGAGTTGAAGCATCTCCATCATCCAGCGTAAATGTACGTTCCGTTTTGGTGAGATTCCATTTTGCGTCGACCTCTTGATAGGGTGATAGTATGAGATTGGTATCGCAACGGGTCAGGTAGTGCCCCGTTTTCAGATTCTTCAGATAATACTGTTGTTCAGTCGCGATGAGTTCCCATTGAACGGACGTCCCTTTTATCGCCTCTTTTTCAAGACGGAGAGTGCCCGCCTGATCCTTGAGGATAATCTGTTTAGTGACACTCGTAACGCGGAAGACACCTTCAGGAAAAGGGGCATCGAGCACAATGCCATAGGCATAAAGTCCGGGGAGTAAACTGGCGATCAAAAGTTTAGTTGCATTCATAGTTATTATTTTCTCAAATTTGCTTCAAAAGGGCCGCGTGTCCAGCAACTGTCAATGCAGTAAAAACATCGTGTGGCGAACAATTAAGAGGATGCAGCCTGATCCCCCATGCTTAATTAAAATATATCTTTTCATGTTTAGCGAAGAGGTCTTCTACACACAGAACTACTTACAGATATAGGAGCGCCAGGAAGGCGCTCCAATGTATACCCCAACCCCTACCGAGTTATCGTGATTCCAACACAAACTGAGCTTTATCTCCATTCCACGTTGGATCGCCCACTTTTACGTTAATATTCCCTTCGGGATTCGCTGACATATTTTCAGCATGACTAATGCGAAAATGTTTTCCGTAACTGCGGTTTTCGATCAGGACATATTCTCCCGACTTCGCAATAGTTTTCCACTCCGCTTCCTCCCCAGCCACAAAGGTCGCTTTAACAGCACTGCCATTCGCAGCGTCAGGCATATACAGATATTGTCCATTCGCTTTATTTCTCAGGTAAAAATATCCATTACTCGTCGGCAATCTTTCCCAGCGCGTCCACTTCCCGCCCCACGTATTTGGGCACTGCACCACCGGAGCACCTTCCACACCATCAAACGGACGAATGCGATTGCCGGAAAACTTGTTTTCAATATAGAAGGTTCCCGTAATTTCGGCCGCAGCAAATCCATCATCGAACATGGCCTCCAGTTTTTCCGGATTCCCCTGCTCATCACCCGTCACCATATAATAGACCATGCCGCAATCTGAAATATCACATTTCCCAGAAGCTTCCATTCGAGCGTAAATAAACTGAATCGCACTATTTATAGATGCGGAATGTTTATTGTAGTCTCGGATAAAATGCCACACATCCCAATACTCAGACCCACCCGGGCCCGCTTTGTGGGAAGCAAAACCTTCCGTTATACTGGAATTCTGATTCTGGTCCCGGATTTCATCAAAATTCACTCCAAAGTCGCTGAAGGCATCTTTCATTTCCGCCCAGGTCCACCCACTATGTGCATCCTCGTTTGATGCGGGGCTATCCGCATGGTTTTCATTCCATCCGGAATGAGAGATCACCCGCACGTATTGCAGCGTCGATGAATCCACATTTTTTGCCTTATTCAAACCGCGCCCGCAAACCTCCATCGGTCCCGCAACAACAATCGTCAACGGATCACTTGCCGAAGAGGCTAAAATGACATCCCTCATCGCATTATATGCCGCACCTGGATCATCTACTGCTGCCATAAAATTCGAAGTATCAAAGCCGAATTTGTTTCCACATGTAACCGCGCTTTCAATCATTTCTGCCCGATCATCATCTTCACTACCCCAGACATGATCACTATATGTATAAAGCACCACTTTATCCTGCAGCCCTTGTGACGCTAAAATGCCTAATGAGGCTGAAGTTGCCCCCCAATCATCATTATCGTGCATGTTACCATCTGAACTAAGAGCTATACGCCCCGCACTATAGGGCACGCTTTGTCCAAAGGAAGTAACGGCAGAAAAAACCCCTAGCAGTATGTTTGTGACTAATGTTTTCTTTTTCATGATTCCTCTTAATTACCATGTTATATGGTGCACGGCAGAAAATTGATTCCACTTTAACACCACGAATCTTACGAAAGAGTATCCAGATAAATAATACCGATTCCCCGAAAACAAAGTTCGGTTTATCTGAAAACTCACTTGCAGACGGCACTCTCTATACCTTTGTTAAATAAAAAGATGCCACCAAAGATAAGTTTTGATGAATCTCCCTGTTACAGATAGTGGAGTAGTAATCTACATTGCATAGAGTCCGCTTTATAAATACGAATCATTTAGCAAGCATGACCCATTGCACTTTCGTTCCGGCAGCCGTATCCGGAGCCACGCGCACCTGAATATTTCCATCAGGAGAGCTGCTGACCTCCAGATCCTTATTACATCGAATCGGCTGCCCATATAATCGGTTCACCAAAATCACCCCATAAGCAGCATCCATGATATTCCACTCCGCCTCTGGTCCCGTCACATAGGAGCCCTCAACCACCGTTCCCGTAGTAGAATCCGGCATCAACAAGTAGGCCCCGCTCTTCTTATTCTTCAGGTAAAACCATTCTCCTGAAGCCGGCACTTGTTCCCACTGTGTCCATCTCCCTCCCCACGTCTCCGGAACCTGAATGATCTGCGCACCTTCCACCGTATTGACTGGACGAATTCGATTTCCGCTATAGACATTTTCAATGTAATAAATACTCCCTTCAGTCGGAGGAGAGCTGGTAAATCCATTATCCAATATCAGCTTTAAATCAGAGGGACCACCCTGCGCATCAGCAGTAAACAAATAATACGTCATTCCGGCATCAGATATGTCTGATTTGCCCGAAATTTCCATCTGCTCATAGATAAACTGAATGGCACGATTGATTGACTCAGAATGCGCATTGTAGTCGCGCAGAAAGTACCAAGACGGCCAATAGCTGTCGCCGGATGAACTCGCTGCATGCGTTCCAAACCCCTCTGTTTTACTCGTTTTTTTATTCTGCTCATCGATGTGATCAAACACCACACCATCCGCTGCAAAATGACTTTTCAACGTCGGCCAATTCCAAATACCGATCTCATCCTTTACCGAATGCTTTTCATTTTGCCCCGAATGAGAAATCACGCGTACATGAGCCAGTGAGGACGCATCAATAGCCTGAGCCTTATTCAGGGCAGCCCCCATGATTTCCGTCATACCCGCTAATATGATATACAGCGGATCGTCAGCCGTGGATGCGAGAATTTCATCGCGCATGGCATTCTCAGCCTGATTCACATTCCCCACAGCATCAATCACTCTCGTGCCGGTAAAACCAAACAGTTCCACACTCCCGGCCACACTTGCCTGAATCTCAGCGCGTGTCGCCTGTTTATCTGATGCCCAATAATGATCACTATGAATTAAAAGAGTCGTCTTATCCTGCAATCCTTTCGCGGCAATCATGGCTAAGGCCGCCGGCGTTGCTCCATAATCATCCGGATCATGATTATTTCCATCGATCGTGAATATAATGCGCCCTTTATCATACGGAACAGCCTGCCCCCAACTACATGCAGCGCTTAAAAGCACCGCCCCAACAATCCATTGAATGGTTCGGTTCATGTTATCCTCTTTTTTGTTTAGCGTTAAATATCGCACAAACTTAAACAGCACTTGCTTTTATCAGACCTGCATAACAAAACACACCGCACCCTGAATACGACACGCCCTCCTCATTTTAGAAGACCCTATCAAGCACGCCACCATAGAGATGCCACAAAAGAAGCAAGACTTAACAAAAAGCACCCCGAAATCTTCCGAGCACAAAAAAGCGCAGGAAAACCGGAAGATTCCGGTCCCTGCGCCTCTCTCTGTCGGATCGCTTATTTCTGGGCAGGCCAGATCTGAATCCGTTCTACTGAACCGGATAGCTCAACAGGGCCCGGGAATGGGTTTTCAACATTGCGCTGTGCACCGAAAAAGTCAGTATCAATCGATACCGGCGTGCCATCAGCGTGCTCAAAAGCCTGATGAGTTATTTCCGTTTTACCAAGCATTTTCGTGGTAACCAAATCACGCTTCTGACCTTTCGCCCAATCAGCATTAAGATCTAATTCAAGAAAGACCTTACCCCCGTTATTCCGAATCCGATAACGCGTATCGGCCTCATGATCAATCTGAGCATTTTTCTCCAGCTTATTCGCAGGAACCGCCTTGTAGAGAAAAAGGTTTCCCCCCATCTGAATCTTATTTTTACAATTGTTGTAACTGCGTAACCCGGAATCTTCCATCACAATATTGTTATAGAAACGATCATCACCATCAAATATTTTGGACCGGCCGACCAGCTCCGTGGAGTGCGGCTTGAAAAACTGAGTCAAACGCTCGTGCTCTGGGCGTTGAATCACTTTTCCGCCAAAAAGGTTATGCACAAATGCACTGCCCTGAGAAGCATCCCTTAAGGATTCATCTGACAGCATAATGTTATTATCCACCAACAGTGGACCGTGATTCACTTCAACAAACAGATCCATTTGTTTATGATTATAGAGGATATTCCCTGTCACGCGTGCGCCCTGCGACATCCAATCCAGCCAGATGCCTTTGCAACCGGAATTATAGATCAGGTTATTGCTGATGAGCGTATCAACCGGCGCATGAAACTTAATGCCGGCCTGCTCAAACCCCTCGAAACTTTTGTTCATGAAGATATCGTGAATGACATTTCCAGTGATCGTCGAAAATGCTGCACCATGACTTCCAACGATGCCGGACTGGCCGCAATAGGCAATCCTATTATTCCGCACCAGATGACCGCCCACATTATCCTTATTCCAATCGCCACGGGCAATCGTACGTTCCACCAGTTGGTAATGCGCATTGTAACCATAATCCATCAGCCCATCAAACCGGTCAAAGTTTTTACCCAGCGTCAACCCTGTGCAGCGAGCCCGTGTAATTTCGTTATCTTCGATAATCCAACCCTTGCTCCAGCCGGTACCGATCAGACCAATCTGCTCGGTGGTCGGCGGCGACCAGGGATTGGCGGCCTTCGTCAGTTTAAACCCGCGTACGGTTATATAGTTGATATTGGGTTTGGATGGATAAAAAACTGCGCGACGTTTGCTGATCTCGACATTGGAGGTATTGGGATCAATATTGCCGCCGGAAGGCATACCGGTAAAGTTAGCCCAGATCCAGGTACCCTGATTATCGGACTTGGAATACCATTTTTTCCCATGGCAAGTTCCATATAGATCTTCAAGGGCGGCGGCTTCGTTCAGTTCGTTATCATTAAAGTATACCGCACCGACTTTATGATCCTGTTTCAGCGGAAAAAACCAGTCCCCTTCCAGAGGAATGAAAAACGGGTTATACGCACCAAAATAATCATTCGGCAGATACAAAAGCCAGACATCGCCCGACTGACGGACCCATCCCTTGGCCTCTTCTGCCCCCGTAATCGTCACGTTTTCACCCTGGGCAGCCTGATACACAATCCGCTGCTCATCCGATGTTCCGCCGCGCGGCGGATCAATACGCTCGCGGTAGGTGCCTTCATGAACCGTAATAATATCGCCGGGCATCGCAAGATTTGCGGCGGCCTGAATGGTTCGCATAGGTTTGCTTTCCGTTCCCGGCCCCGAATCATTTCCATTTAATGCCACATGGTATTCCATTGCCCCGGCCGGCCCCACAACCGTCAAAAGTCCTACCAGCAACGATTTCACTCCAAATTGTTTTTTGTTTTTTTGCATATCAAAATCCTTCCACTTGGCAACAGAAACACAACGTCGACCGGCAACGGACTCCTGATAAATCCGCCGCCGGAACCTCCTTGTCGTGATGCTTATCATCACACTGTTGTATAGATGCCAATCACTGAAAAAAAATGAACGATTTTAAAACATATAATACGATTTCAGGAACACAGGAATTCCAGAATCTCACCGTTGTCCTTTTCTCCGAGCAGTTCTGACCAGTGATAACGGAAATTGATCACTTACATTATGACGCGGAACAAGGGCGATTAAGCGGCCCTTTTTCTTCAGGAATTCAGATGTTGTAATTCCAGATCTCCGTTCGTTTTTGTTCTGTTCCGGGACTTCGGTTGCGCAGTCGAACCACGCACAAGTAAGGAGGGAGAGAAACGAATGGACTTCACAACGGGTGATTCTTCCGGATTATTCAGACGGTCAATCAAAATTTCAGCCGCTTTGCTTCCCACTCCGTAGGCATCCTGCTTGAGAGTAGTTACAGGAGGAACAAGACAACGAGAAAAGTTTGTATCGCCGAAGCCGAGAACGGATATATCCTCAGGTATTCTTAAACCCAGTTCATGGATCGCATTATAGATTGGGGGAAGCATAAAGTCGCCGCAGGCCACAATAGCTGTCGGGGCCGCTTGCTGTTGAAGTATTTTTCGGATCCTCTTCTGATTCCGGGAATTATCATCAAAGTCCCACCGGTCAATCCTCTGAAGAAAACACTTCTCTTCACAGTGAGTCAAAGTCTCCTCAACCGCCTCGAAACGCACCTTCAAATTTGGTTTATCGATGAACAAAGCGGCGAAACGGCGATGCCCCAACCTGAGGAGGTGCTCAATACCCTTCCGACTTCCCAAAGCATCGTCCGTTCCCACAAAATCCGTGTTCCAATCATTAGAAAGATATTCATCAACACAAATAACCGGCAAACGATACTTCCGCACGGAATCAGCAACGTCTTGAACCTGCTTCAGGTTTGGATGAATGATAAATCCTTCAACCCGCCGCGCCGCCAATCGCCGAACCACAGCATCTACCGGATCATCCAAACTATGGAATAACAGAATCGGCAGATAGTTGCGTTCCATCAAAATATCATAAATTCCACGGAATATTTCTCCTGTGAAACTCTGCTTAGACGGATCAATCACTATACCAACCGAGCGCGTCTTTCGACCCTGAAGTCCTATGGCAAACAGATTGGGAATATAGCCGAGTTTTTTTGCAGCCATTTCAACACGCCGGACGGTGGTCGGAGAGTGCAGATTCGCCCCTCCGCTTAAGATCCTGCTTACCGACTGATACGAAACCCCGCTTGCCTTCGCCACATCTTTCATCGTCGCATTTGGGTTCATGATAGCTTGCTTCGGACTCGTTTTCAGTAGCTGCACCCTCTATTTTGATGGCATCGTTTTATAAAACTCATCCAGTTGTTTGTGATAGGGGTGGAAATCTGAAAACTGGAAATCGATATTTTTTTCATTCCATTTTTTCCACTTTTTCAGAAGCTCCGCCTGTTTTTCAGGCTGCTGTCCGACAAGGTTATTCTCCTCAGATTCATCTGAGGTAAGATCAAACAGTTCCACAGTCCCATCCCAATCATTTTTTATGAGCTTGGTTTTATTGGCCGATACAATACTCCAAGCCACGCCATTACGCCGGCGGAAGTAGATTGCATCGTGCGGTGCCCGCTCTGTTTTTCCACTTAACTGCGGCAAAATATTTTGACCTTCTAACCCCGATTCGTCTGCCCCAGCAAGTACAGCAGCAGTCCGGGGAATATCCAAAGAAACGACAGGCTGATCAAAAACCCGTCCCGCAGCTATTCGGCCGGGCCAGTAAGCCATAAACGGCACATGCACACCGCCATCATACAAATCACCCTTATGACCGCGGAACGGTCCATTGGACGCAAAGGGTTTGTTTTTATCCCAACTTTTCGGCCCGCCATTATCACTCAGAAAAAACACCAGCGTATTTTCACCAAGCCCAGCATTATTCAAGCTGTCCATCAGTCGTCCGATTCCACGGTCCATCTCATATACCATCGCAGCATAGGTGGCTCGTAGCGGATTATCCAAATGGCTGAATTTTTCGATACTCTCTTTCGGAGCCTGCAAAGGAGCATGCGGCGCATTATAAGCCACATAAAGAAAAAACGGTGATTTATGGTTCCGTTCTATAAAACCGATAGCTTCATCGGTCAGCTGACGGGTCAGATAGCCATCCACTTCTAAAGGAGCCCCATTACGATCAATTGGCTGGAGGTAGCCCTCATCGGCTATCTGGCGCATATCGACGCGGAAATAATCATGCCCGCCTCCGGTAAAACCACAGAAAAAATCAAATCCGCGATTGTTCGGATGAAAATTGGCATGCGCCCCCAAATGCCACTTGCCGACCATGCCGGTTTTATAGCCGGCCTCTTTCATTCTTGTCGCAATAGTTTTTTCGCTTTTTGGAATGCCATCATATGCATTATGCGGGTCATAGGCTGGATTTACTTCAAAACCGAATCGTTGCTGATAACGCCCCGACATTAACCCCGCACGTGTCGGCGCGCAGTACGGATGAGTCACATAGCCCTGTGTACAGATCACACCTTCGCGTGCCATTCGGTCCAGATTCGGTGTCGGAATTTCTGTTGAGCCGGTAAAGCCCACATCGCCATAACCCAGATCATCCGCCAAAATTATAACCACATTGGGCTTCTCCGCTCCCCATACAAATCCCCCGACTGTAAGAGCCGCCAACAAAACTGTTCTCAACCGTTTTCTCATATTCAATCCACTCATTTAGAACCTTCCTGATTTAAACCGGAAAGCAGAATAGCATGAACTGCAGGCATCGAATATGTATACGAAAGTATGTCATTTTGACTTTTTAAAATTTACAGAATATCGACTTATGACCTTATCCATCTTCCTTCGAATTGTGCCTCATGATTCCCTTTGTACATAAAAAAACCCCCGTCCTAAGACGGAGGTCCCTAAGCACTTCGTTTCACAACGCAATGCCGAGGAGTTGATGAGATGAAATTCGTATATTAAACTACATGATGATGCGACGGAGACTGATGATTCCAACGCCGGCCATTGCAACAAGGCCTAAGGTTGCCGGTTCAGGAATCACGGCAGTTTCCCAGCTGAGCAGCTGAACGGATCCCGGATCACCGTTAACCGACTGCTGGTAACCAGCATAAAGGGTACCCGCAGTATACGCAGCATTGTCTACGATGGTTGCGGTTTGTGACCCAAGACTGGTAGTCCCGTCAAACGCTTCGAGATTAATATCGAAGGTATCCGCCGTCCCCGTCTTCGTGGCTGTCCAGACTACCGTAATCGGAACCATGTCATCGTCGGCGGGCATATCAAGCCCTAACGCAGTCTGACCCAGCACCACAGAAGTGGCCGCAGAAGTAACATCGCTGGGAGCTCTCCACTGCTGTGAATACCCTGCAGCAGTAGTCCCCTTGGCCTCACCACGGGTCTTAACTACCCCAATCGTATTCTCTGCTCCTGTTGCCAGACCCAGAGCAAGGAAATCCTGACCTTGAGCCACCAAAACATTAGCAATATCATACGTCACCGTCAGCGTTACACTGTCGTTGACCCCCAACGAAAATCCGGTGCCCTGCGTTCCCCGCGCATAAGTATTCGGAAGGGTCACTAAAGAATTTCCGGCATCCACCTGAGCACCATTGTTATTAGACCACCAGCCATCCTGACCATTCAACGACCCGTTGGAGAAATCAGTCGCATCAAAGTCTGTAGAATAAATCACCCCCGCACCGGCAGACATCGCCGCCAACAGTACCAGAGCAACAACCCCGATATTTTTCATTATGTCCATACTACTCTCCTTTATTTCTTTGGCTTCTTAATCAGCCGGGAAAATGATTTCCCGACACAGAATCCCCCGCCATTATTACAGCATCAGGGCTGAACAATGCGCAGGCGAAAGAACAGCTGATCTTTATCTCCGCCGGAAATGCGGTGTTCCGCCTGATCAAAGTCTGGATCAGCGGAGGGATAGTTGGTGATCGTGCTCCAGCCGCTCGCAGTCCATGGGTTGCTCTCCAGATCAGTGGTCTGTTCGACAATGTATTCAATGCCGGCGTCCGGATCGGAGAGCATGACATTATAATACGTAACAGTATCATCGCCACCATAGACCATGCTCGGCAAGTTTCCCTGGTCCCGATCATCCGTCGGATCGCCGCCAAGCCCGTATTCATAAAGATTGGAGAGACCGTCGTCATCATCGTCGCCGTCCGCGCCTTCAGTCAGTTCATAATGTGCATACCAGCCGTCGAATCCGGCCGGTCCGGGAACGGGTACAATTTCAACCACCAGGTTGTCCATTTCAAAGCCCCACGGACTGCCGCCATCATAAGCAACATCCGCATTCTTAGATATTCCGAAATAGAGTTCGTCAGCATCATAGGTATTAGAATTCACAACAATCAGATCACGCTTCGCATACTCTATACCCGTTATCCTGTTTGAAACCGTGATGCCCAGATTCCAGACCCCGTTCGTCTCGGTCTTCAAATATTCGAATGTAATGCGGCAGGCATCGCTGCTTCCGGGATTTACCGGATCAAGCGCCAGGTCGGCCATATCCACTGCAAGCCCGCCGGATGCGGCCGTATTCAACGCGACCGTGTCATTAAATGTCGTCTGCTTTAGCTGTACGCCCATTGCGTCGGAGCTGTCGAAATACCATACTTTGGAATTGTCATCGTAGGCATTCGTCGTCATCACCACATCACACCACACCTGATTCAGATCCCCTTCGATGGTGCCGGCCCAGTCAAACTCAATACGAACCGTCTCGCCGGTAGCAACATTCAACGTCTTGGCCGTATAACTGACGCCGCGATACGGCCCGCCAATGCCCTGACCGATATAACTTTGAGCGACGCCATCCTGAACCATGAGCGCACTGTCTTTCTTCATTTCGATCCAGCCGGGCACCGCACTCAGGGAACCGCTCAACCGATTGAAATCCTCATCAATAATCACCCGCGTCGGCGGAGCCGGAATGTGAGTAACCACAATATTATCAATAAAATGATCCGCTTTTCGGTCCGCAGCCAGCGCACCTGAAGCATTAAATCCGAACCAAAGTTCCGCAGCATCATAGGTATTGGAGTCTGTAATCCTATAGGAGCCGAATTCGGCCGCACCGCTAACAGTATTGGAATAAGACATGTCCATAAACCAGACATCTTCCACAGTCGTTTTGGTCAGGGTAAATTCAATATCCATGATATCCCCGATCAAATCATTTGTGCCGGTGATCCCGAAATTCTCTGCGGGAGAATAGATCCGGTTCGCCGTATTGTTCGGCATGAAAATACTGTTGCGCATAATAATGGACCCGCCACCGGAATCATCCGGATCATACCCGGCCTGGGAAAACATTGGCCCCAGCCAATAGATGTCATCCGAAACAGATCCTGCCCCGTTGTCTATCTGTTCCGTTCCCTCTTTATATTCCAGCTCGGGCAGAAACCCGAACAGCTCGAGTGTACTGGACTCAATATCCCCGACCATCGGTTGATACTGGAGCTTAACGTTTACGCTCTCTCCAACGCCTACCACAACGGAATTGCTGATCTGTACCGCACCGCCATACTGCGCCAGCACCCCCAGCACATCGTTTGTGGCCTTGCCTTTGCCGGTGTTATTATAGGCATGCCAGTTGTCATCCCAGTCAATCTGACGGCCATTGGCCCAACCGTCAAAGTCTTCGGTAAAAACGGTTGTCTCTGCCAGTGCTGCAGATGCAACCAATAATCCTGCCAATATCATTCCTGATTTTTTCATTTCATTCTCTTTCACTGCCCAAGGTCGACACTTCGCTGACACACTTAAGGGACAGTTAACATTTCTGAAGCTACCACCGCTTCAGCATTCGTCTATACATACAAAAGTATGCTCTAAAGCCGATGCCGCTGAAGACCCGACACAAACAATAAACTTTATTTTTTTAGTCTGCGTTGTTCCGGACAAAGCATTTCAGTCCTGTTTCACCGATATAAATTCCGCAGCGGGTGCAGCTCCCAATACCGACTCAACAACCTGCTGAACATTCTCAAGGCTGGGAATATAACCAAAGGCTCCGCCCTCAACGGCCTTCTCAGACTCCAGCTCGTTTGCCTCCAAAGAATATATGAGAACCGGAGCACTCTGATTACCGATACCGTTTTTTTCGAACATACCGTATTCCATCAACACAATATCCGGATTCAATCTTCCGACATCATCGAGCTCTTCCGAACCGCCGGAGACCTCTCCGGCAACCTTAAGACCAACCGCATGCTCAACAGCCTCCCTTAACCCCACCCGCAGAAATCGGTTTCCCCCGGCAATGACTACTCGTATTTCCCTTTTCATTTTGAAAAAATACTCTGCCCGCTCTCAGTCGCATAGACATACAAAAGTATGCATACACCTCATGGTAAACCCCCGCATCCTGTGATACTTTCATGCGGTTAACTTCCGAACTATGGAAAACGTAATGCGTATTCGACTGCTATTCAGATTAAGCATGATGCTCCCCGCTCTGGTGCTGCAAGTCTTTGCAGAACCGATGACCGTTATTAGAGATATCCGGAACCTACCCCCCGAAAAAGCTGCTCAAGAACTGCCGGTCGAAATCTGCGGTCTGGTATCCTCCCTGCATCCCCGCAAGCCCGGAATGTTTATCTTCGACGGAGAAAACGGAATATACGTTACCCTCCCGAAAAATGCCGGAGAAATCGAAGGGCTGCGCTTTGCGAACAAAATCCGGATTATCGGAAAAACAGGGAAAGGCAACTTTCTCCCCACAGTTACTGCCGAGTCCATTGAAGTTTTATCCACAGAAGCCCTCCCTGACCCACTGGTTTTCAACTGGAAACACCTTCACGACCCCTCTGTCGACTGCCAATGGTTCAAAGTCGGCGGATGGATGACCGGTCTCTATATTCAAGAGGAACTTGATTATGTCGTAGCCGAACTGGATGTTTATGACTCAACCATTCTCGTACTGTTCCCTAATGATCCCGGTATGTTTGAGCGAGTTAAGAAACACATGTTTCATTATGTGATCATCAACGGCGTGGCCGGTACCCTCTACAATACGCACCGGCAAATGCTCGGCCGCTACATATTCACCCACGCCGCCACCAGCATTTACCCAGAAAAAGCCGGAAAAAAACACCATTCAAAGCAACTCATTCCGCTTCAGGAAATCTATCGCTACGGCGCCAACCGTCAGATTCCTCTGCATACCTTCGGCACCGTGATCCATGCCACTCAGGACACCATTTATCTCCGGAACGAACACACCACTCTCAAAGCAAAAGCCATGTCCGATATTGAATTATATCCCGGGGATGAAGTTGAACTTACCGGCTACATCCGGCCAAACCTGATCGCCCCGGAGTTTGGCGCCTATGAAGTCCGACGGACCGGTCACGGTGCGATTCCTGAACCCAAACGTATCGAAACCAAACCCTATTATTATCCTGTCGGACTTCACAACGAACTGGTGCAGCTGGATGCCGTAACGGTCGGACTGGCCAACTCTCTTTCCCCGCGTAATCCACCGGAAAACAAACCGGATTCCATGCACGAAACCCTTCTGTGCCGTAAAGACGACTGGTTTTTCAACGTACAGCTTCCTGAAGGCGAGGTCATAAAAAACGCGCTCTCTCCGGGAACCACCATCCGAATCACCGGCATCTGCAAATTCAGCAGGAATCACGACCGACTTTTTTTTCGCGAGCCCGCACTGATTTCTCTCACTCCCCGGAGTATGGCAGATATAACGGTATTAAAACCCGCACCGTGGTGGACTCCGAAACGACTGTTCTGGGGACTTGGAACCGCACTTTTTTTTCTTCTGGGCTATCAGATCTGGGTCACCCTTCTTCGCAAACGGGTGATCACCCAAACCCAAACTATTACCTCACAGATCAAACGTGAATCCATTCTGAATGAACGTCAACGCATTGCCCGGGAACTGCACGACACCCTGGAACAGGCACTTACCGGATTAAGCATGCTGCTGGGCAACTCCAAACTGCAACTCAAATCCAATATTGAAAAAGGACGCCATTCCCTGGAGCTGGCAGAAAGCATGCTCAAATACTGCCGCGAAGAATCGCGCTCCACCATCAACGATCTTCGCGGCGGCATTCTCGAAAAAACAGACCTGCCCTCTGCCATTCGGAAAACCATCGCCCCTCTCATCGAGGAATGCGGAGCAAAGCTCTCCTTTTCATGTACCGGAACCCCCTGCAGACTCACCCTGTCCGCAGAACGACATATTTTACGTATCACCAGCGAGGCCATAACCAATGCAGCACGGCACGGTGCACCACAGCATATCAGCGTTTCCATGCTCTTTGAGCAGAATTATCTGAATGTCAAAATCACAGATGACGGCTGTGGGTTCGATACAAACATTCTGACCTCAAGCACCCGCTTCGGAATTCAAGGACTCCACGAACGGGCAAACCATGTCGGCGGTTTCATTGAAATCCAAAGTGCTCCCGGTAAGGGAACATCTGTCGAGCTGAATATTCCAGCCCTTGAAAAATTAAAAAGGAAAGAAGTATGAAGCGTAACATTTCCGTTCTGATTGTTGACGATAACGCGTTACTGCGGCTCGGTCTCAAAGATGCCATTAGCGGCACCGACGACATGGAGTTGGCCGGAGAAGCGATCAATGCATTCCAAGCCGTGGAAAAATATCGGGAACAGCAGCCGGATGTCGTCACCCTTGACTACCGCATGCCCGAATGCAACGGCGTTGAATGCGCCAAATCCATCCTCGCTGAATTTCCGAATGCACGGATAATTATTCTTTCTGTCTATGAAGGAGATGAAATCATCTGGAACGCCGTTCAGGCCGGGGCCAAAGGTTATATTCCTAAAAGCGGCGATATCGAAACCTTTCTAGAGTCGATCCGGGAAGTGGCAAACGGAGGTTCTTACTTTCCCGCCTCTATAGCGAAAAAGCTGGCCGCCAGAAGCGAACAGGACGAGCTCACCGAACGGGAATTCGATGTTCTTCGCCTGCTGGTTTCCGGACATAGCAACAAAGAGATGGCCGATGCCTTGAACCTCGCAGAGCAAACCGTGAAGATGCACGTTTCAAAAATTATTAAAAAACTCGGTGTGGCCGACCGGACTCAGGCCGCTCTTCTTGCCGTGCACCGCGGAATCGTTGATGTCAAAGATCCACCCTAGAATGGAGTTCCTCTAAACAGAGCAGCATGACGAGACAGTTGTGCAATACATTGATTTTCAGGGCGGAAACGGTTGATGCAACTGTGCATGTGAAAAGACAACCCTGGTCCAGCAGGCCGGTCTCGTTCTTCAACTATGCGCCCTGAAAACGGCACTTTTCCGCCCCCCAAAGGTTATAAATTAATCACAGATCCATTCGATCACAATAGAGTGCGGCCTCGGTTGCGCGGCTTCATAAATGGGTCCGGTCATGACATCCAGCTGCTCAATTCTCTGTGTATAGTGCGCCGCATTTTCCAGATAGTTCCGGAGATGTTTTACTGTGTTACCCGCAGGAGCCTTACTCAATCCCTCAGGAAGATCACCGGCCAAAACCTGCTTAATCACCGAACAGTTTCCCTCCAGCGAAGACGCATCGTATCCCTCGATGTTTGCAAGGTATCGGGTAGCCCATACCACCGCACGAATCTTCCGGGAAAGTTCGCCCCTCTCCATGCAAAGGTCAAATACCGCATTAGCCTGCACCACCTGGGGCGCAGTTGACAACAAGGCCATATTGACACCGTTCTCCAGCTGATCGTGTCGAAACGATCCCACTTCGATGTCGTCAATGCGCAAACCGTAAGTCCCCGGTTTCAGACCAGAAACCTGTAAAGTTTCCTGATTGAACTCTGATTCAAATGGGACAAGTTCGGTTACATTTTGATAGACTTTGGTCGGAAACGGAAGCGCTTGGGCCCGGTATTCAAAAACGACCTCTTCATCAGTCGCCTTCTCTATTGAAACAACACAGTTACGAGCCAGCAGCTGCTCTTTATTTTCAAGATCCAGCTCCACGGAAGCGATCGGCCCCTGCAGTCCCTGGAATTTAAGAAATTCATAGGCCATCACAAATTGACCATTGTCCCCCGGATGAATCCGATCATTACCGATAATTGAAAACGCCGGATCAGTTTTTTGCTGCTTCGCATTGATCGCAAGCATCGGCGTATTGAAATCGCAGACCGGATAACCGCGCTTAACCGACTCAACCTCAATCACATTCAATCCCAGTGCTACAATGGCATCGTTTTTCCCGATACCAAACTGATACAGGTTTTGCTTGGCCTTGGGATTCACCATGGTTTGATCATAAGGTGATGACTTGATCAGCGTAATTCGATCAATACCCTGTCTTTCGAGATTATCCAAAAGCGCGGCATAGTTTTTTCGGTACGCCCCAAGCTTTTTTTCATTTTGCGCCTTCAGTTCCTCCGGGGTTTTCATGCTCAAAAAATGCCCCCCACCGACATCATTCATCCCCAGCATAATTGTGGCAGCCGTCGGAACATACATCCGCACATCACTTTCCCAAATTCCATGCCCGGAATTTGAAGCACGCTGAAATCCGCCCTGCGCCGTGTCGCCGCTGATTCCGACATTAAAACAGGAGACGTTTCGTTCGGGAAAGCGAGTCGCATAAAAAGCCTGCACATAAACGTGGTAATTTCCTCCATGCGTTATGCTGTCGCCAATGAAAGCAACGCGTTCATTCGGACGAAACGGCTCTCCGTAAGAGCAGAACCCAACGAAATACAATAGAATAATAACAAGCGATCTCATTCCCTCTCCCTTAAACAATTCCTTTAGAAACCAAGTTTGGCTTGTAGTACATCAATATGCTTTTCCCCGACCTCGCGCGGAGTTATTTGATGATCAATGCAAAGTGCCGCGGCATAACCGGTTGCAATGCCGATCCGGCCCATTGTATTCATCACTCTCGGTCCGCCCAAACCAATATGCGAGCAACTGAAGCAGCGCCCCGCCATCATCAGGTTTTCAATATTCCGGAAATAGAGGCAACGGAACGGAATATCATAAGGGTCGGGTTTCCCATACCGTGCGCGAGTAGATATGGCGAGCCCATCGTATCGATAAACTGCTGATCCACCACCCAGCCGCCTTTCTCCGCAAAACTCTCCGCCTCGATCAGAACCCCGGAAAGCTCAGGTTGCACTTCAGACGAAAAAGCAAATAGGCTGGCCTGCAAAGCCGCAGCTAATAAAATGGTCTTATACATGGCCCGTTATCATCAACCATCATTTAAATTCACCGTAAGAAAACGGAAAACGCTCCAGCTCTTCACTCAGCAGAGATTTCATCTTTTCAAGCTGTGCCGCATATTCCGGACTATCCGCCAGATTTCTGGATTCCTGAGGATCATTGCGGGAATCGAACAACTGGTCCTGATCCCACCAGTTTTCCGTCCAGGCTTCTTTATGCCGACGATGCCACTGCTCATACATCGGAACATTCTTAAGCGGATTTCCATTCACCTCGGTCACCTTTGTCTCCCAGGTGATGCCCCCCATCCGCTCCGCTTTTTCCGGCAGATTTTCGGGCACACGCAAACTGATGTATCGAAACTGATCCGTAATAACACTGCGGAAATAACCGATTTCACAATACTGCACTTTTTTCCAATTCTTCAGCTCTTCGCCCTTCAGTAACGGCATAAAACTGCGACCATCCAAAAGCATGTCATCCGGCGGCGTGATGCCGCAGTAATCAAAGATCGTCGGCGCAAAATCCACATTCTGCAGATTGGCATCCGAAACGGCATGAGGCGTTTTTCCAACCTGTGTAATAAACGTCGGAGAGCCGACGCCATTGTAATAGAGCGATCCCTTGGCCGCCACTTCCTGATCGCTGAAATAGATAATCAGCGTATTTTCCAGCTCGCCCATCTCCTCCAGTTTATTCCGCAGTGAACCGACCGCATCATCCAGCCAGGTGGCCCATACGAGATCCGGATCGGTTCCCGCTTCCTTCACCCGCTCAAATACGCTTTTTCGCGAAGGCATTCCAGCCTTCGGAAGGGTCTTCAGCAATCCGCCTTCACAAATATATGGATTATCGTCCTGCCCTAAAACCGGATACGGGGCATGTGAAATTGTTGTGGCCAGATAGAGAAAGAACGGCTGGTCTTCCGGCGTCTCATCGAGAAATTCAAAAGCCCCTTCCATCACCCATTCCAGATTATGAACATCCAGCGCTTCCGGAAGATGACGGTGCTGCGCATTACCCGGATAAAACCGTGACACATAATCGAAACCATGAGATTTCCGCATGGTTTCGCAGAGCATCCGCTGGCGCAGTTCCAGAAATTCCTGCACGCCCGGATCAGTCAACCGGGATTTTTTTGTGATGGATTCAGGTTTCAGTTTATTAACTTCCGCCTCATTCAGACCGCCGACATGCCACTTTCCGACCATCCCGGTTCTATACCCGTTGGCCTTCATCACCTTCGGAACATTAACGAGGTCCGGTTCCAACGTGGTGTTCCACTCAATGGACATCGACTCGCCTTCATTCCAATTTTTCTGCAGCCCTCTGGCCCGGCTGGCATACCGACCGGAAAGGCAGGTGTAGCGCGTCGGCGTACAGACCGGAGACGAGGTGGTGAACCGTGTAAACCGGATGCCTTCACCCGCCAGCTTATCAATGTTCGGGGTCAGTGCATTGCCTCCGTAACACGACAGGGTTTCACGATTCTGATCATCCGTAATCAGAAAAATAATATTGGGTTTCTTTGCCGCAGCAACGCCCAGCAACATAAAAGCGGCAATCCCGCACACAACGAACTTCTTCATAACAGCCCTTCCAGATTTATGGATTCAGGTCACCCGTACAATTACTTACATCAACACAGACAAATTTCCTGCGCTGATCGGCATTCCGCACCGAAAGATCAACATTCTTCAACGTGAGGCCATCCACGTGACGGGCATACATCCCCCAGGATGGAAGCACCCCGAAAAAGTGCTGCTCCGGATAGCGCGCTTCGTCCTCTAAAACAACATTAGCCGCATCTTCCTCTGTTCCATTGCCGGTGAACTCAATCTGTATATTTTCCAATACCACATTTTCAATTTTATGGCCGGGAATGCCCGTAATCATAATGCCCTGCCGGGTTTTGTCGTCGCCGGTAACTGTTGCAGTGATATTGCGGATACAAATGTTTCGAATCCGGCCGACCGCCGCCCCTTCGGACGTTGCATTTGCAGAATAAATCTGTTCCGTCGCCTTATGATAACTGCGGCCGCGATTACCCAGCCGAATAAACAATGGGCCTTCCACATTGGTCATCGTGAGATCTGAAACGGTAATATTTTCCATCGTTCCGCCATCCACCATTAACAATTTAATCACGCCCATGCGGCAGTCATAAATCTCGCAATCCGTGAAAGAAATATTTTTGAAGCCACCGTGCGAAGAGGTCCCGCATTTGAATGCCGCTGTATGACTGCTGATTCGGCAATTGCGGACCGTCACATTCTCAGTCAACCGTTTGCTCGTACTCTTCGGGCAGATCGTATCATCCCCCGTCACCAAATCGCAGTTTTGAATCAGGACATTCCTGCAACCATCGAGATCAAAACCATCATTATTCTTCAGCAGACGTGTATGCATCCTCACACGATCAACCACCACGTCATCACAGTTCACCATATGGGTGCACCACGACCCTGCGTTACGCAGCATTACATCATTCAACGTCAGGTTCCGGCAATTGACAAACCGCATCAGCATCGGCCGACCATTCTTTCCGCTGAAATAGGACCAGCTGGCACGTCCGTTCACCTCGCCCGTTCCGGTCAGACTGACATTCTCACAATCTTCTGCATAAATTACACATTTACTGAAAGAAGGAGCCTCAATGGCAACCTGAACATCCTTAGCGTAATCCAAAATATTGGTGCTTCCCAGAAGCTCTGCCCCTTCCGCCAGATGAAACTCCAGATTGCTCTTCAGCTTAATCGTTCCGACGACATAGGATCCTTTACTTACGCGAACAACCGCTCCCTCCGGGTCTGCAGCATCAATCGCCTTCTGGATCGCTTTTGTATCCAAAGATACGCCATCGCCTTTAGCCCCGAAATCGCGGACATCATATACCGGGCGTGCATCGACGTCTTCCGTACCAATGCGCAAAGCCACCGACCCGACCGAACCACCTTCATCCGGGAAACGAATCTCAACCCTATTTTCCGCTCGAATCAACGAGGGCGGGATCTGAATCATTTTCAATGAAACATAATCCTTAACCTGCTTCCGTTTTTCCCATGCTCTTTCCATCGGAACCGTCAGCCGCTTCCCGTTAAACAGAACAATCGGTGTTTTCTCCGCCTTGAGCTGACGTGAAAAACCGATCCGCAACGTGGCATACGTTACCGAGTCTGCCTGTTCCACATTCAGCTGATAATTAAGCGGCGTGTTTGCGCGAATCGGTTCCACAACCCGGTCTCCATATACCAGCTGTTCATCCACTGTTTTTTCCGGAACGATCGGTTGGTTATACGTCATGGTGATGATCATAAACTCATCTCCCTCCAGCACTAATCCGGAAGGAAGCTTTTTAAATTTCTTTTCAGACAGTTTTCCGAAATACCCATTGCGGGAATAACGAACCGTTGAAATGCGTTCCGGCCTGGCACTGAACTGAAGATTAAGCTCCTGCCGATCATCCGATAAATTATTCAAACAGAGATACAACGTAGAACCGTCCACAAATGCCTGGGCCTGTACATCCGGCGATCCGCTTCGCACATGAACACGCCGCCCCTTCACATCTTTCCACAGTTTATAGAAATCAAAATTGGCCGTCGGCTGATGCTTTCCACTCTTCACCTGACCTTCACGACGATAGAGTACCCACGGATATTTTTCATTCCACTCCGAGGAAACCAATACAAACGGAACATGGGTCAGAATGGTTTGCGGGCGATCCAGCCAGGTCATGGTGAAACGGTTCAGCGATCGATTGTTCAACATCGCCAGATAGTCATACCCATCCTCTACGGATCCCACGGCATCCAGCACCGCCTGCGACGCTTCCGTCGTCCGCGCCGGATCAAACAGCGTATAAAAATTCTTTCCGGTTGCACCGCCTTCCGACAGCGCAAGTTTAACCGGCTTCCTAAATGTTATCCGCGAATAATTATCCAGCAGGTCTAAAACAGATTCCATCGGCAACCCGCTAGACAAGTCCTCAACATCACCGGAAAAATAGTCGTAGGGATGAAATCCATAAAAGTCGAGATTGCCCTGCGTTCCATCCATAAAGGGCTTCATCATTCCGGTAAACGGAGCATAATTATTCTTATAATAATAGGCTACCGACTGGCATGGCCCTCCGACCATAACGCCCGGAACCTCCGCATGAACCTTCTCCTTGAGCATTACGTGCCACTGTTGAAAATGAGGATCGGAAATCATCTGATACTTCGGCTCATTCATCGGTTGCATAAATGCCGGCCGCTTCCATGCCGGTATCGCTTTCAGGCATTCAACCGCGTACTCAGTCGCTGCATCCAGATTCGCCGGAAGCGTCTCTTTCACCTTATCAATTCGATACTTCTCCATAAAATCCGGCAGGGCAGCGTGGAACCCATCGTCAATCGTACGGATCCGGTCCGCCCGGTGCTGCATGGCATCGGGTTCATCCAGTTTCAGATCGATTGCGGTCGATTTCACCGTTGCCGGATCAGCATACCCCGGCCGGTCTTCATCTTCCTGAACCCCGGGCGTTTTTGACCATTTGTGGGCCTGGGAAAACTGCTTGCAGACTTCCGATGTTCGGCCGAATGCAATATTCAAGTCATCCAGCAGATACTCCGCTCCTCCTTCAACCGGGACCTTTTCCATAAAACCCGCCGCACCGCGGCAGATTCCGAAATATTTTGTTCGATCCAGCTGAAGGTGCCCCCCCTCAATCAGCCGGTTACAGGTTGGATCCACTTCAATCTCTACCGCACCGCTGCAGGACAACGCCAACGCGGCCAAACCAACTGAACATTTTCTTAATAAATTATACGTCATAACAGAAATACCTATTGAGTAATGAATGATAAAAACAGGTTTCCAATCTCTGGAAATATCTACTGGACCGAAACCGGAATGCATACATTCCTGTTCCCATCAAACGATGTAACGGTGATGCCGGCGTTTCCTTTTTTACCAGCAGTCAATCGGCCCCACTTGTTTACAGTCACGACAGCATCATTCGATGATTTCCAACGCAATGTGGTTTGTGTCGCGTTTTCAGGCAGCACCTTGATCCCAAGCTGCAACTGTTCCCCCACATGCATCTTCACTGACTGTTCTTCCGGAATCAGTTTAGCGACCGGAACCAAAGCATGATCATCCAACGCCGCCTGCAGCATACGATGTATATCCATTTGCCGCTCTGTCATCTCGGAAATGGCCAAGGCGGATTTTTCTTTGAAATCATCTTTAACACTGAAAAAATTCCCGTTGCTGTACAGTCGGTATTCCTTGTTAAAGGCACTCTCCTGCAATTCCTGTTTCGGGGTATTCCGATACCAATCGTATATGGCCGTACGAAGCACCGGATTTTTCCGGCCAAGGATCTGCGGAAGAAAACTTATGCCGTCAACCGGCACCGTCGGAGGAATCGAGATACCGGCATAGTCGCATATCGTCGGAAGCACATCGGTAAAATCGATGAGATCGTCATTGGTTCCAACCGGAACAACCCCCGGAAGATTGGCAATCATGGGCACGTGTACGCCCTCATCTTTCAGCCAGCCTTTCCCGCCCCCGTATTGGGTCCCGTCATTAAGCACAACGGTGTTAACTTTCTTGTTGCCATTGTCGCCGGTAAAGATAACCAGTGTATTTTCCCGAAGCCCCAGCTCTTCCAACCGGTCAATTACGTTACCCGCAAGCATATCCATGTAATGTACCATGTCCGGCACATTGGCATTATCATATTCATTCGCCTCGTATTTCGGCGAATCGGGTGTGGGCGTGTGAGGATCATGAATCAGAATCATCGGATAATAGAGAAAGAACGGTTTGTCCTTATTCCGCTCCAAAAAATCGAGCGCAAATGCATTGGCCACATCGGGGCCATATTCCCCCTTCGTGTGCTTCACGATCTCACCGTTAATATTCATAACGGCATTTTTGAATCGTGGGTGGCTCACTTGGTATTCTGTGATTGCATATTCATCGAAGCCGAAATCACCAGGCGTAGATCCATCGACCGAAAGTTTCCATTTCCCGGCAAAGCAAGTGGCATACCCCGCATCTCTGAACAGTTCTCCAAACGTGACCTGCGAGAGCTCGAGCGAATGCCCGCCGATATAATTCCGACCGTTATTCATACCCGTCATAATTGCCACACGCGACGGGGTGCAAAGCGGCAGGGCATAGGCTTCGTTAAAACGCATGCCGGTATTCGCCAGCCTGTCCAGATTCGGTGTCGAATAGGTCTTCGACCCGTAAACCGCCACACTGTAGTGGCTCAGATCATCCGCCATGATCAACACCACATTCGGTTGCTTTGCAAACACGCCCATCGTCAATAAGCATCCAAAAATATAAATCATCCCGCGCATTATTATCCTCCGACTAAACATCCGTGTTATTCTTCAGGTGCAATTCCTTAAAACCCACCGCTTTCCATACATTTTCCTGATCGGGAATCAGGCGAATACGATAGGTACCGGCCGTCACCTGCAGCGCAGCCTGATCCATCAGCACCGTTACCAACTGCCCCGGTTCCGCGGGACTAAAGACCACGGGAACTTCCGTAACAATGTCCCACCCCTCGTCCTCATCCAACCCCTTGTCATCACCGGCCAGTACGGCATCGCTGACGCCCTCGACACTCTTTCGGGAAAACTGCAGCACGGCATGGGCTGAGTCCTCACAATCTTCATAAATCAGTTCCGGAACGTATGCGCCGGACTGCGTCACCACAACATCCCACTCCAGAAAGGCCCGCTCATCACTCCATGAATCCAATACACCACCATGACGACGAATCCACGGCAAACGCGCACCTTCACCTTTAATCTGCGCAGTAAATACCTTAAGCGGAATATCCGCGTCATGCTGAACCACGCGTTTACTGAAAGCATCATATGGTGTTTCAGCATATTTTTTTGAATAATCTGCCGTCTCTATTTTCAACCCATAGGCATAGGGTCCCGGTTGCTCTACAGGTTTTGTAATTTCCAACCCCCGGGCAGTTTTCCTAAAGGTCAGATTTTCCCCGGTTGAAAGAAGCGAAACGGACTTCACCTTCATATCTCCCCCGGCATAACCCGGCGCGAATGACTGCAGACAGATTTCATCTTCGTCCTCATCCCAGCCCAGAATATGCGCATAAATATTTTTTCCATCCTTGCTGCGGGTATAGCGAACATCTTTCGAGGTATAGGTGATATCCTTCTGAAACGAACCGCCCCCAACAAAAGTATTTGGACCTTCGCCATGGATCAGCCAGTGACGGGTCCCGTAGATTCCGTCGCCCTCACGTTGCAGCCAGGCCCCCATTTCGGTCAGCAGTGCAACTGCATTTGCATCAAAAGATCCATCACCACGCGGCGGAACATTCAGCAGGACATTTCCGTTTTTAGAAACGATATCAATAAACTCATGAATAACCACGGAGGCCGGGCGGTGTTTATCACCGCTCCAGAACCACTTCCCGATCGAGGTATCGGTCTGCCAGTAGTCTTTTTGGATTTCATTGGCACGCCCCCGTTCAAAATCCTGCGTCACCACTCCATCCCACCAATATCCGTGAGAAGGAGCCTGTTTCTTTGCGCAGAATACGCCCGTTAACTTACCGTTCCGCTGAATGCTTCGATTATAGTGATGCGCAATAACAGCCAGCCCGGTAAAGCCTTGGTCGTCACCCCGAAACGGTATCGCTCCATCAACATACATATGTTCCGGAGCATAATGATCTATCAAATCAATCATCCGGTTCGCCCAGTTGATACGCCATTCAACGGGAGCATTTTTCGGATGCTGCCGGTTGTCATCACCATTCGGATCCGGCGGCAGATAAAAATCCTGATAATCCGGATTATTACCATCGTAGGGCACCCCTTTTTTCGGCCCTTCAGTGTCTGCCCGTTTATTGGTCTGCAACCAGCTCCAGGTCCGTTCCAGATGAGTGGTTACCCCAAAGACCATACCTTCTTTTTCAGCAGCATCACGCAGGGCCGCCATAATATCTTTTTTCGGCCCCATATTAACCGAGTTCCAACGATTATATTTGGAATCCCACATATCAAAATTATCATGATGTGTCGCCAATCCGATGGCGTATTTTGCCCCCGCCGATTTCCAGAGCTTAATCCACTCCTCACCGTTAAATTTTTCGGCCGTAAACAGCGGAATAATATCTTTATAACCGAACTCTGACGGGTGACCGTATTTTTCAAGGTGCGTCTTATAAGCAGGGTCCCCTTCTATATACATATTCCGGGCATACCAACCGTTGTTCTTCTCCACCACGCTCTGCGGATTCCAATGCGCATAGATCCCGAACTTGGCATCTTTGAACCATTCAGGAATCTCCATCTTACTCAGTGATTCCGGCGTTGGATCAAACGGCCCATTCGCAATCTCCAGAGAAACCTTTCCATCGGGAGAAGTTACCATTTTGGCCTCAGCGGATCCCGCAATGGCAATACCGCATCCACAAATGGCCAGCTTGAATAAAAAACGGTTCATAATTTCCTTTTTATATTTAGCACAGTCAGACTCTTCGTTACACGTTGCGCCCCGACCTGTTTCAATACTCAGAAATTAAAATAGCAGTCGGAAATACGGCCACAACCCATACAAAAGTATGTGGATTTTAAATTGGTCTGATGCAAACGTCCGCCCGAGGCATACGAAGCAGGCCCCTGACGTGAGTTACCATTTCGTACCGTGCTATTTCCGCTTAATTTTCAAGCGGATATATTTACTCTCCCCATCCGTTGAAAAAGCATTGGTGACCATAATAAAGTCCGGCCCGAAATCTTCCGACTGCGACCAAAGACTCTCCGCCTGCTCCCAATCATTTGACAGCAGGTTTGAGGACTGCTCCAACTGGTAAACCAGCTCATCGGAAGCCGATTCCCGCAACACATGCGTCAGCATCGCCTCGCTTCCCTCCACATCAAAATGCGGCGGTTCTCCCTGAATCGCTGCATCCGAAGGATTCCCTCCCAAGGCATACTCCACCATATTCGGCACCCCATCTCCATCCGGATCCGCCAAATCGAAGGCCGTAGACTCATAATAGTTATAGCTATAGATCCATCCGGTATAGCCACTGTACGGCGGCTGATACTCCACTAAGCCGAACGCCAGATCGCGCGTACTCGCTCCCCCATCCAGCGGGAAGGTTACAGGATAGTCCACTGCCGGGTTCAGCGTGGCAGAATCATTCCACTGGTAATCAAAACTGTGCCCCCCCGCATAAAGTCCAGCGCCCCGATCCGACCACATCAGCCCGAAGTTGTTGATGAAATCAATTTGATCATCCGAATACCAGAAAACCAACGCATATTGAGCGCCCTGCTCCAATGAAAGCGGGCTGCTTAGATTAAACGTAATAAACTCATGCCCCTGAATCACATTTGTATTGGCTGAGCTAAATAGAAAATCTTCCGAATAAGCCACGTGATCCGGCGAACCATTCGAATACGCCACCACACTTAAATTCAGTCCACTCGCTCTCAATGAATCCGTGTTGACCTCCGAAGAACCTCCCATCCGGCACACGACACTGCCCAGCTCAAAATCGACCGGGGCAGTAAAGAGCTGTCCTCCGGAACGACTCTTTCCCGAGCCTCGTCGCAACAGGGGAATCGAGGTAAATGTACGGTTCGCACTCGCGGGATCAAATTCTTCCAGCCCTAAAGTAGACAATCGATAGGCCCCCACCGGTTGATCTGTAGAAAAGACCATCGGGCCACCCCCTGATACAGGAGCAGGATCGCCAATTCGAATGGAGGTCGTAGTTTCAGCCACCTGCCCCATACTATCCGTTACCGCAAGCGTAATCTCACTGGCTCCCCCCGCCCATGGCATCGACAGCTCCACGTCCGTAGAAAGTAGCTGACCCTGCTCATCATACCAGGCATACGTCGCCGTTCTTCCCTCAGGCACAAAACAACCATGAGCATTCAAATGAATATTTTCACCTGGAATTTCATCCTGGTCCCAATACACGCGATTTCCGCCAATTTGAGCCACCGGCTGATCCGACCAGCCCATATCAACGCTCCCTCTCCCAAAGCCATTAGCACTACAGGTCATCCAGAAACACTGCGGATCGAACAGATCAAAAACGGCCTTGTACACCCTGGAGGGATTTCCATTGCCCCGATTCCCTTTCACCCAGGAAACGCCATTATCTTCGGAATAGTAAACCCCGGGGTTCAAATGCCCAATACGCGCCTCATCCCCAACCACTACCAACATTCGATTTGGATCGTGCGGCGAAACATCGATACGAAGCGTATACGGCATGGCAAAAATGCGTTGCCACGTCATCCCGAGATCTTCGCTCATCCAGACGCCGCCTTCCTCCGTGTACCCCCAGTTCTTCCCTGCACTGATAAACAACCGCCCGAATGAATCAAAATAGACATCATTTATGCTCACGATATCTTCCGGAATCGTCGCAACCGCTTCCCAATGTTCTCCGCGATCAACCGAACGATACACACACTTGCCTGAACCGCCGTACTCAACGCCTGCCCATAACGTTTTCCGCTCAGGATCCGTTGGATCAAACAGCAGAACCGTTACCGCCGGAGTCCCATCCTCATCATCAAACCCCTGATTTGCCTGCTCCCAATTCACCCCGCCATCCGATGAGCGATACACCCCCACCGCGGTCGGATCATAGGAATTCGCCCGGACCCCGAAATAGATCCAATTCGGATCAATCGGATCCACAATAATCGTACGCGGCGCCATACTTGGATTTCCGGCATACGCATAATCCAAAGGGGCACCAAGGGTCGTCCAGGTATACCCGCCATCCGCCGATTTCCTGAACTCCCCGGCCCCCGACTGACGGGATGCCAATGCGTAAATCGTCTGCGGATCCCAGGGATGAATTCCGATTTCAGAAACCGTAGGCGTTGCGTTTTCAAAATGTTTTAACGACTGCTTTCCCGGACCAATCGTTGAACCATCATCCCGTAGCTGCCACAGTCGATGCTCTCCTGTCCCGAAATAAACCCGATTAGGACCGAGCCGATAATCCTGCAGAATATCCTGACCGGCGATGTTACTCCCCCCGCGGCCGACCCAGTTTCCATCCGGTGTTTCATCTTCATCCACCTGTGTCCAGCTGGTTCCTCGATTTGTGCTCAAAACCGTCACATGATCGCACAGCGCCATGATCTCGCCCCGCGCGTTCACATCAATGCCGCGAATGCCACCCTGCGCATACTTGGCATAACTCTGATTAAATCCACCCGTCCCCGAATGGCTGACCTCCATATTCGGAGCCGTGGGATTTCCCCGCGCGATCCAATAATCCTCGTCCACCCCCGTATAGGCCGGAGCAATCCGCATCACACTTTGCCAGGTCGCCCCGCTGTCCTCTGTCCGCCAGACCAACCCCGGAGGAAATGATTTCACATCATTCATGATTAAGTGGCTGACATACACCCGCGTCCGATCCGTTGGATCAATACATACCGCATTAATATACGGCAGGACAGCCGTAGGCAGATTATCTTTTAAAGCAGCCTCTGCAGCACTCGCATTCTCAAATGCTCCAAACCATTTCGCCATGACCTTATAAAAAAAGCTGCGCACATTGGTCGCACCCGACAGCGCGGTCAAATCCTGATGAAGCCCCGTCGGCGCTCCATTGCAAATTTGCCAGCTCTGCCCCAGATCCGAACTCCGGTAAAGCCCGCCGGAAGAGGTCACGGTCTGGCCGCCATTGGTCGATACCAAGTGATACCGCACCTGATTAATGATATAAAAAGTAAGCCGGTCCCCCGGAGCGTTGGACGGATTCCAATGATAATCAAAATCAATCATCACCTCATTATCCAACCCCGTCGACGATTCTGTCCAATGCTCCCCTCCATCAACGGATGTATAAAACCCGTAGTTCGAAGCCGCAAAAACCACATTCGAATCTGCAGGATGCACCACAATTCGGCAGAATTCCGCCAGCGGATTGATCCCGTTGGTCGTATAGGTCCAGCTCTGACCACTGTCCGTGGTCTTATAAATGCGCCCGCTTAAATACGGATCTCTCAGCCCATGCGGATCGGCCTCAGAGACTTCCGACATCGTTCCAAAGGTCCGCTGCCGACGCTGATGCCCCCCCGCACCGACAAACCAGACATTCGTCGTCTGCGGATCAATTGCCGCGCACGAGACAATCGTATTATAGGAAGCTCCGTAGCTGTACCATGGAGCGGAAGAAAAATCGGACCAGGTTTCACCGCCGTCGTAGGTCACACTCAAATCCCTGCGCCCGATCAGAATGCCGCAGTCCGGATCCAGCGCAGAAAACTCAACGCCGGAATAACGGGTTTTATCCCCCCCGGTTCCATCAAAATCCTTGATAGTTTTCCACGACAGCCCTAAATCCGGAGAACGATATGAATCAAACATATCCGGCGAAACAAAGACGGTATCCGCTTTGTACCGATTAAACCAAAGCCCATTCACATGGCCAGAGTTTCCAGGCCCGATCTGCTCCCATTCAATACGATCCGTCGAAACCTGCCGCTCTGTCCAGAACGGCGTAAAATCCATTTGCTGCGCCCCGGCCAACGATGCCAGCCCAAGCAACAGCATTATTTGTAGCGTGCACGTACTCTTCATCATAACCATTATCCTTATTCTATAGATGAAAAAGTAGCACACCCCCCAAACAAGCCAACCCATACATAAGTATGGAGGTCATCATTTTCACTCTGTCGCTGCGGGATAAACCGGAAATGGATTCAAGTCCGGAGCTACCAGACCAATGGCTTTGGTCTTGCGGGAAAACAACGAACGCATTTCTTGTCGAAATAATTACCAATTTTAAGCTGACTTAGATTCTCCAGATTTTCCGCCATCCAGGATTTACTTGCTTCGACCTTAACGGTCTCCCCTCGTTTATCCCTGATAACAACGACTGATGCATAATAGATTTCGCCAAACTGAATGAGAAAATCATTACCTGGATACTCCCAGTTTTGCAATCGCACCTGATTATCGCTCATGAATTCGAACGTCCTCTTATTTTTTTTGGTTAGCGTGAAAGTAACCTCGCCACGATCGATCAGAAAACACTTTGGATCCGATCGGTATAGCTGCCGGGCTATAACGAAATATTCGGCGCTAAGTTCATGACGGTATGATCCACTGCTGGTCTGTACGATTCGAAGACCGAAATTCCCGTGCTTTTCAGGTTCCCGCCCAAACTCGCCATACCAACCCTCAGTAAATGTGACCGTTTTCAGCTGATTGATGAAATCAACTTTTAGCTCAGGCGGCCTTAATAGTTCGACAAAAGTTCGATCTTCCTCACTAAACTCAGAAGCAGGAATTTTGATCTGTTTGCCAGTCGCGGATTTCAGGACAAAATCAGCTCCTATGGTCGTGATAAACGAAGCTTCAAGCGAACGATCATCCAGCAATGTCCAAACCCTCGCATCAGCGAAGACAGCAGAACTGGATAAGACCATCATTAGAATCAGGATAATACTCACAACAACACTGGGAATTTTCATATTCACTCTCCTCTGAAAGCTAGTAATCGCGGAATACCGGCCCGTTGGTTAAACAGACTTCACCTTCAGGCTGTTCCCGATACACCGCATCAAGATAGTCGAGGGACAGCTCGTCCGTTTTAAATGCAGGAAGAATGGGCGCACCCTGCCTACTCCTTTCGTACTCTTCGCCTTCGACCTCAACACCCAAAACAAAGCCGGTACTCCAGCCGTTGTCTCCCAACAAAATCTCCATGCTCAGAGGAACTCCTGGCTCAAGGGTTATCCAATCGCCGATCTGTACACTTCCCCGTCCCCAATGCCACGTATCGGTATCCAGCGAACTCGATTCCCAGAGGTTTCCAATGACCTCGCTCCTGCGAGCATCGTTCCAGCAACAGCCGAGAACAATTTTTTCATTTACTCTCACAATCATAAATTCGTTGGCCGCTCCATAAAATCTAAATTTTATGCCGTCCCTGTGAACAAGATCGCCTTTATAATGAATCAGCCAGAAAGCTCCGACACCATCCTCATCGGCAAATGATGACGGAGCAACCGTGGCCATGGTTTCAGGAATAACGATAGCTTTGGCGTAGAGCTTTTGCGGACTCTTGTAATATCGACTTAGTATACTCGGCCTCCATCCACTCCTCATGAAACGATGCGCGATGTACCGATACTCTTCCACACTAGCTCTGATATTCTGACCTGACCGATTGCGTTTAGTATCATAATAGACGCCGACCAAATCGTTTCCTGTACTTATCTTCGAGCCCAGTATGGATATATCCTCCAATGCAGGCAGCACATCAAAACCGCCGATGCCCGTGGATGCGCCCCCAAAGCCCATGCCGTTCATTTCCGGCAGTTGAATGTCGGGCATACTGGCACTCTCAACCTTGGTAACGATGCGTGTCGGCGCCTTGGGCTTGGCGGATTTCTTGAGCTTCACCTTTGGTTTCCTGAGCTTCATTTTGGGGCGCATTACCGGCTTGGGCGCAATAAATTTTTTATCCAGCTTCTGCGTAGCGGTAAAAACAACCAAAAGCCCCGCTAATATAAAGGCTCCCGCGTGCACCAGCAAACTGATCAAAAACCCGCTCGGAGCTCCCTTAATTATACCCTTTCCGGAACGGCGACTCTTTCTTTTTTTCATGATCTATACCCCCTCTGAAAGTAGCGTCCTGTGCCATGAACGGCCATCAACCCACCCCGTATTAACCAAAGTATCACACCCCTAAAACGAGCCAATCCATACAAAAGTATGTCCAGAGCACATGGGTCCCCGCCGCTACACCTCCGTGTAATTTCTACCTGATAAAAATGTTCGATATCGAGCTGAAGAGCGCCGCAATGAAGCTCCCGCAACAAACTTCCGGGTTACTTTTTTACAGGAAGAGAATGATTACCGATGGCACGCATCCCGCCATTCGGCTGGACGAGACACGATGAGCGTGAAGCTCATCGACAAACCGCCTCTCTTCCACATCTTCTCGCCACACATACTTTAGTATGCATAGACGGGTAGCAGGCCTCTGGTAGTTTAAAAGTGTTAACTGTTTCAGCCAAGTCCGCCGATCTGTATTACCGCACGGTTTGCAAACAATCATGGAGATAGATGCTCGGATTCCGTACAGGGCGATATGAAGAAATAAAGGTCGGTCAGCTCACAGACCGATTCACCTAAAGGGAGAATAGTAATGAAACTAATACGCTTATCTGCATTCTTAACCGGATGCCTGTTATATACAGGAATCGCACAGGCCGATGTTTTTAAGGCAACCACCGACTTTCCCGTTCTCACCGCAGGAACGGCTGACTTCTATATCGACACCGGCCGCGGGGCACTGGCCATCGATGCTGCTGCAGAGAATAATCGTGACAAATTTGCCCGCGCAACAACCACCTTCTCCGGTTTGGAGAACGAATACGAGATTCAGCTCACCACTCTGCAGGAAACCGATGGAGAAAGCATTTACCGCGTCTGGGTCGGAAATGATTTAATTGGAACCGTTACAAATGATCCGACTTTAACCGACTATGTACGGCAGGTTCACAGCTTTCCGTTCACCACCGTAACCGCCGGCACCGAATTATCCGTTGAAGCCATGGCGGTATCCAATGGCAGGATTCCCGAAGGATCAGGGTTTGCCTACGCCCGCGGGCGCTGGGCACGATTGGAACTGATTCCCACGGCCTCCGGCGGAAACGCTACGATTTCCGGCGAACAGAAAAAATGGCACAAGGTTTCCTTCAGCTGGATCGGTCCCGATACCAGTGAAACAGCTGTCGTAAATCCGTTTGCTGACTACCGCTTAAATGTAACTTTCACGCATACCGACAGCGGAACGAGTTTCCGGGTTCCCGGATATTATGCTGCCGATGGCGATGCCGCTAACAGCAGTGCCACCTCCGGAAATGTATGGAGGGCCCACTTTGCTCCTAATCTGACCGGTGAATGGACCTATTCCGCATCGTTCCGAACCGGCACCGATGTAGCCGTCAGCGATGCAGAGGATGCCGGAACCAGTGCGGCCTACTTTGATGGCGACACAGGCACCTTCAGAATCGCAGACACCGACAAATCCGGACGCGACTTCCGAGGCAAAGGCCGCCTGACCTATGTCGGCAAACATCTCCTGCAACACGCCGAAACCGGCGAATATTTTCTAAAGGCCGGAACCGATGCACCGGAGAACCTGCTGGCCTACGACGATGTGGATGATACCCCTAACGACATGAATGATAAACCGAACCTGCGTAAAAGCTGGGGCCCGCATGCTACCGACTACGATGCTGTCGACGCATCGGAATACACCTGGGGCTCTGGAAACGGCACCGAACTGCTGGGCGCGATCAAATACCTCAGCGATAAAGGTCTTAATGCATTCTCCTTCCTGACCTTCAGTCTCGACGGCGATGATGACAACGTATTTCCGCACCTGTTGGTCAATGGAACAGCAGCCTATGAGGCCGTCGCCGATGATACTCGCTGGGATTCCGGCGAAATCTATAAAGACCGTTTTGATGTTTCCAAAATGGCGCAGTGGGAACAGATCTTTGCCTACGGCGACAAAAAAGGCATGCACCTTAATTTCAAAACGCAGGAAACAGAAAATGAAACGCTGATGGATAACGGAGCTATCGGCCGGGAGCGTAAACTCTATATCCGTGAACTGATCGCACGCTTCAGTCATCATCTCGGCCTCAGCTGGAATATGGGAGAAGAGAGCCAGGATCAGACCACCGCACAGGTGATTGAAATGACTCAATACTTCAAAAAGATTGATCCGTATGGACACAATATTGTTCTTCATACCTACCCGGGGAAACATGAAGTACGCTATCGTCCTATGCTCGGAACCCTTTCCGAACTCACCGGCACCGCAATCCAGACCGGCTCTGCCATCTTCGACGATGTTTTCCCCGCAGCCTTGAAGTGGGTCACCGAATCCGCAGCAGCGGGAAAACCCTGGATTGTGGCGGTAGATGAACCAGGTGACCCCCGGTATGCATTACGCGATGCAAACGATCCTGGAGACAGCTGGACCAATGCACGGAAAGATGTGCTCTGGGCCGTCACGATGGCCGGTGGAGCCGGTGTTGAATTCTACTATGGTTATCAGACCGATCATTCCGACCTGAACTGTCAGGACTTCCGTACCCGTGACGGATTTTTTGACTATTGCCGATATGAATTGGAATTCTTCAAAAACAACAACATTCCGCTCGAACGTATGAGCAACGAAGATGCATTGCTGACTGACCCCGAAAATCATTGCCTGCGGGAAACCGGAAAACTATACGTGGTTCAGCTTAAAAACGGAGGAACCGACACCCTGGATCTTTCCGCAGCCATCGGTAACTTTACCGTTAAATGGTACGATCCACGCAACGGCGGCGACTTGCAGTTTGGCAGTATTACCAACGTAGGCGGCGGCGGTGTGGTCAATCTGGGCACGGCCCCAAGCGAACCTGCATCAGACTGGATCGTCCTGTTGGAAAGAATGGAGGGAATGGTCCTTGAGAATGATATCTGGATTGAAAAAGACGGACTCGTAATTTTCGAAGCAGAAGATACCCGCAGCGATTTAGGGCTTTGGGAGGAATTATCGACCATTACCCCGCACCTGGGTACCGGCTATCTGGACTTCATGGGCAACTCGGCTCCCGGAGGACCGGTAAACTCGCCGCTGGAATATCGTTTTCATATTACGAAACCAGGCTTGTACTATCTTCATATGCATGTGGCCCGCGTTACGGTGGGCGACCGTACAGATGTGGCAAACGACTGCTATGTGCGGGTGGATGGCGATTATACCGCGCATCCGGATGCTGGCACCCGATGGAACGATCCGGCCACTCTCAGCGTATTAGAAGAGGACACCAAGTTATTCGGCGGGAAACATAATCAATTCGTATGGCGGGCCGGCCCCTGTCTCGATCCGGAAAGCGGCAGTGACAAAGTTATCCCGATCTATCACTTCAAAGCCGGTGAAACCTACAGCTTATGGATGAGCGGGCGTTCTAAATGGTTTAAAGCCGACCGGATCATGTTCCGCCACGCCGACGTAGATGTTACTGAGGCCCAGCTGCTGACCAACCCGACCTCCCAGCGTGGTGGCCTCGTTACTTCAAGCCCTAACGTGAACGCAGGCGACGATCAAACCATTACCCTGCCGGAAAACAGCGCCACCTTCGAGGGATCTGCAACGGACTTAGGGACGGTAATCAGCACCGTGTGGATGCAGCTGGAGGGCCCGACCACCGCGACGCTAAGCGGCACCAATACAACCACCCTTACCGCCAGCGACTTGACCGAAGGTGTATACCGCTTCCAACTGACCGCCGTGGATGATGATGGCGATTCCTCCTCAGATGACGTTTCCGTAACGGTTGTGGATCCGGCATCCTGGCCGACAGGTACCATCAGTCTTCATGCGGACAATCCCTTTGTCGATTATGACGTCAGCACACTCGATAATCCTTCCATGACCTTGTCAACGCCGATCAACCGCAACGCATCCGATACCGGCCGCACGATTGGGCAGTCCTTCACGGCAAACAGCGACTTGGAACTGGGACATATCGTACTGAAAACGGTAGGAGGTTCAGATCTGAGCACCATCGCATCGCTCCCGACGATTATGCTGGCGATTCTCGACATGTCAGATACCAGCATTATTCATCGGGAAAACTTCGAACTCACCGGCTTAAATGTGACTTCCGGCGACTATGTCAGCTTCAACCTCCACAGTCCGGTTTCGCTGATTGCCGGCGGAAAGTATTCTTTCCATCTGGCTTATAATACGGATGACGGAGCGGTGGATAATACCTTCAACTTTCGGCGTACCGGAAATTCTTCGACCGTTTATGACGGCGGGCAGGCCTACGACACCTCGGGAACCTCGTTAATCAGCTGGCCGCTGGAAACCCTCACGACGAAATCCCGCGATATGGAATTCGGAATCGCCGCCTATATCGAGTCTGTTGGATATGAAAACTGGCTGTCCGATTACGGGCTCCCTGCATCCACCGATCCCTTAAGCGACTATGACGGCGACGGCGCCTCCAACCTCGATGAGTATGCAATGGGTGGTGATCCCACAGATCCAGCCATCGGGCCGAATAAGCCGCGTTTAGTCATAAATCCGAACGGGAATGTGAGCATTTATAACATGGAGCTGAACAGCCCATCCACCGATCTTGAATATAAAGTTCAATGGACAACCAATATGATCTCAGGCCCATGGAATGAGAGCTGGAACCTGATCGCCACAAACACAGCAACGAACCCTAAATTGAATGAAATCAGACGCAGGGTCTGGGGAGAGAATAAGGACAGTATTTTCTTCCGAGTCGAGGTAACACGCCCGTAAGTTTTCGGGAAATTAACTCCTGCTCATCAGGAAAGTTCCTGTCCGGTGTTGAGGTGGCTGGGTAGCATTCCATTTTTACCGGAATCAGCATACGGGGCTGACGGCCACACATACGTCATAGGCATACGAAAGTATTACCCATAAAAACGATAGGACTTCGCCCTGTAGCAACCGCTCCGGAGAGCTGGAAATCCGTCTGTTTCCCCTAATGGCAGATGGTATGAAGAGGAGGAAAAATGAGGATGACCTAATTGCACGAAGACAGAATCTACAGAGAGTCATGTACGCCCGTCTGACAACAAATGGAAACGGTATGAAAATAAACACAATGATGCAGAGGAACTGATAAATGAATAAAAAAAGAGATCGCTATTTGAGCATGGGTATTGTGATGGGAACTATCGCGCTGCTCGCAAATACTGGATATGGAATCGATGTAACACCGGGAGATGATCTTCGTTCGATTGTTCACGGCGCTACTTCTGGTGAAACCATAAATTTGGCCCCGGGCACCTATACAGTGACCAAACAAATGAATGTGAGTGCAGATATCACCATTAAGGGTGCCGGCAAATTCAAGACCTTTATCTATAATACCGGAGGCCCCGAGGTCTTTCGTATCCGATCCAGCAACGTAACGGTTCGAGACCTTTGCATCGATGCGACCGACTGCCAAATGGGCATTCGTATTAAGCCGAGCAGTAGAAATCTAACGGTGACCGATGTCTGTATTCGTAATGCGATCAGCTATGGAATTGTTTCTTCGATCGGATGGCCGACCCATGGTTTAGAGGTGACTGGATGTACCTTCAACAACAATGGGTTTGTTCAAATCCTGATGTATAACCGGAATGATGATACGCGGGATCATCAGACGGAATCCGTAGATAAAATGACGTTTGAAGGCAACGTCTTCAAAGGGAGTCTGCGTCTGCGTGATCTCATCAGTGACAGCGGGAATGATGAGGACCAGGTCGGCACATCGCACAATCAGAGCTTAATCAAGGATAATGATTTCCTCAAAGGCGGTAAGTGGCAGTATGGAACCTCTGAAGGCAAGGGCTTTGTACTCACAGGTAATAACTTCTACGGACCTGGGGAAAATGCGCAGACCTATCGACATACGATTCATACTGAACAGTGGTATGACAACTCGACCTTTACGGGAAACTTCATTGAAAATTCCACCGGAATCGGCGGCCTGCATCACCTGAGCGATGGAGATGAAGAAGGCGACATCGGAGCCCGTAATGTTAATTTTATTAACAACATATACAGCACGGGCGGCAAAACGCTGTCGAACGGGATTTTCGGTAATAATGTGCGGAACTGCACCTGGGATGGAAATGACTTTACCGATGTACTGGTGAGTAATTTTAAGGTGATCTTCTGGCAGGGTTCCGGAGACAATGACTACGTGAATAACGTGGGACTGAACGGTTCCGTTCGCGAAAACTAAATCAGACTCCCCGGCTCCGGCCGGGGAATTCCCTTTAAAAATGAAATCACAAATACGCTATCTATTCGGGGCCTTGGCGCTGTTGATTGTCGGCGGCTTGCTTTTCCTGCGGCCCGCCTCAGAGTCCGCCCCTGCACGCTCACCGCTGACATCCTCTTCCGGCCTGGAACTTCCTGTTCAAGTAGTAACGAAAACGCGCGACGCGACGCCCCTGGATGCATTCAAGTATCCTATATGGGGTGAAGGACTTGAAACGGCCTCAAGCTTAGAGGGATTTTTGAACGAGCTTAGTGCCTTATTAAAGGAAGATGAACGGGCGGCGATCGACCTGCTGACAGATTTAGATCACCCGCTCATGAATACGCACTCCGTTGCGATTGGTGAACAATTGGCCAGCCACCTTTTTGAACACCATAGTGCTTTGGAAGCGATTATGATGCTGGATGGTCTCTCGGCTCGTTCCGACAATATTTTTCACTGTGCCGCCCGGGAACTGCTTTCTCCGCTGAGGGAGCAAAAGGACTCCCCTGCAGCACTCGCCGCTTTTCTGAATGAAAATAGATATCCCCGGTTGATAGATGAAATGGACTATACAATCGGAAAGCATTTGGCCCGAGGTTCCGCCGGGGGAGCGCTGGAGGCACTGGAGCTGCTTGGTGCACTTCAAAGAACAACGCATACAGATCGGGCTTTACAGGGGATCTATCACCAATGGGCCATTGTTGATACGGTCGCTGCCGCACAGCATATTGCTTCACAGCCCGCTGATCCGCTGCTGGATGTTCCGCTTGCGGAATGCGTCACCCGATGGGATGGAAATAATTCTTATTCAAGCGACGTTATGCCATGGGCGGAACGCATTATAGATCCCGCCATCCGGAATCAAACCATAGCTGAGGTGGCGGAAACCTGGTATGTCGATCAGGAAGACCGTGAAGCCTACGCAACATGGAAAGCGCAGCAGACCGACCCGGATCTTCTCAAGCGTATTGCACGGACCGAGATGCGCGTGGATACCTTTAACGCAGTAATGGATCGCGCCCGACCGGTTTCGGATTTAATTGCAGCGGCACATAACACCGTTGAACCGACCGACCGGTTAAGAGTTGCAGATCTGGCAGCACAGGAAGCGCTTGCGCTGATGCAGCGCGCGTCGGCGTTCGGAGATCCGATTGACCTGGCGGCCGCTCAGCAGGCCTACACCGATATCAATACCGATCTGCGCGGGGAATTTCGCAACCTGTTATCAGTACAGCAGGTTAATGCCGAATATTTGGAATGGCAGTATTAACACGATAAACCGGTCATAGAAAAACGACGGAAAAAGGAGGTAACACAAGGAACAGATTAGACGATTGCGAGTCATGTATGCCTGTCTGAAAAAAGGCATAAACTGTAACTGGATATCATAATGAGAAAGAGGAACATATGAAATCAATCCCTTGGAAAAGTATACTTATTAGCGGTGCAATGTCTGCGATAACTGTTTTCGCGCAAACCGTACCCTTTTCAACCGGGCGCATTGCCATCAGTTCGGATGGGAATCAACATGACAAAGATGACTGGGGAGCCACAGCGGCCACCTTAATGATTCTGGCATCACAGAATGCACAAAACAAACTGGCCGTATATACGCACAGCGATCACATATGGGGGTCCAGTGGAAGTGGTGAAGCAGCCATGGCACTGAGTGCAGACGAAACAGCATCCAAGTTTGGTTTTGATGCCGCGAAAATCGTTTCTGCCGCACAAAACCCGACCGGAGCTTACAACAAAATGCGGGATGCCATTCTTGCTTCTTCAGCTGATGATCCGTTGACGATTATCGGAGCAGGACCGATGCATGTGATCGGTAAAGGCTTAAATAAAGCCAGGCAAACTGATGCGAGTCGACTGCAGTATGTCCGCGTGATTTCCCATTCAAAGTGGAATAATGAACATTCAGATAAGCCGAAAGACTGGGAAGAACACACCGGATGGACATGGGATGAGATGATTGATGCATTTTCCGGTTACGGTGTCATCTTCGATAAAATCGAAGATCAGAACGCTGCTGACAGTAAAACTGTTGGATTTGCTACACATCTGGCGGATGACGGTTCCCCCTACTGGGAAGCCTGGCATTTTTTGCGAGACTACAGCGCACACAGCGCTGCCATAAATGAAGGCATCCAGTTCGTCTACTCACGTATCGTCGCATCCGACAAAGCTGATATTTCTGATTGCGGCATGGCGTATTATCTATTCACTGGAGACCAGCAAGGCGGACCGGCAGGCCTCAAGGCAATGTTAGATAATGGTTTTGGAACAGAGCCTTCAGATCCGGTTGATCCGTCTGACCCGATCGGCACAGTTTTCATTAAAAGTAAAAGAACAGAAAACCGCATTCGGCCACTGAGCGCTTCAGAAGGATCAGATGTCGTTCAATACCCCGGCGGTTGGAGTGGAAAATGGCTGCAATGGGAAATGATCCCAACCCGTGGAGAATATTTCTATTTAAGAAGCAAAGCCAAGAAGCAGTATCTATATATGCCCGATGGTGCGCCTCGTTCCGTAGTCAAAGTCACCTATGTGGTAGGACCGGAAGCGGAATGGAGAAAAGTCAATATCAGCAGCGGTGTTGTACGATTGGAGAATCGTGCTGAAAACCAGTATATTCAGGTTGATCGATACGAAAACTTCGTAACGCATCCTGAGGGCAATATTCAAATACGGGTGAGTGACGATGATGCGCTGGACAACAAAAGCCATTGGTTACTGGAAGAACTGTAAGTTACATCGAGTAATAATCAGACCGCCGGAGCATATACTTCGGCGGTCCCCCCCCCAACCACCTTCATGGCACGTCGCAGAACGGTTATAAAACAGCTGGAATTCTCTCAGCCAACCGTGAGCTTACATTTCCAAGGCTTCAAACCTTCCCCAGTTGCCGTCATGCTTACAGATCCACCGGTTTTATCCGCCTTCACAATCAGCATGCAAAGGCCGTTAAGAGCGGTGCGGCAGACAGCAACGATAACGTACCAATAAATTCGCACATTTGAATAGGAGGTCCTCCGGCTGATACAACCAGTCAGTGTAACCAAACACACAGAAAAAAGCCGGAAAGAGACGGACAACATCACGTAAAAGGTCAACGAAATCAACGATACCGAAGTGCGCAGCTCGGCAGAAGAGATGCTCAATAGCCTGCTCGATGCCAAAGCAGACGTCCCGTAGTACGGATCAAAGCAACTACGAGCGCAACCAGACCGGGTTGACACCCGCGCAGAAAATTATAAGCGCGGTTTGGAGACGCAGGCGCAAGCGACTTTTCAGAAAAGTACCCGTACGTTTCCAACACTGTTAACCGTAACTCATCTCATATCCGAATCTAATTCATCGACAAGCTAAGAACTGTCCAGAACCGATCGCCGTTTGGAAGGGAATAAAATTCATTCTCGAAACCGGGTAGTCCCCGGGAACTTCAGAAGAACAACTTCAGAACAGTCACAAACACACTATCTGGCACTGAGATCCGCTCAATCTTTATCCGGAAATACGGCACCCTGCCCTCGTGAAATCCTCGAAGTTTTTCCGACTTATAATCAATCCGAGCAGCCGGCGGGGGCCCGCTCTCAGACGATCAAACCGCGAAAATACTTTTCCTGAACCGGTCAATGCAGTCGTCGAAAAAAATACACTTTTATCAGATACAAAAAAACTGCCCGAAGACAGAAAAATCAATCTCTCACCCCAGCTGGAGGGTGAGAGATTTTTAAGCCTTATTATTCAATATCTAAACGCATGAAACGGGCATCAACATCAGCTGGAACAAAGTTAGTCACCCCAATCCAGTAATAATCCAACACCACTTCATCAAGCACGGTATACCCCGTATCTGTAAACGGCATCATCAAATTTTCCGTAGTCTTAAACGTATACGTCAGATCAGCTACAGGGTCGCGCGTTTTCACATAGGAATAAATAAATCCATCTACTCCGTTGACCGTATCGCTCACCATCTCACGCGTTCCCGCACTCAGTGGATCCAGCGGATCACCGCCTAATCCGAACTCTGCGATATTAGTTACCCCATCCCCATCAGGATCGGCCGTTTCCAGAGCGTCATCACCACTGAGGCCATATTGCGCAGTCCAGAAGTCGTAGGAGCTGGGCGAATTCGCAACAGTAAGCTTGAGTCCCAGAATACGCCAACGGAAACCACCATCCTCAACGTTCCCTTTAAAGAAACCGACCGCATTAATATTGGTAAAGGTCGAATTGTTTGCCGTACTGAAACCTGAAACCTCATTCATATACGCCGTCGCTCCCAGTTCCGCTACATCTGGAATAACCGCCCAAGATTCAGCCATCACATCCGGAATCGTGATCATCTGTCCATTTGCAGTTGCGGCAGTCTCACTCGCATACCATGTATCCCCGTTCCGAATCATCGCACGCAGTTTTCTGCCGCCACTCCCCGCAAAAACAAATGCATTTAATTCGTAGCCAACCTGAAACTCAGTTGCATCAACAGCTCCTGGTGTAGCCCAATCCTCTTCTTTGAAGTAGATCATGCCCACGCCGGTGGCTCCATTGCGGATGTCCCAATCAATGACTTCCTGTCCGGCGGCACCATTGCCTCCGCTGTTCAATCGCGGTGCATAGCCGTTACTTCCGGTTCCTCCGCGCAGGTTTTCTGTCGAACCCTGAAGAACGCCATAAACCCCCTCTCCTTCACCGCCGCCATAATTAAATGCGAACGGTGTATCATGGGCCACTACGGTGGTAATGCCATCAACCGTTGATTTATTTGACAGGTCGAAGTAGTACGTAAAGCCTGGGAAATAATCCCAATGAAATACTGTTGAGATCGCGGCAGGCACTCCGAAGACTTCAGCAGAATCAGCCGCTCCCACATCCGCATCAAAAACAGACTCCACATAGTAATAATTTGTCTGCCCATTATACCGAGGCAAATCGGTATATGTGGCATCTACCTGATTTGCCAGCAAGGAGTAAGGCCCCCCGGATTGCTCAGAAAAATAGATATTAAAGCCGATCGATTCCAACGGCTCCGTCCAGGACAAGGTAACCGTTCGATCGCTGCCAACCGCCTCAAGGTCCGTAACAGCCGCTGCAACCGGCAAAACACTCTCTATTTTTTCAACGCGCAACGCATCAATCGTCACATGGACCAATGAATTGGTTCGCGGGGTAGGTGCATCGTGAATATCATCCGCATCTTCATGATGCGCCATTCCAAAGTATGCCGTTGACGAATTATATAATTCTGAACGTGAGTAAACCACCGGACTGGACTCGCTATAGGTTAATCCTGTCACCTTATTGGATACGGTTGCCGATGCAATATAGACATCCTGATCCCGCGTCTTACGAATCGACCACTCCAAGTTCAACTCATCCGTCACCATATCTTCACCGGTTTTTGGATCCCAACCTAAGCTGGTCTGCCCTACCGTCGACAACATCCGAAGGCTGTTTCCCGATGAAGCAAAGAGAATCTCCAGATTCCCTGTTGCGCGAGTGTATATGTTAATTAAGCCCATACTGCCATCATTAGCGTCCAGCCCTTTCGAGGGATCTGAGGTTAGTCCCAACAAAAATACCGTTTGATTGCCAAAGGTAGCAACCGTTCCCCCTTCAACCGGGTCCGCTGTTAATTTAAAATCAAGAGAGCCACTCCACTCATTGTCCTCAACATTATCCATCAGTTTATCGAGATAGACACTATTTCCGACCTGCGTATCAAACGAATCTCTCGTGGAAACGGTATCCGCCGCCCCGTTTCCGGCCGTATCAATCACATTAAAAGCCTGATTCGAAGTCGACTCAATCCACACCCACCGTTGCTGTCCGGCAAGGTTACCGTCCACATAGCCATCAGCAGCCGTAAATTCTGTATCAACAATTGTTCCCACATGGATTTCTTTGGGAGTGGCAGCCACTTCCAAAGAATTACTAGACCCATACCCCTCATAATTAGCAGCAACGACATAATAATAGGTTGTGTCATTCATCAGGTTAAGATCTAAAAAAGAGGTTCCATTGGTCGTCGCAACCGTTGTATACGGCCCCCCCATCGTTTCAGATCGCTTCACCGAATAGTCAGAAGCCTCAACAACAGGATTCCATGTAACCGTAACTTCTTGGTCATATGAACTGGCCATCACTCCTTCAGGAGCAATAATAACCGGTGCGACACCACTGTTTTTCACCACTGAAAGTGAATCGATCTCAATATCAACATGGATTTCATCACCTTCTGAATTGATGCTGTGCTGTCCCATATATCCCATGGAAAATATCGGATCAGTCGCCGCATAAATTTTCGTACGATCCGTGGACACCGCTTTTGCATCTGGATCAGCCAACGCCCCCAGCGTTCTTCCTGTAACGGTATATCCACTGTTCAAATTGGTTAGACCACCCCAAGCAACATAGGTATCCGACCCGAGCGACTTTCGCACGGTCCAATAAAACCGCAAATCATCGGTTTCGAAATCCTGAATATCCGCACTCTCTACATTCCAGCCCAGGTTGGTTCCATGAGCAACCTGCATGAAGCATAGCTCCCCGTCATCTTCAGATGCCAGATAAGCTTCCAAGCGACCTGTAGCAGCTCGAACTCGCAAGTTCACCATCACGCAATCACTTCCAGAGCGAGAAGGAAGATTCGTATCACTCGCGGTCAATCCGGCCAAGAAAATGGTCGTATTTACTGAATAATCTTCGCCATAGCCTTGCCCGGCATCCGTCATATTCAACTTGAAGTCCATCACCCCAGTCCACTCGTCTCCGGCCTCGTTTCCTGCGGATTCCGTATCCAAATAAACATAACTTGCGTTGGTATAAGTCGCATCTGTTGAGCTCAAAACGGCTGCTGTCGCATCCACATCAAACGCGGTATCACCTATCGCATTTGAAGAAACATTAAGCTCTACCCAGTTGTTCTGACCTGCCAATTCTCCATCGGCATATCCTTCGCCGGTGCTAAACTGCACGTCTAAGAGTGTAGTTTGCGCTATTGCACAGGATGCTATACCTGCACATATGGACAGCATTAGTCTCTTTTTTTTCATGCTCATCTCCCTATTTCAGTCTCGCGACTCCCACAGGCCCATGTGGAACTCTTTTAACTCAACTGTTATATGAGGTTTACCACGATTTTCATTTCCGACAATGCATACAAAAGTATGCATTGCGACAGACCTGTCTATTGCTAAAGGAATTGGAACCCAAACCGTTTTATCAAACGATGTACGAGTTCTTCCGAACCCGTCCAGGCCTTCATTTTTTTTACCGGGCACCGATGCGCTCTGTCATTAATCAGCTGAGTTTCCGACACATCGGCCCCCCCTCTTTCGGTTCTTCATCAGCTTAGGCAAATACGCCTAATAAAAACCACAAGAGGTACAGCGGCCTTCAATCCGGCGAAGTCATGGGCATAATTGAGAGACTTTCTGCCCCCTCAACCAGACCGCCGGTCAGCACCCTCTATTACGACGATCTGCTTAAGCGGCATCCCATTCAGCAGAACCTGAAACTTACCCGCTGCACCTCGCGCATTTCACGGAGCCTTCAATACTGTTTTTTTACTCATAAACAAACTGAACCGTTGCAGTGGTATCTGAATGACAGACCGCTCGAACCCAGTATGCACTGAAGCCTTCCGGGAAGGTATGCGTTACCGCTTTGCCGGCTTCCGTTTTAAATGAGCGATAAGGAACCCAAATTCCGGTGCCATCCACATCCACTTCAAGCGAAATCTCAGTCGGAGTTGCACTCTCAAGCGTCACGCTCTTTTTGTCATAGGCGGTCATGATATACGGATCGGAAGGGATGCCCTCTTTTACGCGGCTGTTTTTCCATGGCCCGCCATGACCGCGTACTTTTCCGAGTTTCCAGAGATCATCTACAACGCCTGCCCAAACGGCCGCTTTACCATCGGAACTGCGAAAGATATGGTCACTTTCCGTAGCGATATCCAGCCCCGTAAACAAAAGTAATCCGGCATGTGAGCAAAAGTCGTGAATAACCAGGTTATGCGTCGCGATCGGACGAACCTTAGCCATGCCCTGCGCATTTCGTGCCGGGAGCTCATAGAACGTGCCATGCAGATTTAAAAGGTCCCGTTCGGTTGCGACCTCACGACAGACGCGCGAGCCGTCATTAGAGTAAGCGTCGTTTTTAGGGAAACGCCACCGCTGTCCATCTTCTTCCACAATCACCGATGCATCATCGACTCGATACGAATGCTTGGGCTGTTTCACTGAGCGCATCAGTTCCGTCGCTTTTTTAGCATCGTTAATCTTAACCCATTCCATTCTGGAATTGAGCTCATAGTACTCATTTTCAGAAAGAGCCAGCCCCAGCGTTTTATGGTCCATACTGCGCATGACGCCCTTTAGAGAGGCCTCCTGATACTGTGTGACTATTCCAGCAAACAGCGGACTGTTTAAAGCCGAACGCGTATCCCGGTTACGATAATGGAAATGAGCCGTAACCCCGCTTGCCGCCCCTTCCGATTTCAAACGAATCCAACTGCCTGCTTCATCAGCGGAAAAGAGATGCGATACCGCACCTTTTGCGGGCACCGTTATAGAACGAAGCGGCGTCCATTCATTGGTGCCTTCACGGTCAACTTCCAGCACAAAAGTAATCGGTGTCGCGGCATCATGCTTAAGCTGAAGCAGGCGATAGTCGTAACCGGAGAAGAGATAGGGATCACTGACGGCCCCTTTTTCAATGGAATCATTCAACCAAACCGAACCACGGCCGATTGCGACTCCAAAGTGGTCCAGCTGTTTTGGATTAATAAACCATAGGTTGGAGTTGGATTCCTGTGCGGCACTTTCGCGAGGCTTGAACGAACGCTTGTTGAGGAATTCAGATCGCGCAGAGTCATCGCATCCCAGCACCAGCCGGTTATTCCACAGACAAAAGTCACCGATTACTTTCAGGTAGTTGGAACGAGGGGCAATCCCGGCAGAATTGGCTTTTGTAAACGTAGGAGGAAAAGACCAAAAGGTTCCGTGCATAGTGGCCAGATAATCTGACTCCCCAATATCACGAATACGCGGCCACTCGGTATTCCAGCCATGAGCGCCATCATAGCTATGGCTTCCCTTAGGCAAACGGTAAAATGTCCATTCTTCATCTTCAAGCAGAGCGAGCAGAACAGAGCGTGCATCCCACCCCATTGACCAAACGGGATCCTGGGAAAAAGCATTCCCCTCAAGACCTCCGGCGCCTGTAATTTCAGTAAACTGGTTGCGACGGACCAATTCCCAGTCGCCTTCCCCAAACCATTGGGCCAATGCTCCAGATTCTGTAGTTGGATCCTTCCGGGCTTCCGGACTGTGCTGACCATTGTTTGAATAGATCAGGCGGCCTTGGCCGGTATAGAGTCCTTTTCCGTGATACCCGGGAAGCTTGCTCCGGATTCCGGCTTTAGGAGCTTTTCCATTTCCGTCCCGAATAAGTGTTTCCACCTCAAGTGTATGAATATTTACGGAGTAAAGCCCTTCCTCCATTGTGGCGTAGTAGACGTGGTTTATCGGATCTTTAAGGTGGCGAGCGGTTCCAGTGAGTCGGCCATACATTTTCGAGGGCGGAATCACCCGAACGTTCGCTTGCGTATCCACCAGATACGGGCCGATCAGCAGTTGCTTTGATTCTTTATGAATCATGCGATTGGCCGGAGTTCCCCCCACACTTCCCTCAAAAATCGTCTGCTTTAAATCGGGGGAAATAATATAGAGCTTGTCAGAAGAACCGCCTGGAAGGTGCGGAGCATAGGTGATGGCATAAAGATTGCCCAGCCATGGAACGACGGCACCTGTGCCGCATTCACCTTCATCATTCCACATGGCGAGGTGCGGATAGACGCCTGAAATATTAATAGGTTCTGCTGCTTTAGTTATTTGAACTGCCAACAGTATAGTGGAGGCACCGACGAGAACTCTTGTGGTTAATTTTTTCATGATACCTGATATGGTTTCGAAATTTGAATCGGACACAAAAAAATACAATTATTTTTCAAAACGGATTAATTGAGACGATTCGTTTTCATGAGGCACTGGATTTTTTCCTGATCCAGCGCGGTATCAAAGAGATAGATTTCATCAAGGGCGCCTCTGAACAATTTCCGATTAGGAGATTTTTTATATCCGATATTGCGCCCAAACGTTAGAGCATGCGATTTCGGAGCATCCAGACGGGTGGATATCGGCGCCACCGATTTGCGGGCGGTCATTTCGAGCTGACCATCTACATAAAGAAGAATGTGGGTGGAAACATCAGCCTGATCTCCGCCATACATGACGATAGCAATGTGATGCCACTGATTATCACGAAGATCCGTAGTTCCTATAACCGGGGCACTCATGGTCCCAATACGGAGGCAGCCCAGAGGACCTTCTTTCTCATCCGGGTTGGGTGAAATCTGCCAAGCCGACCCCGGTTCCATGAGCCCCCAGCCCAGCATGCCATACCCCTCATTGATGGAAAAATCTGCCGGGATTTTTGACCAAAAAGCCACCGTACGGGGATGATTATCGCCAATTCCCGGAAAATCGGTGGTGACATAACTATCTTTTCCGTTGAAATACAACGCACGATCAAAGACACCCTCAACGACCGAGGGACCGGATCCGTTATCAGTCATTGATTTGAGCGTGCCAGGATAGTGCTGACCGGCAATACCGGTTCCACCGCAATGCGCAATGTGAGTGGTGTTGTTGAAAGACCAGTGCAAATATTCCGGATGGTTCGCGGAACGCCCCGGCAAAGCCCTGCGAAAAAGCTGCGGATTACTGGTAATCAGTTTAGCCTGCTCATGCGCATTAAAAACCATAGCTTCATTTTTTACCAGATTAGCAAAAGGCCCCCGCTGTAAAGAACGGGCTTTCACCTCCCCTTCCAGCACATGAACTTCAGAACCTCCTGATGGCGTAACGGAGATACCGAATTCGGTTCCGAGATCGATAACTTCAGCATTCGGAGTCAGGACAGTAAAACCAATGGCCTGTTCAGGAACTCGCGCCACCAAACGCCCCTGATGCACAACGACAAGATCGGAAGAACGAACCTCAAACTCTATCGGCGCTTCCAGAATTAGCTTCACACCGTTATCCATGGTCACCTCTGAATAGCCATGCGTGAGTTCAAGCAAATCGCCTGGAAGTTTTTCGCCCGGACTCAATTGATCCGTCCCCCATACAGCATCAGTCGTCATTGTGATATGTCCGAAAGCTTGCGGATTCGGTTTAAAAATGAACAGAAGACTTATTGCCAGGCAGGCTGCCGCCGCAAACCAGGCAAGTGGTTTTATATAGTTCACTTTCCTGAAAGCAATTTGATGACGTACTTTTTCCGCAAACAGTTCCCCGTCTTTTATTTTAAGGCGCTGAATAACTTCAGCACTAAACAGCGAGCAATCATCTTCACTGCAATGAGCCAGTAAGCGGTCAATGATGGTAAGGTCAGTCACCCGGCTCAGTAATTGAGGGTCCTTCCGACAGGCTTCTAAAAGGTCTTCTGCAACCGGTTCTCCGGCCATATAAGCAGCAATGAGCTGTTCATTTTGTTTGTTCATGACACCCCTTCGCTTTTTTGTTCAATACAGCGGCGGAGCTGATCCCGCAAACGATGTAGCCGCATGGTCATCGTGGAGTGCCGAACGTTCATCGTTTCGGTAATTTCTTTAATAGAAAGTCCTTCGTAATAGCGTAATTGGAGAAGGCCGGCCATTGGACCATCGAGTTTAGTCATGCACCGTTTAAGGGCGGTCATCATCTCAGATTCGGTCTTGGCGGAACATTGATGCTTAACTTGCAGATTGATCAGCTCTTCAAGCTCAACAGCACCACCGACAGGATGGGCCCGATGCTTACGAAAATAATTTTTCAACAGATTGAGCGCAATCGTACGAATCCAAGGTCCAAACGGCTTTTCCGGATTGAATTGATCCAGCTTTCGGAAAGCAATAATAAAGGCATCCTGAGCCAAGTCATCTGCTTCGTGGGCGGAGGAAAGCCGCACACTCAAACACGCACGCACATTGGATTGGTAACGAATTACCAGCTCCGAAAATGCATCGAGATCATCATTTTGTGACCTCACAATAAGCTCAGCGTCTTCCATACGTCCAATCCAGGTTACTGCAATCTATACCCTAAATGGTCAGATACCTCCATGTTGACACACCGAATCTGAGTTTTTTTTCAAATCATCTCTTCCGCCGTGTGTCGTTTACCTGACCAGCAGACTGCACCGCGATGATTTCAGACCTTCCGATACTGCCGATATGCGAATCGGCCCGCCGAACATTCCCGCCTTCACAATCAGCATGCAAAGGCCATTGAAAGCGGTACGGTAATCTGCAACAAACGGTTCGGTCGTAGCGGCATTGCCATTACCCACACCGACTATCTTTCCTGCTCCTTCAACCTGAAACCGAACCAGATTGTCGGCCAATGGACACAGATTTCCGTCGGCATCCTCGATTCGAACGGTGACATACGACAGGTCAACTCCATCGGCAGAAAGGTCCGAACGGTCAGGAGACAGCGCAATTTGAGCCGGCTTGCCCGCCGTCTTTATTTCCTTTTCCGCTACCGGCTTACCTCCGATATATCCGACCACTTTCAAGCTGCCCGGTGCGTACGGCACCTCCCATGACAAGCGGTACTTCGACATAAAATGGTTTGATTTATATCGGTTAAACTTAACCAAAAGCTTCGTCAAATCCTTGCCCTTGATCTTGCGCCCGAATGACTTCCCATTAACAAAAAGCTCCACCTCTTCACAGTTGGTATACGCGTAGACCGGAATATTTTCGTGGCCCGAGCCCTCCCAGTTCCAGTGCGGCAGTACATGCACCATCGGCTTTTTGGTCCACTGGCTTTGGTAGAGGTAGAATCGATCCTTCGGGAAACCGCAAAGATCAACCGCACCGAAATACGAACTGCGTGCCGGCCAGTCACCGTTCCAATAACCATTCGTGCTGTTGTCCTTTCCTCCGTAGGGCGTCGGCTCACCCAGATAGTCGAAACCGGTCCAGATGTATTCGCCGAGAATTTCCGGATTACGTTCCAACGCATCGAATTCAACATCCGGCGGATAAGCCCATGGAGGACCGATCAGATCGTAACTGCTGACCTGCTTCGAAGAATGCGTTTTATATTTTTTAATCGGAAGATGATAAACCCCGCGACTGCTGGTACACGATGAAGTCTCAGAACCCACCACCGGATTGTTAGGCAGGTACGCATTCACCGCTTCCCCATAGTCCAACGGCTTATAGTTCATCCCGGCGATATCGATCTGAGCGGCCATACCGTTTTTATAGGGAGTCGGCCACTTGTTAAAGCCGCAGGTGGTTGGACGGGTTGTATCCAGTTCCTTCACATAACCGTCTAACCTGCGCGCAATGGCCGGACCCTCAACGGAATCCCTTTGCTCTCCGATTTCATTACCGATACTCCACATAAAAACACTCGGATGGTTGCGATCGCGCCGCACCATATCCTTAAGATCCCGCTCAGCCCATTGCTTGAAAAATTTATTATAGCCGTTCTTCACCTTCTGTCGTTCCCAGACATCAAAGGCCTCGTCCATCACCAACAGACCCAGTTCATCACAAAGATCAAGCAATTCATTTGAAGGCGGATTATGACTTGTGCGAATCGAATTTGCGCCCATCGCCTTCATAATCTGTAACTTGCGCTCAATCGCCCGGCGGTTAACCACTGCACCTAACGGACCATTATCATGATGCAGGCAGACACCCTGAATACGTACTTTCCTGCCGTTCAGCCAAAAGCCTTCTTTGCTAAACTTCAAGGTCCTAATTCCAAACCGGGTCACCGTTTGATCCACCACTTCACCCCGGACATAAACCGTAGTCCGAAGCAGATAAAGATTGGGAGAATCGATATCCCATCGTTTCGGGTTTTTAATACGCAGTTCAGATGACGTGCCACGGGCCACGATCTGGCCGTCCGGATCCACGACTTCATATTCACAGGATCCGCTACCGACCAACGCAGTTTCCACATTCACCGTTGCCCATGCATCGGAAACCTCCGGCGTGGTTACAAAAGTACCCCACTGCGCCACATGCGTTGAATCGCGAACATCCAACCAGACATTACGATAAAGACCGGCGCCCGGATACCACCGCGAAGAGAGATCTTCCGGTTTCAGTTGTACAGCGATCTCATTTGATCCGCCATAGTTCAGATACGAACTGATATCGTATTGAAATTCAATATAACCAAACGGACGGTTCCCCAGAAAATGGCCGTTAATCCAGACATGCGCGTTATACATGGCCCCATCAAAAACAATCGAGATTACCTTGCCTTTAAGCTCGGCAGATACATCAAATGATTTTCGATACCATCCCGTTCCGTGAAATGGCAGGCCACCGCACCGGGCGTTGTATTTGATATCAAAAGGGCCCTCGATCGCCCAGTCATGCGGAAGATCGAGCGGACGCCAGGATGAATCGTCGAACCCGGATGCTTCGGCACCGGGCGCTTCGCCTTTGTGAAAGCGCCAATCGGTATTGAATGATTTCCGCATCCCGGAAAAATCAGAATCCACTCGTCCGCCCTTCGCCACAGTCGTTAAAACCGAACAGGCTATTGCGGCATCAATAAACCTTCTTCTGTTCATAGTCATGCCATCCTCTCACATGAGTCGTATTAAAGTGCATGTCAAAGTCGTGATCGGGATCCGTTATTCCACGCTTTTAAGTTGTTCGTAGTATTCGGACTTCCAGCCGATCGGCGGAACCCCGAGTTTAAACCAGTTGCAAAAAGCTTCCGTCATTTTACTGGAGGTCTCCGGATGCTGCGCGATCACATTTTCCGTTTCCCCCGGATCCTGCTCGATATTGAATAACATCGGCGGTCCCATCTCCATAATCTGAACCAACTTCCACGGACCTTGACGTACCGCCCAGGAGGGAGGCGGACCGGCCATGTCATAGCCCGGTGTTTGCATCGTTATGTCATCAAAATGCGACCCTGCCCAGAACAGTTTCCGTTCCGGATTCAGGTCTTGAGCAGATTCCAGCGCCGGCAGCAGATTCATTCCATCGAGGAGTTCATCCTCCGGTGCAGCAATACCCGATGCATCGAGAGCTGTAGGCAGAATATCGAGCGCAATGGCCAATTGTTCGCGGACCTGGCCGGCCGGAATACGTTGAGGCCAGCGAACCATCATGGGCACTTTAACTCCGCCATCAAACTGAGCTCGCTTAAATCCGCGCAAGTCTCCGTTGCTGCCTTCCCACCAAACAGGCAGTCCGCCGTTATCACTCAGGAAAAAGACCAGCGTATTATCTTCTTTACCGATTTGTTTTAACGCATCAAGAACCTGACCCACTCCATTATCAAGCTCTTCAACCATGGCCACCCGAACAGCATCTCTCTCTGGAAGGTTAGGGTATCGATCGACCGTTTCCTGAGGAGCCTGTGATGGGCCATGAACCGCATTGTAGGCCAGATAAAGAAAGAAAGGTTTGTCGCCGCTGCGCTCCATGAAATCCACCGCACGTTCGGTAAACGCGCGAGTCAAATAATCATGTTGCTTCACTTTCTTGCGCCCATCAAAAAGGATAGGCGATTTAAAGTAGTCCGTCTGGGCATTATCGAAACCAAAATATTCGTCGAATCCTTTTTCCAATGGATGCTGCCCAGGCGTTGTTGATCCCAGATGCCACTTGCCGATCATAGCGGTGGCATATCCTGCCTCCTTAAAATAGCCCGCCATCATGGATTGGTCGGCCGGGACCCCTCCAGCCTGAGCATCCTTGTTGGTGTAATAGCCAAAGCGCTGCGGATAACGGCCGGTCATAATACCGGCCCGTGACGGGCCGCATACGGAACAGGTCACATAGGCTTCAGTAAAACAAGCCCCTTCAGCTCCTATCCGATCAATGTTCGGGGTAGAGGCCCATTTGCTATCCCCACCATACGAAGTGGTAATCCCATACCCGTAATCATCAGTGAGAATAATCAGAATATTAGGCGGCTCAGCAGCTTGAGTGACGACGCAAAGCAAGCCTGCAATGTTCAGAAAAAATTTTATCGTATGTCTTATCATCCTTTAATCCTCATAGATTTTTCTACAGCGTGAACCGCCCGTACTTCTCCCCATTATCAGTCCCCTCTTCCTATAACGTAATCCGGAAAGCATAAGCGGCGGAATCAGCGGCACCGGAAGGGAACATGATGCGGAGTTCGGAGTCAGACTGACTCCATTTAAGATCGCCTGCATAGCCAATCAGTTCGACCGTACAGACCTTTTTACCATTGACCCCCGTCAGAACCACTTCGCGGTCCGGTCGGGCCAGCACCATCGCGTAGACGGTTGAGCCATCTTTACTTTTCGTGTAGCGAATGTCCTTCTCGGTATATTTCAACTTGCCGGAAAAACTGCCTTCTTTCCGGAGTTTCGTCGGACCTTCTCCCGCCACGTTCCAAGGTCGCGTATCATAGATTGCTTCCCCGTTCACTTTCATCCAGGCGCCCAATCCACGTAACAGATCCTTCTGGGCTTCAGGAATAACCCCATCGGAATTCGGGCCGACATTAAGCAACAAACAGCCATTCTTACTGACAATATCCACCAGCTCATCCACCAGTTCATCAGCCGTTTTATCCATATCACGATTCGAAAAGAACCAACCCGGTTGTGCCGTATCATCGGTCAACCAAGGGTTTTTCTGCATATCCTTAACCCGACCCTTTTCATAGTCAATGATCGCACCCGGCAGATAAGGAGAATAGTTTTTCACGGTCGTGGCGACCTCCTTACCCTCTTTCAGTCCATGATTATAATAGTCAGCGAGGAAGGGATACATCAGATCGTCAGGAATATCGCGAGTCCCCATATCGAGCCAGACCATGTCCGGATCATATTTCTCAATATACTCATTCAGTAATCCTCTCCACCATTTCCGGAAACGAGGCGAAAGCGGATCACCCATTTCATGCGGCTCGAAATAGAGATCCACATTAGCCGGATCAGCGCCATCAAATTCATAGGACGGAATAAAATACCGCCAAGTGTGGCTGTGGTGAAATGAAGCGACAAACTTCATCCCGCGCTTGCGGATTTCACGCTCCAGCTCGGCGGAAAAATCCTGACCCGCCATATCGCCGGCATTCCAGCGCGTGACGTCGGACGCCCACATCGGATAGCCGTCGTGATGAATGGCTACCGGTCCCGCAAAACGGGCACCGGCCTCCAAAAACAGATCCGCCCACTCCGCGGCATCAAACTGCGTGGGTTTAAAGGTTTTTATAACATCCTTCCATCCAAACTCCGCCGGATCACCATACTTCTCCACATGCCCTGTGTAGGCTGGATGCGGTCCCTTACCCTTAACTTCCAGATGACCGTTGAGTTTTTCATCGCGGCAATACATATGAAACGGATACCAGCCGCAACCCACATTTTCATTTCCCACGGTGGTCGGTGTCCAGTGCGTATAAATACCCAGCTTGGCATCCCTGAACCATTCCGGTGTTTGGTGTGCATTGAGCGAATCATAGGTCGGTTTATAATGCTCCGCGGCCTTCGCTCCAGCAGCAGCAACAACAAAAATCCCTAGAGAAATCATTTTTATATTCATATGATGTTTTATCCTACGTCGTTAATTTAAACCCCATGCCGTACGAACCTTTGCCGCATATTTTTCAATCAATTCTTTGTATTTGGGATCTTCCGCGAGATTATTCCACTCACCGGGATCCTTTTTCAGGTCAAATAACTTATATCCCTTGTTATTCTTGAGAATCGTAAAGCGGTACTGATCAGTCACCAGCCCGTAATGATTCCCCGCACTGGTAAATGCCTCTCCTCCAATATTCGCCACTGGATTTTTCAACAAAGGGACCAGGCTTTTCCCATCAAGTTGTACACAGGACGGCACAGAAGTTTCTGCCAACTCCAGCAAGGTCGGGTAGATATCAATATTTTCAACCACCCGTTCCACCACCTGTCCGGACTTCGTTCCCGGCACACGAAAAATAAGCGGGCACCGAAGGGATACGTGATAAGGTGTATTCTTTCGCCAAAGCCCGTGGTCGGTCAAATGGTAGCCATGATCGCCCCACAGAACCACAATCGTGTCCTTCTCCAGTCCCAGCACCTTTAATTCAGCGAGCAGTTTTCCCACCTGCGCATCGACGTAGGTCGTGCTGGCCATGTAACCTCGGATCAGCTTCTGCGCCTGCTCATCCGTAACCCCCTCGTTCCATTCTCCATTGGCACCGACGCCGGACTTCAGGTCCTGTTTGTCGAGAACACGGCGCCCCTCAGGCACATAGGCCAGTTTACCGGCATCTTCAGGGTACATATCAAAATATTTTTTCGGAGCCACCCACGGCATATGCGGACGGGAGAAACCGGCCACAATGAAGAACGGTCTATTTTTCGGCCGGTTGCGCAACAGTTCGATCGTTTTATCAGCCACCTTGCCGTCGTTAAGCAGATTGTCCGGCCCGTCAATGGATGCCCAAACCAATGCACCGTTACCTTTCCGGTCCTGATTCATCTTGTCCATCTGATCCTGACGACCGCCCCACTCCACCATCTTCGATTCAATTTCCGGTGACCAGTCATGGATATCATCGATCCAGAATTCCCCAGGAACATCCCAGGCCTCCACATCGGCTTTCGGCACACCGCCATGATAAAATTTACCATGCACTGCTGTGTAGTACCCCGCATTGCGAAGCGTTTTCGGCAAAGTCTGCTGCACCGCGATCATGTCGTGAAATTTACCCGAGGTTCCATCCGGCAATTTATTATTTGTCACCCGCTTTCCGATATTAAGTGCCGCGCGCGAAGGCAGACAAAGGGGATAACACACATAGGCACGATCGAACCGTGTTCCTTCAGCCGCCAGCCGGTCGATATTCGGCGTGATCGGCTCCGGCTCACCGTAACACCCCAGCTGGGGACGCAAGTCGTCGATCGCAATAAAGAGAATGTTTGGTTTATCCGCGGCAAGCGCTGTCGCAGCAGCCAACGCGCAAACCGATAACAGAGTTGAAATACAGTTTTTCTTCATGACACTCCTTTCTAAAGGGGCAGCCTTATCCCCCGAGTCCTTAGTAAAGTAACGGATGTATCCTTTTCGGATAGCTAGACGAAAGTATGTGTGAAAGCACAGGTCCGGATCCGGAGATTCGGCCAGACGATGAACACGCCCATCCATTCGCTCATTCGCGCTCTGTATCAATCGTAGTCAGCCCGGACTCGATCCTGTGTTTACGCTCATTAATTACGAGGGTGTAGGGAGCGCTGCTCTTAACCGTCACCGTCCGTTCACCATCAAACAGGATATCCGTCACAATATGGCCGAATTTCAGATTTCTGATTCCATGCCGGCCATCCTGATGCAGACGCCACTCAATCTTTTTTCCCGGCGCATCGATAACATGGAATCCAAGCACATTCTCGATGAAGAGAGAAATCGGTCCCAGTGCCGACCAACCGCAAAAGTCGGGGCGAACCAGTTTTCCATTATGATCAGCGGGCGTATCGCGCGTCGGGCTGTAGCACTCCCAAATGGAGCTCGGTTTATAGCCTTCATAGGTGCGAAGCATATGCGATAAAAGCCGCTCTGCAGCCTCATCCGCCTCGTCAAAATAACCGTATTTCTCCAGCGCCTTCGTCCCCATGTAGGCCGTCGGAAGCCAGATACCGCCACGCCAATAGTTTCCATCCGGTGTTGTGAAACCGGGATCACTGCGCGCCACCGTCACCCAGGGCCGCTCCCCGCCGAATGCTTCCGGATTTCGAATGTGTTCAACCATTTTACCGGCCTGTTCCGGACTGCATAATTCCGCAAGCATCGCCCAATATGAAGCGGGCGTTTTAACCTTAAGATGCCTGCCGGTCGAGGGATCAACATCATAGTATATGCCATCTTCTTCATTCCAATACAGTTCGTTAACCTGGTCTTTGATTTCCTGATACGTTTCATTCCAGGATTCGGCGATCTCAGTTTGCCCAATCTGCTCCGCCATACGACTTATATACAGCGCAGAGAGTGCCTGCTGGGAAATGGCATCAATCCAGAGCCCGCCCTTGCGTGGCGTGTTATCCATGCCGCTTTGAACCCCGCTCCACTGGAATCCGTTTTCAGTTTTCTTCAACCGAACAGGTACGCTTTTTTTTCGTCGCTGCGCCTTGGAATAAAATCGCCATCCGGTAGGTGCCTTATCAAACCACTTATAGTGTTTCTGAAGATACTTCGTCCCGATCAGCAGGTTAACAGCATGAGCACGGTCTCCCGTGACCATAAAGTTTTCATATTCAACCCAGGCAAAAAGTGGCGGATTATCCGGATGCTGGATATTCAGCGGAAAAGTCCCCTTCTCAACCGACGGGTCATGAAGAGGAAAATAAAAATTATTCAAACTCTCAACTCCGGGAAACTCATCCGGAGCATACTTGCAGAACATAACCATGAAGCAGGTGTCCCAGATCCAGATCGTATCATCCCAGAATGCCTCATCGATATACCGGGGCTGAGGAAGCCCGTTCTGTTCTTTGATCTGTTCGTGCGCCAGCTCCCAGGCCTTCCAATACAACTCTACATAGCCTGGCTCCCGGTCAAAAACAGGAACCGGGACCGAGCATTTCCAATCCTTGGAAACTGCCCCCGATGCCGACGGTATTCCCGCAAGCAGGCCGCTCGCACAAAGTATCGCGGCGATGAGATGATTTCTGCACATAGGATTCTCCTGAAACAGAGTGATGATATGGATCAAGGCGCAACACTTCTGCTGATTCGCCCGGGGGGTTATCACTCATATATTGATAATACGGCCGCGATGGCGGAGCACTCACCGGTCGCGCGAATCCAGTAGGCAGTAGAACCCGAGCTTAACGCCGCACGGACTGTGGTCATTTCGATATTTTTTGTTACTGCCCGTCATCAATCAGGGAACTGAAAAATATTTTTTCCAGCAACTCAGCGATGAACACGCATCATATTTCTGTGATTCCACCTCGATGGTCAGCGGCTAAAAAATGAGTCCTAAGGTTTCATATTCGGCATTGCCCACTAATCCAAAACACAGATCACGACTGAAATTCCCTTCAAATCTCACGGGATACTCCAGTCCGAACTGCGACGGTTTCATAGCAGGTTGCTGACCGCTTTCATAATATAACCCCCCGGAAAAAGTTCCTGATTTATCTGTCTGGGTGCGTGCCAAAAGAAAGGTCTCGTCGTTGTCATTATCGAACCAAAACGCCATCAAATATTTTTTTCTCCGAACCAGGTTAAGCCGCTCCTGAAAGGTCAGTGTCAGATAGCATCCCGCCTCAATTTTCTGTCCCGAGAAATCAAACGTGTCCTCATAGAGCTGAGTGGATCTGTCCACATCAATGATTTTCACCCAGAGTTTCGGATATGAGATCCCGCTCAAGTCATGCTCTCCGGCACTCCTGACCACGATGGAGTCTAAGGTATAATCGTAGTTCAGCATAAAGGTTTGTCCTACCGTCCGGCTGACACTCGCCTCCTTTTCGGGCTTCTCGTCATCGTTACGACGAACCGGTGCACCTATTATCCTCGCTCCTTCCACATCCAGCACATTCACCAGATAGTCTTGCTCACCAAATGGTCTCGTATTATCTATAGTCAGGTTTCCGGCATACGTGATGCTCAAGCCTGATAATACCATTGCCGCAATCATCATTTTCATAGCGTTTCAATCTCCATCCGGGTGCCGACTGACCCTAAAAAAACCGTTATCTATCTGCTTACCACACTTCTTGATACCAGCAACCTATACGAACGTATGGCGCCCTCCTCTGAGTCAAGGTGCAGAGAGCTCAGAAGATTAAACCCTGCTCTCAAGCTCTCAGGAAACGCCCTGTTCTCCTCGCCGCTCGGCGGCTGCTTTTATTGGAAAGCAGGTTATCGGTCTGCTCGATCCGGTATGAGAGCCCACGGCTGGCAACATCGGTTCAACGGCGATAAATATATTCCAATACTCCACCCTGATTGACCATTTCGGTTCGATTCCCTCAGGAGTGCGGCGATAAACGGGGCCCTGCCCAACACATAGTCTACGAGGTTATTCAGACCGTCTCCATCGGAGTCGAGGTTTTTGAGTCCGATGACGGTCTGTTTGTTGAGGATGCGCGTGCCGCTTTCTTTAATGAATGCGGTGTTGCAGGCTGTAACAATGCTCTCGCAAAAAGGCGGTACGTCAGTGACGAGTTCGCCCTAAACAAGGGATGCGCATGCACTTTAAGTGCATACTTTCAGAAAAATACAGATTGGAGAATCCCTCGCATCAAGATCCTTTTTCGTCCCGTCATGGGCACTCTCCTTCTGTTTGTTTCCTGTCCGCGTAAATCACCAAACCGCCTCAAGAAAACACGAACACGGCTTATTTTTCTGCCTGACCCGATCCTTTTTTCTTCATTTTATCACGTGCTTTTTGCAAGCGAACAAGTTTGGACTCGATCAGTCCATATTTGTACAAAAGATTATCGCGCATATCGTTTTCATAGCGGTTATGGTCTACCTGTTTCACCGTAGGCAGCAAGCTCTTGGCATCATCCCCAATCCAATCCAGAATATTTAGAATTTTCAGCGTGGCATACGAACGCTGCTCCAACATTTGCTTCAACGTATCCAATCCTTTATCTCGATCACCACATCGAATAGTTAACCAGGCCGCCATGGCGCGGACTTCATGTGATTCATCCGTTAAAAGAGCGTCCACTGCTGCCGGATTCTCATTGAGCAGGAAAAGCCCGACCACCCCCCAATACCGAATCCCAGAATCCGGATTCGACAGCATGTCCGTTAAGATTGGTCTATTTGAGGGTTCTTGCATCAGCGCCACATCCGCCGCATCTAGTAAAGCGGGAAGATCGTAGAGTTCCGGATCACGCACCATCTCATAAATCGTAGTATGATTGTCCGCCGCGCGTTTGATCATATCAAACTCAGGCAGCAAGCCCGCATCATGAACTTGAAGCTGCCACTTTCGCAATTCCGCTCTCATGCGGCTGGCCACGGCGGAGTATGCCTCGTTTTCGATCAAGTTATTCACATTATCCGGATCATTCACGTTATCATATAACTCTTCGCGAAACCCCTTCGGCCTGAAGAATCGGCTTTGTACTTCCGTGGCCCGACCCGATTTTACGTATTCATCCCATGCCTTCATCGCCTTCATTCGCCACAGAAACTCCAAATTCTGCATCCAGGGTATCTGCGGCATGTAGTTTCGAATATAAAGGTACTGCTTATCACAAACAGCACGTGCACTCTCACACCGCTCATCCATTCGGCCTCGATAAGCAAAATGATACGCCGGCTCTTCTTCAGCCTGCGCTCCCAAGAATATGTGCCCCTGCATGACTTCAGGAACTTTTGTCCCCGTCAGGCTAAGCCAGGTTTTCGGCATATCGATCAAACCAACCAAACGATCGACCTTCATCCCGGGCTCTTCCTCCGGCCACAGATGCCTGTATCGTTCAGGAATCCGAATAATCAGCGGACAATGCAGTCCGCTGTTGAAGATATACCGTTTACTCCGCGGCATCACCCCGCCATGGTCGGAGTTGTAAACAACAATCGTATTTTCCGCCAGCCCGCTCTTCTCTAACTGGGCCAAAGCTGCCCCGATGCCGGAATCCATTTTTTTCATGGCATCATGATATTTTGCGTACGTTTTTCGGATATCAGGAAGATCTGGATGATATTTTCGCAAAGAAACATCTGCCGGATCATGATCTGTATGCTCCACATCGCCCTGCGCCCGGCTCTCGTGCGAATTCAAATTATTGATGACCTGAAAAAAAGGTTGATTCGCCTTCAACTGATCCCAGTTAACCCGCCCGGGGTTATCCCAACACGCTTTATCATTGCGGCCGCCGATATTATAATCCGTCTTACTATCGTTCCCTACATAATATCCGTTTTCCTTCAGATTATCTGGATAATATTGAACGAGATCAAATGGAATTTTATTACGGCTTCTCATCGCGTGCGTCCCGCTGGAGACGGCATGAATGCCTGTAATCCACGTAGAACGGGAAGGCGCGCAAACCGGAGCATTTGCATAGCAATGCATATATTGAAATCCTTCAGCCGCTAGAGCATCAATATTTGGAGTCTCCGCATGCGGATTCCCGTAACACCCCACCCAATCCACATTATTGTCCTCACAGGTCAACCAAAGAATATTTGGACGATCCTTCTCCTCCGCTCGGACGCCCCAAGCCATGGCAATGCTAATCGCTAAAAAAAGATAGCGTTGTCTACATCTTGTCATTTTCTGCGTTCTCCATATTACGTTCTTTTTTATCAAAGCTCCCCACTGAAATGGCCCCCGGTTGGACCTGAACAAATGAATTCATAAAAGCCGGCTCCCTATCCGAGTCCTTCTTGCTACCATCACGCATAAAAGGAGCGGCAAGGGAATGGATATCCATAAAACAGAGCACCGGTTCCACACTCCCCTCGGCATGCTTCATTACCAGATGAGGATACACACTCGAAATCGCCATGGGCGAAGCTCATTGCTGACGACAAAATCGGCAGCCCTGAGAGGGCTGAACTTAACACGAGTTGTTTCATTTACTTTTGCATCTGAATCTATTTTTCCAATGTCCGGAAAATATAACACGCTTCAGAAGCGAGCCAACCTATACGATGGTATGCATAATTATGCTCGGAATACGTGTTCAACGCAGCGCCCTTCCGACACGTTCAGCGTTTAACATAAACGCGTGAAGCGTAAGCTCTTGATGATGTCCCCGCCGGAATTAAAAGCCGAGAATCTCAAACTTATTTTTTCCGTAATCGAAAATAAACAGAAATAGAGTTATCGCGTTTTCTCGAAAGAAAAAACCAATAAAAAGCGCGCCATGCGCCGGGACTGCTGATCTCAACAGAACCGGCCGGCATCCTTGTTGATCCATACGATCGTATAGGTACGTTATGTCTTCAGTTATGTTTTAATGCGCGAAAATAACAGAAGGTTTATTATGAATAATCAGATGTGCAGTTTTTACACCCTAATTATATCCGGTTTAATACTTCTCGGTTCCGAGAGCGTACTTGCTGAAATGACCTATACGAATCCGATTATTCCTGCTGATTATTCTGACCCGGATGTAATTCGTGTAGGGGAGGATTATTACATGACGGCCTCCAGTTTCAATATGGTGCCGGGTTTACCCATCTTACATTCCAAGGACTTGATCAACTGGAAGATCATTGGACATGGCGTTCAGGAATTACCCGATGCGTTGTACACCACCAAAAAACGAAAAGCAAAAGACTTGAGCTATGACCTTCCAAGGCCTGGACAAGGAGTATTTGCGCCATGCATTCGTTATCATGAAGGATATTTCTGGATTTTCTGGGGGGATCCTGATGCAGGAATGTACATGGTTAAGGCAAAAAATCCTGAAGGCCCATGGAGCAAGCCCCACTTGGTAAAAAAAGCAAAAGGCTGGATCGATACAACTCCGATCTGGGATGAAGAAACAGGCCGGGCATGGGTAGCGCATGCATATGCCAGGTCGCGCGCCGGAATCAGCTCCAAAGTAGCGTTGGTCGAAATGAACTGGGAAGGAACAAAGGTTATTTCAGAAGATAAAATAGTCTTTGATGCCGATGATCCGGAAAAATATCCGGCCGACAAAATACATAAAACGATTGAGGGTTGTAAGTTCATGAAGCGAAATGGCTTCTTCTATATATTAGCGCCTGCAGGGGGAGTTGCTTCAGGTTGGCAAACCGCGTTGAGGTCAGAAAATCCGGAAGGGCCGTACGAAATCAGAGTCATATGCGAAAGAGGAAATACGAATGTGAACGGCCCCCATCAGGGCGGTTTGTTTGATACCCCAAATGGAGAATGGTGGTTTATTCATTTTCAGTCGGTAAACGTACTCGGTCGAATCGTACATTTACAGCCATCAAAATGGGTGGATAATTGGCCTGTAATTGGTGTTGATGAAAATAACGATGGTATCGGCAACCCAGTTCTCACCTATAAAGTGCCAAATACAGGTTATAATGGAAAACCATTCAAAATTCAGAAAAGTGATGATTTTGAAGGAAAAGATATTGGCCTGCAATGGCAGTGGCCGGCTAACTCAGGAAAAGGATATTGTTCCCAAAAGAATGGATCCCTGACAATCAATTCACACCTAAGTCCTGAGCTGACATTACAGGATGCACCCAATGTAATTACACAGATGTTTCCTGATTTTAAATTTGAAGCCACGACCAAAGTGAAACTGCATAGCAATGAAAATGGAGTTACACGAGGCGGAATGGCTGTTATGGGTAGAACCTGCTTTGACATTGGCATGGAGAGCAAGTCAGGCAAGCTAATCTTATCGGTTAGACATGGCAATGAACTCGATGCAGCTATTGAGATACAGCAAAACGAAGTGTTCCTCAAACTCGTCGCGAATGGCGAGCATCCATTCCCCTTAAAATTCAAGGGAGACGAAAACAGGGGGGATGTATTCTGCCAATTTTCTTATTCATTGGATGGCGAAACATATCATCCCTTGGGAGAGAAATTTAAAGCCAGAGCCGGAGCATGGATCGGGGCACGTGTAGGTTTGTTCTGTCTTTCAACCGAGCAAGGACAGGCTCAGTTAAATGTAGATCATTTTTCTATTCATTAATAAAAAACAGAAACAGGTCTCAACGGCCTGTTTTCCAAGGTCGCTGAAATGAGCGGATTGAGAAATCAATAGCAATCAAGTCCTTACCATTTGGCGATAAACTCTTTTGATTCGGCGGTATGGCCGGCAGCATCTACGGTTACGATTTTATAGACCTCATTGTTTTGCCCTCTTGTATCCTTGAAGTGGAACGGAGTCTCATTGATTTGCGGCGTATGTTTGACCTGAGCAATTTTCACGTCGTTTTTCACAATATCGTAATGTGTGATGATGTGTTTATCGGCAAAGGCCGTGTCCCAGGTAAAGGTGATTTGATTTGATTTCTGTTCCATTTTTAAGTGGTTGGGAGCGCTCATGCTCTCCTGAGGCAACTGAAAATAATTCGTCTTTCCATCTTTGATTCGACCGGCCATTTGTTCGATTTCTTCTCGATCGAGTTGACTCAATCCATTGCGCCCTATTTGCGCGGCCTGCAGGTTTTGCTCGAGCTGGCAATTCCTGGAATCCGTGTTGTCAATCTGACCAATTCCCATGATCACTACATCCACTCCGGGAACCGTCAGCGAATATTTAACCAACGATTCGCTGGGCATATATTTACTGCCTACGGATCGAACAACTTCATCAGGAACTTCCGTGAATTTCGCGTCCTTTGAATACATCGCCCCATCTGAAAACACTTTCATCCCGACAACACCAAGCCCCTTGGCTTTCGCTACAGGAATTACATTGTTTTGCATGTTTTTATGCAGTTTATCGTTGGCGTTAGCGGGAACAAGAATGCCATCCAACAGGCCGTATTGGTCCTGTTGAATAATCTTCATCATTTGCATCGGATCAGAGTGGCCCGAGATACCGATATACCGAATCAGCTTTTCATGTTTGGGATTCAATCCCGTCAGGTTGGTTCCATCTCGCAGATCGCGCAAACCTGCAAAAGCCCCGATCATTTCATCGGCTGGGTCGGGGCGGTCCATACCTAGGTAGAGGTATTTATCAATTTGAGGATAACCGGTATAATGAATGAGCACCATATCCACATAACTGCCCGGAGGGTAATACCCTTTCCCGTCACCAAACACCTGCGTTAACGTTCTGCGCACATCATCCAAGGCATGGGACCCCTTCGGGCCGTCCGTCGATCCGATAACATTTCCATTAATATACCCTTTCGCCAGACGCAGGCCCGTTTTACTGGTCAGAAAAATGGAGCGCCGCTTGCTTTCGCTATAGCCGGGCAGGCCCGCGACCAGTCCATGCTCTCGGAAAACCTTACCGATCAAGGTCTGACTTTGACCATAGATATTGGACGTATCAAAATAGTTAATGCCCCGATCCAGTGCTTTATGGATGATCGCTTCGGGGTTTACATCTGCCGGGGTCCACATCAGCGACGCCTGCCCTCCGAGCCCCATGGTGGTGACATTGTGTTCAATGCGACCAAAACTGCGGGTCATCGGTTTTGGGGAGAGGGAGGTGCTTTTTCCGGTTACAAGATTTGGCACCAACAGCATGCCACCACCACACATTGAGCTTTTAAGAATGCTGCGTCTCTTGTTCTTCATGCGTACCCTCTTTGGTTGCATCACAGAAACTCCTCGTTTAACAAAAGTGAGTGAAGGTCACGTTTCATAAGAATCGATGCCGCCCTCAGCAGAAAAAGAACGCATTTCACTATAAATTGATAGGCCATCGCTTTTCAGGTGATCGGGGTATTAGCACAAAGAGATCAATATCATGCTACAGCGAATACAGCCGTTTCTTTCTAAACAAAGGTGCATTTTGCCTACAGCAAGGCGAGCTCCTCTTCCTCATCCAAGGCTCGTAAAACAGCCTCTAATTCATCCAACGAAAACTCCTCGCCTTCCATTTCCCCCAACGCATCTATTATTTCAAAGAGACTTTCCGGCTCTGCCGTTTCAATCGGGAAATCTGTATCCTGCTGCACCACCGCTTCCGAGCGCGTCAATAACGGCGGAGCGACCACAATCAACAACATACCCATCACCGCCCCAGCAATCGCAACCGATTCTGATCGGTTTAAGGGTGTAACGCTCACGAAGAAGAAAAGGTTTACATCTATCGAAAATAAATATGAAAAAAAGGGACGCGCAGTATCCTGCTCATAAAATTAAAAGCCGCCCGGGACACTCCCTAGGCGACTTCAGATTTGTGAATTAAAATCAGCAAGAAGGACTCCTCATCGCCCATCCTTCATCTTTTTTCAGGTTCACCGGGTCTTATTGAACCGTTGCGGTCTTTTTAGCTTTCTTTTTCTTCAAGCTTTCCAGTTTAGCGTGCTGCTGCTTTTCCCAACTCGAGAGCACTTTATAATTATCCCATTTGGAAAAATAACTGGCCGACAAATGATCCAATGTAGCGGAACTCGCGGGATGAGGGGTATGCAGATAGACCGCGTTATTTATCTCTGTCACGGTTTCAATGAGATACGGGCGCGGCTTCCCATTCAGATCATAGAACCCCTCCTGCTTGCCATACTTCATCGCCTTTCCGCCTTGATCATACATGCAGGCGCAATAGCTCGAACCAATAATAGTTGGATCTTTATAACAGCGCATCAGATGCGCCTGATAAATTTCGCCGCGTGCATCGTGCGTTTTCACACAGGCATACCCGTGGCCTTTAGGATACCCAAAGCCAAATTCATCGTCGGAAACAATCACCGGTAAATCCACCGCCTTACCAATGGCATTCACCGAAATATCTTTATTGAGATGTTGCGGAGCAGCCACATCGACATACGGAGCCACCGCTTTCCATGAATCAATCGACAGCGCCCACTCCTTCACAAAAGAACCCAGAATCAGGTGATTGGAATCCCACTTACGAATGGCATCATGCCCCGTTTTATACAGCGTGGTACACATCAGTGAAATGATGGCCTCAAAGTCATTCAAGAGATCCTGATCGAGCACGGCTCGCACCTCCGGATAATTCCGTAGCTCATAGTCTTCTGCATACTCGAGGACTTTGCTCTGTTTCAGTTGGTCAAAAGAGGAAAGGTTTGTTTCATAGATGGCATTAAATCGGGCAATGTCGCCGCCATAACGCTGCGCAAGTAAATCGACGATTGCTTCCCGCCCCGCCGCACCGGCCGGCAGCGAGAGATGATGATTCACCCAGGTGGCCGCCGAATTAAAGGCACCAAACCCATAGAAATAGCCCATCACCAAAGGATCGTCTTTATATTTCGGACACACCGCTTCGGCGCGCGCTTCGATCATTTTTTTATAGGCCGGCTCAAAGATGTCCGGCAGCGTTTCGCCTTCTACAAATTCCCATGGGTGCTTAATCAAAATCACGCCCACGGAAAACGGGAAATTATGCTCCCGGAAAATAGCTTCCGCTTTATCCATATCCACAAAGCCATTCAAATTTCGCTCGGGACTAGTGGCACTACCCAGGGCGCAGTTATAGCCAAGTGCTTTAACCTTATCAAATGAGTCCCGTAGCCATGCGTCGTAATCGCCCCCATATACATTCGAGCAGGCCACATCGGAATCGCCCGAAAAAAGGTGGCTCAGAGCAACCGCATAAAAAGCATTTCCTTCCGGCGTCACAAACCAGTCACGCCCATCAATTTTTTCCACATGAAAAAAGCCTGTTTTTTTTCCTTTAATGGATTTCAGGCCGCCATAGGAATCCAATTCCGCAGCCCCGGCCGACATCACTCCAGCAACCAAAGCAAACGCACAATTTCTCAATAAATTTTTCATTTAAACATTCCTCGTTAATCGTTACTTCGCCGCTTCGTGCAGTTTATTCACCCTGGCATTCGTGTCCCTAATCACATCGGTAAAGACCGTATGGTAGTTTTCAAAGGGATCCATAAAACCGGTTTCATTGCTGTCCACATCGCCGCGCGCAGCGGTATCCCACTGCTCCATACATCCACAATGATGCCAGCCAATCATGTAAGGTTTGGCCATCATGTCCTCGAGCGAGGTTTTATACATCCGAGCCACCTCCTCAATACTCTTCGCACCGGTCCACCAACCCTTTACTTTATACTTGGTCTGATTCGGCCGGATATTGGCAAATGATCCATCGCCATTAAAAATAGGCTTTCCGATTTCTTCATAGATCCAATCGGTCGTTGGTGCATCTTTGGAAAATGGGTTGTACGCCTGAATCACCACCACATCGACATATTGCCGCAACGCGGGAACGAGAAATTTCCGGTACGACTCCACCATACTTTTATCCCCGAAAATCAGATGATGAGCATCGCGTTTTTTGATGGCCTCATAGTGAATACGATACCACTGATTCGCAATCTGTTCCATGAATGCAACCATATCGGCATCCGCTTTCTTGAGATCCGCCGGTTTAAACCACGTAAATAAGCGAGCCATCTGTTCCCAGGTGATTCCATAGTCAGCCGAAACCGGAAGCCCCCACACGGTCGCTGCTTCTTCGGGGGTTGAATAGCGGTCCTGCAAAAGTTTGATCCACCGCTGTTTGCCGGGCGTGGTCACCCCTTGGCGCAGCATTGCATTCACCCAGGGATAAACCATGACCTCTTCCTTCACGGCTCGACGCTGATATTTGGGCATGATCCAATTCGGAATGTCTGTGTACATGTAACCCAGCATATTCGGACTATCTTTATGCGCGGCACAAACCTCCTCAGCACGGATTTCTACAAAATCTCTAAAACCCGGAGCAAAAACATCGGGTAGCGGCCCTTCGCCGGCCTGCTCGCGCCAATAGGCCGTCGGCGCCGTTTTGAAAGAGGCCATATAATAGACCTGATCGCGGTAGAGTGCGTCATCAATCGATTCATGCGTATGCTTGCCAAACGTGTTGAAATGAAGGTCGTCGCAAATTTCCACCTGCCGGTTAATCCATTTTTCCGCCCCCTCACTGGATGTATCAAAACGGCCGTTTTCATCAACCATATCGTTACCATACCGATCAAGCGTGGCCTGTTTATTATAAGGTGCCAACCAAAGATGCGGTTCAATGTGATTCACCCCCATGCTGATAAATTTTTCACCCGTTGGCGAAATAAACCACCAAACGCCGTCAATCTGCTCCACATGCACAAACCCCGTTGCCGTGGTTGCTTGCGTCACCCCAACCGTTCCCAATGCCATGCCCAGCAAACAGGCTCCCATCTTCACCTTCAGCCCCATATTCATTTCACATCCTCATTCTGCTTTGATTGTTGAGCCTGTTTCTTTTTTTCGCGCTCCGCCTTTTGACGGGCCAACCGACGTGATTTGGCATCTTCTTTCGGCGTTTTTGGATTCCACGCCGGCAGGGTATTCATCGCCGCAGTCAGCAGTTCAATGGCCGCCCGATCTTCAGGATCGGTCGATTGCGCCAGATCGTTCGTCTCATCGGGATCCACTTTGGAATTATAGACACGCCCATCCTGATACAACTTATGCGTATGATTCCGCACCCAGCGCCCCAAATAGTCATATTGAGGAGCCATTCCCGGATCATGTTCCACCAGAATCCATTCACGCGGCGTTCCCTTCTCTCCTTTAATCTGCGGCAGAAAACTCACCCCATCCGTATCTGCCGGAGGAGCTACGCCAGCGACATCGGCCAGCGTCGGCATAAAGTCGGAAAAATCGATCAAATCGCCGCATACCTGGCCCCCTTTCATACCGCCCTTCCAATAGGCCAGTAAAATGGCGCGGGTGCCGTCATCGGTTAAATACATTTTACCGGTGGTCAACTTGCGTCCGTTCAGGGAGCGGTTGATTCGGTGATAGGTCCCATTGTCGCCGCAAAACAGCACCAACGTATTATCCAGCACCCCCTCTGCCTCGAGGTGAGCAAGCAGACGCCCCATGAGCTTATCCACATAGGCCACCATGTCCTGCTGGTTTTTATCTCTATCCGTACAATTCGGATCCTCGGAATCCGGCGTAGGAATAAACGGTGCATGCGGCAGCATCATGGGATAATAAACAAAGAACGGTTCCGCCTTTTTACGATGGATAAAGTCGCAGGCATATTCCATTAAGACATCGGGACCGAACCGCCCTTTTAATTCCCCGTCGTAACGCAGAACCTGACCATTTTGTTCAATGACCGGTTTGTGATATTGATCCGGCGTCGTATTAAAATCCAGCTTGGCATTCCACATACAGAATTCATCAAATCCGTTTTTCTTAAAACGCGGCCACCTCTCCTCCATCGGAACAGCATATTTGCCATAGCCGTTCAGCTGATGCTTTCCAATTATTGCCGTCGCATAACCCGCATCCTTCATCAGATTGCCGATCGTATAAATATCCGGGTTCATATAGGCGAACATTTCATAGTTACGGAAGTTATAGCGCCCGCTCATCAGCTTGACCCGCGTCGGCGTACACATAGCATTGGAATAGGCATCGGTAAACAGTACCCCCTGTTTCGCCATCCGGTCTAAATGCGGCGTTTTATATGGTGCACCGCCATACACAGACAGGCATTCCAATCCCATATCATCCGCCATCACCAAAATTACGTTGGGCTTACGTGCTGCAGCCTCCGAGACCAAGGATACGCCCATCAGTACTATGAACCCCACCTGGCTCAACATTTTCATCGTTCTATTCATATTATCTTCCGTAGCTAATCGATCTGTGGACGTTCATCATCTCTAAGACTCCCCCGAAGCCTTGAGGGAGGCCTCGAGAGACGCTTCGTTTTTACGCATTTTTTCGATCTGTTTTTCTGAAAGTTTAATACTCGGTGTCGCATGAAAAGAGTTCGGTCCGCCGATATCTTCGCGGGCAAACCGACGCAGTGCCTGCTCAATCAACTCCTTCTCCCGTTGCTGTTTCGTCGAAAGCGTTTCAAAATCCGTAATCACCGGAAATGCATCCAGGTCCGGAGGAATCGTGCGGGTATCCCACCAATTTCCTTTTCCATCCCGCATCAATTCCTGACCGCGTACCATCTGCTTATTTCCCCGGTACGCATAAATCCAATCACGATGCGTTGTCTGTTGTTGTGTTAAATAGGGCCAAAGGCTTTTTCCATTCAGCTCATACTCTTCCTGTGTCGGTAATGGCAAACCCATGATCTCCGCCACGGTGGGTAAAATATCGGTTAGATCCGAAATGATATCCTGCGCTCCGGTCACCCTCTTAGGCTGTCCCGGTGCATAAATCACCATCGGAACGTGCACACCCCGCTGGCGTAAAACCGACGCCTTCCACCCATAGGTTCCATTATCCGAAAAAAAGAAAAAAACCGTATTCTCCAATTCGCCCATCGCTTCGAGCTTCGTGATATATTGCCACACCTGATAATCCAGATACTCCACGTGATGCTTCAGTTTATTCGGCGTGATGTTTTCTTTTCGATAGGTTGTCGTCACCGTATTCACGGGACCGTTTGGCGTAATTTTCGGTACAGCCCGGGAATAGGACTGCGTATCGGCATCCCATGTAATCACGGGCGTACCCGGCCAGGTGAGCTCAAACTCAGGATCGGCCATATCAATCGCGTTATGCCCCAGGTGCGAAGCATGATAGACAAAGAACGGCTGCTCCTCTTCCTTCGAGCGCTCGATGAAGTCAAAAATATATTCCATCTCAAGGTCGGGCCCGAAATCGCTTATGCCCGTTTTCACCCACGGCTCTTCATCGGGATGATTCACCAATTGCATCTCGGGCCACCAATAGAAAGAATCATGATTCCAAAAAGAAGGATCTTTTACATTCTGGAAATGCTCAGGGCTCGTACCCCGCACCTTGCGCTCTCCCGGTGAAAAGACGGATTCATCAAAACCAAACTGGGCATGATTATCCCCGGTGGTAACGTGTGTTTTCCCCACCCAAATGGAACGATAACCCGCCTGTTTGGCGAGTTGCCCCAACGTCAGCGGCGAACTTTCGGGTACGGCATAATTACCGTTTTTTTCATTCCGGCCCATTTCACCGTTGTACCACCATTTTGTCAGGTGCGCATAACGGCCACTCATCAACATCGCACGGGTCGGCATGCAGACTGTAGAGGCCCACACCGTATTGAGAAAACAGCCCTCATGAGCCAATCGATCCAGAACCGGGGTTTGTGCCCATTCACCGCCCGTGCAGGAATCCGAGCCGTAAAAAGAGAATTCACGTGCACTGATATCATCCGCCATCAGCAAAATAATGTTCGGTTTTTCAGCCGCCCTGATACGAAAAACGCACACCATACACAAAAACAAAATATACCGTACTTTCATTCAACTATTTCCTGAAAAATGCATTCCTTCGCCCCACCGCCTCATAAAACACCGCACATTTCCGGGGCATCTCGTTTAAGGTTTCCGAAAGTTTTTCTTTACGAAATCCCACTTGAAAATATAGCTCGTTCCCTTAATCCCCGGCCGTAAGCACATGCGGGTCGAGGTACTCCTTAACCGTCCCCTCCAGCTCGGGCGGACAGGTATATTTTTCGCTGGACTGATCGACCGGATGCTTGCTCTTGAGATAAGGAATTGGGCCGCCTTCCGTCAGAAAATCATGCTGACTTTCCATCCACTGGAACAACTCGCGCTTCAGCTCCGCCTTGATTTTTCCAAAGGTTGGATCTTTTGCCAGATTGTTAAGTTCCCACGGATCCGAATCGGTATCGTACAATTCTTCTTCGGGGACCTCCGGATGCATTGTTGCACCGATGCGGTGGAAAGGATCAATCTCCTTCCCGGCCGCTTCATCTCTGGCGATTTTTTCGAGTGTATTAAAATTATAGATATAATGAAAACGTCCGTTATGAGCAGAACGACGAGGAAAGACATGCGTGCCCCAGACGCCCTGTTGTGTCATTACGCCATAGACATACATCTGGTGTTTCGCTTCCGGATTCATAAGTACAGGCGCAAAGCTTTTTCCATCCACCCCATCAAACGGTTTACCTCCGGCCAGCTCCACAAAGGTCGGCAGCACATCCGCATAGCTGGCAAGCGCTTTGGTGCGTCCCGGCTTCACTTTTCCCGGCCAGCGCACAATGAACGGTACGTTCAGACCGCGATCGTACACGGTATATTTGGCGCCCATGCCGTTCCCATGATCGGATGAATAAATAAAGACGGTATTTTCATCCAGATCATATTTTTCCAACAGTTGGAGAACCTGCGCCAGTTCTTTTTCCTTTTTGGCAATATGGTCATAATATCCCGCCAACCCTTTTTTCGATCCCCCCGTCATGTAGGGATGGACCACCACCTGATCCTGCGGAAATTTCGGTTTTGCAGGATACGGGCCGTGCGGATAATGCGAGGCGAGAAACAGACAAAACGGGTGCTCTTTGTTCTTCGCGAAATAGGCGTCCACATCTTCCATCGGAAGTGCTTTTTGGTTTTGTTTTGTCGTCGGAGAACTCCAGCGAAATACGGAGTCCGGCTTCACATGAACCTTGCCGATCAGGGTAACATCATACCCCAGCGGAGTGAGCGCATCATACACCGTTTGCGTTCCGTCGCGCGATGCCGTATGCTGCACAAAAAGTCCGTTACGAACAGGATACTGACCGGTAAACAACATCGCCCGGCTCGGGGCGCAGATCGGCTCAGCGGTAAACATCTTTTCAAAAACCAGGCCCTGTTTTGCCAACTGGTCCGTGACGGGTGTTAAATCAAGCGGCAGCCCATAACAGCCATAGTCCGCTTTCAACTGATCATCACTCAGAAAAAAGACAAAATTCGGTTTACCGGCACTGCAAACAACGGCCTGTAGCCAAACACAGAATAAAACACTCCACTGCAATATTCGAAAGTTCATTCCCACTCCTGTTCATCAAACAACACCCACAATAATCACGATCTGTTATACGGATGCCGTTATCACGGCGGTAATGAACAACATGCTCCCGTAAAAACCGGTTCTCAGAGTCCGGCTATCTCATTCCGCCTTCAAACTCGATTTTCAGGCCATGCGCAAAATCACTCGGCAAAGAATTCGGCATCTGAACTTTCAGCCCGTCTCCCGTTGCCTCCCATTCCATCTCTTTATCGTATCCCAGCAATTCGACCGATTTTACTTTTCCAACCTTCGGGTTCATCGCGGTAATAAACTCCAGGACAATTTCCCGGTTGTGTTTTCGCGGCGGCCCCATCACGAAGGCATAGAGCACATCGCCCTTGCGGGTGTAACGTATGTCCTTAAATGTCAGCGAAGAACGCTTATCGTGTTTGCCGATTTCGCCGTGCCCCTCTCCATAGCGATACCAGGGACGTGTGCCGTAAATGCCTTCTCCATTCACATCAAACCACTGGCCCACCTTAATCAGCAAATCAGTCGATTCCTGATCCAATGTACCGTCGGCCTTGATCGGTATATTCAGCAGCATGTTTCCGTTTTTTGATACAATATCGATGATTTTATCTACAACGAGCCCCGGTTCCATATAGGGCGTATCCGGGTTATATCCCCACGAACCTATCGAATCATCCGTCTGCCAGGGTTCGGAAAGAATACCGGATGCCTTGCCCCGCTCATAATCCAGCGTGGCCATGCCATCATCATACAAGCCCTGCCATGGACGCTCTTTAATGCACATGACGCCTTCTTTGCGCTCGTTGTAAAAATGGGCAATAACCTCCATCCCGGTCTTTCCGGCATCTTCTCCCCGAAACGGAATGGCACAATCAAAATACAGATGATCCGGGGCATAATCATCGACCAGCTGTTTGATTCGGGCGGCCCAGTTTTCCCGCCAGGCTTCTGTCGTTTCGTAAGGCGCACGCGGATGGGTACTTTGTCCATTATTCGGAGGATAAAGTCCTTTCGCTTTACCCTGCGCACCGTCATAAGGAACCCCGGCTTTTGGACCTTTGGTATCAGCCTGATTGGCCGTATTCAGCCAGCTGTACGAGCGCGACAAATGGGTGGTTACCCCGAAGCGCAGTCCGGCCTTCAGCGTAGCGTCTTTCCACAGCTGAATGAGGTCTTTTTTCGGGCCCATATTCACCGAATTCCACGGCTGGTATTTTGAATCCCATAAATCAAAATTATCGTGATGCACCGCACAGGGCGTAAAATATTTTGCGCCGGATTGTTTAAAAAGCGCCAGCAAGGCATCGGGATCAAAGTTCTCGGCTTTCCACATCGGGATAAAGTCGGCGTAGCCGAATTCCGACGGATGACCATAGGTTTTCAGATGGTGCTGATATTCCCTGGTATTTTCGTCATACAGTTTCCGGGCATACCACTCCCCCTGCTCGGCAACCGAATACGCCCCCCAGTGCAGATAAATACCGAACTTTGCGTCGCGGAACCAATCCGGGCATTCATACTGTTGTAATGATTCAACGGTTCCTTCAAATGTTCTGTCAGCATGTCCCGCAGCCAACGTTGAACCAATAACCAAAAAAGAGAGCATTACTAACAACCATTTTTCCATATTCACACCCCTATGGTTATTTATCACTTAGCGACCTAACCTTAAAATTCCGAACGTGACCTCCGGCCTTTCCAAAATTCAGAGACACCCGGTCTTTTTGAATATCCAGCACCTCATTCCGGCCATCGACCTCTTCCCCGTTAACCATAAAACGAATCCGGTCTCCATGGAGTATCAGCTTCAGAACATGCCAGGTTCCTCCTGGAATCTTCATAGGATTCGTTCCAAATTCGATCTCTTCCTCCACCTTTCTATTCTTCCCCTTGCGCTGATGATACAGCTTCAGGCCCGAAGGAAAACTTTTCGTAGAAATGTTGGCTACAGCACCAGCCGTGTGCCCCGGATACTCAGGGCAGGCCAGAAAGACCCGCAAATGACGATCGGGCTCATCCCCCGGCGGAAGCATAAATTCGCATTCAATCACCGCATCATCGATCGGTGCCGAAAAGGTCATCAACGGCCCATGCCCTTCTTCCGGAAGATTGACGGCCTTCATCGAACCGTCGGCCTGCACCGACCAATCCCCATAGTAGACTTTACGTTTCCAATCTCCGGAAACTTTAACGGAAACCTTTTTTTCAAACGCACCTTCAAATGCATTTTCCAAACGGGGAGTTGCCCGCACCGCCGAAATGCTGAGCATACAGCCCAAAGTCCCCAAAAGAAGCATGCGCCGTTCGCCCTTCAGACACGTGCCACTCAAAGAGCTGATTTTAAATCCGGTCCTGCTCATCTCCAAACTCCTTCTCCCGATCGAACCAATATGCAGAAGGTCAAAGCTCCAAAACGAACGTTAGAACATTGACCTTCTGATTCTGACCCATTGACTTAGTTCTTAATATTCAGGGCATTAAAGTTCACTGCGGTTCCCGAGGACTTTGAATTTTTCTTTCCGGTCTCAACAATCTGGATGAAGTGCTCTTTCAACTCCATCGACTGATCATTATAAACTGTCACATCGAAGGTTTCCGTTTCAGCATACAAGTCAACCGTCGCGACTTTTTCGCCATCCACCACGATGTCTGCCAGGCCCATATTCGGTCCCTTCATACATTTCAGTTCTGCGGCATAGCCATAGAAGTCGATTTCAAACATATAACCGGGGCCGCCATTCAGCGTGTAGTACGTTGCAAGATACGCGTGCGGGCTGAACATCTTTTTGAACACTTTTTTCCCGCCATAGAGCTCTTTAACCACCTCTTCATCATACATGCCGTATTCTTTCATTAACTTCACGGCCTGCAGCATCTGGGGTATTTCCTTACCCTTCGGATCAAGCACCGTGAAAAAGACTTCCTTCGGCAGCAACTGCGAATGATCCAGCACATTTTTCCACGTTTTTCCGTTATCGGTGCTGCGGAATATTCCATCAACAGCCGGCGCAAAAATGGTCTGATCCTGCTCATAATCGGCAGAGAAAGTCAGGCCGGTATAAAGAAACTTTCCTTTCAGTCCGAACGGAACCCAGGTCTTCCCATTATCCGTCGACTTCAACACGCCTTCACCGAACGTGGTTACATAGATCGCATGGTCTTTATTGTAGGTTGGCGAGAACGTCAGGTTATTCACATATTGCCCGCCAAGGTTCATATCAGGCATCTGGAATGACTTTCCGTTATCGGTGGAACGGTGAATTTTACCATCTTTATCCATCAGATAGAGGGTTCCATCCTGATCCACATTGGGAGAAATGAAAATCTGCTGAATGCCAACGTCCGTAAAAATCATTTTCCAGGTATCCCCTTTGTCTGTCGACATCGACACTCCGGAACTCGAAGCACAGAACATACGACCCAGTTTTGACCCAGCAGGATCAAAGGCAAAGCTGTTGACATAGGCACGACCGCTTTTCACAACATTGACCCGCTTCACCTCTTTGGTCTTGTCGTTAAACTTAAAGACCATATTGGCACCTCTTTTACCCAGTATATGGCGCGGTACCAGAAAAACCAGAATCGTACCGTCTTCTTTAAAGTCATTCGAAATTCCTAATTCTCTGAAGAGCGTCGGCTGGTTATGCAGTTTCTTCGGATCCAGCTCAGGAATGCGTCCCCAGCTTCGACCGCCGTCAGTTGAGCGATACGGTCCGGTTGCAATATCCACCACAAAGATAGAGTGGTCATTCTCATAGTTCGGCGACAACACCATGCCGTTTGCAAACCCGGCCGTGATACCGATGTTTGCTGATTCCCAAGTTGAACCGTTGTCCGACGAGCGTGAAATTCCGCCGTTATAACAGGCCGTAAAAACATCCTGCGATCCTCCCGGTGCCGGCAGAGCATAGTAGCCCCACTTCTGGTTCCAGATATTAATATGACGCCAGTAGCGGCCATTGTCCGTGGTCTTATAGAATCCGGTGGTCTTGCCCATCATGATCGTTTGGTCATTCTTATAATCCGGAGAGAATACAATGCTCTTTGTAAGGATATCAAAATGATGCACCCAACGGCTCTGGCCATTGGAACGCAGCTCCCAATTCCGGCCGCCATCTTCCGACATAAAGGTGAAGCCCCACGCGGTCCCCGCAATCAGAACCCCGTCATCTGCATACTCGGGAGAAAATTTCACCACAGATGCAAAATCGCCATTATCGCGGGAAAACACCTTTTTCCATGGCCCGCCGCCCGCTCCTTTCAACCATATTGAACCATCTTTCAGTGAAACCACCTGATTCTGGCCGGAAATATCGAAGTCTGCAATAACCGCACCGTCAACGCCTGTACTCAACGCCGACCATTTTCCGGTCTTCAGGTTCAGCACATCGACAGTACCCGAAAGATAGTCAATGTGCTCCATCCCTTTGATCATCTTCTGTTTCTTGTAATAGACGCAATGCACATAAAGTTTTCCGCCCGAAATGATGATTTTACCGAATGTGACCTCATCCTTCGGCAACAGCGACTCAGCCACTCCATCCTTACTGACGAGGAACACCCCTTTGGATGTCAGCACATAGTGTTTTCCAGTCTTCGTAAAATCAGAAGCAAGGCAGATATTCAATACCGGCTCATGGCCAAAAGCCGGCTGCTTCACCCAGTTTTCGGCGCGATCAGTCGATTTATAGTACCCTTTCTTCATCGCCATAAAAACGATTCCGTCTTTGGAAAAATTCGGAGAATAAGTATGCCCCAAAGCCAGCGAACGTTCCTGAATACCGCGGTGCGATTCCGAGAAGGTAGCCCCATGATTATGAGAAACCATATGACACTCTCCGAACTGGGTGGAGGAGGCCAGAATCATGCCGGTTTCTGCAAAATCAGGACTTGGGTCCAGGGAATAAATAATATCATGAGGCACATGCCCCAAAGCTCCACCGGCAACAGTCATCGCCAGCACAATTGTCTTCAAACTCCTACATAATGCTTTCATTCAGCATATCCTCATCGTTATCCATTTTAAGATCGCCGGCAGTACACCTAACTCCAAAGTGATCCGTTTCCAATTATCAGATGCCGCATATTCACGATCATGGAACACCTTTCGTGAAAAAATGAAGCGCCCGCTGAAAACAATGAAATGTGTTTTTTATTCAGTACCCGGAAACCGGCGGGATTCATCAAAAATAATCAAGGTCGATGGCATCTATTGTGTTTGGTACACCTATCGCAACACCGAGCTTCCCCCAAGCGGCGCAAACCGGGCGACCGATATAATTCCATCGGCCGATCGGGACCTCGATGAAATGCGGCGCACGGGTCTGCTTAAGCAGTTCACCTTCCCTCAGCATGATTTTAGCCGGATGTGCGTCCTGCTGATCGTTCAGCTCGCTCCACTGATCGGCGGTCGGATATTCCTCCGGCTCCCAATGCACGCCGGCCCTGTTCAAACCATAGCGACTGACCAGATATTGATAAACGGAATGCGACCTCAGTCCAGATAGAATCTTAAGTCCGGTACCGTTACCCAGCCCCCGGAGCTTTTGCGGTACACTTATTTCAATGTTTGGAAACGGTGGATGGAACGTAAGAGCCGCTATCATCCGGCAAACAGGCATGGGTTTATAGGTAAATCAGTTTTGAGATTTGGGATCGGGGTTGCCAGCGGTTACATTCCTGTTTTTAGAGTCTCCCTGCAGAAAAGTTTAACGGATACCTGGAAGATGGTTGTATGAAACAGCGTTCTATTCGTTCTGTTGTGGCAGTGATCTTTTATAGCGTTTCTTTTTCGTGCATCACGAGCGGAGGATGTGAGTTTGGCGAAGAGAAAGAAGGTCACGGTGCCGAGAGCCCTTTTAACCCTTCGGGTAAATTATGAAACCAGCTGTTGTATCAGCTTTCGTTATTTCACGTTCGAGAAAAAAGACATAATAGGTGCTGAAGCAAGAGCACGGGTTAAATGAAATGATAATGAAAATTAAAGGATCGATTGTTGCGTGCATATTGGCAGCTACGGCCTTGTGCGCCCCGGCGCTAAAAGTTTCAGCCGAAACCTCTAAATCGCCAATGCCCCCCTGCCTTGACGACTCGATCACCGAAGATACAGATACATTTAAGGCACATCTGAAGACGTCTCTTACGGTAAAAGAAAAAAATCACCAGTCCATTCCGACAAAGACAAAACAGCAACGGCCGAATGTGGTCTGGCTCACTTCCGAGGACAACTCTGCATGCTGGTACCGACTCTACAACACTGAACACGGTGCACCCATGCCGAATATCGAGCGGTTGGCCAAACATGGAATTGTGTTTAACCATGCCTATTCCTGCGGTCCTGTTTGTTCAGTGGCACGCAGTACGATTATTTCCGGATGCCATGGTCCGCGTACCGGGGCTCAGCACCACCGGAGTCAGATCTCAGCGAAAATGCCGAAGGGGCTGAAGTTGTTTCCGTACTACCTCCGTCAGGCGGGCTATTACACCACGAACAACTCTAAAGAGGACTATAATTACAGCTCCGCGGATAAAAAAGGAGTTTGGGACGAATCGGTCATGCTTATTGAAAGCAAGGGCGACGGCGATGCATTCGGCCGGAAAAATAAGGTGCAAATCGCGAAACTGATCGATATTGCCGATCTCCAGCTCCATCCCTTCCCGGAGGCCCGGAATCAGCTTGCAAAAGCGCTCTATTCCAGCCAGCCACAGGAACGATACTGGGGTCTGATCTCCTGCGCCGTCTTTGGAACTCAAGCTACACCGTTCTACGAGACGGCCAAACAACTCGCCGCGTCCGATCCTTATGGACTTGTACGTGTGCGTGCCGCTGAATTTCTCGGCCTCGTCGAAGTGGCTGACCCCATGCCGGTCATTTACGACGTGCTGAACAAAACCACCGATCCGATCGAGGTCAATCTCATCCTCAACAGTGTCGTTCTACTGCGCGATGCAGCCGGAGTGCAGGTTGATCCTTCAGTTATCAAGAATGCAGAATGGGCCGCGCTCAGCCCTCTCGTTAAGAGCCGGGCAACCTATTTGACCCAATAAAAATTAGAAAAACAACGTGATAAATAATCCTGCTGAATGAAGTCTTTATGTATGAATAAATGAAATAAGGTGTGACCATGAACAAAGAGATCATAGTGCTGCTATCTGCACTCTTAGCGACGAATGTATTGGCGCAAGAAAACAGGTTAACCGTTGAGCAGGCACGAGCTTCGCAAACCTACAGGAAATATGCGGCATCCTTCGCCTGTGATGGAAAAATATCAAATGAATCGCGTTGGATTGGCTCCAAAGACCATGATGGCGCCATTTGGCTGGAATTAAAGCTGGCACAGGTACAGCAAATAAGTGGTGTTCACCTGTATAGTGGATACGGAAATAAAGATGCGATCACCGATTTCCATTTTGAATTTAAAAACGGCGTCGGTGAGTGGATCGTGGTCCCCTCATCGGTAATTACAGGAAACCGCTCGACCGCCTTGAGCCTTCCTTTCGACTCCACGCTGGATGTAAAAACCGACACACTACGCCTGGTGGTCACGAAGACCAAAATGGATTTGGCCCGAATAAAAGAGATTGTTCTCTGGCCGGAGACCGGTCAGGCATTACCGCCGCTTGAAAAGCCTGTAGCTGTAGCGGAAAAATCTCAAAAACCGGCGGTTGAGGCTCCTTTAGTTTACCTCAACCAAAGCGGATTTAACCTGAATAAGCCCAAGCGTTTTACCGCACCGACCGTTGAAGATGGAACGCCTTTTAACCTGGTTAATAAACGAACCCATGAATCCGTATTTTCAGGCACCGTGTTGAATCATATTGGAGATTTTTCCGCGTTCAACCCAGATAGTCAGGACGAATTTATCGTAAAAATCGGACCACACACATCGTTTCCGTTCAGAATCGGGCACTGGTGGCTGGAGAAGGTTACCTATCAGAACGCCGTGACTTTTATGGATCAGAGCCGACACTATTTCGGAAATTATAAAAAGAAGTGTCGCGGTTCATTTGGTTGGCGCGATGATCATCACTTTGGTTGGGAACTCAATACCCTGGTTCCCCAATATCTATCGAACCCGAGCGCTTATGAGCGGATGCCCAACACCATTGAATATGAGCAACTGGATGGTTTTAACGGGGTACTTGAACCCTTCAATGAAAATGCACCCGATATCGTCAAATTGATCCATTTTGGCGCCGATGTCATCGTGACTCAAAAAGCGGATCACGCCTTTCTCAAGGAACAGCTGGCTTACTTCGTCTATGCGTGGCCTGCACTCAAACAATGGCTGCCTGAACAGAATTACAGGGTGATTCGCGATTATGTATTTAATGTCTGGGGCAAAGAAAGCGTTGGCTTCGAATACCCGTATGATTTGGTCAAAGATCACAATTTATTTGAAACGAAAACCTTGATTGGAACAAATAAGGGCGAGCTTCCGCCGGGGCATAGCGTATTGCCGAATCTTCTGATGTATGAAGTGGCAAAACGTGAGAACTGTACGGATGCTCAACGCTATTTTGAGGCGGCCTATAATCAGGTTGAGTGGATGATTCAGCATCTGGATTGGAATGATCCTTTAACCACCAAAGGGCAGCGGATGTCTGAGCATATTACCATGACTGGTTTAGGGCTAATGCTATCTAAGTACGCTAATCGCGCTCCCGAGGGACTGGCGGATAAAATTGAAGCATGGAAAACAGTCGCCATTGCCCGTTCGGCCAATATGTGGGATTTTCGTAAGGTGTCCGATACGCAGTGGTGCCTGACGGGTCCCAAAAAAACCATGTGGAACGAGCCGGGAAATCTGTTGGGCTTCCCCTCCTGTGTTCTGGCGGCCCTATCCGCAACCCCGGACAGTGAGCAAAATGAACGTCTGCGCGAAATTTCAAAATCTCAGATGGATAATGCATTTGGGCGTAACCCCACGGGGCGTCATTTCTCGTACGATGCGCCGCGCGAGATCGAGGGATGCGAACTTGGTTGGTACAGCTATCATCGCGGGGGGATCGGACAACTCGCCAACACACCCTTTGTTTTTGATGGCGCGCCGAAGAACGAGCACTATCCTTATAATCCCGACGCAGGCAATGTCGGCTGGACGGAGGGATGGGTTCAGTTCAATGTCGCATTTAACCTGAGCCTGGCCTACATGGCCTATGATGACACCGAGTTGAAGGTTGATAAACAATCCCGTACGATTCGTCTGAAAGCTCCGTTGAACTTTGATTATGACACGGCAGAGAAAGCAACGGTGCAGGTCGTTCGCAACGGCGTGGTGGAAAACCTTGAGCTGATTGAAGAGGGTGAAAACGCGGCTTGGCTGTCTGTGTCTGGAGTCGACTTAAACGACGTTACCGAAGTGTCCTACGGCTATGGATATTTTAAACACGCCGTCCGTCTGTAGGGCTCTGCATGGTATTCACCCACCTGTGACCGGGGGCTCACCGCCCGGACACATTGTTTCCGAATAGACACTCAGCCGCAAAAGATGTGCCTGAGTAGCCAACTTCAGTTTTATAGGTAAATCTATTTTCAGATTTGGGGGCGAAAGGACGAAAGATTACATTCCGGTTGTTGGAGATTCAGATTTCCTGCGGGAGAAGTTACCCATCCCGAGGGTTGGGTGAATACTGGGTCCGGCTGCGATGCATCAGCCGGATCTCTTTTTCATCGGATACGGATGCTGCCACACCCTCTATCGGGCGGATCAAGGGACATTGAAAACAATGATTCATAAGGAATAGAAAATGCATTTTTCAGATTGGACAGTCCTGGCGCTGTATTTGGCAGGCACGGTGTTTATCGGCGTTTTCCTGGGGCGCTTTATTAAAAACTCATCCGACATGTTTGCCGCGGGCGGGCAGTCGCCGTGGTGGATCAGCGGGCTGAGTGCTTTTATGACGATGTTTTCCGCCAATACCTTTGTGGTATGGGGCGGCATCGCCTATGAACACGGGGTCGTCGCGATTGTGATCAACCTCTGCTACGGCATTGCGGCCATTGCGGCCGGATTTACGGTGGCCGGTAAATGGAAGAAGATGGGGATTCGAACCCCGGCCGAGTATATCGATAAGCGGTTTGGCCGCGGGGCCCTCCATTTTTATACTTGGTTTATGATGACCTTCCGGATTATCGGAACGGGGGGTGCACTCTATGCGATAGCGCGGTTGACACTGGCAGTGATCGCGGGAGGCGAAGGCAGTCTTTCCGGGGCGGATTTAAATATCGCCATCCTGATCTTTGCGCTGATTGTGGTGGGTTACACGATGATCGGCGGCCTGTGGGCCGTGCTGATGACCGATACCCTGCAGTTCGTCATCCTGAATCTGGCCGTGCTGTTTGTGATTCCGCTGTCCCTCGCCCGCAGCGGCGGTTTTTCCAACATTCTGGATAAAGCACCGGACGGGTTCCTGTCGGCCACCAATGACAAATACACGTTTCTGTTCCTCGCCGGCTGGGTGGCGATTCACTATTTCATGATCGGAGCGGAGTGGGCCTTTGTGCAGCGCTACCTCTGCGTACCAACACCGAAAGATGCGCGCAAAAGCACTTTCTTGTTCGGCGGGCTCTATCTGTTCAGTCCGTTTCTCTGGCTGTTGCCGCCGTTGCTCTGGCGCATTCAGCAGCCTATTCCGGTTGGAGCCGATGCAGAAACCGTCACCAAGCTGGCGGAAACCGCCTATATTCTCTCCTGCAAGGCCGTCTTGCCGATTGGCATGCTGGGGCTGATGTTGGCCGCGCTCTTTTCAGCCACCGCCAGTATGATCAGTTCCCAACTGAATGTCTTCTCCGGCGTGCTGACGGAAAACATCTATAAACCGCTGGCGGGAAATCCCTCTGAAAAACGGATGGTTCATATGGGGCGGGTCTTCACCTGCATCCTCGGACTGATTGTTGCCGGCATTGCGATTGCCACGCCCTATATGGGCGGTGCGGCCAAGATGATTATTGCAGTTACGCAGGTGATGGTGACCCCGTTGCTGGCACCGACCTTGTTGGCGCTGTTTATTCCACGCCTGGGGGTCAGTACCATCTGGGCCACCGTTGGCGTCTGTTTCCCGCTGGGACTGCTGGCAAAGTTCAGCACGGTGCTGACCGGCACCTGGCTGGCGGACAGCACCGTTACGGGCGTCATTCTTCCGCTCCTTATCATTGGGGTAATGGTGCTGTTTTCACGCAAAAAAGCCCCCGGCTGGAGCACCATCCGCGACCTGACCGATCGCGAAGCAAACCGCGAACCGCCGCAATCGAGCGCGTTCCCCGCGTTGATCGTCAGCATCAGCCTGGCAGCTTGCGCGTGTACGCTGTTTGGCATGATTCCGCTGAATGATACCAACCGCGGCATGCTGGCCGGATTCGGACTGGGCTTACTGGTACTGGCCGCGTTGCTTTTTGCTTTATCAAAACGAATGAAGAAACAAGAAGAGGATATTTAATGCTTGTTAGTAAACCTGTTTCAGATCTCCGCGAACTGCGGCACGAGACCATTTCTGTAGATTTTGCGGTAATCGGCGGCGGCTTGGCCGGTGTTTGTGCGGCGGTTACCGCTGCGCGGCAGGGCCTCCGTGTAACCCTTATTCAGGACCGACCGGTGCTGGGCGGCAACGCATCGAGCGAAGTGCGCCTGTGGGCACTGGGAGCCACGTCGCATATGGGCAACAATAACCGCTGGGCGCGCGAAGGCGGGCTGGTCGATGAAATCCTGGTGGAAAATCTCTACCGCAACAAAGAGGGCAATCCACTGATCTTTGATACGGTGCTGCTCGATGTTGTCGCCCGCGAATCGAACATTCGTCTTCTGTTGAATACAGCGGTCTACGAAGTCCGGAAATCCGCCCCCGACACGATCGCCGGGGTGACGGCATTTTGCTCGCAAAATGCAACCCGCTACACCGTGGAAGCACCTCTGTTCTGTGATGCGTCCGGCGACGGAATCGTCGGGTTTCAGGCCGGAGCCGCTTTTCGGATGGGCGCGGAGCGGGCCGACGAATTCGGCGAGAGATTTGCGCCGGACGAGGGCTATGGCGAACTGTTAGGGCACACGATTTATTTCTACAGCAAGGATACCGGGAAGCCGGTCAAGTTTGTAGCCCCCGATTATGCCTTGAAGGACATCACCGAAATTCCGCGTTTTCGCGCGGTCAACGAGCGGGAGCATGGCTGCAAGTATTGGTGGATTGAATACGGCGGCCGGTTGGACACGGTACACGACACCGAAGCCATCAAATGGGAGCTGTGGAAAGTGGTTTACGGGGTCTGGGATCATATCAAAAATTCCGGCGAATTTCCCGACGCGGAAAATATGACCCTGGAATGGGTCGGTACGATTCCCGGTAAGCGGGAAAGCCGTCGCTTCGAAGGCGACATCATGCTGTGCCAGCAGGATGTCATCGAACAGCGCGTGCACGCTGACGCCGTCGCGGTTGGCGGGTGGTCGTTGGATCTCCATCCATCGGATGCGGTTTACAGCGAAAAATCGCCCTGCAATCAGTGGCACAGCAAAGGGGCTTTCGGAATTCCGTACCGCTGCTATTACAGCCGCAACATAAGCAACCTGTTTTTGGCCGGCCGCATTATCAGTGCCTCGCACGTCGCCTTCGGGTCCACGCGCGTCATGCTGACCAGTGCACACGGTGGCACGGCCGTTGGAATGGCAGCCGCGCACTGTCAGCGCGATGCACTGCAGCCGCGCGACCTAACCGAGCCCAACCGCATGAGCGCCCTTCAGACCGCACTCAATCGCGCCGGGCAGTCTATCCCCGGCATCCCGCTCGCGGACGACGGGGACTTGGTGCAGTCCGCAACGGTGAGTACCTCGTCGACATGCGTACTGACCGAGCTGGCCGCTGACGGCCCTTGGCTGAATCTGACCTATCCGGTGGCACAGCTCATTCCATTGACGCCGAGAGATCGGCCGACCGTGGAGTTTCGGGTTCGCGCCAAACAGCCCTCTGAGATCCGCGTGGCTCTGCGGGTCAGCGATAAGCCGGAAAATTTCACGCCGGAAAGGACGCTTTGCGAGCAGGTCTTTTCGTTGGTGGAGGGCGAGCAAACTATAGCATTCCCGATCACGGAAGGGGTCGATCAAAACCGCTACGGATTCCTGACGCTGGATGGAAATGAAGCCATCAAGGTGGCCTGTTCGGAGCAGCGGGTGACCGGGCTGTTGACCGTGCAGAAAAAATTCAACCATGCGGTTTCCAATACCGGGGAGCAGGTTCCTCCGGAAGGGATCGGCATTGACCGGTTTGAGTTTTGGGTGCCGGAGCGGCGCCCGGCAGGGCACAATCTGGCCTTTAAGCTCTCCACACCGCTTAAGGCGTTCGGAATCGAGCAACTCCGTAATGGCTGGTTCCGGCCAACTACGGCCTCGAATGCCTGGGTGGCGACGTATGAAGATGAAAATCCGCGCCTGGAGTTGAACTGGAATGCACCGCAGACGTTGCGTGAAATTGTGCTGCACTTTGATGCCGATTTCGATAACGCAATGGAGACGGTTCAGTGGGGCCATCCGGAACATGTAGCGCCGTTTTGTATTCGGGACTATGTGATCCGCGACGCAAATGGAAAAGAACTGCACCGCTGCACCGATAATCACCAAACCATCAATCGCATCCGTTTTGATACACCGGTTTGTACCCGGGGACTCTCCATTGAGCTGAAACACCCCTCAGACCGTGTTCCCGCAGCCCTGTTCGGCCTACGCGTTTACGGCGGAGCCTGAAGCTAATCAGGTATCCGCTTTATGCGTATGGCATTAACCACAGGTTGTGACGAAACGACGATAATTTTTCCGTAGTCAAACTTGACCGTCTATGACTGTCTATCAACCCATTTTCCGGGGATGTGAATTCGATAAGGGTGTTTGGTGTGGGCTAACTGTGAACGTTGCATCTCGATCAAAAGCAACTCGATGGCCGTCTCCGCCATTTGAGGCAGGTTGATATCGATGCCTTGCTGCGCCGGATGGTTTACATTAAAGATGGCGACTTCTGCGGGAGTCGCCAGCTCTTGGTTCCATTTTTCGACGTCATACACACTGGAAATGACAGCATCGATTTCATTTTCCTGAACCCATTTCTGATAGGCATCGCAACTGGCTCGAGAGGTTTCGCTTTCCAGCTCCAGCGGCATGCGCGTTCCAACCGGACACCCGGAGAGCATCTTTTCGATGTGATAAGCGGCGCGCCAGGCGTAGCCGGTTCGTTCGCTTTGATAGTTTGCAAAGACCAGTCCAATGCGTTGGAAACCGCGTTCGCTGAGTACCGACCAGGCCAGCCGTAGGTTTTCATAGAAGTCGAACTGGATCGTATGCAGGTTGGGATAAAAGTGCTCCGGTCCAAACGTGACGAACTGGAAGTTTTGATTCGAAATCTCAAGGGCTTGCACATCCGGGATCTGCGGGGGCGGGGCAATAAAAATACCGGTGATATTGCGATGTCGAAGCTTCCGGAACACGGCGTTATGGTTCTCGCCATTTGCACCGGTCCAATACTCCTCGATCGTGATGCCTCGGGCGGCGGCGGCTTTGTGCAGGCTTTGCAGCCACTGCGAGTAGAAGTCGGATTGCCGCACCCCCCTCTCCGTTGGCCAGTTATGCAGGAGAGCGAACTGGTTCCATCGTGTGGCCACGCGGCCCAGACCTGTTCGCAGGTTGACGAGCGCCGATAGAGCTGGATCCGGTTGATACCCCATCGCCGCCGCGGTTTCCTTCACCCGTTGACGCGTGGCTTCGGAGACTTTCAGGCTACCGCGCAGTGCCAATGAGACGGCCTGCTTGCTTAAACCCAGTTTCTCGGCGATATCTTTTTGAGTAATCATTTTTGAACGCATCGCATCACTGTATAGCATAAGCTTTATAGGTAAAATAAAATAGGGTCGGCAACGAACCGCTGTAAAAGCCCCTACTTGAACGGCGGGTAGCGTGATGACCCAACCAGGCCCTCTCGCAACCTTCGCTCGCTCGGCATAAAACCTGACCGAATTATAGCTTTTTTTTCGGACCGTGGTTTGCGGATTGCCGACCCCTCTGGAACCATTTCCTACCGGCTGCTGTTCCGATCTCACCATTCCCATACGTGAATTGAGTTACATTATCCTTCATCTGCTTTAACCCAATCCTGCGGGCTAACTCTTGATAAACGGGGACATTTAAAATTGTGATCGCCCCAGACAGTCCAAAGTAGCGGCACGGCGGACATGAAAAAAGCGCCTGCTTAGGCGCTTTTTTCATGTCAACTAATGGGTATTAACCGAGAGTAAACCGAGGTCGCTCCGAATGGGGTGATTTCAAGCTCCCATTCAAGGGGTATCACAGCGGAAAAACCCAGCTTATTTCTTTGGTTCTTGCTTCTTATTTTTCCATCGTTTCTTTTTGTTCTGCGGGATGTGTCCGTATTTATCTTTTCCGTTTTGAACTTTAACCGGATCATAGACGGGTTCTTCGACGGTTTTGATGGAGCCATCGCTATTGTATTCCAGTCGAGTGAGCGAGACATTCCGGCGTTTCAGGTAGTTAGAAACGGGATAGGTTTGGAAAAAGATATACCACTCGTTTTTATATTTAATAATCCCCTGATGATTTAAATATTTTCCGGGCATAAAGTAGCCCATATTTTTGTAGGGGCCCATGGGACTATCACTCATGCTATAAAGCAGGCCTCCTTTTCCTTTGTGCGTATAATAATATTTTCCGTTGTGTTTATGCAACCAAGCCGCTTCCACGTGCTTTTCATATTCATGCGGTTCGAGGAGTCGTTTTTCTCCTTCATACCCAAGCAGGTCATCACGCATCTTTACGACGAAAGGGGTACGAAGGCAGCCTGGTTGTGGTTCCAATTGCTGTTTGGGGATGGATCCAACCATGTACGCTTGGCCGTCATCATCTGTAAATACATAGGGGTCCATGGTGGCGGTATCCATAGGGCCGCCGATGGGATCCGTCCACGGGCCGGTGGGTGATTTACTGGTAACGACCCCTGTTTTTCCAAGTCCGCCGATGGGGAAGTAGAGATAATACGTTCCATCCCGATAAAGTCCAGCAGGCGCCCAAAAATAGCCATCGACCCAAGGCACATCATTCGTGTGAAGCACATAGCCATGAAATTCCCAGTCGTGCATGTTTTCGGTCGAAAAGGCACAATAGTCGACCATATTAAAGATGTCTGCATCCGGTTGGTCATGACTCGTATAGAGCCATAGCTTACCATCGCCGCCGATAAAGGGCGCGGGATCGGCTGTGAAAAAATCGGTGGTAATGGGATTACTGAATTCTGGGGCTGCCGAGGCCGACAGGGAAGCCAGCCCCAAAAGGGTTATCAGAAAAAAAGGTTTCATTTATATTCCTCGTTATTTTGCTAATGCTCGCTCTTTCTAGGTTAAATGATAGAAGATGCTTCGCGGCGTCTATCATTTAACCAAGGTATAGATGTCAATGGACGGGGCATATGTAATGAAAAAAAGTTTTTTCTGTGTAGCGACACGGAAAGAGCAGTTCCGCGTCTCAAAGCATATGCTCGTCAGGCTCTAGAGCATCCGGAAGAGTTGGCTGGCCTACTACACTCTTCCCTCGCCAGCAAGATCCGCCATTGCCGTTGCCTGGAAGATAATATTCAACAGATTCACCGCGAGATCGTGCAGCAGTTGGCCAATATGCCCGTCGTTATGCTTACCTCCGTCTGGGGAATCGGCACAACACTGGCCTCCGGAGTATCTGCCATGGAACTTGAGCGCTGACGGAACAACAGCCCTATTTGAACCTGATTTCCTTCCGTTTTAACCGACGGTTTTCCCGGATCTGATTCAATTTATTTTCACGTGCCTCAACCATGCCAGCCCGACAAACAAAGTGGAACCGTTCCCGCTCAGCGATAACTGGTCCGCCCTTTATCCAATCGAAGCATTGCCCAGACATCCAGACTCGGAACTGTAACGCGGATGCCCTCTCGCCCTTTAACCACCTTACATTCAACCGGGTCTTCGCCCGGCTTTAAAAGCGTTGCCCGCTTAATATCGGTGGGCACCAGTGATGCCGGAAGCGTCACCGTAAACTTGCGTTGCTCCTTCATCGAGTCACGATCGGCCTGATAGTTTTCATTCAGCAAGTGGCATACAATAGGTGCCTTTGGATCCAATGGATTGTGCCGCGGCACTACGGCAACCTTTTCAGCCCCCTGCACCCGGATGCGGGCCGAGGTCGGCATAGGGTCCTGCTGCCCGGAATAGATCTTGAGATTTCGACCTTTCAGCAGCGCTTTATCGGCGGTATTCACAGGCGGGAGTACCACCACGGACTCAAGCCCCTCTACGTCATCGGACTCAAGCGATGCCGGAATCCACGCTCCTCCGTTAACAAGCAGCCGATAGGGAATGTTCAACCGGCGCAATCGGCCGGCCTCCTTAGTAATGCGCCAGTCCCCTGCAGCCATCCGATCCACATCCAACAAAAGTCCCACCCTGGCCAGCGGTTCATACCCGTCAAACAGGTCGGCATGCGCACGGACAAAACGATAAAGATCGTCACAGTCACCGGGTTCGCTTTCATACCGCTCCACCTCATTCTCACCGCACCAGGCACTATGGGGAACCATGAAGGTTTGGCCATAGGCATATGCCTGCGCAATCCAGCAGCGAACAAGTCCTTTGAGTTTCTCATCGCGCACAAATTTCAAATCTAAATGCGGCAGGCCGGTGGCTGCCATGGTCACGCCCAGCGCCTCCCCCAGCTGATAACGGAAAATGGTACGCTGTGGAATTTTTCGTTCGCTCGCATCCAGCGGAGTCTCCACCGTAAAATGATCCATCACCGGATAGGCCGACCAGTCTGACGGCTTATCCAACAGCGAATTGGTGCATAACGGAATGGCACGTCCGGCGATCCGCTCCGCATTTTGTTTAAACTCGGCTATAAAGGTGCGCGCAGCCTCATGCTGATAAAGACGATACTCCTGCATCAATGGAATTGGTGCTCCCTGCCCATAAGTAGCCTTCGCAAATTGCTCATCCGTTACGCCGCACTTGCGCAGAAATGCACCATAATCAAACGAGCTAGGCTTCGAGATTCCGTACTTCTTCAGCAACTTTTTGAACCGGTCCGCTTGCAGGTAGTCCCGAAAACCATCCATACACGCGTCACAAAAACAGCCCCCATGCGGAAGCGACATCGGTGTCACCATAATTGCATCGATCATCAGCATATCGGGATTAATGGCCAGCGCTTCACGGGCCTGATGGATTAGAAAACGTTGATAGCCCTTCGCATTCGTACACCCGAAATAGGCTGGTTTGCCCTTATAAGTGGAGGTCCAAAAATGATAGGTCAGCAATGTGCCGTTTAAGGTGCGACACGTTGAAGCCTCGATATCCGGATCAAAATCAATCCAGTCCCTCCAACCGGCATCGACCTCAACCCGTGCCTGATAGCGCAGACCTGCCAATTGCACCGTTTTACATTGCTCATCCCAGGCACGCTCCAGCGCCGCCCCGCTCAACTTCCACGGGCGAAATCCCCAGGCTACAACCGTCGCATCGTATTGCTCATACACGGCCTGTTTCGCCGGATACTGCAATACCACATCCGACTGCTTGATCGGTGCAAAAGAATCGGGACCGGCCCCGATGCTTTCGCACGCGGCCAGCCCCGCCCCAATCAACACAGTCTGTGTTAGATGAACGAATTTCACTGTTAAGAACCGTGCCCCTGGCTTTCCATATACGCCTTGAGCTTCTCTGCTTTTTTGCGCATTTTTTCTTTTTCCTGCTCGGTTAGTTTGCGGGACGGATCGGCATGGAAAGAATGAGCGCCCCCGATATCCTCCCGGGCAAAACCCGCCATCGCCTGTTCCATCATTTTCTTTTCTTTCCGCTGTTGCGGGGAGAGTTTTTCAAAATCCGTAATCTCAGGATATGAATCTAAATCAGAGGGTGTTGAGCTGACATCCCACCAGTCCCCGTTTCCATCCCGCAGCAGATGTTCACTTCGGATCAGCTGCTTAGGGCCTTTGAAGGCATAAATCCAGTCGCGATGTTTTTGTTCCTGTTTCGTCAGATAGGGCCAGAGGCTTTTTCCACTCAGCTCGTACTCCGCCTGAGGCGGAAGCGGTGTGCCCATAATCTCGGCCAAGGTCGGCAGTACATCCGTCAGGTCAGCAATGACCTGCTGCTCGCCCTGAACAAACTCAGGCTGTCCCGGCGCATAAACTACGAAGGGAACATGGACTCCGCGCTGCCGGACCACAGAAGCTTTCCACCCTTTGCTCCCGTTATCCGCCGTGAAGATAAGAATGGTATTTTCCAGCTCATCGAGTTCTTCAAGTTTTGTGAGATATTGCCATAGCTGATAGTCGAGATACTCCACCTGATTTCTCATCTTATCCGGTGTGATGTTTTCTTTGATATATTTCGTCCCGCGTGTATTCACCGGACCTTGCGGAATGATTTTCGGCTCGTGCCGCGTATACGTTTCCGATTCCGGATTCCAGGTTATTTTCGGTGTTCCGGGCCACGTCATATTAAATTTCGGACTGGCCATATCAATGGCCTGATGTCCGAGATGAGAGGTGTGATAAACAAAGAAAGGTTGATCCTGTTTCGCGGCCCGCTCCATGAAATCCATGATATATTTCATTTCAATATCGGGACCATAATCATTGATCTCAGTCTCGACCCAATGATTCGGATCGTCGGGATAATCCGGATGAAAGGCTAACTGAATCTCGGGCCACCACAGAAAGGAATGATAATTCCAGAAATTTTTATTTTTCACATTCAGAAAATGATCATACGGACTGTTACCGCGGACCCCCGGTTCTCCCGGAGAAAACAGACATTCATCAAAACCGAAGTCCGTAAAATTCATTCCACTGGTGACATGCGTTTTACCAACCCACATCGACCGATAGCCCGCCTTTTCAGCGACCTTTCCAATGGTCAGCGGAGAGCTGTCATTAAGTTGCCAACCTCCACCACGTGCAACTTTTCCAATCTGACCATTATCCCACCATTTGGTGAGGTGGGCATAGCGCCCGCTCATCAGCATGGCACGGGTGGGCATGCATACGGTAGATGCCCACACTGTACTTAAATAACATCCTTCGTTCGCCAGTCGATCAATGACCGGCGTATTTGCAACCACGTCGTCATAATGAGAGTCTGCGCCATAAACAGGAAATTCTTTCGCGCTGATATCATCGGCCATAACCACAATAACATTGGGGCGACGTACAGCAGCACCAGCAGTCGATGCGAGGACACTGCACATCACCACACCAAAGACCGGCATAACGATTTTTTGCATGCGCGGTATCAACCGACTATTCATTCCATCATTCATCTCGATTCTCATTTTCATGGCTTTCCCTTTCAATCGCCCGCTGCACCACTCGTTGCGAACCTCCGGAAAAACATCGGAGGCCGCAACCAGACCGTGTGTTATTTGTGATCCCAGAGGGTGCTCCCCACCAGATATTCAGCCCAGGTGTCGTAGAGTTTTTTGTCCAGAGCTGCCAGCTCTTCAGGAGATGCCGGATAGGAGGAATGGATATAAATCTCATGATTAATTTTCGTGATGTCACGGATCAATTTTTCACGAGGGTTACCGTTAATATCATGCAATCCATTCTGATTATTTTTCTTCAGTGTATTACCGCCCTGGTCATACATGCAGGCACAATACGACACGCCCAACACCAAAGGGTCTTTGCACTGACGCATCAGATTGGCCTTGTATACCTCACCACGAGCATCGTGAGACGACAGACCAGCATGCTTGCTGCCTTTCCCGCCCGGATAATGCCATCCGAAATAATCATCCGACATCAGAATCGGGAGTCCCGCTGCGGCAGCCATTTCATGCGCATCAATTTCTTTATTCACATGCTGCGGAGCAATCATGTCGACATAAGGTGCCGCTGCTTTCCATGTATTCGCGGAAATTGCAAATTCCTTCACAAAATTGCCGAAGATCAGGTGATTCGTATCCCACTTCCGAATTGCATTATAGCCGATTTTGTAGAGCGTGATCGCCATATGATCAAGAATGGCATCAAAGTCATCCACCTTAACAGGATCCAGTGTTTTCCGGACCTTCTCATAATTGCGTTTTTCATAGGCTTTATCGTAGACCAATACCGCATCGGTTTTAAAATCGGATATCTTTTCCACCGATGTACCGTATACTTCATTGAATTTTTCAGCGTTATCGTCATAGCGTTCAGACAACAGATCAACAATGGCATTCCTGCCGGCACTGCCCACAGGAAGCGACAGATACTGATTAATCCAGTAATCGGAATGATTAAATGCTCCGAAACCATAATAGTACCCCATCACTAACGGATCATCCTTGACCTTCGGACACACCGCTGCCGCCCGTTCTTCGATCATTTCCGCATACGACGGCTCAAAAATATCAGGCAGATTTTCACCTTCAACAAACTCCCACGGATGCTTCAGCAGAATCACACCCACCGCATAGGGAAAGTTCTGCTCCTGAAAAAACTTCTCAATTTTCGGGATATCAACAAAACCGTTCAGATTGCGCTCCGGACTGGTTACACTGCCCAGCGCACAGTTAAAACCCATAGCCCGCGCTTTTTCAAAAGATCCTTTGATCCACGCATCTTTATCTCCCCCATAGACATTCTGACAGGCCACATCACTTTCGCCGGAGTAAAGATGACTGAGCGCTACGGCAAAAAACACATTTCCGTCCGGCGTTATAAACCAATCACGGCCGTTTATTTTTTCAACGTGAAAGTATCCGGTTTTTTCACCTTTGATGCCCGTCCAACCTCCATATTGATCCAACTCAACGCCGAATACGGAAGGCCCTGAAACGAAAAGAAGAATCGATACGCCTATCGTGTGAATCCAGTTTTTTTTCATTAATTTTCCCTATTTTAGTAAACGTGTATGCTCATTTAACTCGATACCGCATTCCCCCGAATCGAGAATGTTTTTTTAAAAATTTCACCATTTCCAGGTATCGTCTTGACCGGTTTTTCGGCAACCTGAACCGAGAGACCGCCAAACCATCAATTCATCTGCTTCATCATCCGGAACCAGTCGGCCTGATTCTGTACATATTCTGCATACTGCTTCTGAAAAAGTTCCAATTGCTCCGGGGTCAACATGAGTGATGCGCGCTCAAGAACAGAAGGTTCCAAGGCCTCCATTTCAGAAACATGTCTGGAAATATCGTCATCGGAAAGTTGCGCAAAATCGCCATTAAAACCGGACGCCATGCTGGTTTTCCCCTGCTCATCCATAATGATGGTCACAAGTTCCCGCTCTGCAGCTTCATTCAGAGGCATACCCATACGGTCGCACTTTTCACTGACACGTTTTGCGGCATTGCGCTCCATCTCCGTCTGATCGTGCCACGCCATTCTATTTTGATTTTCCTCGGTACCCAGCAGTTGGTTGATCTCTTCATTCAGAGGAAGAGCAGCTTCCATCGTTTTAGTCCAGAGCAGCTGCTGCTCTTCCGACGTAAGAACACCGGTCATTTGCTTCATCGCCAAATCAGTAAACAGCATTTGACGGGCGGTCAACAGATCAAGAAAATAATCAGCATCGTCATCACTCAACCCAAGATCACGAATCAGGCCTTCATACTTATGAGTCAGTACAATTCGTTGTTGATTCCAAACTTCCCGATTCACACCAGGCCGGGTAAGGCGTTCCGTAATATTACTTAAAACCGAATGGCTGCTTTGTTCCACCGTCTCCGCTGGCGGAAAAGGCTGGGTTTCCTGCTCGGAACCACCAGCTTCACGAATATCGACTTCGGTAGAAACAAGCGAATGCGGTCTCACTTCCGAAACCGATGCATGCTCATCGTCCGCCTTCTGCTCTGCCCCGTTCGTATGGGATGAGGCCGGCACGCCACGGTCGTACCGGACCATCCATACCAGCAACACCACATTTAGAATGATGGAGGCAAACAAGGTCTTTCGCATCACTCGGCCTTTTCATGCAGCTGGACCACTTTAGCATTCGTGTCCCGGATAACATCGGTCCATTCCGTAATGTAATTTTCGAAGGGGTCCATAAACCCGTTTTCATTTTTCGGTGAATCGCCCCGTTCAGCCGGATCCCACTGCTGCAGGCATCCGCAATGGTGCCAGCCGACCACATAAGGTGTGGCCATCATCTGCTCTACGGTCTCCTTATATAGCGCGGCGACCTCTTTGATATTCTCAGCACCGGTACGGAATCCTTTCACACCGTATTCCTGCTGGTGTTCATTCGCCACCCCATGAGAGCCATCTCCATTAAAAATAGGCTTACCCGTAACCTCAAAGATATGATCGGTTACTTTTTTATCATCCGCCCAGCGGCCATAAGCCTGAATCGACACCACATCCACATATTTGGCCAGCGCATCCAGCACATAGGGATAATGCCACGTGATCCAGTTTTTATCGCCGAAGATCAAATGATTCGGGTCATATTTACGGATCAGCTCATAATGAAGCCGATACCACTGATCTGCAATCTGCGGCATAAAACTCTTCATGTCCGCATCGGCCCTTTTTGCATCCACCGGTTCAAACCAGGTAACCTGACGTACCATCCGATACCACGAAATCCCATAGGTCGGACTGATCGGCATCCCCCAGACCTGGGCTGCCTCCACGGGAGAATCATAGCGCGACTGCAAATGCTTCACCCACGCCCATTTTCCAGGTGACGCTTCACCCAGTGTCAGGATGGCATTCAGCCAGGGATATTTCATGGCCGGATACTTCGCATTGCGCTGTTCCCAACTCGGCACATCAGTATAAAGATAACCTAAACAGGTTTTATTCTGCCGATGCGCTGCACAGATATTCTGAATTCGATCATCGAGAAAATTGTAAAAATCAACCGAGAAAACGTCCGGGCGCGGACCTTCTCCATTCCGTTCCCGCCATCCGGCCAGCGGCCCCGTCTGCAACGAAGCCAAATAATAGATCTGATCCTCGTATAATGAAGGCTTGATCTCAGGATGAGTATGCCGTCCCCAGGTATTAAAATTGAGATCCCGGGTCATCACAAGTTGTTGGTCAATCCATTTTTTCGCGGCCGCCCCATCAGTATTAAAATAACCGTTTTCATCCACCATATCGGCACCATACCGTTTCAGCGTCGCCTCTTTATTATACGGAGCCAACCACAGGTGCGGCTCCACATGGTTGATCCCCATGCTGATAAATTTTTCTCCTTCAGGAGAGATAAACCACCAGACCCCGTCAATGTTCTCCACCCGCACAAAACCCGTCGCTTCCAGCGGGGGCGTCTCCGCCTGCGTTTCCGCAATGCCACCGGCCAGCAAGGCCATAGTTAAAACGAATAAAACTCTTTTCATTTTTTGCTCCTAATCATGATTACAGTTTAGATTTTTTATACATGTGCTGAGTGCCGGGCGCGGCTCCAGCCCGGGATTAAACAATCCCTGTTTGATACCCGCCTTGCCTGCACCCGGAGATGAATCGATCAGGTTGCACCAGAATGCGCCGATGATATAAGAGGTTTGCTTGGCCGCCCGAATATAAGCGGCATAATGTTCGCCAGCCACGGCCTCATTTTCCTCCAGCTTTCTGCCCCGAATCTTTTTATCCCCGTCTTTAAAACGAATCGCAAAGTCACAGATCAGAATCGGCTTACCTCCGGCCTGCTTATGGAGCCGGTCAAAATCAGCCGAAGGAAACCCCGCGACATAATTCGGTTGAACCGAGACCACGTCCACATACGGCAGCATTTCCTCCAGCACTTCCGGAATGGCCGTCTGAAAAGTTAAGCGATCGCCAAGAACGAGATGATTCGGATCAAACTCCCGGGTTGCCTTTCCAACCACTGAAAAATATTGCCGGGCAATCTGCCGAATAAATGCGGCCTCATTCCCTTGATTCTTTTCAGCAAAATTCTCATAAGCCTTTCGGCCGGGCGCATCGGCCGGTAATTCGCGCATAAACGCAACAAAATCCGTTTTATGGTTATTTTTCGGCGTCCAGGCTGCCAGGTCGGTCCAGAGATAACCGATCAAGTTGGTATTTTCACGGTTTGCATCGCAGGTTTTTTTAATCTGACTGCGGATATCCTCTATCACGGCCGGATCAAAGACATCCCGATAACTGAAAACGCTCGCCGGACGATGCATCGACATTGGAATCAGCTCATTCCAGCTTTCCAGATACGGCATGTCATCGCGCAACGCTTCCGGACATCCATAGCCATACGCATTAAACCCGAGCGCCTTGCACGCTTCCGAAACCGCATCACGCCCGGCTCCCTGCCCGTTTTTTCCGATATGATTCACACCATGCGCAAAAAACGGTTTTCCCGAAGGGTCAATCAATGTAGTGCGGCCATTCAGAACCTTCAGACCTATATATTCAGCAGAATACGTTTCCGAACAGACCAAAAAGGCGAACAAAGCCCCGAGTCCATGATATATCAACCTCATCACGCTCTCCCTTAAATACCTAATAGATGCCGCGCGAAGCCCAACCCGGAATGAATTTGTTTCCTCTATTTTCAGGGGAATGCTCAACACAGAAACATTGCCGCAACCTTTACCCGAATGACGTATTACACTATCTTTCAATTATGCCGGAGCTACCAAAAAGTCAGATGCGAAAGACCTATTCCACTCGGAAAACGCTGATTGCGCGAATTAAAGATCAATACGATGAACAGGCGTGGCAGGAGTTTATCGAGTTCTATACCCGCTATATCTATTCGATTATCCGTCAGATGCGAATTTCGGAAGACGATGCAGACGAAATCCATCAAAAAGTCATGGTGAAACTCTGGGCAAAGATCCCCGACCTGAACACCGAGGAAATTCTTCGTTTCCGAAGTTACCTGGCCACGGTAACCAAAAATGAGGTTCGCCAGTTTATTCGTTCACGCACCCGGCGGGTTGAAAGAGAAAACAAAGCCTATCACGATGACTCGATCTCCTATCTGCAATCGATCCGCCTGCCGGAAATTGATCAAATTGCCGAGGAGGAATGGCGCGTTCATTTAACCAATCTTGCGCTGAAAAAAGTACAAACCCAATTCAGCCGGAAAGCCATAGAAGCTTTCAAACTCCGCATTCAGGGAATCTCCTATGAAGAAATCGCCCAACGGGTTGGCCTGACCGTCGGCTCGGTGAAAAAGCTGACCTCCCGCGTAAAAACCAGCTTCTACGCAGAAGTCGAACAGTTGAAACAGGATTTGCAGTAGGCCGGCGCATCACGGACTGCGGCGAATGAATTCAGTTTGGGGTGAAATCTTTTGAAGCAGCTCATCGTCCACATCGAATGAATGGTAGATCCGTTTAAGTTTTCTCGGCTTTAAGCGGTGCAATTGCGATATACTCCATCCATCAATCCCGGTCAAATTGACCTCCTGAACGTCCAATCCGACCAACGGATCCGGACTGCTTATTTTTCCGCCGCTGAAATCCAAAGCGTACAGGTTCAGCGGACTCAGGACGTTCACCGTTTTCCTGGGGGCAGGAAGCGGCAGGTGAAACTCCGTATAAGGCTTTCCTGCCAAGGACAGGCCGGTCCCTCCGGGATGCTGCTCGAGATACAGTGTTGTCATCCTCTGCTTAGGCCTTCCGAGACCATTCAGCCGGGCCAGCAGCGTTTCAACCAATGGCAACATAGCCTCGGGATCATCGGCCGGAGGCGTTCCGAAATAATAAAATGCCAGCGAATAGGCCACATTATTAAATTCCATGGGAATCGCGAGAATCAGCTCCCGTACATGAGCTGGCGGAAGCCAGACACGATCATCCGGTTTCTTCTGCAGATAGCGCCGGCTCAAATCGTAAAAAACCTGATATTCAGCAGGCTCTTTTACCTGTTCAAAATAGGTGACTGACAATGAAAAATTCTGGCGCACAAAATGTAGCATCGCCAATTGTTTCAGAAACAGCTGCTGCATGTCCGGATCCTTCTCCGATTCCAGCTGGACCGTCAGCAAATGAATTTTACTGACAGCATCCAGATAATTATCCCGTTTCTGAAGCGATTCCAGCGCTGTACCGATGCTGTCACTCAACATACGTGAACGCGCGACTTCCTCTTTATAGAGCCGCAAATTCTCTTCAGCCCTCCGGCGAAGGTTTTCTGCAACATGGCGGGCCGCAACGGCATTCTGTTTTTCCTGAATAATCCGAACAAAAGCCAGACTGGTAACCACCGTAAATATACACAGCGAGGCCGCCACCACACGAAATACCACGGGGCGACGCTTAATCAACAACACCAGACGATCCAACAGCCCCGCCTGCTGGGCATCCGTTGCAAACCCCATACTGAAACGCTCGAGTTCATCCCGGAGCTCAATCACGGACGGATAGCGGTTTTCAGGCTCCAACGCCAGCGCCTTCATCACAACCGCCTCCAACCCGCGCGGAATAAAACGGCCGGTTACTCGGGATGGAGGATCGATCTGACCGCACAGCGTTTTATCCAGTATCTCATGGGATGATTTTCCATCTACCGGCGGCCGTTGTGTGAGGATAAAATAAAGCACGGCTCCCAGTGCATACACGTCGGTCCGCTCATCCAGTACACCTTCCCGCCTCACCTGCTCGGGTGCCATAAACCCCGGAGTACCTTTCACCAGTCCGCTGGCGTCCAGATCATTCTGCAGATCACTGTTGGGGCGGTCATCAAGCAAGTCGCCGGGGACATCTTCAATTTCATCGAACCCGCCCGTAATAACCCGGGCCAACCCCCAATCGCATAAAAGGGCTTCGCCAAAGGAGCCCACTTTAATATTGGCCGGTTTCACGTCCAAATGCACCACCCCGCGCGAGTGGGCATAAGCCAAACTGTCGCAAATCTTAATAAATATTTCCAACAAGCGGGTCTGCGAACCGGCCCGGGCATCATCCGCAGGCTTCAGCTTTTTAACAATCTCCCCTAGATCATCACCCGGAACATATTCCATCGTGAAGTAGGGATTCCCTTCATCATCAAGCCCCTGTTCATAGACGCTGATAATATTCGGATGCTGCAGATTGGCCGTCAGGCGGGCCTCCCGTAAAAACCGCTCCCGACTCAGGTCGGTTGAGGTTCTCAACGGCTTGGCCATGGCAATAATCCGATCGGTCAGCAGATCACGGACTTTAAAGATTCGCTTTTCGCCGCCTTCGCAGAGAAACTCCTCGTCGGAATAATGGGGTCCTTTTTGACGAAGAGTCTGAAGAATTGGGTTGAGCGCCTCAGCTTCATCTGCATCCAGAATCTGATTTTCTTCATCGTACAACCTGCCCAGAAAACGCAGCGGCTCTTCCCTGCAATCCTCGGGGTCTTCATGGAAATCATCTTTCATCGGCACAGCATACTAAACAGAATTCCCACCATTGGAAACCCGGTTTACATCGCGACGGGATATTTTTCCATCAACCGAATATTATCATCAATCTGTTCCGGAGTAAGTGACCCAATGGTCATGGCATCCAGATAATCCAGATTCTGAGCAAACTCCATGCATTCATCTCGTTTATCGACCAAACGCCCCGCTCCGAAAATTTTCATCCCGATCACAGAAGCCCCGCGGTCTTTCAGCTTCTGCTGAACCGGCATGACTTCGTTAACGGGACCATCCATTGCCTTTCCATAGGGATTTATCCGTGTCAGAGCAACGTCCACCCAATCCAGTTCAGCCGCGCGTTTTAAAGCCACTAACGTATGGCAGGACATTCCGGTAGCCCGGATCACACCGCGCTGCTTATATTCACTCATCACGTCCATATAACCAGCGAGTTCCGCATCCCAGTTGGCGGATTGAACATTATGCAACAGCAGAACATCAATAACATCCACCTGCAGCTCCAAACGAAAACGATCAATCGCATTCGCTGCAAAACGACGTTGCTCAGCGGGCGTTAACTTCGCTGGATTATCGCTGTCAAAATTAACCTGTATTTTACTCAACAGTGTCACCTGTTCACGCGGAATGGTGCGCAGAGCTTCCCTGAAATAAAAATGAGAACCGTACTGATCGGCCAGATCGTAAAAACGGATGCCCCGATCATAGGCATGAATCATCAGGTTCACAAAATTCTCAAACCCATCCTTGGTGTGCTTCGACTGACGTCGCACCCCGCCGGTCCCGGTGCCCTGCGCCAGTCGCGAGGTTCGAATTCCGGTATTCCCCAACTCAACAAGAGGCAACGATCCGGCTGTCGTCACCTGTTTCCCCTCGGCCTTCGCAATTGCAGATCCTGCCACAACCACGCCGGCCAGGGCTTTCAACGCCTCATTACGATTCAGTTCAGGCATGTTTCATCTCCCGTACAAATGCACATAGTATCAGCCAAACAGCGATTCAAACTATGTTTATTGATAAATACTACGCCTATTCTCCAGCCTTTGGAAGTCGCCCGCCCTCGCCCTTCTCGAACTGAACAGGATAGGATTCCGAACGAGTGCTCCATGGGACATGTCGATCAAAGACCGTACTGTATTCCTGATAACTATTGTAAGGAACAGCCTCCGACTTCCACTGTTGAACCAGAGCATCATACTGTTTACGCATGGCCTCCAGCCGCCCCCGGTCTTCCGGATTCCCGGCCCGGTTAACCAGTTCTCCCGGATCTTTTCCCAAATGATACAACTCTTCAACCGGTTGCATGCCGTCGTCGGCATAGAGCCAGTTAATATATTTTAAATCTTTAGTCACCACACCCAGCACGTGACTGGCCGGATGCCCCCAGACGTTGATGAGGGGCAACGCTTCATGAAGCGTCTCGCCAGGATGTTCATACAAAGCCATGAGGTTCTTTCCATCCATATTTTCTGGAATTGGAAGTCCTGCCAAATCCAGAATCGTCGGCGCAATATCCACATTGCCGGAAAGGGAGGAACAACGTATTTCTTTTCCGGAGTTCGGATGTCTGGGATCATAAATAATCAAAGGTATATGTGTTGATTCCTCATATGGCAGAACCTTGGAACCGTAGCCGTGCGAGCCACAGAAAAAACCATTGTCCGAGGTGTAAATAATCACAGTATTTCCTTCAACACCCTGCGCAGTCAGCGCATCCCGAATCATACCGACAGCAACATCAATTGCATACACCTGCTGATGATAAACGGCCATAACTTCATCATACTGATCAGCATAATTCCAACTGTAAAACCGGTCATACTGCCGGTCCAATTTACTCTGCTTCGCAAAATGTTCCCCCGCCTCACGCCCAAAGTTTTCAGGTTTCTTGAAGATCTTGCCTTTATACACGGCATTAAACCGCGGATCGGGTGTCGCCGGTTTATGCGGAGCTTTAAAACTGACCGACAGGCAGAACGGTTTTCCGGCCTCGACTGATTCACGGATAAAATCGCGCCCAAAGGCTCCATAGGCGAGTGTTGAATGCGGAAATTCTTCCGCATAAGCTGCCATGGATTTATTCGCCTTTGTTCTATAAGAGGTCTGGCCCGGACCGCCTCCCCATTGATCAAAATCGTGTTCAGGCAGCGGCAGGCGTTCCCCGTCGGCTCCGTCTTTAATATCGAAGCCGAACTTTCCGGCAAATCCCGTTCGATAGCCCGCCTCCCGCAACAGAACAGGATACGATTGATCCCAGGTCGACTGCAGCATATCCCCATGGAAAAAGTTACACCCGGTCTTAAACTCGAACAATCCGGTCATCACGGTCGCCCGACTGGCCATACAAATGGCGGTGGTAGCATAATGCCGATCGAATACCATGCCCTCTTCCGCCAGCCGGTCGAGGTGCGGAGTAATCACATCATCATTCCCGTAACACCCCATCGAATAGCTGGCCTGATCGTCTGCCATCAAAAAAACAATATTCGGTCGCTGCACAGCAAAACATCCGACGGCACATACCAGGCCGAGCCCTATCTGCTTTCCAATCATTGGAACTCCTTAATTAACGAACTGACGGATCCGCCCCGTGTTTCTTCGGCCAGTTTGCCAGCGGAAGCCCCAGCCCTTCGCGCGTTTTCCAATCCCTGGAAACGCGTCCTTCCTCCCTCAGAATATAGGCATAAAAGGCACTGATCTGTTTACCGCCCCCGGTGAAGAGCGTGTCCAGCTTTGCTTCCCCTTTCTTCAACTTTACGCGGAAAGTGACTTCCTTCGCATCAATCGGAATGTTTTGTTCCAGCTTCTGTCCCTGAACCTCAATGCGGGCGGTATCCAGACGATAGCCCGATCCAACATAAGCTGCATTGATACCTTGATCGGCCTCCGCCGGCCAGCGACGCAACGAAATCTGATACCAGCCGTCTTGCGCCACATCAACCGCCCAATGTCCCTTCGGTGGTCCGTACTTACTCGCTTTCGCCGGCTTAAGAATATGCGGTTGATTCCAAAGCGTATTTCCCAGCCAATCGTGCGCCGTTAAACAAACCGGATTCTGGTGAGCCGACCCCACAATCATGCGGCTCACTAAGTCATGTTCCTGCGAGAGATCATTCCATAGCGCATCATAGCTTTCACGAAGTCGTTCAAAGACCTCTGGATATGCCCCTGAAACATCTTTACGCTGACCCAAATCATGTTTCATATCATAGAGCTTAAACGTGCTGACATGTTCATTCCCGACTAAACGCCAGCGATCCGTCATCACTGAAAAACTCCGATATTTAATCGGGTCCACGACTCGCTGACTTTCCACCACCAACTGACGGTCCGGCCATGCTGCATCCGCATTTTTCAACAGCGGCACCAAACTCCGGCCATCGAAATCGATATCAGGAGCTTTCAGGCCGCAGAGATCGATCAGGGTCGGCAATATGTCAATGTGAGCCGTTACGTGATTAATATCCTGTGCCTTATCCAGTCCACCTGCCGGCCACTGCATAAACCAGGGCACGCGATGCCCGCCATCGGTATTGGTATTTTTTCCTCCACGCAATCCGGCATTAAACAAGTTCATTGCCTGCTGAACCACGGGACCGTTGTCACTGGTGAATACCAAAATCGTATTTTCAGCAAGCCCCTCCTTTTCAAGAAAATCCTGCAAGCGCCCAAACTGATCGTCGATATTTTCAATCATCCCATAATAACCGGTCATCGGTCCTTCAAGTTTGATGCCCCGTTTTTTTGCCCGGTTTTTCACCCGTTCTTTATTCCCGTTGGGAGCATAAAAAGGACCATGCGGTGCATTCGGCGTGATGTAGGTTAAAAAAGGTTTTCCCTGTTCAACAGAAGCCTTCATGAACTTCATGGCTTCAGTGAAAAACACTTCCGTGCAGAAACCCGTGAAGGGAGTCATTTCTCCATTGACCCGATACGAGTCATCAAAATAATCATTGCCCCAGAAATCGGGCGTCTGCCCAACTCCGCCCCCGCCATGCACAACAGTTTGCTGAAAGCCCCGGTCTTCAGGACGGTACGGATAAACATCACCTAAATGCCATTTCCCGAAAATTCCGGTGGCATATCCTGAAGCTGAAAAAATATCCGCCATGGTCACTTCACGCTCGCGAAGCAGATTCCTTCCCATCACCGTATGCCAAACGCCCACCCGATCTGAATAGCGGCCCGTCATCAATGCACTCCGCGAAGGTGCACAGGTGGGATCAACATGATAATCGGTTAAACGCACCCCACGCTCATAAAGGGTGTCAATATTCGGCGTTTCCAACAAGGGATGCCCCATGCAGCTGAGATTTGGATACCCCTGATCATCCGTCATCACGATAACTACATTGGGTTGGTCGGCCGCCTGACACACCGTGACCGCCAACAGTAAAGCGGCGACGGTTTTCAATACATACTTCATCTTAATGCACCACTCCTTCTTCAGACATATTCCCGGCCGTTCCCGTCAGCATAGGATCCTTAAAGAACCGCTGTTGCTTTTTCAGCTCGCCCTTCAATTTTTTCATGACACCGGCATACTCAGGATGATCAGATAAATCGTTCATTTCCAGCGCATCACGACTCAAATCAAACAACAGATATTTATCGGCATTCGGATACCAGATCAGTTTCATATCTCCTTTACGTACCATACGCTGCGACATTTTATAGGCCCCATAGATCGATGGATACTGTTTCCGTTTCCGCCCCTCGATAATCGGCCGAAGGCTTCGAAATTCTACCGACGAAGGAATGGGTATATGAGCCATGTCCATCGTGGTCGGCATCAGGTCCTGCATATAAACCGGGGTTTCGATAATCCGCCCCTTCGGAATCCCTGCTCCGCAGAAAATCAGAGGCGGCTTCATGCTGTGTTCAAACATATTCTGCTTCCCGACCATGGCATGCCGTCCACACCCCAATCCGTGATCAGATGTAAATACGATAAGCGTATTATCGCGCTGGCCGGTTTCTTCCAGAGTTTGGAGAATGCGCCCGATCTGGTCATCCATGTGGGTGATGATCGCATAATATTCCTGGCGGTGTGTCTTGATGGAAAACTCGGTGCGCGGGAATGGAGCAAGATCTTCGTCCCGAACTCCCTTGCCGGCCTGCATCGCTTCGGCATACGGATTTTCAGGCATAAAATTTTCGGGGAGCCTGATTGAATCAAGCGGATACATATCAACATATTTTTTAGGCGACTGCCGGGGATCATGCGGCGCATTAAAGGCCAACTGCATGAAAAAGGGTTTATCATTTTGGGCCGCATCCTCCAGAAACGAAATCCCCTCATCCCCCAAAACTTCGCTCCAGTGCTTACCGCCTTCCCAATGACCGCCGAATTTCGGATCGCTGGGATCCCAGTTATCCTTCCCCGGAGCTTCAGGCCGGAAATATCCCGGGCCGCGCACATTCCACGGAAACTTTTTTCCGGTAGCGGGATCATAATAATCAGGCATTCCCGGACGCACCGTACCGGCCACATCATAGATTTCAGGAGGCATCATTCCCGCAATATGCCATTTCCCGGCAAAATAGGTTTTGTATCCCTGTTGCTGAAACTGGTTACTCCAGAAATCAGACTTTTTGCGCACGTTGGATTCATAATAAGCATGAGCGCCCCATACCGACCGACCGGTCATCAGCATCGTACGACTGGCCATACAGACCGCTCCCTGCCAGGCTCCCATATTGTAGGCATTGGTAAAGAGTGTACCCTGCTTAACCAGTCGGTCCAGATTCGGGGTGATGACCTCACCGCCCAGGCAACCCAGCGTATCCCAACACTGGTCATCGGAAAAAATAAAGAGAATATTCGGACGTTTTGCAGGCGCTGCATGTGAGATTCCCGTTACACCTGCCAGCGCCAGCCCGGCCCCCATGAATGAGCGGCGTTTAATTTTTTTCATTCGACATTCCTTGTTTCTTTGCTTCTTTATGTACTTTCTTTTCCCGAACCTGCTTCGACTCAATCAGGCCGTACTTGAATAACAGATTATCACGCATATCGTTTTCATAACGGTTATGATCCACCTGCCTTACAGCAGGCATCAAAGACATCGCATCATCTCCTATCCAGTCAATGATGTTTAAAATTTTGAGGGTGGCGTAAGAGTTCTCACGAAGCATGATATCCAGCGTAAGCAATCCCTTATCGCGGTCGCCACATCGAATATTCAACCACGCCGCCATGGCTCGAACTTCATGGGAATCATCGGCCAATAACGGTTCCACCTCAGCCGGCATCTGATTAATCAGAAAGAGTCCAACGATGCCCCAATACCGCATACCCGAATCAGAGTGCTTCAACATTTTAATTAATTTTGATGCATTGGAGGGATCCTGCATAAGAGCCACATCTGCAGCTTCCAGCAGAGCCGGCAGATTATAGATATCAGGATCACGCACCATTTCATAGATGGTCATGTTGTGATCCGATGCCCGTTTAATCATATCGAATTCCGGCAGCAGCCCTGAATCATAAATTTCAATCTGCCACTTCCGTAATTCCTTTCTCATACGTTTGGCGATTTCTGCATATTCCACCTTATCGATCAGATTGTTCACACTGTCCGGATCGTTTACATTGTCATACAGCTCTTCGCTGAACATCTTCGGCTTAAAGTATCGGCTCTGTACTTCCGTGGCCTTCCCGGACTTCACATGCTCTTCCCACGCCTTCGTCGCCTTCATTCGCCATAAAAACTCCAGATTCTGCATCCATGGCACATAGGGCATGTAATTGCGAATGTAGAGAAATTGCTTATCACAAATGGCACGCGCACTTTCAGTCCGTTCATCCATCCTACCCCGGAAGGCATAGTGATATGGCGCCTCCGGTTCGGTCTGTGGTCCGAGGAAGATGGTTCCCTGCATAACATCCGGAATGGGTGTACCGGTTAGGCTCAGCCACGTTTTCGGCATATCAATCAGACTGACCAATCGATCGACTTTCATGCCCGGTCGTTCCGCCGGCCATAGATGTTTATACCGCTCGGGGATCCGCACAATGAGCGGACAGTGCAGCCCGCTGTTAAAGACATATCGCTTGCTGCGCGGCAACACGCCGCCATGATCGGAGTTGTGAATCACAATCGTATTTTCGGCCAGGCCGTATTCCTCCAGTTTTGCCAATGCCGCTCCGATGTCCTCATCCATATTTTTCATCGCATCATGATATTTTGCATAGGATTTGCGTACATCCGGAAGGTCGGGGTGGTAAGCCCGCAACTGAATATCGGCCGGATCATGTTCCGTATTTTCCACATCTCCATGGGCCTTACTCTCGTGCGACTTGGTATTATTGATGACCTGGAAAAAGGGTTGGCTCGCCTTCAGTTGAGCCCATTTCACGCGGCCGGGATTATCCCAGCATTCCTTATCATCGCGCCCGCCGATGTTGTAATCGGTCTTAATGTCATTCCCCACATAATATCCGTTGGCCTTTAGATGATCGGGATAATATTGAATCAGATTAAACGGGATTTTATTGCGGCTTCGCATCTCATGGGTACCGGTTGATACCGCATGAATGCCGGTAATCCAAGTGGAGCGCGATGGCGCACATACCGGTGCATTGGCATAACAATGCATATACTGAAAACCTTCAGCCGCGAGTTGATCAATATTCGGCGTATTGGCATATGGGTTTCCATAGCACCCCACCCAATGCACATTATTATCTTCGCACGTCAGCCAGAGAATATTCGGTCGATCAATCGGCTTTTCTCCTACAGCGAAAGCTGCGGCAGAGATACCGACAGCAACTAAAAAGGAACGTCTACGCATAATCATTCGTCGTTTTCTCCTTCAGACAATAACGGGATACAGATATTTCGGAAACACGGAGAGTCAGAAACCGGTTTCCTTCAAGATAAAATAATGCCTGATTCCGCCCTGCATCACACAGCAGAAAGGATCGTCTTCCGCCTTCGCTGAATGGCAGCAGGTTGTCCGAATGAATATTTAAATCCGTATGGAGTGCAGTGAGCTGATTTTGCAACCCGTCCGTATTTTTCCAGACCTTGGAAGAAATCTCTTCGACCGCGCGCCAATCTTCAGCAACACGCGCTGTATATCCAGCCGATAAGGCGATGCCGATATACAGCACAAGTTTGCAAACCCTGACTTTCATAAAACTTCCCCATTTATATCATATGACGCATTTAGGGGATGCCGGTCGCCGGTCATTTCTGAACGTATATTTAGTGCATATTGAGAGAGGGGGTTATAGGCGTTTCTTTTCGATCAGCTCGATCAGTAGTTCCTTCATCGCAAAATAGGCGGGCTTGGGGTGAAAATCGTGATCAAAAATCAAGGGACAGGGTTCATATTTCAAGGTCCGGTTTCCTTTATTCATGGGCTTCCAGCACTTAAGATCCGTGAACCCCCAGGTTTTAAAAGATTTACAGGCAGGAGCTTCTATACAGGCCTTTAGGATATTCCGATAGGCGTCGGCCTGCAGGGCCAGCTTTGCATCATCGATTTCCCCATATAAATGAACATCGCATTCGCTGATTAATACATTGATGCCCGCCTCGCCCATTTCCTTCAAATTCAAAGCGAATAAATCCGGATCGAAAAGGACTCCCCGGTTCCCCGGCATCGCACTGAGCTCATGCGTATTGTCTTCGGTTATTTTAGTATGGCACTGAATTCCTATTCCATCGATTGGAATGCCTTCGTGTTTCAGCGCTTTATACAAATTGATGCACTCTCCGGATTGTAGCATGCCCGACAGCGTATTGTGATTATCGTTATAGATCAGCTTAAGTTTTTTACCGCCATACTTCCGGCTCCAGACCAGCATCTTCTCCAGAAAGACCGGCCACTTCCCATATTTATTTTCGCGATAACCCAGCCGGAGAAATAGATTATCCCTCTCTCGCCACCCGGGGGTATCGCGGCCGAATCCCTCATTATACACATCGAGAATATCAATTTTTCCTTTGAATTTTGTTAGAATCGTTTTGATGCGCTCTTCAATGATTTCCAGCCATTCTTCATTGGAATAATCCCCATCAAGCAGCCATTTCGGAATATATCCATTGGATCCATACATGGGGTGCAAATAGACCTTGAGATTATTCTCCTGCGCAAATTTTATAAGTGGATTCATCGTATCAAAGCGCCAGTCTTCGCGATAATCCCGCTGGGTTCGACCATGATAAATCCCCACCGACATCATGTTATATTCCGCCGCAAGAATGTGCTGATACTTTTTATCCCTTTCACTCGACCCCATGTAGGCCGCATCACTGTGGGCTCCCATCAGAAATCCCGGGCGTACCATTCCGGCCAACTCGGCCAGGCCCGCCGTTTCCAGTTTTTTCCTGCTATATCCCGGGCGCGCTTCTACACCCAGAACGGAGGCCATCAGCCCGGTTGCCGAAATGATATTAAATCTGTTTCTATTCATTATAAATAAGTCCTGTTCCAACCGGATTTCCCACCCAAAAAATTATTCCGATTCTAGTATTATAATCAATAGATGCCGAATGAACGATAAACGGAACGGAATATTTCGATGAAATTAATGAACGATTCCAGACCGTTTCTTTGCGCTAATCCCCCCTGCAGATATCCAGGAAATGCAGATCGCATTTGAGCCCCGGCGGCCGGAGGCAACACACACACGCTCAGCCACAAACAACCTAAAAACGCTCGACCGTAATCCGAATAAACTGATTGGTATCCACGGCGGCTGATATACGATTGCTGACCGTCTCAAAGCCATCAGCAAAAGCGGCATTGGTTCCGACAACATTATAACCGGCATTGGTCCAGCCGAAGGCATCGGTCAGATCCCTATTGGTTTCAATATAATAATTCAATCCGCGAGCAGCGGCATCCGTTCGCCGGGCATAGACATAGTCGAATCCGCCCTCATTTTCCACCCATTGAAAAGTCGGAAGGTGCCCCACATCAGCGGAGTCATCCGGATGCCCCCCAAAGGCATATTCCCCCAGATTATTCAACGCATCGCCGTCAGGGTTATCAGTTACATTGGTCAGGGATCCCAACGAAGGATATTGCGCCAACCAACCTGCATACGTCAGATTTTCTTCCACCGGTATCACTCCGAGATAATCAAATGTGATGTAATCCGACGGGCCGAAATCATTGGTATTAACCGTGGTGTAAAGTCGAAGGTCGTTATAGGTTAACCCGGCCGTACCCATCGGCATATTGTTGGTGGCATTGACTTCCATCCCGTCCTCGAGCGTATAAAACACATCAAAGGTATCACTATCCATATCCGCCAGAATCCGAATATCCATCGACCGATCAACCACATTGGTGCCGAAATCATAATGCACGACATTTTCTGAATTCACATCGCCTGTCACCCGAGACTGCAGCTGAAGGTGTCCGGACTGCTCAAAAAGCCGAATCGCAAACAGATTTTTATTCGCCGTACTGTCTTTCAGGCTGAAACTGACCATCGCTCCCGAGGCATCCCCGCCACTCAAATCAGCCTCAAGCATTTTATATCGCAGCTCGATTTTTCCCGTTGAAATATCCGGCATTCCTGTAGCCTCAGCTCCACGACCGTTAGCCAGTCCAGGTTCCTGATAAAATTTCAAGGCACCTAATCCATCTGATTCGATGGTTTCCCAATAATAATTAAAGGTCGCATCTCCTGATGCTTTGACCAATTCGGGAAGACGATTTCCTTCCACATCATTAAACTGCCAAACATCACCGGCGTACGCAGGCTCCGGCTCTTTCCGGCGGACTAACTTGATGTAGTCTATGTCCACAAAATGATCGACGGTCCAATCGGACTTATGTGCAACGACCAATCGGATCTGAGCCAAATTCGTGCAGACCCCTGTTGCTCCAAAAGCTGAAAATTCCGCATCTGAATCCAATTTATACTTTACCTCAAAGGTGCCGGCATCCAAATCCAGTTCAATTTTATAGGTGATACCGGTGGTCGAGGCCATCGCATCCAAATCAACCGCAGGGTAACTAACTACCGGGTCAAACGCCGTTGGACGCGGCGATACCAGGCGTATACCGTTCGGAGTGGAATCCTTAACTTCCAATCGCATCTTCGTTGCCAATTCCCAGCCAGCCCCGGCTGGCCAGAACTCAACCCCGACACTCGTTTTGTCGGCTAAACCGCTCAAATCATATCCGTCAATTCGATATTCCAGTTCGGCATAACCCCGCGTTAAAGGAGACTCCAATGCAAACGTGGTAATTGAAGTATTCGTTACCGCCCCCACCTGCAGGTTACCGCCACCATCTGCCTCAATAAGCGGTTGATCACCATTCCAACCCGTCTGATCATCGCCGTAATTGGCAAGATCCGTCAGTTTTGTTCCCGCAGCATCATCGAATTTATAATTAACCAGGATATCGAAATCAGTATGTTCAAGTGTATCCGCCAGCAAAGCATGCATCGCATAATAAGCCGGCTTGGGATTATAATCGAAATCGAACGGGAGCGGCTCAGGCTCATAATTGTCCCCCTCTAGATCCTTTGCAGGTTTCCAGCAGCTTGCATCTGAATACCCCCAGGTTTTAAATGATTTGCAGGTCGGTTCATTGATGCATGCTCTCAACAGCTGACGATACGCCTCCGCCTGTCGCGCCAATGTGGTCTCATCTATCGTTCCATACAAATGAACATCCGCTTCAGAGATATAGGTTTCAATCCCGGCTTCGCCCATCTTCCGCAAACCCTCAGCAAATGAGATCTCATCAAACTCAATACTATTACCTCCCCAACGTCCACTCAGATAGTGCTTTCCATCGCGGTCAATATGAGTATGGCACTGCAGTCCGATTCCATCGATCGGAATGCCCTCGTGCTTTAAGGCCTTAAAGAGCTGAATACAATCTTCCGACTGCGTCATCCAATCGAGCGTGTTGTGATTATCGTTATAAATGAGCTTGAGGTCATCACCTCCATATTGCCGGCACCAGATCAGCATCTTTTCCAGAAATACCGGCCACTCACCGATTTCATTCGAGTTATAACCCAACTGCAAAAATTTATTCTGGCCACTCCGCCAGCCATGGCTCTCTCGCCCCAGTCCCTCATTATACACATCCAGGATGTCGATTTTTCCATGATACCGGGTCAACAGAGTTTCAATGCGATCCTCTATTATTTCGAGCAGCTCAACATCGCTGAACGTATTCGTTGCCAACCAATCGGGCAGATAGCCGTCCGATCCAAACATCGGATGCGCATAGACCTTTAAATTGTTCTCTTCCGCGTAATTGATCCCTTGGTCAATACTCCAGAATTCCCAATCATCCACGCCATCTTTCTGCGAAGCTCGCTGATAGATTCCAACGGAGATCATATTATAATTATTCAACAGGACGGTACTGGGCTTCCCCGAGAATTGCGTGTGTTTTGAATGTGTTCCCATCAAAAAACCAGGACGTATTTGATCGGCCAGATCAGCTAAACCCATATCATCATACGGCACCGCCGCGGCAACCCCTGCCACACAACACCCGATCAAAAAAATCACATCCGAAACTCGCCTCATCTCATCTCCTCTCTCAATCTCATGCTGAAAATGGTCATTCCCAACAGAAATTCTAATGCTTTACGCTTTCCCGACACACGGCCGCACAAAAAAGGATGTCGCTGCAACGAATCCCTTAATGCATTTCTTTCATAAAGCTGAGGACAAAAAAACGCCCTTCAAATGAAGGGCGGCGAATCATCCGAATTTACCAGGAAAATTTAAAAACCGTTTTAGAGATAAACGGATCCACGGGACGTAAAATACAGTCCGGCGCACCTTCAATATTGGGACCATTCGGATACCGGGACGTCTCACAGCAAAAACCTTTGAACTGGCCGAATTGAGCGCCGCTTTCTCGCTTCAATCTGTCGGAGGTATAGAACCCGGTATACATCAGCATACTCGGCTCCGAACTGGAAACCGTGAGCTTGCGCCCACTGGATGCATCCGAAAATTCCGCAACCCTACCGAAAGAACCTACCGGCTTGCTGAACACATAATAGGTTTCAAAGCCCATGGCCTTTTCTTCAAACACCTCTCCTAAAGGTTTCGGCGAGTTATAATCCCAAACGGTTCCGGCCACCGGAAACTCTTCACCCAGCTGTACGTTGGTTTCATCCACGGAGAGCAGTTTATCGGAAACAATCATGGCCTCTGTGCTGAGAACGGTGTCCTGAAACCCGCTAAGGTTAAAATAGGTGTGATTCGTCAGCGATAGCGGCGTTGCCTTATCAGTGGTGGCCTCATAGGCGATTGCCAACTCATTATCGTTAGTCAATGAATAAACAACCGTCACATTAACTGTTCCCGGATAGCCTTCATCGCCATCAGGACTGGTTAGAGTCAGCTTTAATCCGTTATTGATAATTTCCGCATGCCAAACGCATTTATCGAACCCTTTTATTCCTCCGTGAATATGGTTGGTTCCGTCATTTGCCGCCACCTGATATTCAACCCCATCGACCATAAACTTTGCGTCCTTTATACGGGCGGCGTAACGGCCGACAATACAACCGAAGTATGGTGAATTAGCTTTGTAGGCCTCGGAAAAATAGCCGTCGAGCGTATCGAACCCGCATACAATATCTGCGCATCCGCCATGGCTGTCCGGAACAACGAGCGAAGTGACAATGCCCCCGTAATTCGTTATTTTTGCAATCATACCGTTATCATTTTCCAGTGTATAGAGATCAACATCCACGCCATCGACCGAGCCAAAAAGTACTTTTGAAATATTCATGGTTAACTCCTGTTTACGGGTTATCAAACACTGGGATTTTTTTCACTGGACAGAAACGTTCAGGCTGTGAGGCCATTGGCAACTGCGATAACGATAATGCCCGTAACCATACAGGCGAGTCCAGTATAGAGAAATCCTTTCGCTCTGGCGGAGGCATTTTTCCACTCGCCCACCATAATGCCGCTGACGATTGCGGTAATCACGCAGGAGGCATTAAAGATGGCATAGCCAACCGTATTTCCGGAGGCACCGAGTTTTGAGGCCGCAAATGCAAACAGTGCGGATGCTGCGTAGTGGAATACCGCCATGATAAAGATGAGTCCGAAGTTTGGAACAAAGTGGACGGTCTTAAAACCTCCCCATAATTTTTTCTGTGAAAGTTGCAGAATAAAGTACAGGCCCATTACAATGCCGCCGCTGATAAAAATCGGCAACATAACCGCGATGGCGGTTTTCCAGGGGGCCAAATCGAGTTCCGCAACCGCTTCGCCCAGCGGCCCGGAACCGACCGCGTTGGCAAAGCTGAATCCAGTCGCCAGCAAACCGCCGACCACCGCAATGATGATTCCGGCCAACATCGAACCCTTCTTTTCTTCTCGTGAGTCTTTTTCATCTTTTTCACGGACCAAACCGGCTTTGCCATTCATCACCACACCAGTCAAAACGACCAAAAGCCCGACAAGAATCGTTACAAATACATTGTCAGCCGGAATGCCATTCACAAAAAATGGAATGATGGAGCCAATAAGAATTACAGTGCCGATGAACAAAGAAAAGCCGAGCGAAAGACCAATATGGTTGATGGCTCTGCCCCACATCATTACGCCGGTTCCCCAGAGCACACTTGCCACGGCCATCTTCATGAGGATGTCGGTCTCGACCATACTGAAAACTTCAAATCCCCCTAAAAGCATAGTCGAAGCAATCACGGGAACCACAAACATGGTTAGAACAAAGAAGAGTCCCCAGGTATTCTCATACTGAAATGTTTTCGTATATTTTTCAGGAAGTGCGTATAAACCCAACATCACTCCCGCCAACAATGCCCATACCACACCAGTAATCATCAACGTATTACCTCCTTTTCCCAGTCATTAAAGTCGTGGAGCTAAACACGCCTTTTTTTGAACACGCTCTATCAGTTTTTTCTTGAGGGCAAAATAAGCGGGCTTAGGTTCACAGTCGAAATCCCAGAGCATGGCTTCCGTATCCATGCCTTTCCAGGAATAGCGATCGCTTGTGCCCCAGATTTTAAAGAGCTTGCAGGCCGGTTGATCCAGACAGCGTTCCAACGCTTCTACATAGACTTCGCCCTGCCATCGTAAGAGTTCTTCCTTAGAACTTCTTCCCTTGAGATTCACATCACATTCCGTGATGTATATCTCCGCTCCGGTAGCGGCGAGGCGTTCCATATTTAAAGAAAAGGATTCAAAATCCAATGGCCCCTGTTCGCCTCCGGCACCGACACGGAGATGATCCTCTTTGCCACGATGACCGATGTTCATATGAAGCTGAATACCAATTCCATCGATCGGTATTCCGCGCGCCTTAAAGGCATTGAACAGTGCAATGCACCCCAGCGATTGCGTATGATCCGCGTTCACATTATACGCTTCATTGTAAATCAGCTTCACATCAGGACCGAACGCCTTGCGGCACTTCACAAAGGCCTCTTCCAATGCAACCGGCCAGGTAAACCCGCCCATTGTTCTGGAACCTAACTGTTGAAACAAGTGTTCTAATGCGGTGGGATAGATCGCTCCGGTCCCCTCTTCTTTCCATGGATTCCCAGGATCCGGCCACTCATTTTTGATCAGCTCATTGTATACATCGAGGTAGGTCACCGTGTCGGCATACCGTTTAGCGAGCTTTTCAATCCGCTGATCCATATAGGCGCGAATCTGTCGATCCGTATAGTTCGCCTCCAATAACCAGGGCGGGTTATATAAATTCTGTCCGAACATCGGATGAAAATAGATGGCCTGATTATGCGCAGCGGCGAATTCTACCGAACGGTCTACATCCGATAACATCCACGTTCCGGCAGTCCGTTCCGTGGACTTCTGATAGATTCCAGTTGATACGACATTGAATTCCTTGATGATCACGGCGCGTTCCTTATCAGCGGAATCCCAATCATTTTGCAGCTTAAAGCCCATATGACATCCGAACTTCATATCCGGCCGAATCATCGAAACCAAAGAAGCCAACCCTTCATCCTTAAGCGGTTTTTCTTTATCCGCCGACACCGAAACGGCCGTTGCCAATAGAGCCGGCCCCCAGCATCGTACTGTTTTCATCCAGGCCATCATTTTATTTCCCGATTTCAATGGCGGAAACTGCCCGGGCCGGAATCATGAAATGGAAGATATCGTCATCCACCCGCATCCGAATCCCCTGCTCCCGCCGGGTTTCATTCTGAATGATCACTTTCAGCGTTCCGGCTTTGTCTTTCACGGAAATAATCGGTCCCGCCAAAAAAGAAGAAGCCACCCGCACATCGCCGGGTTTCACCATTTTACTGATCAGGTACATCACATTGTAATCGGGGTTATAGCGAACGGTTTTCTTTTCCCGATCAATATTGATCAGCGAGTTCTGCTTCCAGTCCCAATGGCTCAGTCCGGTTTCATTCAGAATCATGTTCCAATAACAGAAGTTGACGCACCCCGCGTCCAACATCCCGCTGACTTCTCCCAGACGACCGACCGCTTCCTTCGGCGAATTAGCCCCTTGAAAACACGCACTCTCCGTGTGCATAAACGTGAAGCCCGGATATTTCCGCTGCACCTCCTGCACCAGACGGGGATCAGTGTACTGCACGCCGATTCCATCTACCTTTTTCGCCTGATCCAAAGCGACGAAACGATGCATTTCCATATTTCCGTGCGATCGAAATGTGCCTGCAAAAATTTTGGTATCGATTCCGTTTTTCTTAAATTCCGGACGGATATAATTAATTGCTAAATCCAGCATCTGATCCGCCGGCATGATATTGCTTGTGTATTTTGTACTGGCATCCGGCTCATTCTGCACACACACCAGGCGGATATTCACTCCGTTCTGCTTATAAGCCTGCACATAGTTCGCAAAATATTTTCCATAGGCCTCAAACACACGCTTCTCTTCACGCAATGTTCCGAGCTCATTAATTCCTGCCATTTCACCGCTTTGCTTCATCCAGGCCGGCGGGCTCCACGGAGAGGCAAACAGTTTCAGATCCGGGTTCACCTGCAGCGCCGCTTTGATATAGGGCAGGACATACTGCTGATCCCGTTCCACCGAAAAATGGGCCATTTCAAAATCTTCCGGTGTTTCGCTGTAACTGTACGCACCGTTCGAAAAATCACTCGCGCCTATCGCTGTGCGGCAATAGGTAAAACCGGCAGACTCATCAGCGAACAACCGGTTCATCACATCAGCCTGCTGCTCCGGAGCCAGGCTCATCAGCGCCTCGCCGCCGATTTCGTTAAATGCTCCACCAATGCCTTCAATCGTCTGAAATGTAAAATCCGGCATCACTTCAATTTTATTCTGATAGCGCAGTTCCCCATCAAAAACTTTAACAGGAAAAGACTTCACCGGTTGTGCACTTCCTTTATCGAGCCCGACATAACTGATCTTCAGTCGATCATAATCCTGGGAGAACGCACTCATGGCCATTGCTGACCCCATCAGTAAAGTCACGGAATTTTTCTTCAAAAACATACCTACTCCTTACTTGTTAAAATCTAAGACAAAACCCGTCGACATTTCGCCCGGACGCCCGGAAACAGGGATGAGGTGATCTTCATCTTCACAGGCCGGTAAGCATTATTCGGCAACCATAATTGTCTCTCTATCGATCTTCCGCTGCTCTTTCTTTACCTGATTCAACTGGTTCCCGCTCAGTTTCGCCCGCGAAGAAAAATAGGCCTCCGCATCATAGCGTCCAGGATAGGTACGCTTGAATGCCGGACGATGAACATCCAAACTTAAATCACAGTCAAACCGTGCCAGGGTAAAATGCGCATCTTCCGCCCACTTCAGACCCTGACTATCACCCATAGCCTGAGGAATATGACAAAGTCCCCACGTTATTCCTCGCCCATCGCCATTATCCGCAAATGCATCCGCCACAAAAGGGCCCGGAGCCAAAGGCGGCATTTCAATCGTGGACATAATTTCAAAGTTCACCCCGTCGGGAGCATACTGGATCGTATTCTTTTCCGGTCCGTCCAGACTGACAATGGCTGCCACGCCGCCCTTCCAAGGGAAGAGGCTCGTTTCATGTCCGGAATTAATAACCGGATTAAGCGGGTGCTTCGTAAAAGGCCCCAGTGGGTGATCCGCAATAGCAACCCCTTGGGCACGCACCATTTCCAATCCATCATCCGACCCGTGTGAATACACCGGTTGACCTTTATAATAGAGATAAATTTTCCCCTTGTAGACCATGGGATATGGATCATGAATCGCCTTGGCATCCCACTCATCTTCGGCACCGAAATCCACGACAACCTTACCCAGTGGACGCCAGGGTCCTCGCGGCGAATCGGCTTCAGAAACCGTCACCGCCGCCACATCGCCGCCACCGGTGAACGGAATGGCATTAAAGCCCTGATAGTAGAGATAATATTTTCCTTTATACACGAGGATATCGGTCGTCGTGACCGAACGCCAACCATACTCCGGCTTCGGCGGACGGGGCACCGCAACACCCTGTTCTTCCCACGTGAATCCATCCGTACTGGTTGCATACCAGATTTCCGCCAGATCCCAGTCGGCCGAAGGAACGGTATCGGAGGCCAGTTCGGGGCCACTTGGCGGAGCTTCCGTTTGACGGTGCGTATACCAGACGTAATAGGTTCCATCGACTTTGATCACCTTCGATGGATCACGACGAGAGGTATTATTTTCATAACTGAGACCAGATAAAGGAGAGAACATAAAATTACTATGCAGCTCCATCTGATCATTCTGAGCAGCTCCATGCGGAGACGCTAATTTTTCAATGCCCCAAAAATCATAGGCCCGCTCCATCGCCGCACTGAGTGGGCGATTTGGCGGTTTTTCAGCCGGCATTCGCCCCGGAAATGCACTCGCAGATACTTCCCGGCAACCAAGAATTAGCAACAAGGAACAGACAATTTCTGTGCAATATTTTGATGGGTTGGTTTTAGCATCCATAGTGTTTTTATTCTCTTTATTTTTTACTGCCGATTTTCGCGACACATCATTACTTAACCTGAACCGATCGGCGGAGAGCATTCGCAAATACCCTCCACCGAAATCGTGTTATCCGTTCTTACAGCTCTTCAACAATCAGCTTAATAAACTGCGTGTCTTCCAAATCGGTTGAGACGCGATTCGTGACGGCATCAAATCCAACGGCATATCCGACATTCGTTCCCAGGACCTCATAATCAGCAGCAACCCAACCCGGTGCCACTACCAGATCGGTATCCGATGCCAGATAATAATTCAATCCACGCACATCTGCGTCATTGCGTTTGGCGTAGACATATTCGATCCAGTTTCCATGGTCTTCTACATTTCGATAGGTAGGTACATAGCCGACATCTGCGGGATCGCTCGGATTTCCTCCCAATGCATACTCATAAAAATTATTGAGAGCATCGCCATCCGGGTTGTCCCATTCATTGGTCTCTGATCCCAGTGCGGGAAATTGTGACAACCACCCTTCATACGTTGGCTCCACAACGACTTCCTGCACCGGAATGAAACTCAGATAGTCAAAAGAAATAAAGTCGGAGGGACCGTAATCATTGGTATTGACGGTTGCATACGATTTGAAGTCATTAAACGTTAAACCGGCTGTGCCCATAGGCATATTATTCGTGGCATTGACTTCCGACCCGCCTTCGAGCGTGTAAAAGACATCAAAGGTATCGGTATCCATATCGGCAAGAATTCGAATATCCATGGATTGATCAACAACATTGGTACCGAAGTTATAATGCACCACATTATCTGAATTCACCTCGCCCGAAACTCGCGACTGTAATTGAAGGTTTCCGTTGTTTTCATAAAGACGAATAGCAAACAGGTCCTTATTTACCGTATTGTCCCTGAAACCAAAGCTCACCATCGCCCCGGACGCATCGCCGCCGCTTAAATCGGCCTGAAGCATTTTATATTTCAGCTCCACCTTACCCGTCGAAACCGCCGGCATGCCTGTTGCATTAGCCTGGCGACCGCCGCCATTGGTCAGAGCCGGATCCTGGATATAGTTCAACGCACCAAGACCATCAGACTTTGGGCTTTCCCAAAACCAGTTGAATGCAGCCGCGCCGGACTCCTTAGCCAGCTCGGGCCAACGTTTTCCTGCCACATCATTAAACTGCCAAACATCACCGGGATAGGCAGGAGCATCTCCGGATGTGGTTAATTTGATATAGTCAACATCCACAAAATTGGTGGTTCCCCAGTCGGATTTATGCGTAAGTACCAGACGCACTTCAGCGAGATTTGTACAGACGCCAACGGGCCCAAACACTGAAAAATCTGCATCCGTGTCTAACTTATATTTAACCTCAAAAGTGCCGGCATCCAAATCCAGTTCAACTTTATAAGTAATACCGGTCGTAGAGGCGAATGAATCTAAATTAGCAGAAGGGTAGCCCACTGTATCCGGATAAGCTGTAGGACGAGGTGCACTTAATTTAATGCCGTTCGGGTTGGAATCATTCACCTCTAGCCGCATTTTAGTCGCCAATTGCCAGGTTGCTCCGGCAGGCCAGAATTCAATGCCAAAACTCGATTGATGAGCCAGTCCCGTCATATCGTACCCATCAATTCGATATTCCAGTTCGGCATATCCATTGGTTAATGGTGAAGCCAGGAAGAATTTGGTGACTGATGCATTGGTTACGGCTCCCACCTGCAAATTCCCATCACCGTCTGCAGTGATAAAAGGTTGACTATAGTTCCACCCCGTTTGATCATAACCGTCATTTAAAAGATTCTTCAGCTTGGTGCCTGCGGCATCATCATGTTGATAATCAATCACCGTTGCAGCCAATGCCTGCATGAAAAGCCCCATCGTTGCGGCTGTAATTATGATTCCTTTTTTCATCTTTTCCTCCTCACATCCTTTTTGCCCTTACGTGCCATCCAGTTGTCCAACAACCAACGCACCATTCAGAAAGAGAATGCCGCAGGAATCCCATGCTTAATGAATTAAATAAAAAAACGCCATGCAAGGCATGTACGGTTCTCGTGAACATAAATCGGGATCGATCTACTGTTCTGATTCATAAATAGGTTTATTGAATTTTAGTTCTGGCCCGATTATTTTTTCTCAGGGTGTCATTGCCGTGGGCACCCCGATGACAGGGCCTGGGGCCAACGCTTCGCGACGAGATGTATTTTTATACTTGTCTCTATTTTTTGCCGCTGTTGAAGCTCCTTCAGGAATTCATTCATTGGAGATATCCCAAAAGAATAGCTTCACAATATACATCCTCGAACTTGAGGTTGGCGAAAAGTGAACATGAAAGCAGAAATGCTTTGATAAATACCTCTTAACCTCTTCGTGCCTGTCAGTGCAGTCGGTGTTGACAATCAGATACAGTTCCAATTCTTTCGGGGTTTTTCGGTCCATCGGCCTTTAATAAACGTAAGCATTCATCATACGTATACCGCTATTCTGTTCATTCGATTACAGTGCCTTCGATATTGCCAAGAGCTATAAACACAGAATTGTTCCTTGGAAGGAATAGTCATGAGTATTGATTTGAATGAAACCAACACCAAAAGATAGACCGAACGCCTTGCTCATGCTCCGGAAACCACACCGGGTTCGTCCTTCGGGAGGCTGCATGAATTTTATGATATCCGTCTCAATCTTCTCCGGTGCAAGAGAAGGTTTGCGTCCTCGTCCCCGAGCACCACGAAGTCTCTGCCGGGTCCGTCCCACTCGCGACCATACGCATTGCGGCACCGGAGTTCACATCATTAACAGTCAGACTGTCCGATACACTGCCGTTAGCCGCCCAGCAACTGCATCCGAACTAAAGGTATATGAACTCGTCAACCCCGAAGGCGCCGCGGCTGCATTCCTATAAATTCCCTCATCTACTGTCAGCAGACTTTCCCCAGCTGTGGCCTGAACGAGATCAGCACCTACAGACGAATTGCTGTTCATACTGTCATAGTTGATCGCAAAATCCCCCGCCGTCAGCACCGTCGTATACCAAACCGCAGCTGAGACATTACACTGTTGAGTCACGGCCCCCAGAACCCCTTAGCACCTTTCTTCATTCTGAATCTCATTTTCCGGTTGAGTTCAGTTTGTTTTCAGATAAGTTGAAATGAATGAGAGAACCCATACAGACTGATACCATACCCACGTATTCTACCCGGAAAACACTGATTGAACGGGTTCAGGATCAGTACAATGAAGCCGCCTGGGAAGAGTTTGCAGCAATCTACACCCGCTACATCTACGCGGTAATCCGGAATATGAATTTAGTACGGGAGGACGCAGAGGAAATTCACCAGAAGGTCATCCTGAAACTTTGGGAAAAGCTACCGGATCTTAATACCGATGAAATTCGCCGGTTCCGCAGTTATCTGGCTGTTGTAACCAAAAATGAAGTCCGGATGTTTATCCGTTCGCGAACACGGCGACGTAATAGAGAAGACAAAGCGGTTCAGGATCATTCTATCAATTATCTTGATACTATACGGTTGCCGGAAATTGATCAGATTGCAGAACGTGAATGGGAAATCCATCTCATCCGGCTGGCCATTGAACGGGTTAAGCCGCAATTCAGCAAAAAAGCTATGGAAGTTTTTAAACTTAATCTCGAAGGCATTGATATCAAAGAAATTTCCGAGCGTACCGGAATTGCACCCAGCTCCGTTACCACCCTAAAAGCCCGCGTTAAATCCAGTTTAGTCGAAGAAATAAAACTCCTGCGCAAGGATTTACAGTAGGGCTCACAAAGGGTTCTTCACTCGAACCAATTCGACCCCCGGCAGGATTTCCGCAAGATATTCATCAGACTCTTCCAATGAATGGATCAAACGTTCCAGTTTCAGCATAGCGATAATGTGGATTTGTGAACGCTTCAACCAGTTGATGCCGCTGATATTCAGCTCCTTGATGCCGCTCCCATAAAGCTCAGAGGGATCGAACAGGAATCCCTTGGTCAGATCGAGTGAATATAATTTGAGCGGATGCAGTACATTCGTATTGTTCCGGTCTGCCGGAAGCGGAAGAGTGAAGATCGAATAGGGATCTCCTGACAAAGAAAGCATGCGCCCGTTTTCCGTATCGGTCAGGACCAGCGTAGTCCTTTCTGCATAATACTGTCCCTGTGCATTTAGACGATCCAGCAGTGTTTCAATTAATGGAAGCACCTCTTCGGGAATCACCACATCCTTCTGATCCTTAAAATAATAAAACGCCATCGCAAACATAACATCTTTGTGCTGAGCAGGCAGTGTTAATATGATCTGGCGGAGATCGTCCGGGGTCAGCCACCCGTTATCAGTCCCTTTCACTCGCGCGTACTTAAGCGACAATGCATAAAACAGATCTTCTTCAGGCAAAATATCCGTCTGTCTAAAATAGTCCAAGGCTGCAACAAAGTGCTGTCTCACAAAATGAAGCACCGCAATACTGCGGGCAAGAAACTGTTTTCGTTCCGGATTCGTCTCCTCTCGGAGATGCAGATCAAGCAGTTGTGCTTTTGTGTCCGCCTCCAGAAGATTTCTGGGATTGAAAAGCGACAGGGTGGCATTCCTGATATTCGCCGCCACTTCTTTGGTATGCTCCGTTTCTTTCATATAAAGCCGAAGATTTTCCTCCGACTGATGCTGCGCAGCAACCGCCAGCTTCTTTTCATGAACAATTCTCACAAAGGAAAACGACAAAACAAGAGCCAGCAAAATAAGAAATAAACCGATCACCAGAAAAACAACGGGCCGCCGTCTGATCAGTAACCCAGTCCGTTCAAGAACTCCGGCCTGCTGCGCCTCTGTGGCGAACCCATGCAGGAAACGGTCCAGTTCGTCCCGCAAATCCTTAACCGATGCATATCGATCCTTTGGATGCAGTGCAAGGGCCTTCAATACCACAGATTCCAATCCGCGGGGAATAAAACGTCCACCAGCGGCCCGGGCCACAGGAACGACTTCACCATTAACTGTTTTTTTAAGAATGTCCTGCATTGAATCCCCAATAACCGGAGGCCGATACGTCAGAATGAAATAGAGTACGGCCCCCAATGTATAAAGATCCGTTTGTTCTGAAGTCGGCTGAGCATGATCAATCTGCTCCGGGGCAATAAATCCGGGAGTCCCCTTCACCATGCTGCTCGGTGAAAGATCATTCAGCAAATCGCTGTTCGGACGGTCATCATCCAATATTGCAAAATTCTGATATTCATCAAACCCCCCGGATAAAATACGCGAAAGGCCCCAATCGCACACCACCACTTCGCCGAAAGGCCCCACTTTGATATTGGCCGGCTTAATGTCCAGATGCACAACCCCCCGAGAATGAGCATAGGACAACGCATCACAAATCTTGACGAAAATTTCAAGTAACCGTTCCCGGGAATAGCGCTCAACATACTCCGGAACGCCTTTTGCAAGTTTCTTAACAATATCCTTAAGCGTATCGCCGGGAACAAACTCCATGGTAAAAAAAGGAATGCCCTGTTTATCCAATCCCAGATCATGAATCGTCATGATATTCGGATGCTGAAGGCAGGCGGTCAAACGCGCCTCTCGTAGAAATTGTTCTCTGCTTAGATTATCCGCATCCACCAGAGGTTTGGCCATGGCCACGATGCGGTCGGTGCGAAGATCACGCACCTTGAAAATTTTCTTTTCGCCGCCTTCACACACAAACACCGGTTCTGAATAGTGCGCAGTATCTCCCTTCAGATCTTCAATAATCGGGGTAAGCCTGCGCTCCTCTTCCGGATCAAGCTGTAGCGTCTCATCATTACACAAGCGGGCAAGTTCGTCTGACAGCCCCGCATATTCCTTTTCAAGATTTTCATAGTCGTTCTTCATGCGTATCAAAACTATAGCATTGCACTGAACCGAAAGCCCGGTTTTGCATTATATTTCCTGACCGTAAGCTACTTTAAAAACAATCTATGGCCCCAGCCATCTGACCGTCACATAATATGCATTAATGGTTTGATCCGCATCAAATGCAAACCAAGCTTGAAGGCGGGATTGACCCGCCTTGAATTCCAGCTCAAAAACCGCCGCCTTATCCGCTGTAGAAACCGGGATGGTCAGATCAAAATCCTGCACGGCCAGCCGGGCCTTCACAATCGGGTACACCTTGCCGGCAGGCAGCGGATCACAGAAGGGTTTATGCAGCGCAGGCACAGTTCCAACAATTGGAACATCGGCATCGCGCGGCCATCGGCGAAGTTCAATGCGATAGCGCCCGGCCCGTTCAATCTCGATCGGCCAATACGCATCGTTAATGGCAATTCCCTGCCGGACATGCAGCTGATCGTATGACATTTCCTTACTGGGTGTTTTCCAGCTATGACAGTTCAGCTCCATAGGATTTTCATGAGGCGAACCCACCACATGACGACTGACCGTTCCAAAGACCGGAAGCATCTCATTCCACCAGGCATCATATTTTTTCCGTAACCGTTTCGCCACTTCCGGATAGTCTGCCGACAAATCCTTCAGCTGCCCCGGATCGGCCTGAATATCGAACAGTTCCGTTTTTTCAGACAGTCCCGGACTGACCAGTCGCCAGCGGGAGTCCATCACACAGAAATCCTTATATTTAACGGGTTCCACCAGTTGCATGTTATGCGTCACCAATGTTCGCTCCGGACAAACGGATTCGTCCCCCCGCAACTGCGGAGCTAAACTGATTCCATCCAATTTGGCGGCCGAGGGAATGTTCAGATCGCAAAGCTCCGCCAGGGTTGGAAAAAGATCAAAATGAGCCGAAAGCCCCCCCACATCACGGCCTCCTGATATTCCGCCGGCCGGCCAGCGGATAAAGCAGCTGTTGCGGTGTCCCCCTTCGTAGGGCTTCATCTTTTTGCCCCGCATGCCGGCATTGTAGCCATCTTTAACCATGCTGGTTTTCCAGACGATGTCCGCTCCACCGGACGTGCCGTTGTCGCCCATGAAAAGAATGATTGTATTCTCGGCCAACCCTTCCTCCTCGAGAAAACTCAACAGCCGTCCTACATTTTCATCTATGTTGGCGATCATTCCGTAGAACCGGGCACGCTGTTCCGGCACCCCGGCATTCAGATAAGGTTTCGAATACCGTTCGTCCACATTAAAGGGATTATGCGGAGCGTTGGGGGCCAGATAGCAAAAGAACGGCTTTCCTTTAACCGATTTAATATGCTTTATGGCTTCCTCGAACCAGACATCGGTACAATATCCATCAAACTGTTCCCACTCCCCGTTTTTCAGATAGGTGTCATTAAAATAGGTATTCCCCCAATGGTCGGGCACTTCGCCAACCACCCCGGCTCCATGCCGCACAACATAATTAAACCCGCGGTATCTTGCCGAATACGGATAAGCATCGCCCAGATGCCACTTTCCAAACATGGAGGTGTCATATCCATTAGCGGAAAACAAATGCCCCAACGTTACCTCAGTCCTGGGGGGAATATAACAACCATTTAATGTGCTCCACACGCCGGCACGCGCGGAATAGCGCCCGGTCAACAAGGCTGTACGTGACGGGGCACACATGGGATCCAGATGAAAATCAGTCAACCGGACACTCTGCTCATGCAGTTTATCCAGATTCGGTGTTTTCAGAACTGGATTTCCATGGCACGACAGATCGCCATAGCCCTGATCATCGGTAATCAGAAGTACAACATTCGGGCGTGCAGCTGCCATGGTGCAATACGCCATAATGCTGCAACTTATTGCGAGCAGAACTGTTTTCATATGCAATACCTATTTTTACTGTTTCCAATAGGATGCCACGCAGCCTTCCGCCTGAATAGATCCCGCAAATATATTTCCAGCCGGAAACTTACCGCGTTTTAATATGCAGCCGGATAAACTGGTTGGTTTCGGTTGCAGTCGATATCCGGTTGGTAATACTTTCGAAACCGGCTGCGTACGATGCATTCGTTCCCGTGATCTCATAATGCGCATTAGTCCAACCTGCGGCATTCAGCAGATTCGTATTGGTTTCCAAACTATACTCCAGTCCCCGTATATCGGCATCGGTTCGTTGCGCATAAACAAATTCAAACCAGTTGGTTCCGCCCGCTTCCAACGGTTGGAAAACCGGCTCATATCCAATATCAGTTCCATTGGTTGGAATGCCTCCCATGGCATATTCACCCAAATTATCCAGCGCATCGGCATCCGGGTTGTCGGTGACATTGGTAAAACTTCCAAGGGTTGGAAATTCCGCCAACCAATCCATATAGAGAGATTCCGGGGTCACCAAATCGATGGCATGACTGAGCGTGAGGTAGTCAATATTCACAAAGGTGTTCGAGGTCCAAGGCGTACTCACGGTGGTCTGTAACCGCAACTGCGTCAGGTTGGTGCAAACCCCGGGTGTGCCGAGCAGGGTGAAATCGGATGCAGAATCCAGTTTGTAATGTACTTCATAAGCGCCGGTATCCAGATCGGCTGAAAACCGATATGTGATACCATTCGTGGAAGCATCAGCCGGCAGCGTGAATTTGGGATATTGAAGGCCGGACCCATCTGCATTCGGTCCCGCCATGCGTAAGCGTGCATACCCTCCGTTGGCAAACCATTCGATCTTCATCTTGATCGCCTGTTGCGCATTCTGCGTTGCGCCCCATAGTTCAATCCCAACCGCATCAAGATTGGCACTCAATCCGATCAGGTCATAGCTGGAGACCCGAAATTCAGCCTCGACGGTTCCGGATGTCAACGGTGCAGCCAGATTAAATTTCACACTTGATCCATTGGTTGGTGCAGCCACGGTTAAATCACCGGAACCGGAGGCCGCGATATAGTCAACATCATTGTTCCAACCCGTCGTATCCGTTCCCCAATTGGCAAGGCTGGTCAACGGCGTATCGACTGCATCGTTATGCTGATAATCAACCAGCATCGAGACGGGTTCCGGCGGGTTTACTTGCTCGTTCAACTGCGAAAAGGTTGCAACCCCGTAAACATTGGAGCTATGAGAGGAGGCGGCCAGTCCCATATATTTATCATCAGCAAACGGGCTGCCCATATCGATGGTCGATCCGACCGGTTGCCAGGTCATTCCATCAGAAGAAACCGAGCCATCAAAAATCTGTCCGGCGGCATCCATTTCCAGCTTTACCCAGTACGGGGCCGAGATGCCCGGCATCGTAACCTCCGAAGCGGTTCCGCCATCAACCGTCCGGTATCGCAACCGGGCACCGTTTTCGGCGGTCACGCCGACCAAGACCATCCGTGCCCCTGAGCGGTTGCTTTCTCGAATCATAACACCCGCATTCGCGTCGGCATGTGTATTTTCAACATGATCTACCCGCACAACAATTGACGTCGAACCGCCCCCTGTTCTGTTAAAAAGAAAGGCACCCTCATCCTGTGTTCCGCCGATATCGGTTCCAGCCGAGACCACAACATATTCATTAGCATTCGAATCGAAATAGCCTGATCCGCGCATGGTATCGCCCAACGTGAGATCCTTTGAAAAAACTCCTCGATCAAAGCCGCCCAGTTCTTTCCAGGGCACCCGGGTTCCCAGCCCACGCGCTTTATCACTGTATACCGAGCCGCGGTCAAAATGATAGGGATCGGTTCCAATGTCCGGAACCGTACTCATGCCGGAATCGCTATCCTGCGGTACAGGTGCCCCACCATTGATCAGTTCCGTTTTCCAACCGCTGAACGTTTTATATGCGGAATTATCGATCAGGAATGCCTTTGCCGTATCCGAACTGTAATAGTCGTTTCCGGAACACAGCAGTACCTCCATCATTTCCCCAGAATCTTCCAGATCCACCTGCGGCACACCACTGTGCTGCATCACAAATTCGTTATTCGTCATGGTAAGAGAAATAAAACCCTCCGCCGTATGAGGGTCTCTGCTGTTTTTCCGGAAACGTATATTACTTTCGATATTATTCAGACAGAGGTTGCCATCCACCACCGGTTTTCTGGAGGTGCACACCTGAATCCCCCGCTGATTATAAGCCGACACCGAGTTTTCAGTCCGGCAGTCCCGGCCATCGCCCCCAACCCAGGAATATTCCATGAATATACCGGACTCGTAGTTTCCATACGAAAAACAGGCATCGAATACCACATTGCTGCACTCGACATCTTCCCACAATCCATTGTGCTGATTATTGAGCGTGTTGCAGCGGGTCAGCAGTGCATTAAAGGTATGGTTGGCCACTTTGATGCCAGCCGCCCCCCACCCTCCTTTATCGGCCATCTCGGCACGCCAGCAGTTATCATTAAAATCGCAGTCAACGGCAAACGAATTCCCTCCTCGTTCCAGCGCATACTTAACCCCTTTGTAGCCGTTTCCATTGAAATCACAACGTTTGATCACTCCCGTCCAATCAGGGTGCGGATCGCGATACACACAGATAAACCCATGCGCATTGCAACGATTAAACGTGCAGTCCTCAACTAGAAAATTATCGCACTCGTTGAATTGAACCATGAAGGAATCATAACGAATGCTCGCCTTCTCAAAATTCATATACCGCATGGTTACATTATGTTTTTGCCCCAACTTAAACATGAATTCGCAATCCAGCCCGATCTCAATCAGGGACTCCGCCACCGGGACCTCTCCTGCCGGTAGGCGCATGAATATTTTATCCCTATAGGCCACATCAGCGGATGCGTTGTCCGACACGCAATAGGTCCAGTCTTCATCCAGCACATCCAGTCCGGCCGGAGCATTCCCGGCAAACTCAAACTCTTCTGTCGTGCTGTTATAACTGTAGAGGTCGATCGCCTTCTGGTTGAGCCGCTGCTCATTAAAGAAAAGTAGTTCCTTGCGTATCGCCGCGCTGTCTTCAAACTTATCCGGCCCGTAGCGCAGCGAATAGGTGTTGGTCCAGTCATGCATATAGACATTGGGTTTCCCGGGAACCGGCGTCCAGGTGGATGATTCAAAACCGTTGGTAAAGGAGCCGCTGATGATTGTTTCCCGATTGGGATCCCCTTCAATAACGTATTCGACGGTATTACTGCCGCAAAACTGTTCATAGGGGTCAGAATAGTATTTTCCCGGTCCCACCTTCAGCAGCACCGGATTTCCGCTGTCTAACTCATCCCAGGCCTTCGCAGCCCCTTCCGAAAAAGTTTTAAGAGGGAAATCAGGATGGGTTCCGATATTGCTGTCCGAAGCAGCCGTATGATTCTGGTCCACATATAATACCACATCAGCGGCTTCTGCTGGTCCCGCAATAACCAGCCCTCCTGCTGCAACACATGCTTTAAGCATTGAAAACTTCATCCGCACCTCTCCTCTTAGGTATAAACATGAGGGGCAGGTGCAACCCTGCCCCATCGCTCAGGCTGCTGCAACTACAGCTGTTCAATCTGCAGCTGAATAAATTGCTGACTCTTAGTATCCGTTGAAATCCGATTGGTAATTGCATTGAATCCCACAGCGAATTCAGTATTGGTTCCGATTACATCATAAAATGCATTGGTCCATCCGGGCGCAATCATCAGATCAGTGTCTGTTTCGAGATAATAGTTCAGCCCGCGGGTATCGGCATCTGCCCGCTTTGCATACACATATTGAAGCCAGGATCCTCCGTCTTCCACTAGCTGGGAAGTCGGAATATATCCAATATCCGCGGCATCCGTCGGATTACCGTTCAGGGCATATTCATAGAGATTGTTCAGGGCATCACCATCCGGATTATCGGTTTTATTGGTTGCCGCTCCCAGCGTCGGGAACAACTCCAGCCAAGTTTCATACGTCTCAGGAATCATACTGCTAACAGGAACAACACGGAGATAATCGATTGTCACAAAATCAGACGGACCGAAATCATTCGTATTCACCGTTGACCAGATACGAATCCGGTCGAACGTCATGTCCGGATAGTTCATCGGCATATTGTTCGTCACATTGACTTCCGACTCTCCATCGAGGGTATAAAAGACATCAAACGTATCGGTATCCAGATTGGCCAGGACGCGTACATCGATGGCCTCATCAACCACATTGGTTCCAAATCTATAAAGAGGAATATTACTTCCTCCTTCGTCATTCTGGAAACGGCTTTGGATCTGCGCTTTGCCGGTCTGCTTGAAAACACGCACATTCATCACATCCTTATTCACGGACGAATCCCTCAGGCTGAACGACACATTTGCCCCTGCGTCATCGCCCCCGCTAAAATCCAGTGCAAGTAGTTTAAAGTTCATTTCAACAACCCCTTCTGTCTGACTGGGAACTGTTGCTTCTTTACCGTATCCGCTGGTACCCAGCACCGGATCCTGTTCAAAACGAAGGGCCCCATTCCCATCGGTTAAAACGGTGGAGATATCGGCAAAACTCGCTTCACCCAGATCATTGACTAAACCGGAAAGCGGTGTATCCGCTGCTTCATTAAACTGCCAGGATTCGCCGGCATATGCAGGCGGCTCCACGGTGGAGGTTAATGTGATGTAATCAATATTCACGAAGTTATTGGAGGGCCATTCACCGGTATACGTGGGTTGCAAACGAAGTTCAGTCAGATTGGTGCAGGCTCCGAAGAGTGCGGCGCCACCCATTTTGATAAAATCGGTATCCGTATCCAGCTTTGAAAAAACGGCAACCTGGTTGGTTGACGCATCCAGATCGATGGTGACTTTATACGTAACCCCTATCGTGGATGCCTTGGCTCCAAGAGTTCGATTTGGATATGCCACACCCGATCCATCCGCCTTCGGAAACGGAGCACGCAAGCGTACAGTATCGTTGAATGTTTCAAGTTTGAGCTTGATGGCCTCAGCAGATACCCCTGAGGAAGTGAAAAGATCTATACCTATGCCATCCTTATTCGGAATACCCGTCAGATCATAGCTGGAAATCCGATATTCAAATTCGACATAGCCATTGGTTAGTGCAGATGCAAAGATAAACTTGGTCTGAGAGGCATTGGTAATCGTGCAACTCAAGTCGCCAGCCCCATTGGCCACAATATGGTCTCGATTCAGGTTCCAGCCGGAAGTATCGATTCCGTCATTCTGAAGGTTCTTCAACGGGGTATTGCTTGGATCGTTATGTTGGTAATCAATCAGAGATACGGCGTATCCCTGTAAGACCAACCCGGCAAACATGCTGATTATAAATATTTTTTTCATTTCTTTTCCTCCTGTATGCATTATTTAGCGAATCTTCTGAGGGCACGTCTCATATCCGCTTTACGCATACCTGATGCCGCTGAAATCCGTTTATTCAACGGATTTCAGTTCAAAAAAATCTATAATGCGGACAAGAGAAAAGCCTCTGCCGGACATGCAGCAGAGGCTTTTTCGATTCACTGAAAAATCAGTGATTAATTTTTATCAACTTTCAACCGGATGAAGTTAACAGATTCAAGCGTATCCGTTGTATTGGTTACCGTTTGGAAAGTACCGTCATCCACCCCGCGGGTTTCAGTGAGCCCTTCTTCCTGCCAGTCTGCATAAGAAAGATTGCGTATCTGATCCAGCTCAACCGTGAATGTCAGCGATTCATCATCCGTACGTTCATTGTAGACATGCTGAAAAACTCCACCACTCACGCTTTGCTGGAGAACAATACCCGAATCAGCGACATTCGGATCGCCGCCTAGAGCATATTCCATCAGATTATTGAGGCCGTCACCCGCACCACCGTTTTCAAGATCCGCTTGCAGATCGGCATCGGGTCCATATAATCCATTCAGAATCACCCAGGCATCATATCCGGTCGATGCCAGATCCCCGGTGCGAACCAGTTCAATGTTGTCGAAGATCGGATCCGGCCCTTCCTGATGACGCAGTACGATCAGCACATCCTGCCCGGCTAAAACGTTCATATTGCTCAACGTTACCGTTCCCGTGAAATCATTCGTATAGGACACAGAAGCCAGTAGCGTTTTTGAAGCGGCACCAAAAGTCTGAATACCATTTCCATCTTTATTCTGATGACCAATACGAACGGTGTTATTCGCATCACCGACCACAATTCCTGAGAGAGCGTATAAATCAACACCAACGGAAGAGGTATTCGTGGAAAAATTGCCCGGAGTGGTATCGACATCAAAGGTCAGGTCATAAACCCCTTCACTCAGCGCAATTGTATCCTGAAAGCCCACATCGTCGTAACCGGATGTGCCGGCACGCACCAGTAACATGTTCACTTTTCCCGCTGTAGGACTTACTGTGCTCTGCAGGCTTTTTCCTGCCCGGGCAAGATTATTACCCCGGAATGTATTTGCAATGGAAACCCCATTTGTATCGGTCACATTGTTGAGATCCGTCAAGTCCAAACCACTGATGATCGCATTCGTGGAATTTGCATCATCGAACGTTGCGGCAACAACCGCATTGGGACTGTTGAACGGAGGAGGCCCCACTTCAAAGTCACCGATACGAACCAATGAGAGATCATAAATACGGACATCTGTACCGCCCGCACCCTGGATAATAAAGATTGAATCATACCCATTGGTCACATTAACAGTAACCGCTCCACTGGAGCGACTCACGTTGCCTGACCCTGTAAGTATGCCTCCGGAATGCTGGCTGAATGAGGCAAGCCCTTGAGCAACGGGAACCCGTTTTTCCAGCGTTCCCTCAGAATCATCCAATTGGACATAATCAACTGTTCCGGTTGATCCTTGATCAATCAAAGCATACGCATCAATCGACCAGTACGCTTCCGCACCGCTGTTATTCACCACTTCGTAATCGAATTGATATTGATAAAGACCGTTGGTCAACGGAACGGTATCCACTTCTCCGAAGTTATCCATCCCGGCAGTTCCGGATTCCACCAGATTCCACAGAGCTCGAATATTGGTAGCCCCGGAATTGACCTGAATGCGACCATTGGACGTATCCTGACTGCCGCCCGATGCAATATTGAACTGATTAGTATAAGCGTCAAATTCGTTCAACTTTCTATTCCCGTAAACGCTGTCATTCACCACATTCACGCTCTCGCCCATATTCAGCTGAATAACGCCGACAGGCGGGTTGTAATAGGAAACCGACACCGGGATCACCGAGGTCTGGTCGGGACCGCCCAGCTCATTGTAAGTCACCACCATATCAGCAGAGGCCGACTGCTTGTGCGTCAAACCGGCCACACTGTTGTCAAATACAAGGTTGAACGTCGTCGTCGATGGAGCCGGATCACTCAACTCGAACGATGCAGGATCAGCAGAGAACCCGATATGCGTTGCATTTGAGAACACGATCGAAGAAATCTGCGCATTGGTATGCGCCGGCCCTTCCGTATAGTTGACCGCAACGGTATTCGTTACCGCCGAATCAGGAACAATCATCGTCATGATGATCGGCTGGTCGGCACCGCCAACCTGATCGCCTATATCCAAATCAAAGGGCGGATTATTGTAATCCCCATCAAGTGCGATTGTATTGGTGTAAGTGCCTCCTCCATTTTCGGACCAAATGACCTCCGCCAGTCCAATCCGGTTAGCGCTTGCCCCGTTGACAACCCCAACTGCCGCAGCATCAAACTGAATATCAAACTGCGCGGTATCGGAATCGGATAACGCAATAGGAAAAGAATAAGTGCCGACCAGGCTAAAGCCGTTCGAATAAATATTAACGGACTCAATTTGTCCGTCAGCCAACGCTCCGCCTTCGATATAAGTAACAACCAAATCATTGTTCGCTACGGTTGCCGGATGTGTAACCGAAATAACCAGTTCCGAGTCAGGAGAAAGTCCCACCGTTGCCGGACCGGTTGCCGCAGCATCATCAATCACAATGTCATCCAGACCAACTTCTGAATTATCTCCGCTATTAAAAACAAGCATCAGCGTATCAGCCGCACCAGCCGTCCAGGTAAAGTTTGTTAATGTGGTTCCCGTTGCCGCATACGCCCCAATCTCTTTCAGCTCGGCAACTGCCGGACTCGGCTTTCCGCAATTAGCAAAAGCTCCGCCTCCCTTACCCAAATCAACAATTGGATCAGCGTTTGCGTTCACGGAAAAAATCCCATAATAAACCGAGTTTGCTCCGGATACAGAAGTCGATTTGAAGCTGAGGCTCTTGTTTCCTGTGCTCCATGTGGACGCATCGATGGCAATAACCATACCACGCTGGCCGACACCGCTGTCCTGAATGATCGCTGTTGAACCGTCAACAGTAGTAATATTACCATTATTTCCTGCGTTCAAATCGGTATAGGCCCATTCTCCAATCTGGAAATCAGTATTCAATTTTGCATTACCATTTCCAACATCCACCCGTGTAATTGGCTGTTCAAAATCCTCTGAGTACAGTTGCGCCTGCGCACTTATCGCAATCACGCCGGCCATAGCCAATCCGATTAACAATCGATTCGTCATCCTTTACTCCTCCTGTTTGGTTTTAATGACATTTCCCGGAGCAGCCCGTATCTCCCATACTGCCCCCCAACACATTACAGATGCCGCAGCCTTCCCAATCCCAACGGATTTCTGAAAAATGTTTTTTTGTCTAACCGCAAAAAAACCGCATAACCTCTAAATCGAGTTTATGCGGACTTTATTTATTTCTAAAAAAATCAGTTCAGTGAAATTCTTAAAATGACCGCCATATCTTCCGTTGCAGGTGTTATGAGATGAACTTCCAGACCGGTGTCTGACATTTCCCATTGAACCGCATCTCCGTTGAGCAACTCCACACGATCCACTTCGATTCCTTTTTCCAAAAAAGTTTTCAGCACAATCGATTCGTCTTTCCCAGGAATACCGAGTGCGAAGGCATAAACTGTTTTCCCATCCTTGGAAGCGGTGTAGCGAATATCCTTCGCGGAATATTCCAACGCCAGGAACTTTTTAGCATTTTTAAGCCCCCCTTCCGGAGCTGCAGCCGGCCCTTCTGCCGCATTGATCCACGGCCGGGTACCGTAAATGGCCTCACCATTTTGTTTCAGCCACGCCCCCAGCCCCAGCAATGCATCTTTCTGATTCTGCGGAATTGTCCCATCGGCCTTGGGCGAAATATTCAATAACACGACGCCGTTTTTACTTACAGTATCGATCAAGGCATGTACTACTTTGTAAAGAGGTTTAATTTGAAGATCTTCCGTATAGGACCAACTGCCCGTACTCAAGGTATCATCAGTCATCCACACGTCCGGAAGAATATCCGGCTCACGCGATTTTTCATGGTCGCGAATCGAAAAAGAATCAGGGAAAGCTGCAAGCTTCCGAATAATACCCACCTGAGCACCCTCCCATTGTTCTGCCGCATTCAGATAATAAGCCGCAAATTCAAGGCGATAATTCATTGGGATTTTCCCCAGCGTGCTATCGAACCAGATGAGATCAGGATGATACGCATCGATGACCTCTTTCAGTTTAGGCAGCCACAGCTCCTCCAGCCATTGCCCCTCAGGCATGTTTCCATACAGCATGCGAAGTTTCGGATCCGCGCTGCCTGTCGGCAACTCCGGATGGTAGGGATAAAAAGTTCCTTTGAACCCTTTATGAATCCCCTTCGCATGTTCTTTTTTCCACGAACGATTCAACCGCTGTAGATTCCGGGCATGATGGAACGTCGTAATCGTTTTCAGATCCTGCTTACGCACCGCCGTCAGGATCTCACCGACCAGATCGCGCTTCGGCCCCATATCCATGGCGTTCCACGGAGTGACTGCACTGTCCCACATCGCAAACCCATCGTGATGCTCAGCCACCGGCCCCGCGAAACAAGCCCCTGAAGCCTTAAACAGGGCCGCCCATTCATCCGCATCAAAGTGTTCTGCCTTAAACAGTGGAATCAGATCGTGATAACCGAACTCATTGAGTTCGCCGTATTTCTCCCGATGAAATTTATTCGGGCCGCTTCCTTCAAAATGGATGCTTCGCGGATACCATTCATTGCCATAAGCCGCCACCGAATAGACTCCCCAGTGGAAATAGATACCCAGCTTGCCGTCCTGCAGCCATTCCGGCGCCGCTTCATGCTGAGACAACGATATCACCGTCGGCTCGAAAACGTCCGCCTGAGCCAGGCAGGATCCCACGACTATTCCGCTTATAATATTCTTTATCATCCGACCTATCTCTCCAAAAAAATCCGCACGCAGTCCGGTAACGGATGCATGCGGAGTTCAAGCGAAACAACCATTTATTTCAGTGTAATTTTAAAGATCGCAGCAAACTCATTATCTACAGCTTTCTTCAGTTTGATCTCCAACCCTTTATCGGTCATTGCCCATTTCACTTTTTTGCCGTCAAGCAACGTGACATCCGCCACAGCAATTTTTTTCTTCGCGAAGGTTTCCAACAGAATGGTTTCCCCTTTGGCCGGAATCCCCATGGTAAAAGCGTAGACCGTTTTCCCATCCTTTGAAGCGGTGTAGCGGATATCCTTTACGGAATATTCCAGTGCCAGGAATACTTTATGGTCGCTGTATCCGCCGCCCGGTTCTGCCGTGGGCCCTTCTGCGGCTTCGATCCACGGACGTGTTTCATAGACGGCTTTACCGTTCTTTTTCAGCCAGGCACCCAGAGATAACAGGGACTCACGCTGCTCATCAGGAATAATCCCATTCGCCATCGGTGATACATTCAACAGCATCACCCCGTTTTTACTGATGGTGTCAATCAGCGCATGCACCACTTTATAGAGCGGTTTGATTTCGAGGTCGGTCGTATAGCACCAGCTTCCGGTGCTGATCGTGTCGTCGGTCATCCAGAGCTGCGGCAATGCCTTCGGCTCCCGGGACTTTTCCTGATCATTAATCGAAAAACTAAGCGGAAGATCCTGTTGTTTACGAACTATGCAAACGTCCTTACCCCACTTTTCGGCCGCGTTTAAATAGTAGGCGGAAAACGCATAGCGGTAGTCCAGCGGGACGCTGTCCATCCAAGTATCAAACCAGATGATATCCGGGTGATAGGTATCAATCACTTCCTTGAGTTTTCCTAACCAGACTTCTTCATTCCACTGGGCTTCCGGCATATTCCCATACATATACTGAAGCTTCGGGTCGTCCGAACCGGTGAACCATTCCTTCTTATAAGGAAAATGGCTATCTTTAAACTTCTGCCCCTTCTTTTTATTCCATTCCGACTCGTCATAGCGTTGTAGATTGCGCGAGTGATGGAACGTGGCAATGGTCTTCATGTCGCGCTTTTCCAAAGACTGGAAGAGTTCGCCGAGAATGTCACGCTTCGGCCCCATATCCATCGCATTCCAAGGCGTTACATCACTGTCCCACATGGAAAAACCATCATGGTGCTCAGCCACCGGACCGGCAAACCGTGCACCGGCTTTCTGGAACAGGTCGGCCCATTCCTCCGGATTAAAATGCTCGGCTTTGAAATCCTTTACGAACTCGTGATAGCCGAATTCTGACTGATCGCCATAGGTTTTCTTATGATGCTCGAAACAATCCTCGCCGGGCTGATGCATCCGGCGCGGATACCATTCGTCATGAAAGGCCGGAACGGAATAGACGCCCCAGTGGAAATAGATGCCCAGCTTGGCATCCTTCAGCCATTCCGGCTCAGCATTATGCGTTGAAAGCGATTCTTCCGTAGGCAAATAAACCTGCTCTGCTGCGTTCGCCAGTCCGGTTGCCATCACGGCAATTGTTAATAGGATTCTACTTTTTTTCATGCGTTATTTTCTCCTGAACAAAGTGTAGGTGATCGGTATCAGAGACCGAATACCATTAGGATGCCGCCCGCACGGCATCTTGAATGAAAACTTGTTTTTAAATCGTTTTAATAGGCTTTCATCTGCGCTGGCGTATTATGCGGCCAGGTTCCGTCTTTCACTTTCTGCACCACCGAATGCGAAATTTCAACGGCTTTGGCACGCGCCTCATCACCATACTCCCAGTAGTCGTTGATGGCTTTATTGAACGCAAATTTGGGATCATCTTCCCGATACTCTTTACGCAACGCTTTCAGGTCCTTTTTCAGCTGAGTGACAATTTCAGCGTACTCCGGATGATCGTAGACGTTGTTATCTTCATGCGGATCCTTTTTGAGATCGTAAAGCTCCCACGCTGGCGGTGTATCCGGCGTATCGGCATTTTTTCGCCAGTCCGTTCCGTAGAAAAAGATCAGCTTATACCGTTTGGTACGGATGGCAATGTGCGCGGGGTTGTCGTGATGCGCCATATGCATCCAGTAATGATAGTAGGCCGCCTTTTTCCACGTCTTCGGTTCAACACCCGATTCCAGAATAGTTTTAAAACTCCGGCCTTGCATATAGCCGGGAGTCGGTACTCCGGCAAAGTCCAGCATGGTAGGTGCGTAATCGACATTTTCAATAATGACATCCGAACGTTGCCCCGCCTTGATCGATTGCGGATAACGCATAACAAACGGCATGCGCATTGCTTCTTCGTAAGCCCAGCGTTTATCAATCAGATCATGTTCGCCGAGATAGAAGCCCTGATCTCCGGTATACATGATGACCGTATTGTCGTAGAGCCCTTCCGCTTTCAGATAATCTATTACTCGCTTAAGGTTATCATCTACCCCTTTCACACAACGCAAATAGGCCTTCATGTATAGTTGATAGGCCTGTTTCGTGATCTCCTCGTCGCTCAAATTATGATCAATCTTATCCGCCCAGGGGGTGTGCGGATCCTCAGCATAGTTGCGCCGATGATTCCTGCGACCCACGGAAGTTCCGATGATGTGACGCAATTCATCGTTGGCACCGCCCGTGGCGATCGATCCGTTTCTTTTCTGGTCCCACATATTGGCCGGTTCCGGAATATCCACATCGGCCAGGTAGGATTCATAGCGCGGCGCATATTCAAAATAATCATGCGGTGCTTTGAAGTGCAACTTCAGGAAAAAGGGTTGGTTCGGATCGCGCTTCGTCTTAAACCACTCCAATGCGGAATCGGCAATGCAGTCCGAAGAATGTCCCTTCATCTGCACCGCGTCAGGCCCATACTTTTTCCGGCCTTGCTGAATCGTTCCCCTGGCGCCCTTTTCATAGAAAACCGGATCAAAATAGGTTCCCTGCCCGGGCAGTACTTTATAGTAATCGAAAGTTGAAGGTCGTTTATGCAGATGCCATTTCCCAACAATGGCCGTTTGATAGCCGGCCTTATTCATTTCCATGGAAAGGTATTGCCGCTCGGGCGGAAGTGCATCGTTAAGGGTCGGGCAGCCATTCACCGCACTGTATTGCCCGGTCATGATGCAGGCCCGGCTGGGCGTACAGATGGCATTGGTACAGAATGCGTTTTCCATCACGATCCCATCGTTTGCAAGTGCATCAATGGTCGGCGTAGGATTCAGTTTCGCCAGCCGGCCACCATACACCCCTACCGCCTGAGAGGTATGATCATCCGACATCACAAAAATAATATTCGGTTTCTCCGCTGCCCCAGCCCACACCCGGGGTACCACGACCGCTGAAACACCAACTCCTGCTACAAAACTCCTACGATTCATTTCTATTCCTTTCAACTAAGTTTACAGCTCATCAACCTGAAGCTGAATAAATTGGGCCCCAAGTTCGGCAGTTGGAAAACGATTCGTGACCACCTCAAAATTTTCATCAAGGATTCCAACGGCAACCAGCTCGTTACTGGCACTGTTCCAGATGCCGTCTACCAGATTTGTATTTTTTTCAAGTGTATACACGAGACCCGACTGTTCCGGATTGATGCGGCGGGCGTAAACAAACTCAAACCAGTGGCCGGTACTGTCTTCCAATGCCTGGAAAACCGGTAAATGTCCCAGATTTTCACGATTTGTCGGAATGCCTCCAAATGCGAATTCATAGAGATTGTTGAATGCGTCACCGTCGGGATTATCGGTAGAGTTCGTCAGAGCTCCAAGAGTTGGAAATTGCGCCGCCCAGTCTGCAAAAACAAGTCCTCCGGTCTCCGGCAGTATTTGTTTCAACGTAAAGTAATCAATATTCACAAAGGTGCCGGAAGGCCAGGCCGGATTCGCCGTGGTTTGCAGGCGCACCTGCGTGATGTTGCTGCATACGCCGGGAACACCCATTGCACTGAATTCCGTATCAGAATCCCGTTTGGAAAAGACCTGATATGTTCCGGCATCGAGATCAGCTTCGAAACGGTAGATAATTCCATTGGTGGAAGCATCTGATCCCAGAGAAACCGAAGGATATTGAAAGCCGCTTCCATCTGCATTCGGCCCGGCCATTCTCAAGCGCGCTCCGGAGGTGAACCATTCCGTTTTCATTTTAACGGACTGGTTCGCGCTTTGCGTTGCGCTCCACAGTTCAAAGCCCATGCCATCACGGATATTGGAGATTCCCGTAAGGTCATAACTGGAAATTCGAAATTCCACTTCAACCATCCCATTGGTCAGCGGAGCAGAAAGATTGAACTGAATATTACCGCCACTCGCAGGCTCTTCGATCTTTAGATCTCCGGACCCGGTCGGGTTGATGTAGACAGAATCGGCATTCCAGCCCGTTTGATCAGTACCGCCATTTTCCAAATTCGGCAAGGTGGTATTACGGTCTGAATCTTCATGCTGATAATCGATTAAAGTGGCACTGACCGGAGGTTGCGGCAAGGAACCCGGAGGGCCGACATAACTCGCTGTAAAACGGTCTATACTCATTCCGGGTTGATCAAACACCATGGTCAGCTTGCGGGTTCCGCCTGAAAGCTGCACATCGTTGATCTCAACGGTTGAATATGTCGAAAAAGAGCCGGTAGCCGGCAGTTCTAGCGTTCCGGAAACCGGCACACCATTCACCTCGAAATGAAGACGACCTCCCGCAGATTCGGCAGCGTAGCGAACAACGATCGCATACGTACCATTCGTTTCGACGTTCACGGTATATTCCAGCCACTCTCCTGCTGAAATTTCATCAATAACAGTCGCTCCGCCAACCGTATGAATATCAACATCATCAGTCCGCTTATCTCCTCCTGCATTGGAATCTTCGGTGGAATCATGATAGGTGATCCCTTCCAAGCCATAATCGTAGTACTCGGCCTCGATCTTTCCAGGGATTGGATATGGAATGCTGTTGTTATAGGGAATCCCGTCCGGCCGCAATGCATCGTACTGCATCAGCAGACTGTTGAAATAGGATTTCAGCGCCAGCTCACCGGGAGTAAGCACCCCATCCGCAAGCGAAGTGGTTTCCAGCACGTCGTTTGTTTTATTGTAAAACTTACCGGTTATATACAGTTTATAGGTTTCATCCTGAACAAACTGACGGATATCCGTCATATCCGTACGCTTCATGTACCAGCAATAGCTGTGATCCCGTGGTGTGCCGGCATCCCCTTTCAGTTGAGGAAGAAAACTGACTCCATCTTTATCATCCTCTTCCCCGGGAATGTACGGAAGATCTGTAATATCCATAATCGTTGCATAGATATCGGAAAAATCAACAATCGGAGAAACAACCAGATTGGACTGCACGGTCCCCGGCATGGCGGCAAATAATGGAACGCGCGTTCCCGACTCTTTCGTCTGCCCCTTGCCTCCTCGAACCAATACCCCATTCTGCATCGAATAAATCGACATTCCGGTTCCGTTGTCCCCCGTAAAAATCAGCAGCGTTTCATCATCGATGCCTTTTTGCTCCAGGAAATCACGCAGCTCCCCCAGCTGCTTGTCCATATATTCAACCATATCACCAAAATAATTGGTCTCCGACTGAGCCTCCGTCCAATACGTAGAATCCCATCCGGGTGTACTCACAATGGCGGAGTCAGGGGTTGGCTGATAGGGAGAGTGCGTCAACAAAATGGGGTAGTAGAGGAAAAACGGTTTATCTTCATCAATACATCCCTGAATAAAATTTGTGACATAGTTCTGCTGGATATCAGGGCCATATTGCCCTGGATACGACTTACTTTCCCCATCCACTTCAAAAATAGGTCCCCAATACCGTTCCTGATTGGCCGAACCCATACGCCAGACACAGTGATGATCAAAACCAAAGTTTTCAAGGGTCTGTTGATTTCCTCCCAACTGCCATTTACCGACAATACAGGTTTCATAACCTGCATTCTTAAATGGATTCCCGAACGTATCCTGACTCTGATCCAGCGTGGCAAACTTGGTATAATTCCGAACGTTGTATTTTCCAGACATAATCTGAACGCGGGAAGGTGTACAAATGGGTTGCGAATGCGCATGTTCAAACCGCACTCCTTCAAGGGCCATTTCAGACATTTCAGGAGTAGAATAAGATTCTCCGCCATAGTCCTCAACGCATTCATAACCAAAATCATCGGCCATAACGATAATTACATTGGTATACGCTTCCGCCCAGACGGCTGAAACCAGCAATGCACCTGCAGCACACAACAAACGGCTAACATTCATTTCCACCTCATTTTTAAACCTTCGTTTAATAGTAGATGCCGTTAAACGGCATTCATGAACGACATTTGCCGTTTCGGTCGAATGAAATCGGTTTGGGTCAGAATCTCCCCGGACCTGCCACGTGATTGCCACGCGTGAAGGGCTATATAAGACGCCCTGCTAGCGCCATTCAAATTCGAGACGCGTAATGGAATACGGTGCAATTTCAACGGCATTCAAATCAGCACCCTCAAACTCAACTTCCGAAAGTTTAACCTGATCCCTGAGCGCCGTGGAAAGCTCCTGATCTTCCCTCGGACGAAGCTGCAGTCCCCTCACAAAGGTTACTTTTCGTTGCCGGCCTTTATACAAAGCCTCGAATTGATCCAGGCGATACGGCGTATCCAGTTTATTAATCAACACCAGATACCCGCCGGAACGACTGAAAAAACCGCCCCCCTCCACTTCAGGATATTGACCGGGATGCCGCGGGGTGCCTTCCCGCTTCCGGCATCCTGCAATATTCACCGGGGCATAATAATCGCTCTTATTCACGGGCTCCGCGAAAAACTTAAAATGGTGGTAAAGCAAATGCGGCTCTTCGCCCAATCCCTGTTCTCCGCCGATATAGTCGAAAAAATGGCTGAACGAATGCCAACTGGAAACTTCCACAGACGGACGTTCAAAAAACTTCATCAGCATCAGCCCGCTGAACAAACCGCCCAAATGCGAACCCCGCAGCTTATAACTTCTAAGATCCCCGGAAAAACCGCCGAGACCATATTCCGTGATCCAGATCGACTTGCCGGGAAATTCGTTTTCAAGCAGATCACAGGTAATATCCAGACTGTGATTCAGATGCGCCAGCGCATGCTTATACGCTTCCGGGTAAGGCAGAAAATTCTTTCGCTTCGTTTTTCCATCCATCCCGACCGTATTATAAAGGTGGATAACCACGGAGTCGAAAAAATCCTCTCCCCGCAACATCTCCATCCACTCCTCCTGTCGTCTTAATCCCGCCGGAACATCATCGCTTAGAAACGATTCATCGGTATAGATATGACTGGGCACCAGAACACCGATTTTGGCCTTGGGATAAATACGCCTCAGCATTCCCGTCGTTTTCTTTGCGCACTCCAGATAATCCTCCGGTGTTTGGAACGCCCATCGGTAACTGCCGAAATAGAGCTCATTGCCCAGTTCGAAGGCGGCGATATCCGCTCCCCTGCGTTTTGCTTCGGTTAACCACTTTTTATTCTCCTCGACACTCAGGGTACTCATGTTCACCACGACGCTGTAACGGGCCTCGGTCTTTTTTGCAAAACGAAAAAAGCCGGCAGGCGTCTGCCCCTTACCATTGGTCCGCTCCAGAATCTCCTGATTCCTGCGCGCATAATCGCGACCGGACTCAGGGATTTCATCGTTAATCCCTTTGAAGGGATTGTAATAGTTTGCCGGTGTACCACCGGGGAAACGGAAAAAAGGTGTTCCTGCTTCTTCATAGCGTTTTATAAATTCCGGATGGTCATACCAAACCGGGCGACCGATCAGGAGACAGTTCGCTCCGAAAACACTCTTCTGCAAATCGGTCCGTTCATCCAGTCGCAACGTTATATCCAATTTGGATTCAGACCTCCCATAAGTGAACGTTCCTCCAAGAAGCAACACCCACATTCCCATTAACAAAAACGTGCATCGCATATATTTACCGTCTTTCAGAAATATGTTTTTCAAGTGCAGCCGACAGTTTATTCACAATGGATTTGTATTCAGGGTTATTCACAATATTTACGTTTTCTTCGGGATCTTTAAACCGATCGTACAGCATATTCGATATCATCTTTCCATTCTTATTATAATACTCTGTATAGTTGAAACGGGATGAGACAATGGTCTCCCCATTATGCCAGCGAGCAAAAACATAGTCATTCACCTGAGCTTCAGGATCGTTCAGCACCGGAACCAGGCTGCGCCCTTGCAGATGATCCGGTTTTTGAAGTCCAGCCAAATCACAAAGCGTTGGATAGAGATCTACAAACTCAATTAATGATTCACTTTTCTTTCCCGACACCCCTCCCGGAACATGCATGATCAACGGCGTCTGAACCGCATTATTGAAACAGGTATGCTTACCCCAATGCGAATGCTCTCCTAAACTCCAGCCATGATCCCCCCATACGATGATGATTGTATTATCAGCAAGCCCCAGTGCATTCAGTTTTTTCATGATCTTTCCGATCTGCGTATCCACATAACTTACACAGGCATAATAGCCGCGGCGCAGATTCTTTGCGGTTTCCGGGTCCAGCACCAACTCATTTTTTCCACGAGGAATATTGCTATACGACCGCAACTCTCCCGAATTAAAGTCCGCTTCTTTCGGAGCCCCTTCCGGCATGGTCGGATTATCAGCCAGCGTAATACTTTCTTCGGGATAAAGATCCCAATATTTTTTCGGAACATTGAATGGGAGATGCGGACGAATAAACCCTACCCCCAAAAAGAAGGGTTTATCCTGATTTGCCATTATCTCAAGTCGTGAAAGCGCTAACGTTGTGGTCTTCCCGTCATAATAAGCATCATCCTCCACATCAGCAGCTTCCCAGGCCGGCCCCACTGCTCCGCCGGGACGTTCCAGTTCATGAAGTCCGACATATTCCGCACTGCGGTAATCGCGCCACTCCTCCTGCACCGCCAGATCATTTGGATAGTCCGGCCGAACAGGAAGAACCGTCCAGCTTTTAAGTCCATCATCGGGATGATGAAACAACTTTCCTACACCGGCGGTATAGTACCCGTTCTCTTTAAAATGCTGGGGAAGCGTAACAATTCCGGCAGCATCCTCATCGACGCGTGACCCATAGGTAGTGAAACGATCAGGTAAAGGATGAAGTCCCGTGAGCAAGCTGGCGCGAGATGCTCCGCAAACCGGCACGTTGCAATAGGCCCGGTTAAACACCAGCCCGCGCTCGGCCAGCTGATCAATGTTCGGCGAAATAATCTGCGTTGCGCCATAGCAATTCAACTCCGGCCGCAGATCATCTATGGCTATAAATAAAATATTCGGGCGTGATGCCAATGATGAAGTGCATATCAAACATAATGCAACAAGTGTATATCCGGGCTTCATAATTCATAATTCCTATTTATTTTAAAAGACCGATAGAATCAGGAGCTAACGGCTCCTGCTCTAATGTAATAAGTGTTACCGACAGTGGAGGCAGAATAATATTTCTCAGTTCAGATTGAGCCAACTCATGCTGCTTAACGGCATCTTTCGATGCCAGGGCTTCCTCAATGGAAAGGTTCCGTTTCGGTGAAATTTGACGGCATGCAACAATCGTTGCCGGAGTGTTATCTGAAGTTATCGGCCCGACCGTATACTCCATTACACCTTTATTGATCAGCACCAGCCTTCCGTAATTTTCAGTAAAAAAATATCCTGCGGCAATATCCGGATACTCACCGTCTTCATTCCCGGTATAGGTGTGTCCCCCTTGAATAAGAGGGGTCAGGAACCGGTCTCCCCCCTGAACAACTTCTGAATAGAGTTTAAAAAAATCAAGAACGGAATTCGGCACGACACGACCTCCTCCGGACATCAGATTCTTCCTATCCATCAGATCAACCATTCCTGAAAAAGAATGACGGCTGGCCAGTTCAATCGACGCTTCAGAAAACAGCTTAAGTGTAAAGGCACATGCCCCAAGATTGCCCGCATGCGTCTGGCTGATATCCTTAAACGGTGCGGTTTTTGCATCTTTTCCGAAAACAGAAGCCAACGCATATTCGGTGACCCATATTTTTTTCCCCGGAAAATAGCCTTTCACTTTTTTAACCGCATGACCAAACCGGCTATCCATGTAGCTCAGTGCATTACGATAGGCTTCTTCATAACCGGCTGGCTGTTTGCCATCCTTCAGTGACACCCCGATCTTGCTGTACATATGCATGATCACCGCATCGTAGTAGTCGTATTTCTGAAGTGCAGTAACCCACTGACCAAACCGATTCTGCTTCTCTGTCGTAAAATCCAGATGCTGGAAAATCTCAGCCGGAATAATAACACCGATTTTTGCTTCGGGGAAATAGGACCGAATCATATGAGCATACTTTTCCATACCTACGGCATAATCTGAGGCCTCCGGATAAAAATACCCATACCCCCGATTGGGACCGCCGTAATAGAGCTCATTTCCCAACTCAACAAATTCAAGTTTTGCTCCAGCCCTCTGAAGACGTTGCATATAGGCTTCATTTTCCGCGTAGGTCATCGTGCAAATGTTCAGCACCAGATTGAAACGGGCTCCCGTCTCCGCCACAAACCCAAGGAATTCCTCCACCTGAAAACCGTCCTTTTGTTTCAGAATTCCACGATTCGCCCGCTCATATTCCGGGACATGAAACCCCGCTGCTTTATGAATATCGAAATAGCCGGTCATGTGGTTAATATAATTGGCCGATGTTCCACCCGGATAACGAATCACCGGACAGCCGGCGTATTCATACGCTTTTATAAACCCGGGATGCTGATACCCAAGCGGGCGCGAAATCAGCAGATTGTTCACCCCGTAAACCGCTTTCTGCAGTGGATGCGACTGATCCAACGGCAGCTCGATAGACAGCGTCCCGGTCCCGGATTTAAAGATTTCATCGGCAACACTGACCAACCCTTGAAAAACCGCAACAGTCATCACGATCAACAGCGCCATTTTTCTTATCCAATTCATTCGTCCTGCCTACTTAACGGTGATGGTTTCAATCCGCCCTCTTTCGCGAAAATTTATTTCGCAAGGACTTCAATATATGAGGGTTCCAAGTTTCTATTTCCTGATTATCATCCATCCTCTTTCTGACGCGCTGCTGCAGCGTTACAGAGCCAGTTCGATTTAAAGATGCCGCCGTCCTTCCTGCGGTGAACAACTTTCTTCATCTGTACCGATGGCTGAATTTTTCATAAATCAAAATGATGCAGGCGTCTCGATTTCATTTGCGTTCAAAACACTTTTGATTAAGTTGATGACATGAAGATGGATCATTCAGATAACAGCACCCAAACCTACTCAACCCGAAAAACACTGATTGAACGGGTGAAGGATCAGTATAACGAGTCCGCGTGGAAAGAGTTTGCCAATATCTACACGCACTATATCTACGCCGTGATCCGAAACATGAATATTTCCGAACACGACACCGAGGAAATTCACCAGAAGGTGATGGTTAAACTGTGGAAAAAGCTGCCTCAAATGGATACGGATCAGATTCGTCGCTTCCGCAGTTATCTGGCAATGGTCGCCAAAAATGAAGTCAAACAGTTCATTCGTTCACGGTCGCGCAGACAGGATCGGGAAACCCGGGCGGTGGCTGATGCCTCGATGAATTACCTTAATTCAATCCGCCTGCCCGAAATCGAGAAGATTGCCGAAAGAGAGTGGCAGATTCACCTTACCAATCTGGCCTTGAAAAAAATAGAACCGCACTTCAGCAAAAAGGCGATGGAGGTTTTCCGGCTGAGCATAGAGGGAGTCCCTCCCGATGAAATCGCACGGCGAACCGGCATTGCCCGCAACTCAATCAATACCCTGAAAGCCCGGGTAAAGTCCCGTTTCTTTGCAGAAATCCAACAGTTGCGCGAGGATCTGCAGTAACAGTTACAAAGCCGCATTCACGCGGATCAGCTCAACATCCGGAAGAATTTCAGCAAGAAACTCATCTGACTCATCCAGTGAATGAATCAGCGTTTCAAGTTGTAATCCGAACAGCAGACGAATCTGCGGACGCGTCCACGTGGTGATGCCGCGAATATCCAGCACCTTGATTCCCGTTCCGTTCAAATGACTTGGATCTGACAATGCGCTATAACTCATATCCAGCGAATAGAGACCAAGCGGATTGAGAACATTGGTTTCAGTTTTGGCCACTGGAAGCGGAAGATTGAATACAACATAAGGACTCCGCGCCAGCGATAATGCCCACCCCTTATCCGTAGGCTCCAACGAAAGCGTATCCGTTTGTTCCGCATACCATCCCTGATGGTTAAGGCGGTCCAGCAGAGTTTCAATCAATGGAAGAACCTCTTTCTCCTTGATGAGATTCTTCGACTTTGTACGCAGATAGTAAAACGCCATCGAGTAGGCCACATTGTCGTTTCTTGCCGGAATGGCCAGAATGATATCGCGCAGCTCGACCGGATCCAGCCAATCCCTGTCGCGCGACTTGAAAGGCGCATACTTGAGCGATAGCTCATAGAAAATATCGTGCTCCGGAAGAACCTCGGAAAGTTCAAAAAAATTAGTGGCCTTTCTAAAATTCTGGCGAACAAAATTGAGCATGGCCAGATCATGAGCAAGGAAGGCTCGTTTATCGGGATCGGTCTCCTGATCAAGCTGCACCGCCAGAAGACGTGCCTTTCCTGACGCTTCAAGATAGTTATCACGATTATGCAGATCCACCGCAACGGCACTGATACTGTCAGCAAGCATTTTTGAACGTGAGGATTCGTCTTTGTATAAGCGCAGATTTTCCTCGGCCTGCTCTCGGGCAGCAACGGCGAGTTGCTTGACATGAACCACCCGCGCAAACGAAAAAATCAACACCAGCACAAGAAGAACACAGGAGATGCCGATGACCCTGAATACCACCGGCCTGCGCTTAAACAGCAAGACGGTTCGATCCAGCCAGCCCGCGTGCTGGGCCTCGGTGGCAAAGCCTAAAAGAAACCGATCGAGCTCCTCCCGCAGTTCACGTACCGAGCCGTAGCGATCGGCCAGTTTCAACTCAAGTGCTTTCATGGCCACAGCATCCAGCCCTTTGGGAATAAACCGTCCCGAAGCCGATTTCGACAAAGGAGTCAGTTCACCTTTGACGGTTTTTCGGAGAATGTCATGAAATGAGCCACCACTGATCGGCGGGCTATAGGCCAGAATAAAATAGAGCACCGCCCCGAGGGCATAGACATCAGTCTGCTCCGAAATGACAGCAGAACCGTCAACCTGCTCCGGCGCAATAAATCCGGGTGTACCCTTCACGGTTCCGCTGGGAGTGAGATCGTTAAGCAGATCGCTGTTCGGAAGGTCGTCGGCACGCCCTCCGTCAATCCCCTCCTCATCAAATCCGTTCGATAAAATTTTCGAAAGCCCCCAATCACAGAGAACCGCCTCGCCAAAAGGCCCCACCTTAATATTCGCCGGCTTGACATCCAGATGCACTACGCCCCGCGAGTGGGCGTAGGAAACCGCATCACAGATTTTGATAAAGATTTCGAGCAGACGCTCACGTGGATAGCGCTTCACATATTCGGGATCACGGCCAACAAGCTTCTCCACAATCTCCTTAAGATTGTCCCCGGGGACAAACTCCATGGTGAAATAAGGAACTCCCTCTTCATCAATTCCCTGATCATAAATAGACATGATATTCGGGTGCTGCAGACAAGCAGTCAGCCGCGCTTCCCGCAGAAACTGCTCCTTATCTGAATCGCTCGCTCTTTTCAGCGGCTTGGCCATCGCCACGAGTCGGTCGGTCCGCAGATCCCGCACCTTAAAAATCTGTTTTTCCCCCCCTTCACATACAAAAACCGGTTCTGTATAATGTTTCGATTCACGTTTTAACCCTTCCAGAATAGGGTTCAAGTCCCGCTGCTCTCCCGGATCAAAAGTGCAGTTAGCCGGATCGAAGAAGTCACCTAACGCCCGCCATCGCGTTGCAAACTCCTCCCCAAGGTCTTTGTAGTCGCTATCCATACTTTTTTCAGGTTAATACGCAGTACTCTACATGACAAATAAAACATGGAGCAGGTCCATAAGCACCATGTGATATCCGGAAACCAACCGTCGCGCGAAACGGCCCGTTTTTTGAAGGACAGCCCTCCTTCTTTATCAGGATAATCATTAGAACTCCTTCAAGAACCGCGGGATATAAAAATCTTGAATATTACTGAGGATCGTATTCTGAGACTGATTGCAACTCCTGAAGCCGCAAGAATTTTTGTAAAAAATAAACCCCTCATCACAGAAAGGACAAGGGGTTCAAAGTGGTGGCGAGACCCAGAATCGAACTGGGGACACGCGGATTTTCAATCCGCTGCTCTACCGACTGAGCTATCTCGCCTTTTTCCACCGGCTCGGGAACTCCGGCGGACAGGTTCAAAACCTGTAAATATGGTCGGGGTGACTGGATTCGAACCAGCGACTTCTACGTCCCGAACGTAGCGCTCTACCAGACTGAGCCACACCCCGTATCGACCAAAGAAGAGCGTAGTGTACGAATCCGCGTTTAAATGGCAAGCGGGAAAAAAGGATAAATTTAAAACGCGCCAAAACCCCTATAAAAACCGGACATTCCGTCCTTCAGGCGCGAGGATGAGCCAGCTGGTAAACCTCTTTGAGGCGCTCGACGGAAACGTGCGTGTAGATCTGGGTCGTAGAGAGCGAGGCATGACCGAGCAACTCCTGCACACTGCGCAGGTCCGCGCCGGCATCCAGCAGGTGGGTCGCAAAACTGTGCCGAAGACTGTGCGGGGTCAGCTCGGCGTTGAGCCCGCAAAACAGCACATATTTCTTCATCATGCGTTCAATCGACCGCGCCGTAATCGGTCCGCCGTTTTTATTCAGAAAAACCGGGCTGCGCACATTCTTTTTTCCTTCGAGCAACCACACATTCTCCCGCAATTCGAGATTTTTCATCAGCGTGCGCGTTGCCGGCGCGCCCAGCGGACAGAGCCGCTCCTTCTTCCCTTTTCCCCGCACACGCGCGACACCCGAAAGTAAATCCACACTTTCTTCCGGTAACTGAACGAGTTCGTTGATACGCATTCCGGTGGAATAGAGCATTTCCAGAATCGCGGAATCGCGCGCCACCATATATTCGCGCCAGATCTTCACTTTCGGGTTTGAAGAACCAGTCTGCTGCTCATCAAATTGAACCGGCGCATCCAGCAGACGGCCCACTTCATCCACGGATAGAATCTGCGGCAGATAGTTTCCCTTCTTGGGCAAGTTGAGACCACTGAAAGGATTCTGATCCACATACTCCTCCCGCAACAGGAACTTATAAAATGATCGCAGGGCGGAAAGCTTTCGGCCTGTCGTGGTTGGTGCCATTTCCAGCTTCTGAAAAAAGACCAGAAATTTACGCGCGGAAAACCGATCCGCACTCTTCCACTTGAAAGGTGCCGTCGCCTCCTCGCCCCAGACAATTTCACAGAACTGCCGGATATCGATGAGATAATTGCTGATCGTGTGCTCCGAGGCATTTTTTTCCGCCTCCAGATACTGGATAAAATGTTTAACACACGGGTCGATCATAATTAACCGCGAACTACACGAAACACACGAAAGAGCTCATTTAGCGCAGTCGTGTATTTCGTGTGCTTCAGCTATTCCTCAGTAGCGGCCTCTTCTTTTTTCGGCTTGGGCTTGCGGGGGGCAGGCAGGCCATATTGATCCTGCATTTCCGCATAATTCGGAATCTGGTCCGCATAACGCGCCGCCATTTTCTTCAGGGCCGCCAGCTGCCGGTCTGATAATGACCCCTTGCCCTTAAACTGAGAGGATAGCGATTCATAGAATGTTTTATCATTGAATTCGCGTTTCCCGCGCTTGGTCGGTTCCGCCCATTCTGTAACCTGTTCCATCATGGCCAGCACCGGCGCGGTGGAAGGATCAGCTTCAACCTCCACCTTTTCTCCCAGTTTGAACTCGGCCTTAACCGCTTCGAAATTTTCAATCTGGTCCGAATATTTAGTCAGCAGTGTATCGAGATAGGCCACCTGCCTTTCCGACAGACGCTTGCCCATGGTGATCTGATCTCCCAGCGAGGTCACAAATTTTTTATCATCATAGGTACGCTTACCCACCTTCTGCGGCTCATCAAATTTCACCTTGGCCAGCAGTTCGAGTTTACGCGGCGTATCGCCCCGCACAGCTTCCGGTTCCACCAGTTCAAGTTCTTTCACCAGCGTCTCCGGAACCTGCTTCATATAACGACAGCACATTTTGTGCAGCATTTCCCCTTGGCGTTTGGAAAGCAGCTCGCCCTCGGCCACCTTCTCTTTCAGATCAAGAAAGGTCTTATTGTCGTCGTATGTACGCCGACCGGACTTCACCGCCGGCGCCCACTCGGTAACATTTTCCAATGCCTGGAAACATTTTTCAACAAAAGCCGGCTCCGCCGTTTCTTTCGCATGCTCGATCCATTCGAGGAGCGACGGATAAAACTCCTTCATCATCTCCGTCCACTCGATTTTACCTTCCTCCACTTCATCAAGCTTCGTTTCCATATCGGCTGTAAAGCGGGCTTCGAACAAATCGATTTTATTCTCGTGCTTCAGTTTGGCCTCGGTACGCAGCACCAGGGTAACCAGTTCCTTGCCCAGATCCGTCGGAATCAGCGAGCGCTTTTCCTTAATTACATATTCGCGCTCGTCGAGCTTCGACATAATCGCCGCATAGGTCGACGGACGGCCCACACCATTTTCTTCCAATGCCCGAATCAGCGAGGCCTCGGTGTAGCGGGCAACCGGCTTCGTTTCCTTCTGTTCCGTCAGCCAGTCCAGCACATCCAGCCCCTCTCCTTTGGTGAGCGGCGGAATTTTTTCCGTTTCGGCGTTATCCTCTCCCTCTTTCGGCTTATCCGCAGCCGCTTCAATACCGGAGGCCTTCATATAACCGGGAAACGCAATCTCGGATGCCGTCGCGCGGAACAGATAGGTATTTTCCGAACCGGCCTCGACTTCAATCGTACGTCGGTTGATTTTTGCCGGTACCATCTGCGAGGCCACGAAACGCTCCCAGATCAGGCGATAGAGCTTCTGCTCAGCAGCTTCCAGTTTAATCCCTTCCCGCCCCGGCTCAACCGTCACATCCGTCGGACGGATGGCTTCATGGGCTTCCTGCGCGGCCCCTTTACTCTTATAGAAATTCGGTTTTTCCGGAAGGTACTCTGCGCCGTAATTGCTCTTGATAAACTCGCGGCCTTCCTCCTGCGCCGATTTTGCAATGTTGAACGAATCAGTACGCATATAAGTGATCAATCCGCTTTCATACAGCTTCTGCGCAATCCCCATCGTACGCGCCGGAGCAAACCCCAGCGAACCGGAAGCCGACTGTTGAAGCGTGGACGTGATGAACGGCGGACGCGCCCGGCGGGTCACTTCTTTCGTGATGACATCACTGACTTTCATGGCGCTGGAATCGAGCTCTTTCTGAATAGCCTCCAGCTGCTCCTGCGTCTTCACGGCTCCCGGCAGCAATTTACGGTCTTTCACGCCGATCGGTTCATTATTAATCCGTGCAAGTTTCACTGAAAAAGGATCCAGCGGCTGCTCCTGTTTGCGCACCTGGGCACCGACCGTGAAATACGTTTCCGGCTTAAAATTTTCGATCTCGTTCTCGCGTTCAACAACCAATCGCAATGCCACGGTCTGTACGCGGCCGACACTCTGGGCTCCGCGGATCTGCTTGCGCACTACCGGACTGCCCTGGAAACCGACAAGCCGGTCCAGAATACGGCGGGCCTGCTGTGCATTCACACGATCCATATCGATCTGCTCCGGCTGTTCAAACGCAGCCAGAATCGCAGGCTTGGTGATCTCGTTATAGGTGACCCGGTAGAAGTTTTCCTCGCCGACCGTTTTCTTCAGCGCCTCATAGAGATGCCACGCAATGGCCTCCCCTTCGCGGTCCGGGTCAGGCGCGAGATAGACTTTTTCACATTTCTTCGCCTCATCCTTCAGCTCCTTCAACACCTTTTTACCGCGCGCTGTACTGACATATTCCGGCTCAAATTCTTTTTCCACATCAACACCGAGTTTTTTTGCCGGCAGATCACGCACATGACCCACCGAGGCCATCACACTGTAATCCTTGCCCAGAAACTGGTTGATCTTTTTCGCCTTTGCCGGCGACTCCACAATTACCAAATTTTTACTCATTGTTATTCCTACTGTTATTCAAACCGCTGATTATCACTGATTTTCGCTGATTTGGAATTCATGCCAATCAGCGCAGATCAGTGCTTACCTAAATCCTGTTCTCAAATCATCTGACAGCTCCACGACTTTTCCGGGGAGCGTCTTAATGACCCGCTTCATTTCCAGACCGAGCAGCAAACCGCTCAGCTCATGACTCGCCATACCTATTCTGCGCGCAAGCGCATCGACATCCAGCGGTTCCTGCCAAAGGGCTTCCACCACTTTGCTTTCCTGCTCTGTCAGCGGAACATCCGGCCTCGCCGCAGTGGCCGACGCCGGCATCTCCAGCTCCTCCGCCGGAAGCAGCAGTTCATATTCCTCTAAAATATCATCCAGCGACTGGACCAGCTTGGCTCCGTTCTTAATTAAAAGATGCGGACCTTTTGCACCCGGCGTATCAATCCGCCCCGGCAACGCAAAAACCGTACGCCCCTGCTCCGTCGCCGCATCGGCCGTATGCATCGAACCGCCTTTGACATCCGACTCAATCAACAGCACGCCCATGCTCAGTCCGCTGATAATCCGGTTCCGGTACGGAAACGTCATGCGGTCGGCCTGGCGCCCCAGCGGATATTCCGAAATCACTGCACCCTGTTTTGCAATCTGCTCGGCCAGCTCCGCATTTTCCGGCGGATAAAGCCGGTCAATTGCGCCGCCCAGCACCGCAACCGTCCGCCCGCTGCTTTTCAATGCACCACGGTGCGCGGCGGTATCCGTACCCCGTGCCAAACCGCTGACCACCGTAAATCCGGTCTGCCCCAACTGAAAAGCAAAGCGATCTGCCGCTTTCAGTCCATACTGCGACGTTGAGCGCGAACCGACAATCGCCAGAGCTTTTCCATCCTCCGGAACCAAATCACCCTTCATATAAAGAGCCAGCGGCGGATCATGAATCGCTTTCAGCGCTTCCGGATACCCCTTATCCATCGGAGTGATAATCTGCGCCCCCAACGCCGCCGCCCGATCAATTTCGGCCTCGGCATCAATCGAATCGCGTTGGGTAATAATTTTCAAAGCCAGCTTTTCGCCCACCCCCCGCGCCTTCATCAGCTCCTCACGGTCGGCTTCCAGAATCGCCCGCGGCGACCCCAGACAATCGATAAGGCGCCGGACACTTACCGGCCCCAGCCCTTCGATCATATTCAAGGTAATATAGGCGAGGCGCTCCTGCATTAGCCCATTTCATTCCAGATTCGTTCCATCAGCTCTTCCGGCACTTCATTGCCAAAGGTCACAGTTCCGATTTCGGAAGCCAGCACAAATTTAGGCATGCCGCCAATCGTCTTTTTATCGACCGCCAGCGCCGCACGCAATTTGGCCCACTCCAGCCCCGGTGCGCGAACCGGCAGATTCAGATCAATAAAAAGCTTTTCAATGCGGTCCGCATCAGCCTGCGGAAGCCCGGACAATTCCACCGAAGCGCGTGCCGCATAAACCGACCCGATCGCCACCGCTTCACCATGCACATATTCGCCGTAACCCGCCACCTTTTCAATGGCATGACCCACCGTGTGTCCGAAGTTCAAAATAGCCCGAAGCCCGCCCTCGCGCTCATCCTGCGCAACCACCTCGGCCTTCACCTCGCATGAACGACCGACCATTTTCGCCAGCAGTTCCGCGTTTCCAACATCTGGAAGTTTTTCCACATGCTCTTCCAGCGTCTGGAAAAACGGCGCATCGTAAATGATTCCGTATTTCACGATTTCCGCCAATCCGGCGGCATATTCACGCGGCGGCAGCGTTTTAAGGGTATCCAGATCGGCCATCACCAGTTCAGGCTGATAGAATGCGCCAACGAGGTTTTTACCCTCCGGAATATTGATGCCGGTTTTTCCGCCGACCGAGCTGTCAACCATCGCGAGCAGCGATGTCGGCACCTGCACAAATGGAATGCCGCGCAGAAACGAAGCCGCCACGAACCCCGCAAGATCGCCCATCACCCCGCCGCCAAGCGCAACAATAAACGATTTCCGGTCGAGCCCCGCCTTGATGCATTCGCTGTATAACGCAAAAACCTGGTCGCCGCACTTGGTCTGCTCACCGGGTGGAAGCGTCACCACCGACGGAGCAAAACCCGATTTTTCCAACGATTGGAAAACCGTTTCGGCATAGTGCCCGCCGACATTTTCATCGGTGATGATTAAACATTTACCTTTGAGCCCCGCATCGGCACAGCATGCGCCGATCGAGTCCAAAATTCCCGCTCCGATATGGATGGTGTAGGAGCGATCGCCTAGATTTACTGGAACGTCGTATAACATAGCTCGGAGTGTGTAGGGGTTGAAACGGGGGCAAGTCAAACTAAAACGTAATCAGTCATTCTTTATAAGCCTGTTCTATAAGCACCATCGGCGCATTAGGTGTTGCGATTTCTCACATTTCGGAGTTGCCTGCAGGATTCCGGACGCTATTCTAGACCGCATTAGTACTAATTGAGATCTAACCAAGAAATTAAGGAGAAATACCATGAATGTTGATCAGCATCTGAAAGTCGCTACGTGGCACATCGAACAGGCACGTCTTCACGCCACCGTCGAAGAAGGCCACAAATGCGGCTGCCCGCTGAACGATGACTATGCAAAAATCATCGAACAGGTTGAATCCGGCAATATTGTTGACGAAGGTCACTAAGCCGAACGACTCAATCTGAGCCTGAAGAACCGCCCATTGCCAGGCGGTTTTTTTGTGCCCTCTCCCAAAGCGCCATCTTCGTATCGCCGTTATACCGCCCTCTGCACCTATCCACTTCGCGGGGTGAATGTAAGGAATTTCACTTTCATTCGGCATAATACATACAGGCCTGAATGAAACCACAGGTATGCTCACAATCAAGGACAACGGTGAAAACTCGGAATTTGATAATCCGGAAACAGCAGCTCAGTTTATGACCACCGGCACCGCTTCCCATCAGTTTGAAATAGGCAAACAAGCCAGCACTGGAAACGCATTGTTTATGTTTGAATTCAGGGACCCCAGTGAAGTTCTTGCCGACACCGGCTTCTCCCCGGTCCAGGTCAGCATTCCGGAACCCTCCTCAATCACACTGTCCGCCCTGACCCTGATCGCGGCCTTTGGATTGCGCCGTATTTTCCAGATCTAATCTGCGAATATACACAGAAAGAGGCGGAAGGCGTATCCTTCCGCCTTTTTTTATACCTTCATCTCAAGCATGCTTTTCAGATAGAGCGAACCGGTCACAATAACGAGACGGTTCGCTTCAGACGCCCACCTTTTCGCGGAAGACCAGGCCTCGGCCACAGGGCGGGCTTCAGCATCGATCCCGGCCACTTTGCACTGCAGCGCCGCCTGCTCAGCGGAAGTCCCCCGCGGGGCATCAATACCCACCGTCCAGGCCTTGGAAACCAGCGGTTTGAGTTCGCGCAGAAATTCCACAGATTCTTTGTCGTCCAAAAAACCAACGATAAAGCCGATCTGCCTTGTCGGATAAAGTTCCTTGAGCGTATCTGCCAATGCGCGGCCGGCCGACGGATTATGCGCACCGTCGAGAATGATCAGCGGTTCCGTTTCCAACGTCTGGAAACGCGCCCCCCATTCGACGGTTTCCAACCCCTTCTTAAATGCCAGTTCGACACCAACGATATCCGAAAAAACTTCCAGAGCCGCCACTGCCACCCCCACATTTTCACGCTGACACCCCCCCAGTAACGGAAGATTAATCGGCGGCAGATTCTGCGAATGTGTCTCAATCTTCAGTTTCTGCGGAGCGCCGATTCGGTTAACCGAAACAGCCTCAGCACTTGCAATGATCGGAACACCGGTCTTTTCCAGCTCGCCCATCGCCGCATCGCTCTGCGGCGCAGAAACCACCGGACGCCCCGGCTTGATGATGCCCGCTTTTTCGGCGGCGATTTTTTCCAGGGTATTCCCCAGAAAATTGGTGTGGTCAATATCGATATGCGTAATCACAGAAAGCAACGGAATAACCACATTCGTGGCGTCCCAGCGTCCGCCCATGCCGGTTTCAATGATGGCGATATCGACCTTTTCGGCAGCGAAATACTGAAAAGCCAAAGCCGTGGAAATCTCAAAAAATGTGGCCCCGCGCAGACCGGTAGACGCCTCCACCTTATCCGCTGTTTTTTCCAACGCCCGAATATAGTCGTTGAGTTTTTCTTCAGAAATTTCCTCCCCGTTAATGCGAAAACGCTCTGAAAAACGGATCAGATGCGGAGAGGTGTAAAGCCCGGTTTTAAACCCCGATGCACGCAACACGGATTCAATCATGGCACAGACGGAACCTTTTCCGTTGGTACCGGCCACATGAATGACCGCCAGTTTCTGATGCGGATTATCCAATGCTTCAAGCAGGGCGGAAATCACTTCAAGACCGGGCTTAATGCCGGCGGCAGTCCTTAAGAAGAGCTTTTTATAGGGTTCGCTCACGTCAAAAATACTCAGCCCGCAATGACAGGAAAAACAACGGATCGGTCATCCGCTGATTCACTGTTTTGCTTATATTCGCTGCCCGTACAATTTTAATCGTCGCAAAGATAGTCAAGAATCAGACTCATCTGCTCGCGCATTTCCGAACGGGGAATAACTTTATCGATCAGGCCGTGATCCTGCAGAAATTCAGAACGCTGAAACCCTTCCGGCAAATCCTGCTGAATGGTTTCTTTGATGACGCGCGGACCGGCAAACCCGATCAATGCTTCCGGCTCCGCCACAATCAGATCCCCCAGTGTGGCAAATGAAGCCATCACCCCAGCCATGGTCGGGTGTGTGAGAATCGGAATAAACGGCAATTTGGCTTTTGCATGGCGTGCGAGTGCGGCGGAAGTTTTCGCCATCTGCATCAGGCTCAGCAGACCTTCATACATGCGGGCACCGCCGGAGGCGCAGACCAGCAGCACCGGACGTTCTTCTTTCGTGCAGCGCTCAATGAGATAGGTGATCCGTTCGCCGACCACACTGCCCATCGATGCGCCGAGAAAAGAAAAATCCATCACACCCAGCCCGATTTCCCGGCCGTCAAGGGTGCAGCCGCCTACCGTGACGGCATCGTCCCAACCCGACTTTTTCTGATTGGCTTCCAGTTTATCGATATAGGACAGCTTCCCGGTAAACCCGAGGGTATCGACCGATTTAATGCCGCCGGCCCATTCTGTAAACGTACCTTCGTCTGACAACAGTTCAATACGCGCCTGACGCGGCAGCGTAAAATGGTGCCCGCATTTAATGCAGACTTCCAAATTTGCGGTGACCTCTTCCTTGTAAACGATTTCTCCGCACGAAGGACATTTCATCCATAGCCCGTCCGGCACATCACGTTTTTTCACTGTGATGGTCGAATAATTTTTTTTACTTCCGCCAAACAAAGCCATTATCAGATCCTCTCGTTATCCGCGCGCCACCGTCAGAACATGTACTGACGCCGCCCCACCCTTTTTCAGGGCTTTTGCGCATGCATTTACAGTCGCCCCCGTGGTCATTACATCGTCAACCAGCAGAATGCGTTTTCCCGCCAGCTGTTGCTCTCTCCTAGTCTCAAAAGCGTTTCTGACGTTACTAAGCCGCTGGGGAGCTGTCAAATTTGTTTGCGTAGCCGTAGGCCGAATTCGACGCAGTATTCCCGCCGATGATTTCACGCGAAGCAGCGATCCGAGAGCCCGGGCCAGCTCGCCCGACTGATTATAGCCCCGCTCGCGGCGGCGAACATGAAACAGCGGAACCGGAACAATGCGGTCCACTTCCAGTCCCGGAAATTCAGCCTGCAGGCAGTTAAACAGAATCTGCGCCAAATCCGGAACAAGATGAAGTGCATGTTCATATTTGAGCTGACGCAGCGCCTCGCCGGCCACCCCTTCATAACGCACGGCCGAACGTGCAGCATCGAAAGCGGGTTTTTCCGCGGAGCAGGCATAGCAGATAAAATCGTGCTCCACAGAGCCTGCAACAGGATCCCCGCAGAGCGCACAGAAGGGCGGCTCAACCATGGAGGCGTCGGACCAACAGTCCCAGCAGATAAACCGAAAGGTTTCAGGAGCAGAAACCCCGCAGCCGATACAGTTGCGGGGATACAGCATATCCAGCCAGCCGGTCATCTACCTTTATTCGGAAAGAATGGGATTCGGAATGATATGGGTTGGAATCATAACCGGAACGTCCACGCCTTTCACCCAGTAAATGCGCCCTTTGAGCAGCACCGGATAGTTCAGGAACTTCTCCATCTGATTAATCTCCCCCCGAATCAGACAAATGGTCTCTTCAAACGTATCGGTCTTAAGCACCAGCTTATAAAGCCCCGGATTGGCGCGGCGGATTATGCCCGGATATTCGTCATTTACACCCTGTTTACGCGATTTATCCAACGACATCAAAAAAGCGGGAGCCTCAGACGCCGACTGATCCGCACCCGCCTCCTCTTTCAGCTCCTCTTCAACCACCGGTTCCGGCTGGGGCTCCTCTTCGGGGGCCGCTGCAGTTTCCGGCCTCGCCGGCTGAAGAATTTCGGAATAATCGGAACTGATCCAAACCCGCGTACCTTTCGGCGGAGCAATTTTCAACCAGCCGTTAAATTCTCCGCGCACATCAACGAGCTCATCGCGCAGCACAATCGTCACCACATTATAGTTCTGGCTCGGCCCCGAACGCACATTCAGTTTTTTGGGAAGCACTTTTCCGTTATCCACATAGTTCCCGAAAACCCAGAAATTCAAATTACTCGGAGCCTGGACGGCATACCAGCCGTTGGTGTGGTCGATATAAGGCATCTCCTCGCCACGCATTGCGCGATCGAGCAGTTCGCCTTCAAGCCCGGGCTGTGCCCGCAGACTCACCCGATCTCCCGTCACCTTGACCCGCCGATAGACATTCGACTGTGCAAATGCGGTGCTTGCGGCAACTGCCAGAATCATCATTAAAATTTTCATCTTCACCCCTTAGAAGTCATTAGAGCGCAAACAGGGTACGCGCATTTTTTGCGGTTAATTCTGCCACGGAGCCTAACGAATACCCCTTGAGTTCCGCAAGTTTTTCAGCCGTATGAACCACAAAAGCCGGCTCACACCGGTTACCGCGCATCGGCACCGGCGCCAGATACGGCGAATCCGTTTCGATCAGCAGTCGATCATCGGGCACATGCTGCACCACCTCGCGCAGCGGACCGGCATTATTAAAGGTCATGATCCCGCTGAAACTCACATAAAACCCCAAATCGAGCACTGCACGGGCAAATTTTTCATCGCGCGTAAAACAGTGCAGCACACCGCGGCGCAGCTCATCGCCCTTCCAGGCATTGGAAAAATCGCGCAACAGATCAATCGTGTCTTCGTCGGCATCGCGCGAATGCACCACCACCGGCTTTTCAAATTCGACCGCCAGCGCCAGGTTTTCGTTAAACAGTTTTTTCTGCGCCTCGGCCGTGTCCGCAGTATAATAATAATCCAGCCCGGTTTCGCCGACGGCCTTCACCGGCGGATGCCCGAGCAGCTCACGCAGCGCATCAAAATCGAGATCCTTTTCAGCTTCGTCGCGGTCATAGCCCGCGCAGCCGAAAATTTGTCCGGCATATTCACCGGCGAGGCGGGCCGAACGTTCATTCGCCTCGGCCGATCCGCCGATGGCGATCATTTCCAGAACACCGGCCTCTTTTGCCGCGGCCAAAACCTCGTCAAGCGTGCCGTCTTTTTCGAAACGGTCAAAATGGACATGGGAATCAATAAACATAATGCGCGGCAGTAAAGCGGAACCAACCGGCGGTCTCGAGAAATATTCCGCGAAAATGCGTATGCCCCGAATTACCAACTTTTAACGAATTATACCTTGAAGGTATGAAAGCCAATGGGCATATTTGCGCGCCTTTATAGGTTAGAACAATTTTTGACTTTCTGATCAGGTGCCGAATGCGGCGCGTTTTTTTCAGGTAATTATTAACGAGGAAGAGCAATGGCTAGAACAGTTCCATTAAGTAAAGTCCGTAACATCGGCATTATGGCGCATATTGACGCCGGTAAAACAACCGTATCCGAACGTATTCTGTATTACACAGGCCGTTCCCATAAAATCGGTGAGGTACACGACGGTGCCGCAACCATGGACTGGATGGAACAGGAACAGGAACGCGGCATCACCATCACTTCGGCGGCGACCACCTGCATGTGGAAGGACCACATGATTTCCATCATCGACACCCCCGGCCACGTGGACTTCACGATGGAAGTGGAACGCGCCCTGCGCGTACTTGACGGCGCGATTGCCCTCTACTGCGCAGTCGGCGGCGTTCAGCCACAGTCCGAAACCGTTTGGCACCAGTCCGAACGCTACGAAGTGCCGAAAATCGCTTTCGTAAACAAAATGGACCGTATCGGCGCCGATTTCTACGCTGTGGTTGACGGCATCCAGAATATGCTGGGAGCCAACGCTGTTCCGGTGGTTATTCCGATCGGTGCTTCCGACGACTTTAAAGGCGTCATCGACCTCATCACGATGAAAGCCCTGATTTTCAACGACGATGCCAAGGGTGCTGAGTGGGACGAAATCGATATTCCGGACGACCTGCTCGAAAACGCAAAAGAATGGCGCAACAACCTCGTTGAAAAATGTGCTGAAATGGACGAAGAGCTGCTCGAAAAATATTTCGAAGAAGGCGACCTCTCCGAAGACGAAATCTGGGGCATCCTCCGCAAGGCCACCTGTGCCCGGCAGGTGGTGCCGGTCTACTGCGGATCCGCCTTCAAAAACAAAGGCGTTCAGCAGGTGCTTGACGGCGTCATCAAAATCCTGCCGGCCCCGAACGAAATTCCGCCGATCATCTGCACCAAGAATCCGGACAATCAGCGCAAAGTGGATGACAACGAAGTGTTCTCTGCTCTGGCCTTCAAAATTATGTCCGATAAGCACATGGGCAAACTGACCTATCTGCGTATTTATTCCGGTACCATGACGGCCGGAACCAGCATCTGGAACTCTTCCCAGCAGAAGAAACAGCGTATTGGCCGTCTGCTCCGCATGCACTCCAACCGTCAGGAAGCGCTCGACGTAGCCGTGGCCGGTGACATCGTAGCCGTTGCAGGCCTTGCGGAAACCAAGACCGGGGATACACTCTGCGAAAAAGACAACGAGATCTTCCTCGAATCCATGGATTTCCCGGCACCGGTGATCTCGATCTCCATTAAACCGGAATCCAACGCCGACAACGAAAAACTGGGCGAAGCCCTGCATCGTCTGGCCGACGAAGACCCGACATTCACAGTCGCCTTCGACCATGAAACCAGCGAAACAATTATTGCCGGCATGGGTGAGCTTCACCTCGAAATCATCGTTGACCGTCTGAAACGTGAATTCGGCGTTGTGGCTGAAGTAGGCCGTCCGGAAGTGGCCTACCGTGAAACAGCAACCTCACCGGCGGAAGGTTCCTACAAACACTCCAAGCAGTCCGGTGGCCGCGGTCAATACGGCCACGTTGTTATGTCGGTCGAGCCGGGCAAACCGGGCGATGGTTTCGAGTTCGAAAACAAAGTCGTCGGCGGACGCATTCCTTCCGAATTCATTCCGTCCGTTGAAAAAGGTGTTATTCAGGCTCTGGAAGCCGGTCCGTTTGCCGGTTATCCGGTTGTGGATATGAAAGTCACGCTGACTGATGGTTCCTACCATGACGTGGACTCCTCCGACTTCGCGTTCCAGATCGCCGGTCGCCAGGGCTTTAAAGAACTGTTCATGAAAGGCAACCCGCAGCTGCTCGAGCCGATCATGGCCATCGAGATCACCACGCCGGAAGAATTCATGGGCCCCTGCAACTCCACCATCGCTCAGCGTCGCGGACGCATTGAGTCTATGGATGAGCGTGGCGGCATGAAGATCGTCAAAGGATTCGTTCCGCTGAGCGAAATGTTCGGTTACTCGAACACCATCCGCTCCCTCACCCAGGGACGTGCGTCGTTCTCCATGACCTTTGAACACTACGAAGCTGTTCCGATCAACATCGCGAACGAAGTGGTTGAAAAACGCCGCGCTGAAGGAAAAATCAAATAAGCACAGCCTATTTGATGCAGAAAAGGTCGCCCTAGGGCGGCCTTTTTCTGTATCCGAAGACTGTCCGTCTTACCTGCCCCGGCAAAACTCCTCACAAAAATAAAAAAAACACACCTTTTGAGTAACGCTCCCGGGACAGCCCACGTATTACATTATGAACCCAACAGTTTTACCGGGCGGTAGATTAACCCACTTCGCCCTTTATTACTCCGCCCCGGCTTAACCCACCGGGGTTTTCTTTTGCCCACACGTCAACCTTCGAGCAGGTCACCCCAGAGGAAATTCAACCCAAAACCGGCTGCCGGAGCCCGGCTCGCTCTCAACACCCACTCGTCCCCCCAGCTTATCCGCCATGGTCTTAACGACATACAGTCCGAGACCGCTGGACCGCTCCCCGCCGGTTGGCCGGCTGCTGAGACGGGAAAACTGCTGAAAAAGCCGGCCCAGTTCCTCCGGAAGAATCCCCGGCCCCTGATCTTCCACCCAGATTCGCACCAAAGACTTCGAAGAGACGACCCGAACGGTTACGACCGAACCTTCGGGGCTGAATTTAATCGCATTTGAAACCAGATTCTCAAGAATGGACTGAGCCCAGGGTGCACTGGCGTGGATCATGATGGAACCAAAGCCTGTGTCTTTATTCATGCGAATAGCTTTCGACTGCGCATGCGTCTCGCAATCGGCCCATACCGCATCCAGCACATCATTAAGGTCCAGCGGTTCGACGGGCGGGAGTACGGGGGATTCCAGCGACTTGAGATTCAACAGATTCTGGATCAGTGCAATCATATCCTCCCCCGCCTCCTCACAGCGTTTAGCCAGGTCGTACACTATCGTGAGATCGGATTCATCGTGAATGAGCCGGGCCATTCCGATCATGCCGCTCAACGGCGTTTTCAGATCGTGAACGACGATTTTCATAAACTCATCCTTTTCATGATGCAGCCGTTCGAGCTCATCGTTGCGGCCTTCCAGCTCATCAGCCATCAGCAACACCTGCTCATGCTGACCGAGAAGCCTACGCTGATACTGCTGTCCCGCCAGATATACCACAGCCAACACCAATGCAGTCAGAACAATACAGACCGAGAGATTCGCCGCCAGAATTCCCTTCAGATGCGCCGTGCTCATATCGACATCCTCCTCCACCAGCAGGTACCAGCCCAGTTCCGGCAGATAGCGGGCATTCAACAGTAGATTCCGTCCATTCCGGCTGTATTCCAGCTGCGTAGACGGCTGAGAAAGTATCCGGCCAGCAAGCTGCTTTGAGGCCAAATACTCGCTTAACATGGGCTTGCTTAATGGATCAATATCTTCCCCGACCGAGTAGGCCACCCGCCCGTCCGGGTTTGCAAAATAGATGGTTTTACGGTAGCGCGATTTAAAATGCTGAATCAGCGCTTCAATCGATTCGATCCGTTCAGCCACCCCTGCAACACCGATAAAATTCCCGTCATAATCATAGACCTTATAATTGATAAACAACGTCAGCCGGTTACTCACATGCATATCAATGTCGGCATTGATTTCAAAATCCGTCCTGGCATCGCGACACCGGGCATACCAGACATCCTCGCCCTCCGGATCAATCTGATTACGCAGACCTTTATGGGAATAATAGTTCCGCGTTTTTTCTGAAACTAAAAAGGCCGAAGTCATCCCCTGCTTGGACTGAATGCGGCTCAGGTAGTCAATGATTCGCTCGACATCCTGTTCCCCGTCCAGCACCCAGTCGCGTAGAAAAACACTGTTGGCCATGGTTTCTGAAATGTTCAGCGGAGGCAGCAGAATGCGCTGGATTTCAGAATGGATATTATCACTCGCCAGCGGCAGCTCATGATTTCGTACAGCTTCGCGGATATTAGCCTTGGAAACATAATACCCCGCAATACTCATGGTCATGAATCCCGCCAACAGAACAAGCCCCAGCATCAAAGCCAGCCGTGTTTTATTCATTAACCCCGTTTTTTCACTCATGACATCTCCATTAAAACCGATCACATTACACTTATTTAAGAAACAGGGCAAATTCGTCCGCTCCCCGGCACACCCAGCAGACTGAAAAATCATCCATTTAAACAACGCTCCTGACTCTGCCTGCGTATATCCAGATGCTTCACAGAAGATGAGAAAAAACAGAAGGCATATCCAGCGCGGTTGCTTTATTTCAAAATCCGGATTTTTTATCAGAACTGCATAAAACCCCGCCGACTGATCAACCCGGCCCTGCTGCTCATCAATCGATTTGTTAGTTTTATGATAAGCTTTTACCGCTTCACAGCATATCACACAACCTTGGCCTCCAATCTGCTAAACGGCACATCGGCAAAAAAAACTACACCTGAAAAGAAAACCTAAAGGAATAAAATGAAACAGATCATCTATATATTGTCCGTCCTTGCTGTAACAGGAGCTGCACAGGCTGGAATTATTGATGCCGCATCCGGTGCAGCAACGCTGTTCGGTGATACAGAAATCAGAACCGACCATACGGGATATACCGGAGCCGGTTTTACCGCGCTCAATAACCGGGACAATTCCGGCTTTACCCTCGCCGCTGATACCGCGTTCACCAACATTGTCCTGCGCTATGCTGCCGCCAGCACCAATCCCGGAGAATTCCATATCTCCATCGAAGAAACGGGCTCCCCGCTGAGCACGGCGGGTGATACCGTTTTCTTTGCAAAAACAGCATCATATGATGACTGGACAACCATTAGCATCAACCTCTCTGGCGAAAGCGGAGATGTTTTCCATTTCGCCTGGGCAGATACTTCCAACAATGGCGGCGTAAATGTTGATTATGTCAATTTTCAGGCCATCCCTGAGCCGGCAACCGCCGGATTGATTGCCCTCGTTGGCGGAGGGCTGTTCTTTATCCGCCGTCTGATGATGTAACCGGATAATAAAACAGCTGTTCTACACAGCCTCCCGCCCGAGCAGAGCGGGAGGCTTTTTTATGCAAAATACACGACGGATACCGCTCAGATTGACAACACTCCATCTCCTGTGAGACCCTCTTTCCTCACCTAACGATGCGGCCTCATTGATGCGGAATAATCACTATATTGCGGAAATCCTTGGAAATCGGTTCAGCCGGAAAACGATTGAAACCGCACTGCAACAATGTGGACCGGAAACCGGAGATCTCCTAGACCAGCTTGCGGACGAAAACTGCTCCAGGCACATGCTTTTTTCAGATGTGGCCCGCCATGTCGGCATGGAACAGATCGAACTCGATGAAACGGTTCCTGCCTCATCCGCCGCAAACCTGATCGACCCGGAAATCGCCCTGCGCTACCGCACCGTCCCAATCCGGAAAACCGGGACCGCCCTGACACTCGCTTTCGGAGATCCATCCGATATTGAAACCCTTGACACCCTGCGTTACCTGTTCGATACACCGGTCGAAATCGTGGCCGCCCTGCCGGAGCAAATCGAAGCGACGCTTAAACGGCTCTATTCCGAGCCCACTACGCCTATACCGGAAAAAAAAGAAGAGCCCCCCGTCCAAAGTGATGACGAACCGGTCATCAGACTCGTCAACCTGCTGATAACAGAAGGCTTCAACCAACGCGCATCCGATATCCACCTTGAACCGCTCTCCGCGACCTTCCGGGTTCGCTACCGGATCGACGGCGCCCTGCGGGAAGTCGAAGGACCGCCGCGGCGGCTGCACCCCTCCGTCATCAGCCGAATTAAAATCATGGCCGGTATGAAAATTTCCGAAAAGCGGCTTCCGCAGGACGGACGAATTGAAATCAATGCCGAAGGCCGCCCGCTCGATCTGCGCGTCTCCTCGATTCCGACCAATCACGGGGAAAGCATTGTAATGCGTATTCTCGACAAGCAGACCTTGCAGCTCGGACTTCCAAACCTTGGATTTCATGAAGAGGACCATAAAACCTTCCAGCGTCTCATCCAGTACCCCGACGGCATTCTGCTGGTTACCGGCCCGACCGGCTCCGGGAAAACCACCTCGCTGTATGCCTGCCTGAATCACCTCAACCAACCGGACCGTAAAATCATCACGGTCGAGGATCCGGTGGAGTATCAGTTGAACGGCATCAACCAGGTGCGTGTCCGCTCGGATATCGGCCTCACCTTCAGCGCCGCCCTGCGCTCCATGCTGCGGCAGGCCCCAAATATCATTATGATCGGAGAAATCCGCGACCGGGAAACGGCGGAGATTGCCGTAAATGCAGCGCTCACCGGACATCTGGTACTCAGCACCCTGCACACCAACGATGCTCCAAGCGCGGTCACCCGTCTGACGGACATCGGCATTAAACCTTTTCTCATTTCATCCGCAGTCCGCGGCATCATGGCCCAGCGACTGGTTCGCACCATCTGCGGATCGTGTAAAGTTTCCTATGCACCTTCCGCAACCGAACAACAGCTCGCTGAGCCGGTCTCCAGCCTCTGGAAAGGCGAAGGCTGCCCCGCCTGCGGCCATACCGGCTATCACGGCCGCAAAGGTATTTTTGAACTGATGGCGATCAATGATGCCCTGCGCGAGCTGATCTACCGAAAGGCCTCCACTGCCGAACTGCGAAACGCGGCTGCCGCCGGCGGCATGCGCACCCTCCGGGAGGACGGCCTCCGTAAAGCAGCCGACGGTGAAACCACACTGAGCGAAGTGCTCCGGGTAACCATGGGAGACCGCAACGGATGATCATGCTCAACCATCTGGTCGACAGCGGACGTATTTCCCGGGAACAGGCGGAGTCCATTCACGGGGAACATCTCGCGCAAGGACGCAGCATACGCGACATCATTCTTGATCAGCACGATCTCCGCGAACCGGAATATCTGCAGGCCGTGGCCGATGCACTCAACAGCGAGATTATCGATCTCGAAAACACACCAACGTTTCCAAACCCTGGAAACCGCATTCCCTCCAGCCTTGTCCGCATGTATTTTACCACGCCGGTGAAGGAAGAGGACGGCGCGGTTATTTTTGCGGTGTGCGATTATCCCGCTTCGGCCGTGGCGGACGACATGGCGTTTATTCTGTCGCAACCGATCGGCTTTGTGGTCGCCCCGGAAGAACAGATTAAAAAGACGATTCATAAACTCTTTGGAGAAACAGATGAATCAACACCCGCCCCCTCGGCGGGGCTGGAACAGACCCATTTCACCGATCTCGAACATGCCGCCTGCTCCACCCCGGTCATCCAATTCGTAAACAGCATCCTGCAGCAGGCGGTCAGCGACGGCGCATCGGATATCCATTTCGAACCCTTTGAAAAGGAGTTTAAAATCCGCTGCCGGGTGGATGGCGCCCTTTTTGAAATGCCTCCCCCGCCCATTCATCTGGCCCTGCCGATTATCTCGCGAATCAAAGTCATCGCCGGACTCGACATTGCAGAATCCCGACTTCCTCAGGACGGGCGCATCGAACTCGCCGCAGGAGGACATACCATCGATTTCCGCGTCTCCACCCTGCCCACCCAGTTCGGCGAAAGTGTAGTGCTGCGAGTGCTTGACCGCTCCAATGTTCAACTCGAACTCGACCGCATCGGATTCCCGGAAGATATCTACCGCAGTTTCACAAAGGATATAGAAAAACCGAACGGCATCGTGATAGTGACCGGTCCCACCGGCTCCGGAAAAACAACAACCCTTTATGCAGCTCTCCAGCGGATCAACAAAACCGAAACCAAAATTCTAACAGCGGAAGATCCCGTTGAATACGACGTGGAAGGAATCATCCAGCTGCCGGTTCGTGACAACATCGGCCTCACCTTCGCCTCGGCCCTGCGCTCATTTCTCCGTCAGGATCCGGATGTGATTATGGTCGGCGAAATCCGCGATCTGGATACCGCACAGATTGCCGTGCAGGCCTCACTGACTGGACATCTGGTCTTCACGACACTGCATACGAATGACGCCGCCGGCGCCATTACCCGTTTAATTGATATGGATGTGGAGCCTTATCTGATTGCCTCGACGCTCGAGGCCGTCATGGGCCAGCGGTTGGTGCGTACAATCTGCCCGGACTGCAAAACCGCCTATACGCCGGATGATGAAATGCTGCAGTTGCTCGAACTCACCCGGGCGCAAATTGGCGATCGCCCGTTTTACCGCGGATCAGGATGCGAAACCTGCGGAGGAAGCGGCTACAGCGGACGCTGTGCCCTTTTTGAATATATGCCGATCAATGAGACGCTGCGCTCAGCCATTGTTGAAAAACAACCTACACTGGCCCTTCGCCGGAAAGCAATTGCTCTCGGAATGCGCACCCTGCGCGAAGATGGAATCCGCCTGATTCTGGATGGACGCACAACAGTTGAAGAGGTGGTGCAATACACATGATGAAGTGGATTTTTACCGGTATCTGCATGATTATTTTCGTCCTGCTGATGACCAATAAAAAAATGGAAATGCGAACCATTTTCAACGACTATCAGTACTCCAAAAGCTACTGGAGCAGAGAAGCGCATATTCAACGCGGAAAAGAGGTCATGCGCCCCCGGCTGATTCCCTACATGCTGGAAATCTATGCCTCGGGCCGCGACATTGAATTTGCCGAAGCCATGATCGATTCCTGCCAGGAGCAAAAGGCCACCGATCTGCTCTGGGAAATTGCATTAAACAAGGAAACAGAACCGCTCGTACGGACCATCTGCCTTGCCCATCTGCTCAATCGCGACGAGCTGCGGGCATGGACCGAGATTACCGACAAAGATATTGAAGTCATCAGCGCCTCCATGCCGGCCCACGTGGTGCACTGGAAACACCTGCTCGTAAAATATGTCGGCGTAACCCATGCCTATCTCAACAAAGACACCTTTCCGGAACGCCACAAATTCAAAGCCACATTCCGGCGCTGCATCGAAATGTACAAAGTGAAAGAGGCGGACCGCAAAAAACTGAAAACACAGTACCTGTCCGAAGAGGAATTTCCCGAGGAGCTGCCGAAGTAATTCGGTGATACCTGTTCCGAACTCAGGAAAAATACGATGCCTAAATTCAGATATACAGCTCACGACATCAATGGCCGGGAAAAAAGCGGAGTCGTCAATGCGGCCAGTTCGACCGCGGCGGAGACGCTGCTGAAAAGCCGGGGGCTGTTTCCCACCGAAGTGGCGGGAACCGACCTGAAGCTTCCAAAAACTGAAAAAACGGCAGAATCGACACCGTCGCACAAACGCGGACTTTCCACCGAAATCCGACTTCCGGCTTTGCTGACCCCGATCACCCCGAAACAGCTGATGATACTGACCCGCCAGCTCGCCACCCTCATCCACTCCGGCATGCCTCTGCTCAAAGGGCTGAAGATTCTGGAACGGCAGGAAAGCCATAACACGCTGAAAAAAGCGATCGGCCGGATCGCCGAATCCATTGAAGGCGGCAGCACCTTCGCGGATGCACTGGCCGAACATCCCCGCATCTTCAACCGGCTCTATGTCAATATGGTCAAAGCCGGGGAAGCCGGCGGAGTCCTCGACACCGTTCTCGACCGTCTCGCCTCCTATATGGAAAAAGCCCAGAAGGTGAAAAATCGCGTCAAAAGTGCCATGACCTACCCCATCGTGGTGCTGCTGGCCTCTTCGGCGATTATGATCTTCCTGATGGTTTCCATTATTCCGAAATTTGAAATCATCTTTTCCGATATGCTCGACGGGCGCGCCCTTCCGCCGCTCACGCTTTATGTAATGGGGATCAGCGAAAACATTAAAAACCAGTGGCCGGTCGGCCTCGCAGCCCTTGCAGGTGCCGCGGTTCTTTTCATAATCCTGAAACGGTTCAAACGCGGCCGCTATGTGCTCGATGCACTGAAACTCGTCCTCCCCCTGTTTGGAAAACTTATCCGGATGTCGGCTCTGGCCCGCTTTGCCCGAACGCTCGGCACCCTGATGGAATCCGGCGTTCCCGTTCTTCAGGCCCTCTCAATTGTAAAAGAAACACTCAGCAATGAAATAATCTCGAATGCGGTCCAGAATATTCATGATAACATTAAAGACGGCGAATCCATGGCCGCGCCCGTGGAAGCCAATTCCATTTTCCCTCCGATTTTCGGCGGAATGGTCGAAGTGGGCGAGGAAACCGGCGAGCTGCCGGATATGCTGCTGAAAACCGCCGATATGTATGAGGACGAAGTGGATAATATCGTGGCCGGATTAAGCTCGATTATCGAACCGTTGCTGATTGTCATTCTCGCAGTGGTTGTCGGCACAATTGTGATTGCCATGTTCCTCCCCATGGTGTCTATTATTGGTAACCTGAGTTAGGCAGGGGTGCCTCCTCAGAACCTGGAGAGAGTGATGAAAGCACTGTTGATTGTTGCGCATGGAAGCCGCCGTAAAGAGTCCAATGATGAAGTCCGCCGCCTTGCTCAGCGCATACATGAAAACGCCGGCCCGGCATTCGACCTCGTAACCAGCGCCTTTCTTGAAATCTCCAGTCCGCAGATCGACTCCGCCGTCGCCGACCTCGTCGATGAGGGCGCTTCCGAAATCCGGATTTTTCCCTATTTTCTCGCCGCCGGCACCCATGTGGTGAATGACATCCCGCGCATCATCGAAGAGGAAAAAAACAACCATCCGGATATCGATTTTGAGATCCTTCCGCATCTTGGCGCCCTGCAAGGCATCAGTACACTGATCCTGAATCAAATCTACAAAGGCGGAAAACCCCGCAATCCCGCACTGGCCTCGCTCGAAACACTCGAAACGGACTGACGTGCAATATCCCGTCCCTCTGTGCGTTGATGAATAGCCTGTTTGATTACTTCTCGGTATAAACCTCGTACGAAGTTTCACCACGAAGAACACGGAGGAAGGATTCTGTGTTCTCCGAGGTCCTCCAGCGGAGCGGGTGGCAAAAATATACCCGTATGTTTTAGCAAGTGGTATAAAAACGGTGAATATCCCGTGGATGCTCATGACCGGAACCCACGATGAGGCCATCAACGGCGACGGACCGCAGACCATTCTTCAAAAACAAGATCGATGGCAGCATAAGTACATGAGCCGAAACCGGCTGTATATTGCCATTGACTTACGCCCTTCACTCCCCTAATTTCCCTGCTCTTTTGACCCCAACGATCGGGGGAGGTGAATTAAAAAATGGCACAAGAAACCTGCGAAGTAAAAGTACGCCGCGGCGAAAATGTGGACCGCGCACTGCGTCGTCTGAAAAAAGCGCTGGATAAAGAAGGCGTTCTGAAAACGATGCGTTCCAAACGCTGCTACGAAAAGCCGAGCGAAAAGAAAAAGCGTCTGGCCAACAGCCGTCGTACACGCCGCTAATTTCCAATCATTGGAAACGGTTTGATAAAGCTCCCTTCATCGGGAGCTTTTTTTGCGTCCAGGGCACACCCGGCGGTTAATATGCCGTGCCGCTCATCCACTCCAGATACAGGGCCCAGAGTTTCCAGCCCCCCAGCATCCAGATCATCGCGGCTAAAGAAATATACGGCCCGAACGGAATTTTGCTCTGCAGTTCTTTTTTTCCGATCGCAATAAACGTTACTCCGATAATCGTTCCGAGCAGCGAAGAAATGAAAACAATAAAAATCACGGACTCCCAGCCCAGAAAAGCCCCGATACAACCCATCAGTTTCACATCGCCGAAACCCATGGCATCTTTCTTCAGGATCAGTTTCCCGATAATGGAAACCGAATAAAGCGACCCGAAGCCGACCGCCAGACCGATCAGCGACTGGATCAGGCCGCTCATATGCGAATCGACACCATGCATCGCCGGAATCAGAAAACTCAGAATCGGCCCGATAATTTCTCCGCCGATCGTCACCCGGTCGGGAATCCACATTTCATCATAATCGACCATGCTGCCGAAAATCAGCCCGAAGATGAGCAGGCCGTAGGGCAGCACAATCAGCTGATACGGATAAACGAGCCAGACGGCGGTAAAAAGCAGGGCGGTCAGCAGCTCAATAGAGGGATAGCGCGCTGAAACCGGCGCTTTGCAGTAACGGCACTTTCCCCGCAGAAAGATCCATCCGAGAATCGGAATATTATCCTTCCAGGCCAGATCGGTCATACACTTCGGACAGCGGGACCGGGGCTTAACCACCGAAAGCTCCGCCGGAATGCGATAAATGCACACATTCAGAAAACTGCCCCAGCAGGCTCCGAAGAGAAAGACCACCAAGATCCAATACCAATCAAAAAAATCCATCCAACCCCGTCCTTTTCGTACGCCGTAATCCGCGCAACGATCACCTATCCGTTTTCACAGATCACGCCCCGTAAACGGCATCCTCCAACGCCTTACGCATCGCCGGGACCGACGGTGCAGTACCGGTCCAGATTTCAAAGGCGCGGGCGCCCTGATGCAACAGCATACCCAACCCATTAGCAATCTGCGCGCCAGCTTCGCGTGCGGCGGACAGGAACGCCGTTTCGGGATACATGTAAATCAGATCAAAGGCCCGCTGCCCCGACCGGAACGCTTCCGGCGGCAGCAGCGAAGGATCATCCTTCTTCATGCCCACCGGCGACGCCTGCACCACGAGGTCGCACCTCTTGCAATAGTCTATCTGGGCTGGCCCCTCCTGCACCTGAGTGATAATGAGTTCAGGATTTATATTTATGAGCTCATTACTTAACTTTTGCGTTCTCTCAGCATCAACATCTGCCAACACAAAGGATACCGCACCTTCTACTGCCGCTTGTAATGCAATGGCCCGCCCGGCCCCGCCGCAACCCAGCACAAAGATGGAGTCTCCCTTAACGGTTTTACCAAAGGCCTCTTCCAAGGCCTTCAGGAATCCATAGCCGTCGGTATTGTGGCCGACCATACCGTTTTCCGTAAACTCAACGGTATTGGCCGCGCCGAACAACTTGGCGCTGGCATCCAGATTTTCCAGTCCCCGGAAAGCGACCTCTTTATGCGGAACCGTCAGATTGACCCCGGCAAACCCCATCAGGGCCATCGACGGGAGCACCTCCATCAGGCGGTCCGGATGCACATCCAGTGCCAGATAAATGCCGTCAAAATTCAGTTCCTGCATCGATGCATTGTGCATCACCGGCGACAACGTGTGTCCGATCGGATGCCCCAGCACGGCAAACGGTTTGGTATGCCCACTCAATTTCATATTCAAATCCCTACTTTTTAGTAATGCGGTTCAGGCCGGCAACAATCGCACGCACTGCAGCCTGATTGATATTCGAATCTTCACCGACCCCGAAAATCACTCCGTTCCCTGCTAATTTGAGCGGAACATAAGCCAACGCCTGGGCATCCGCCCCTTTATCGATGGCCTGCTCGTGATAATCATCGACGGTAAAATCAACATCCACCACCTGCCGGATCGCAGAAACAAAAGCTGAAATCGGCCCGTTTCCATCGGCCTGAATGGTTTTTTCTTCGCCGTTGATTTTCAGCTTCACTTCACCGTGAATAAACGTCGGATCCTGATCGTCGGGGCGCGGCCAGTAGCCCACGAGTTCATACGGCCCTTCCGGGGCCACAAATTCGTTTTGGAAAACTTCGTGGACTTCGTCGGCACTGATTTCCCGGCCGACCTGCTCGCTGTAGCCCTGAACATATTTACTCAGTTCCGGCTGCATCGCCTTCGGGATTCCAATGCCGAAATCCTGTTCCAGTACCCATGCAATACCGCCTTTACCCGACTGCGAATTAATGCGAATCAACCGCTCGAATTTACGCCCGAGGTCCGCCGGATCAATATGCATATACGGCACTTTCCAGCCCATACCGAACATATCCGGAGCTTCCGTCAGCTTATGTACCCCTTTATTAATCGCATCCTGATGCGATCCGGAAAATGCGGTAAATGCATAGGTTCCGGCGTAAGGCTGGCGGTAATAAATCGGCATGCCCGTCAACCGCTCCACCGTTTCGGCCACATGCCCGAGATCAGAAAAGTCGATGCCGGTTTCAATGCCGCGCGAATAGAGGTTATTGATACACGTAACCAAATCCACATTACCCGTCCGCTCGCCGTGCCCGAAAAGCGTACCTTCCACCCGGTCCGCACCGGCCATTAAACCGAGCTCAATCGATGCCACACCCATACCTTGATCGTTGTGCGCATGCAACGAAACCAAAATACGGTCGCGCTGCGAAAACTTACGGCAGAACAGCTCCACCATATCCGCATAGTGATTCGGCGGACGGCGCTCAACGGTTGCCGGGAGATTCATGATCAACGGTTTTTCCGGTGTCGCCTTACCCCACGTTTCAAATACGGCCTCGCAGACTTCAACGGAAAAATCGATATCCGTATCGGTAAATTCCTCCGGCGAAAATTCATAGCGGATATCCGATTCCGGCATCTGGTCCGCCAACTCGCGAATCTGTTTTGTAGAGGCCACAGCGGTTTCAATCAGCTGTTTACGCTCCATGCCGAATACCTGCTTCATATGCAGATCTGACGGCGCAATATACGCATGCACAATCCCGCGTTTACATCCTTTAAACGCTTCCATCGTTTTCTCAATGAGATGCGGACGCGACTGCGTGAGGCCCATAATGAATACATCGTCCGGAATGAGATCCCCTTCAATCAGCGTACGGAAAAAATTGAATTCATCCGCGCTGGCCGACGGGAAACCGATTTCAATATGCTTAAACCCGATATCGCAGAGCAGTTTAAAATACTCGAGTTTCTGATCCGGATCCATCGGGTCCGGCAGCGCCTGGTTCCCGTCACGCATATCAACCGAACACCAGATCGGCGATTTTGTGACACTCTTCGAAGGCCACTGACGGTCCGGGATATCAATCATCTCCGGAATTCTGTATTTGGGTATACTCATTTTCACTCTCCTAAAAGGGGCTTAATTTATCCAAGCCCGCTCGTCTATTCCATTTCATTCCGTACAAAACTCATGCTCGTATCGCCGGCGCCCGGCCGGCCATGGCAGGCAGGAAGCCTGCGACACATCCACAAAAAAACCTCTGCCGGTTTCCCTGCAGAGGTTTTTCAAAAGTGGTTGATTCAATCAACAGACTATAGGCAAACCGCCTCCACAGGATCATTCCCAGTGAGTAGCAGGCCTAGCAGCAGGTTGTTGAATTCGTTTTTCATATCGGTGCGTAACCTAGTTCCAATGTTTGGAAATTGTCAATCCCCTATTTTCAGGCATTAAAGAAGAGGTGCGCGTTTTCGGTGATTTTCCAGCAGCCGCTTCTTCAGTTCGCCGGTATTCGAAGCATCCGGCTTCGTCTGAGAAACCGCTTCCAGCAGAGCGACCATCGATTCAAAATCACGAAGGTCGATCTTCTCCGCCTCTATCTTCGATTCACCCATGTTGTGATAATTCCCCAGCGGCAGACAGACCGCACAGGTACGATACCCCAGCAACGCCAGCCCCGTCGACTCGCAGCTGCCGCCCGGCATCAGCGATTCCGCAAACCTCAGCGACGGATCTGCACGGTGTAACGCCCGCGCCGTTTTCCGGACATTGGACGTCAGCTCCGGATCAAAAACCGTCGAAGCATCGCCCACGCGGACGATCGCCCCCTGCCCGATCCGGGCATTGGGCTGCGCTTTCGACGCCTCGATTCCAAGGATTGGAAACCGCATATCAATCAGCTCATTTTTGGCCGCCGAAATGGCACCGACAAACCCCACCTCTTCGGCGCGGGTCAGCAAACCGAAGACCTTCCGGCTTGCTCCGGAATCCTTCAATCGTTTCAGGGTCAGCAGAATCGAAGCCACGCCGCACAGATCGTCCACCACGCGCAGCGACAATCGATTCCCTCTTTTTTTCCACGCCGGAAGCTCCCACATGCCCAAGGTTCCCCGCGCCAGCGGAACCACGTCATCGAGTTTAATCCGACACTTCAGAAATCCCGCCTGTTTATCCCGCTTCGCCGTCTCCACCGTCCCGCCAACCGGCTTTCCGATGTCTGGAAAAAACTGCATACGCGCGGCAGGGAAATAAGCTTCCTGCACACTGCCGCGAAACCAGGCCTGCACCGTGCGGCCCCGGCGACTGATCAATTCAAAACCCGGATGGTCCATGTGCGCCTGCAGCACCCACGGATACTTCGGTGCGCGGCCCCGGCCTTTGTACGTCAGCAGAATATTGCCGACCTCATCCTGCGTAAAATCAATCCCGTTCACCGCCGCCCAATCGCGAACAAACGCCTGCACATGCCGCTCACAGAAAGGAGCCGTCGGCAGCGAAACCATATCCTTGAGCAATTTCAGATCTGACGGACTCAAAGACATCGGCACATTTACATTTCCGCTTTAGGATAAGAACCGAGCACCGTCATGACCGTGCAGTGCTCCTGCAGAGCTTCGAGAGCACGTTTCACTTCAGGATCGTCGGCATGGCCGTCAATATCCACAAAGAAATAATATTCCCAGTTTTTGTTCCGACTCGGGCGCGACTCAATTTTGGTCATGTTGATGTTGTCGGCTTTAAACACCGACAATGCATCGTACAACGCGCCGACCTTATGCTTCACACCGAACATGACGGAGGTTTTGTCGTTGCCGGTCGCCGCACTGAAATCCTGGCCGATAATCAGGAAACGGGTGGTATTACCCTGCATGTCCTGAATATTTTCCGCCAGCACCTCGATGTCATACATATCCGAAGCCATCACACTGGCCACCGCCGCCGCACCGGGGGTTTCCAGCGCCAGCTGCACCGCTTTCGTCGTACTCTCAACCGGAGAAAGCTTGGCATTCGGCATATTCCCCGCCAGCCAGGCCCGGCATTGCCCGAACGCTTCCTGCTTACTGAAAATCAGGGAGATTTCATCTTTCCGGTGCCGGGAAAGCAGCGTCAGGGAAATCGGCAGATAAATCTCCGCACAGATTTTGAGCGGAGTCGTTGCGAATTGATCGAACGTATGCGTCACAGCGCCCTCGGTGGAGTTTTCCACCGGAACCACGCCGTAATCCGCCGCACGGTTTGCCACGCGATCAAACACTTCGGCAATGGTGCTCGTTGGAATATAATCCACACTGACACCGAATTTATTGCGCGCCGCCTGATGCGTGAACGTGGCTTCCGGTCCGAGATAGGCAATTTTCATATCGGTTTCAAGCGCCAGCGCGGCCGACATGATTTCACGGTAAATCGCGTGGGCCGATTCCTCGGGAAGCGGTCCTCCGTTCAAAGATCTGATTTTATCGAACACCGCACGTTCGCGGGACGGAACATAAATCTCCGCACCCTCTTTTTTCTTTTCCTCGCCGATCTTCAGCACCACGTTAATGCGCTCATTGAGCAGCTTCACGATTTCCGAATCGAGCGAGTCGATCTGGTTTCTTAAATCATCAAGATTCACTTTTTTTCTCTCCGTTATCTTCCGAACCCTGAATCTCTTCATCCAGCGCCGCCATCGAAGCATCGGAATCCGCCGCATCCGATTTTTCTTTCAACTGTTTTTCGATCTCCGGAAGATCCTCTGTCGTCTCTTTTTTCTTTTCCTCAGCCGGCATGGAGCGTTTCAGCTCCTGAGAACCCGGCAGATCGTTGATATCATTGATCCCGAAATGCTCGAGAAATTTCTGGGTGGTGCCGAACAGCCACGGACGCCCCGGGAGCTCAGAACGCTTCACCACGCGCACCAGCTGCATATCAATCAGCTTGCGCAGCACCGCATCCACGGAAACACCGCGAACCTCCTCGATTTCCGACCGCAGGCAGGGCTGACGGTAGGCCACAATCGCCAGCGTTTCCAGCGCCGGCTTGGAAAGACGCATCGTCTGTTTTTTTTCCAGCAGCGCCCGAACAAACGGGCCGCACGCTGAATCATTCTGCAGGCGATAAGCCCCGGCAACCAGCGCCACTTCCAGCCCGACCTTGGCTTTCTCCAGATCTTCCATTAACTGTTCAACAGCGCCTTCGATCTGCTTGTCTGTCGCCTTGGCATACTGCTCGTACGGTCCGCCGTATCCGTTGCCGGTTTCGATCATTGCTTTACGCATCCGCTTCACCGTCAGCGGCTCCTTCGCCGCAAACAGCAATGCGCCGACAATCTGCTTCAACTCAGGAAGTACATCTACCGTGCTTTCGCTCATGTCACTCTCCGCTAAAGCGTTTCATCTTCTTCATCGTCAAATTCATCTTCATCGCCGAACCCATCTTCATCAGGTTCACCGCCTGTTTCTTTCATTTCATCATCCAGATCAAATTCCGGGTGCGGCTCCTCGGGCTCTTCCGGCGGCAAAACCGGCGGCGGATCAGGCTCGCGCGCTTCCACTACAATATCACTGAAGTGGTCGTCCTGCACACAGGCAATCTTATTCAGCTTAATCAGTTCCAGCACCGCCAGAAATGTGCAGACAATTTCCTGCCGCGATTTCATCCCGCCGAACAGATCCGAAACACATAGGCGATCAATTACCTTCAGGTTTTCAACAATAAAGCTCACCTTCTGGCTTACGGTATATTCCTCGGCAAAGATTTCCTGAAGATTCTCCTCCTGCACCCGTCCGAGCGCTTCATTCAGCGCCGAAATCAGATCGAAAATGCTCGCGTCTTTCAGGTCCACATCCGGCGCGTCCCCGAGCTCGACATACTCGCTCTCGCGGCCGAAGACATTTTCCATGTGCAGTTCCAGATCCTCGAGGTGATCCGCCGCATCCTTGAATTTTTTATATTCAACCAGCTGGCGCACAAGATCCCAGCGCGGATCCTCTTCTTCCTCTTCGGCCTCGTCCTTCCGCTCCTCCACCGGCAGCAGCATGCGGCTCTTGATCAGCATCAGCGTCGCGGACATCACGATAAAGTCGCCGGCAATATTCAGATCCAGCACCTTCATCAGCTTCAGATATTCCATATACTGATCCGTAATGCGCCCGATCGGAATATCATAGATATCCACCTCATCCTTTTTGATGAGGTACAGCAGCAGGTCCAGCGGTCCCTCGAACACCTCGAGCTGAACCTTATAGTCGTCTTTGATTAATTCCATCTGTGAACTCAATTTAGATTGTCGATTTTAGATTGCCGATTTGTCGGTCTGCGACAGCCTTACCTGAATAAAGGCCAACGCCGCCTGAGTTCCACAAATCAAAATTTAAAAATTAAAATTCTAAAATCCCTTCCCTATTCCAGGCCGGCGGCCTGACGTGCTTTCTGCAGCGTGGCACACGCAAGCACGCGCGCCTTTTCCGCACCGGTCTTCAGCACGTCTTCCACATAATCCATATTCGCCGCCAGTTCCCGGCGTTTTTCACGGATCGGCCCGAAATGTTCATTCATTTTTTCCAGCAGTTCCAGCTTGGCATGACCATAGCCCAGGCCGCCGGCGCGATAGCGTTCCGCCAGATCATTCTGTTCCTCTTCGGAAGCGAACAGTTTATAGAGCGCAAACACATTATCGCCTTCCGGCTCCTTCGGATCCTCCAGCTCTTTGCTGTCGGTGACAATCGACATGACCCGCTTTTTCAGCGGTTTGCCCTCGGCGAAAATTTCGATGGTGTTGTCATACGATTTCGACATTTTCTGCCCGTCAATCCCCGGCACCACCGCCACATTTTCGCGAATCGCCGGCTCCGGAATCGTGAAGACCTCGCCAAACTGGTTATTGAACTTAATCGCCAGATCCCGGGTCACCTCCACGTGCTGTTTCTGATCCTTGCCCACCGGAACCACATTCGACTGCACCGCCAGGATATCCGCCGCCATCAGTACGGGATACGCGAATAATCCGTGCGACGCGGCGATGCCCTTCGCAATTTTGTCCTTGTAGGAGTGGCAGCGCTCCAGCAGCCCCATCGGGCAGACCACCGAAAGCAGCCATGCCAGCTCATGCACTTCCGGCAGATCGCTCTGCCGATACAACGCCGTCTTTTCCGGATCGATTCCGCACGCCAGATAATCCAGCGCCACGTCCTTCGTCATTTCCCGCAGCGCCGGGCCGTCCTGCACCGTCGTCATCGCATGATAATTCGCGATAAAAATATAGGCGTCACCCTGCTCCTGCAGTTCCGTCGCCGGTTTAATCGCCCCGAAATAATTGCCGATATGCAGTTTGCCCGAAGGCTGAATGCCCGTCAGAATTCTCATTTAAATTGCTCCAAATCATTCTCTAAAAAACAGAACCCGTGTTTTTACCTCTTCCGCGCCTTTGATACAAATCCATAAATGAAAAGGAAAATGCCCGCAGCACCGGAATTCAACGCGACTATGCAAAGGCCCCGGCGTAGCCGCAGATGCAGGCTTTCTGCCGCGTTGCGCGCAACGCCCCCCTCCCCGCCGTCGAACGTCCGCTAGTCGATGGCATACTGAGCGTGGGCGCAGGTCGCGACGGCCACAGATAGAGTGATTGGTGCCTTTTTCATTGCGCAACTCCTTCAGCCTGTGTCGGAACCATGACTTTCTGCTGATTCAACTCGATCTTCAGTTCCTCAATTTCACATTCAGGCTTCGGACTCAGACCTTGAATGGCGATCGACGTGAGTGAAGTGTCAACTCGAACGCAAAAACGTCCAGCGGCTCATTTTCAATAATCGTTCAGCGTGAGATGCGCACCCGATAGAAAGCATTGTCTGAGCTGCTGCCAGGAATGGTAAACAGAATCTCGCTCCCGCTCACAGTATTCGATACGGGGATGACGGGATTCCACGGCGAAGCCGGATTGGTCGTCGTAAGTTCAGCGGCGCGCTCAATGTCGTAGGTGACCGCAGCTTCATAGGGGGTGTAGAAGAGTTCCCAAGGTGTGTTTGCAGGGACATCGCTCATTCCGATAAAGCAGTACGCTTCGGGGTCCAGGGGATCCGTACCCGCCACGTGTTCGCAGATATTGTTGCGGCCGTCTCCGTCCGGATCGAGGTCAGGATCGCCAATCGGGTTATTCGTGGAACCGAAGCAGAGAATTTCCCATGCGTCGAGCAGCTCATCGCCGTCGCCATCAGCGACGGGGGGGGCAACCACGGTGGCCGTGATCGCCAGATCACCGGATCCGAGGTCCGTGGCGTAGTTGATGCGGAACGCATAGTGATTCGGAGTCAGAATCACGCCGCCCTCTGAAACATTCTCAAACGTATAACTGCTGTTAAAGCTTTGGTAGTCAATGAGTGTGAACTGTTGACCCAGCGTCAGGGCAACCCCGGGGTCGACCTCCATCTGGAGATGCGAAAGATAAAGATTCAACACCCCGTCCACTTCGGCATGACCCGGTACAATAGAACCGCTTCCATTATTGCCGATGGTGAAAACCAAAGTGCCTGTCGAGGAGGTGGCCGTACCGCCGACATACAGGTCTGAGTGGGTATATAAAACTCCGCCACGCGCAAGACGAATAATAGCCGTTGCCGGTTCCGGATCCGGCACGCCGCTTGCCCCCCTTGCGAATTGAGTTGCTGAATAATGATTCTCCAACCGGGATCCCGCTCCAGTCACCAGCACTTCCCCGTAGCTGCTCTCAACATCGGCAACCCGCAGGTCCCGCAGGTCCGCCAAAGCACCGTCTTTGACGATAAGCGATCCATGACCGGATCGGCCAATTTCCGCCCTTCCGTTAGTCCACTGCCTCAGAATGCTGCCCGACCCTTTGACGACCACCTCGCCTTCCGCGTCCGCCTGATAGCCGATGTGAATACCGGCGGACTCCCAGACCGCACCGTCTTTAACCTCCATCCACCCTTTTGCTCCGGTGAGATGCCCGCAATAGAGATTGTCGGAAAGACGTATCTTCGTCCCGTAACCGGTCAAAACCATTTCTCCGGATGAGCCGACACCGAGGCCCAGAATAATATGATGATTTTGATATGTCGGCTGTATCATCCGGGCACCATTTCTAAACGTTACGCGTCCCGATGAATTGATACCATTTCCCACCAATAGGTTAGCTGTAAACTCCAGAGAGCAACCTGAGCCGCTCATGGCGAAACTGCCGTCAACCCCTTCCCCATACGCAATGTAGGTATCGTAGAGGACTATACTGGTTGATCCATCGAGATACATAGATCCATCTGCAGCATAGCCGACCGCCACGTGTCCTGATCCGGGCCAGGGATTCCCATCGAGATCGGTGACTGAGCCGAAATAGGTCAAGGCAGCCTGTGAAGGCGGGCCAATGACCGATAGAATGGTGAGGATCAGCATGCTGATTCCAACGAATGGGTTTCGCGAAGTGATGGTTACCGGTTCGGCTTTCATGGTATCGCCCTCCAAGGTTGTCATTAACTTCTCCGCACAGCTCTTTTTTAATCTCCGGGCCCTCTATGTAAAGACAATAACGGGCGCACCAAACATGCGGTTAATTATATTCTTAGCCACCATTTAGCCGGCACTGGCTGGTGATTTCCCTCGGAGGCACCGGGTCATGCCCGGCCATTGACACAACCGGGCCTCCATCATGGTTTCGCCTTTCCGAGACAGCCCCAAAGATTCCTTGATTTCGCTGGCCAACCGGATGTGCTTTTGATGGTGTGCGGGGCGAGGATTCGGGCGGATGGGTATTGAAGAAAAAATGGCGATTTTGGCGGACGCGGCGCGGAATCCGGTCTATTGCCTGGACGGGCCGCTTGGAGGAATGGGGCTCGAGCCGCTGGCGTATTAGCGGATGGGCCTGAAGCTCGGCCGGCAGGTGGACCGGCTGCACGCGGATACGGTGGAGCATGCGGTGCATCAGGCGGCGCGCAATGCGGGACGCGAAATTCACCGCTTCAAAGGGTTACTGCGATGCCGGAAACTGGTGGATGGTTTATATTGGGCCCCGTTTGAGCCGGAACGTCTGCTGAAGAACAATCCGGTGGCCGACGATGGAGAGGGTGTACAGCAGTTGTGGAAGACCTTTTTCAAAAGCGTTACGATCGGGGAAACCCGAAACAGCAGGCCCGTTGCATGCCGTTGCGCTATTGGCAATGGCTGCCGGAGGTCGAATGAAAAAGGCCGGTATTCTTTTTCCGCATCAGCTGTTCCGGCATCATCCTCTGTCTGACACGGTGGATACCGCATACCTCATGGAGGAACATCTGACCCACCCGGACATGTTTTTAAACCGGTTGCACGATCTGCCCCCGTAATGAAGGATGAAGAAAAAAGCCGTGAGATGGTTCAGGCGGTTCATTTTCACGATGTTCACACTGGCTTTGCATTTAATACAACGGCCAGATTCAAGGGACAAATAGTGAGCGTACCCCTCCAACTTCCGAAGACTGCACTCACTTACGAAGCAGTTTGCGCCGGAACACGTTTACATATCGGAAGCACTCATAGCCCAAATAATTTAGTTCGTCTTAATCACTCAACTAAGCACCTTTTATTGGCAAACCGCTCCTCGACGCCTCGGTAAAGCGTCACAGCCTTAAACGCGCAAACCATATTCACCTATTCCACGATCACCTTGTTCATGTTTTATTTGAACATTATACCTATGGGGGGTATCTATTCTATCAATTAAGGAGTATGAAAATGAAGGGACATCCAACCACCCACGAAGAGAATAAATATCGGCTTGCCCGTATTGAGGGACAGGTACGCGCGGTCAGTCGAATGATCGACGACCATGAATATTGCGTGGATATCATCACCCAAATCCAAGCGGCACGTTCAGCCCTGCAGTCGGTCAGTAAAATTATTCTCGAAAAACACCTCAAGCACTGCGTAGCCGCAGCGCTGGAAACCAAAGACGAGTCCGACATCGACGAAAAACTTGCGGAAATCATGACCGTTATTAAACGTATGGGAAAATAGAAAGGAAACATGCCATGAACAGCAGCATATTTACCGTCATCAGCACCTTACTCATCACCTTCTCCGCTGTGGCGGTTGACGTAAAAAAAACAGGGGACGAAAAACCGGTAGAAAAAAAAGGACAAACCCACTGTCCTGTAATGCAACGATACGAAATTAATCACGCTCTTTATGTTGATGTAAAGGGCTTCCGTATCTACACCTGCTGCAAAGGCTGCATCAACCAGATCAAAGCCAATCCGGACAAATACATCAAGCGCCTGACAGACCAAGGCGTTGTCTTTGAAAAAGCCCCGGGCAAAACCCAGACGCTGTGCCCCGTGATGGGCGGCAAAATCAATAAGGCGCAATATGTCGACGTGAAGGGCAAACGCATTTACGTCTGCTGCCCCGGCTGCATCGGAAAGATAAAAGCCGATCCCGACACCTACATCCATAAGCTCGAGGCCGACGGCATTACCCCCGCACCAGCCCCGCAGCCGGATGCATAAACTGAAGCAGCACCAGGAGTACAGAACGGGGGGGAACACCCCCGGCCGGAGGGCCCGCCATGAAAAAACGATTACTGATTCCAGCGTTCTTCACCGCCGCCCTGCTGAGCAGTTATGCCGATCCGTTCGGAACCCACCTCACGCTGCAGGCGGCGCTGGAAGCCGGAGCGGAAAATAATCCGCAGCTCCAGGCCGCCTTTTATCGCTGGAAGGGCTATGAAGAAAACATTGCCGTTCAGAAGGCGCTGCCCGACCCCGCCTTCACCTACGGCTATTATTTTGAATCGGTCGAAACCCGGGTCGGGCCGCAGAATCACCAGTTCCGGCTGGCCCAGACCTTTCCGGGCTTTGGAAAACGCGCCGCCAAAAAGGCCGCCGCCACCGCGCTGGCCGCCGCCTACGGGGAAAACTATAAGCAGGAAAAACTCAACCTCGATTTTGCGATCACGCAGGCCTATGCCGAACTCTATTACCTGAAGCGCAGCATCGATATCACACAGGACCGCATCCGGCTCATCCGCGATCTGGAAAAGGTTGCCCGCACCCGCTACAAATCCGGCTCGCCCATGGCACCGATCCTTCAGGCGCAGGTTGAGCTCGGCCGCCTCGAAGACCGCCTCTCATCCCTGAACGATTTGCGCCAACCGCAGGTCGCCCGCCTTAACGCCGCGCTCAATCGGCCGGCCGATGCGCCGCTGCCATGGCCGGCGGAAATCCCCTACGTCCGGATCGCCCCCGACGAAGAAGCGCTGCTTGAAAACCTGAATCATACCAGCCCGTCGCTGGCCGCCCTGGCGCGGAATGTGGAGCGGGGCGTTCATCAGGTTGCCCTGGCCCGACGCGAACGCCTGCCCGACTTCACGCTCGGCGTCCAGTATATCCAGACCGATGATGCCGGCACCCCCGTTTCGGATAATGGAAAAGATCCAATCATGGGAACCATCGGCATCAACATCCCGCTTTGGGCCGGAAAAAACAGCGCCCGCGTCGCAGCCGCAAACTATCAGCGCACCGCCGCGGAACTTACCCTGCAAAATCGCGAACGAACGCTGGAAGCCGACATCAAGCGGACGCTCTACAACCTGCGCGACGCCGACCGTAAAATCAATCTCTACGCGGAGAGCCTGATTCCCAAGGCCGAGCAATCGCTCGAGGTCAACCGCACTGCCTATGAAGCCGGACAGATGGAATTCATCAACCTGATGGATGCCGAACGCATCCTGCTCGAATTCCAGCTCGCCTATGAACGCGCGCTGGCCGACCACCTCAAACACCGCGCCGACCTCAGCCGGCTGACCGGCCTGGATTTACTTCACGGAGCAAACCATGAAACGTACTAAGCCCATCCTGTTCATGATCATCGCGCTCTTTGCGGGCTTCATCCTGCGCGGGTGCTTGGTCTCCTCCGACGATCATCACGAAGAAGACGCCCATTCAGCCGAAACCGCCCCGGAGATATGGACCTGCTCCATGCATCCTCAGATCCAGCTTCCAGCCTTTGGAAAATGTCCGATCTGTTTTATGGACCTGATTCCGCTGGAAGCCGATGATGACGGCGGCGGCGAGCGTGAAATCAGCGTCAGCCCCTATGCCGCCAAACTGATGGAACTGGAAACCGCGGAGGTTCAGCGCCGCTTTGCGGAAGCCGAAATCCGCATGGTCGGCAAGGTCGATTATGATGAAACCCGGGTATCGACCATCTCAGCGTGGGTCGCCGGCCGCCTCGACCGGCTGTTTGTCGACTACACCGGCATCCCCGTCAAAAAAGGCGAGCACCTCGCCGAGCTCTACAGCCCCGAACTGCTAACCGCGCAGGAGGAACTGATTCAGGCGCTCCAGACCTTGGAAAAACTCAAAAACAGCCGAAGCTCCCTGTTGCTCGAAACCGCGGAACAGACGGTGGTTGCCGCGCGCGAAAAGCTGCGCCTTTGGGGCTTCACCTCCGGGCAGATTGCCGAAACAGAAGTGCGCGGAACCCCCAGCGATCATATGACTCTCTATTCGCCGGCCGCCGGCATTGTGATTCATAAGAACGCGACGGAGGGCATGTACGTGAAAACCGGCACCCCGATCTATACCATCGCCGACCTTTCCAGAGTCTGGATCCTGCTCGATGCCTATGAGTCCGACCTCAGCGGCCTGCGCTACGGCGGTTCGGTGGAGTTCACAACCGAAGCCTATCCGGGGCGCGCGTTCAAAGGCACCATCTCCTTCATCGATCCGATCATCAACGCCGCCACGCGCACCGCCAAAGTTCGTGTGATTGTCGAAAATGCGGACGGAACGCTCAAGCCCGGCATGTTCGTTCGGGCCGTCGCCCGCCCCAGAGTCGCGCAGGATGGAAGAATCATGAATCCCGGACTGGCCGGCAAATGGATCAGCCCGATGCACCCGGAAGTGATCAAGGACGAGCCCGGCCCCTGCGACGTCTGCGGTATGCCGCTCGTGACGGCGGAATCGCTGGGCTATGTTTCCGAAAACGAATCCAACGCCCCACTGCTGATTCCTGTCTCCGCCGCGCTGAAAACCGGCAAACGCGCCGTCGTCTACGTCGAGATTCCTGATCAGGAAAAACCGACCTACGAAGGTCGCGTGGTCGTGCTGGGCGGACGCTTCGGCGACTTTTACGCCATCGAAAGCGGCCTCGACGAAGGCGAGCACGTCGTCACCCGCGGCGCCTTCAAGCTCGATGCCGAGCTGCAGATCCGCGCCAAACCGAGCATGATGTCTTCGGAGAGCGAGGAGTCGGAAACCGAAAGCGGAACGCTAAAACCGCAAACCCGCTGCCCGGTCATGGGCGGCGAAATCAACAAAGACGTCTATGTCGATTACAACGGCATGCGCATCTATTTCTGCTGTGCCGGGTGCGACGGCGAGTTCAAAGCCGACCCGGAAAAATATATCGCAAAAATGCGCGCCGAAGGCATTGAACCTGAAAAGGTGCCACAGCCTCAAACCCTCTGCCCCGTCATGGGTAATCCCATCAACAAAGACGTCTACATCGACCACGACGGCATGCGGATCTATTTCTGCTGCCCCGGCTGCGACAGCACCTTCAAAGAAAATCCCGACCAATACCTGAAGCAGATGCGCGCCGAAGGCATTGAACCGGAAAAAGCGGAGCATGCCCATGCACACTGACCCCGCACAGACGGTTGAACAACGTTCAGCGGTCGGCCGGCTGATCCGCTTCTGTCTGGAGAACAGGCTCATCGTCGCGCTGTTCACCGCGGCCGTCATTTTCGGCGGTCTGCTGACGGCGCCGTTCGATTGGAAAATCGGCGACCTGCAGCGTTACCCGGTCGCCGTTGACGCGATTCCGGACATCGGCGAAAACCAGCAGATTGTTTTCACCGAATGGATGGGCCGCTCGCCGCAGGATGTCGAAGACCAGATCGGCTATCCGCTGATGGTTCAGCTGCTCGGTATTCCCGGCGTTAAAACCATCCGCTCCTACTCCATGTTCGGCTTTTCCTCGATCTACATCATCTTCAAGGAGGATGTGGAATTTTACTGGTCGCGCACCCGTGTGCTGGAAAAACTCAACAGCCTGCCGGCCGGCACCCTGCCCGACGGCGTGCAGCCGACGCTGGGGCCGGATGCCACCGCGCTCGGACAGGTCTACTGGTACACGCTCGAAGGCCTCGACCCCGACGGAAACCCGACCGGCGGATGGGATCCCGAAGAGCTGCGCACCACGCAGGATTGGTATGCCCGCTACTGGCTCCTTTCCGCCGACGGCGTCGCCGAAGTGGCCTCCGTCGGCGGCTTTGTGCGCGAATACCAGGTCGATGTCGATCCCGATGCCATGCGCGCCTTCGGCGTGAGTGTGGATGAGGTTTACCAAGCCGTACAGGGCGCCAACCTCGATGTCGGCGCGAAAAACCTGGAAGTCAACCGCGTCGAATATTTCATCCGCGGCGTCGGATTTATCCAATCATTGGAAGACATCGAAAACAGCGTCATCAAAGTCAACGCCGACGGTGTTCCCGTGCTGATCAAACATGTCGCCGACGTCACCCTCGGCCCGGCGCAGCGGCGCGGCGCGCTCGATAAAGGCGGCGCCCCGGCGGTCGGCGGCGTGGTGGTCGCGCGCTATGGCGACAACCCGCTCCGCGTGATCCGGAACGTAAAAGAAAAGATTGCCGCCACCGCGCAGAGCCTTCCGAAAAAGACGCTGGCCGATGGCACCGTCAGCCAGCTGACCGTCATCCCGTTCTACGACCGCACCGGCCTGATTTATGAAACGCTGGGCACCCTGAACGAAGCCATCGTTCAGCAGATCCTCATCACCATCATCGTCGTGCTGATCATGGTCATGCATCTGCGCTCCGGGCTGGCCATCAGCACCATGCTGCCGCTGACCGTGCTGCTCTGTTTCATCGGCATGAAACTCTTCAACGTACAGGCCAACATTGTCGCCCTCTCCGGCATCGCCATTGCCATCGGCACCATCGTCGATATGGGCATTGTCATCTGTGAAAATATCATCCGGCACCTCGACCGGGCCGACCCCGAAGAACCGCGCATCGACGTGGTGCACCGGGCGGCCTCGGAAGTCGGAGGCGCCGTACTGACCGCCGTGCTGACGACCGTCATCAGCTTCCTGCCCGTCTTCACCATGATCGGGGCCGAAGGCAAACTGTTCAAACCGCTCGCCTTCACCAAAACGGTGGCTCTGGTCGCCTCGATCATTCTGGCACTCACCGTCCTGCCCGTACTGGCGCATACCCTGTTCGGCCGGGCGCGTTCGCCGGGCGCGGCGCCGAAGACCGGCCGGCGTTCCATCCGAGGCATCCTGAAAAAATACTTCCCGATCATCTTCACCGTTTTGCTGGTGGGCTGCTGGCTGACGATCGAATGGGAACCGCTCGGACCGCAAGCGGGCACACTGCGCAATCTGGTTTTCGTGACCCTGCTGATCGGCGGCCTGCTCCTTTTCTTCCGGGTGTTCCAACACTTTTACGCCCCGATCCTGCGCTGGTGCCTGAACCATAAATCCGCCTTCCTCGCGCTTCCGCTGGCACTCCTGATTCTCGGAACAACCAGCTGGCTTGGATTCAGTAAAACCTTCGGCTGGCTGCCCGACTTTATAGAGAAAACGCCGCCGGTTCAGAAGGTCGCCCACGCGTTTCCAGGGTTTGGAAAAGAGTTCATGCCGACCCTCGACGAAGGCTCCTTCCTTTGGATGCCGACCACCATGACGCACGCCTCCATCGGCGAAGCGCTGGATATTCTGCAAAAGCAGGATATGGCCTTTGAGTCGATCCCGGAAATCGCTTCCGCCGTCGGCAAGCTGGGGCGCGCCGAAACCTCGCTGGATCCCGCGCCGATCTCCATGATCGAGACGGTGATCAACTACAAGCCGGAGTTCCGAATCGACCCCAACGGAAAGCGCCTCAACTTCAGATATGAAGACGGAGAATTTGTCCGGGATACCCAAGGCCAGCTGATTGAGGATGAACGCGGCCGGCCCTACCGCCAATGGCGCGACCATATCCGGTCGCCTGACGACATCTGGGATGAGATTGTAAAGGCCGGAAAAATTCCCGGCACCACCTCCGCGCCCAGGCTGCAGCCGATCGCCGCGCGCATCGTAATGCTGCAAAGCGGCATGCGCGCGCCCATGGGCGTGAAGGTGCAGGGCCCGGACCTCGAAACCATCGAGCGGGTGGGCCTCGAGATTGAGCGCTACCTCAAAGAGGTGCCGTCCGTGGAACCGGCGGCGGTCATTGCCGACCGCATCGTCGGCAAGCCCTACCTCGAAATCGTCCCCGACCGCGAGGCACTCGCCCGCTACGGCATTCCGATACGCAAGTTCCAGAACATTATCGAAATCGCCATTGGCGGCAAAAAGGTGACCGGCACCGTCGAGGGCCGCGAGCGCTTTCCCGTCCGGGTCCGCTATCAGCGGGAGCTGCGCGATAATATCGAAGCGCTTGAACAGGTGCTGATTCCCGGAATGAAAGGACAGCAGATCCCCATCACTCAGCTGGCCGAAATCAACTATGTACGCGGCCCGCAGAACATCAAGAGCGAGGATACCTTCCTCGTCGGCTACGTCGTTTTCGACAAAAAGCCGGGGCACGCGGAAGTCGATGTGGTGGAGCAGGCCCAGGCCTACCTGCAGCGTAAAATCGACAGCGGCGAATTCAGTTTACCGCGCGGCGTAAGCTATCGTTTTGCCGGCTCCTACGAAAACCAGCTGCGGGCATCCAGAACCCTTTCGATGGTGCTGCCGATCGCGCTCTTCGCCATCTTCATGCTGATCTACTTTCAGTTTAAATCGGCGTATACCACCTTCCTCATTTTCACCGGCGTCTTTATTGCGTGGTCCGGGGGCTTCATTCTGATCTGGCTCTACGGCCAGCTGTGGTTTCTCGACTTCAGCCTGTTCGGCACTGAGATGCGCGACCTGTTTCAGGTGCACGTCATCAATATGAGCGTGGCCGTCTGGGTCGGATTCCTGGCGCTGTTCGGCATTGCGACCGACGACGGCGTCGTGATGGGCACCTATCTCACGCAGACCTTCCGCGAAAACACCCCGACCACAAAAGACGAAGTCCGCGCACTGGTTCTTCAGGCCGGAAACCGCCGCGTGCGCGCCTGCCTGATGACCACCGCCACCACCATCCTCGCCCTGCTGCCGGTCCTCACCTCCACCGGCCGCGGTTCCGACATCATGGTCCCCATGGCCATCCCCTCTTTCGGCGGCATGCTCATCGAAATCGTCACCATGCTCGTCGTACCCGTGCTCTACTGCTGGCGCCAGGAATCAGAAATAGGACGGGACGGCACATTTTCCGCCAGGGGAAAATGAATCGTCACGATCAGCATTACTGCTATTACAGGCCCGCAACCATGCTCTGAATGATAGAAACAGCTCCGATGCCGCCGAACGGCGTCAAAACAGCAAGAAGTATCGGATTACTCGAAAGAGGAGCAAAAGCACCCCGTTCACAGGATGCGATCTGTTCGATACATCGATCGACTTCTTCACTATTCTCCGGTTTTTTAAGTTTTTCCAGCTGGAGCAGATCAAACGCGCGTTTCTGGATTTCCTTCGCTTTGTATCTCAGGTAGACCGCCGAAAAAAGAGCAGCAAACACGGTCAAGCCGACCACACCCGCCAGCGGAAGCGGCCAATCCCACAGATCAATCAGAGAATACCGCGAAAGAATCATCAGAAACAGAACCACAAACGGATAAACAATAATCCGGCCGGTGGTTTCCGTAACCCGGCCTACGAGATAAATATTGTTTAAATGCACACGGCAGTCCAAAGCCCGCATTTCACTGTGATGCCAGCAACATGGGTCGTAGCGTTCTTTGTTACGGCGGTAAAGGTTGCAGATCAAACGCGTACTGCGCAGCAAGGTGTAAACCGTGACACCGCAGAGCAAAATCATACTGATCAACGCCAGCCGGAGCGAACCCTGATGCGCCACCAGCGCCAGTGTACCGCGGTAAGGGGTAAACGGCTGATCGCAACGCACCACCGCCCCGGCCAAACCGCCGTAAATGATGGTCGCGGCCAGCAGTACAACATAAATCCAGCCGATGCCGCGCCGCCAGCTGTATGCGCTCCAAATCCGCGCAATATCAGTTTCGGCTGTATTCCGCCGGAACGGCCACAGGAGATTCTCAAGGAATCCGAATTCTGTCTTTTTCAAGCAGCCGGTTTTAAACCCAAATTCCGCCGCGACCGAATGAGAATCGCTTCGGATTGAAAAATAGGTTCTGATGATAAAATAGAGCGAACAGATGAAAACCAGAATACGGATCATGAGCGAAGGCCAAATCGATATCCCCCCGAAAACGGTGAAGGGCTCCCCGCCGTATGGGTCTTCTCCGCTTGCAGCCATAGTCTGAAAAAATAATACAACGACCCCGCCGCACGCCCCGGCAAACAGCAGCCAGTAAAAAGCCGGCTTCATCGTGCCCGGATTTCCGCCAGCGGACCGGAAATAACCGAACACTCCGAGGAAGAGCGCCGGAACAACAAGCCCCAGCCCCAGAAGAAGAACAATACGGCCAACGTGTTTGCGCCAGATATTATCCGGTTCGGGATGCAGCGGCAGAAAAAATTCCCCGATTTGTGTGTCCCGGTTTGAGAGATCAACCGCACCCTGCAGGCCGATTTCAAAAATACGAGGATCATAATCATCGATATTGAAGGCCCAGGGAGCCCCGTTCAACACCGTGAACATGGTCGCATACAATCCGGTCTGATAGGTATTTCTAAACGGTGCCGTCCGCTGCTGCAGCGTGGGTGAGAGTTCCAGTCCGTAACTCGACCCGACTACCAGACCGCGGGTCCATTTCAACTCGTCAGCATGAAAAAACCGGGCATCGAGGTCGGTTGTAAAAAATACCGCATCAGGAATTTTTCCCCGCAGCGCCCGCAGAATCAGCAGTTTGTCATAAGCATCGCTGCCGAAAATTCCGACCGCCGTAACCCGGTGGCCCTCGGTATTGATCTTCTGAACACGCCCGGCCAGGCGGCGCAGATAGTCATACTGACTGGACCCATCCGGATAGCGCAGCCCCAACGTATGGTAAAGGCTCTGCCCATTACCAGAATCGTTTCCAGACTTTGGAACATCAACATGTTCCGCACCGGGCATCAACCCATCAATCCCCCTCAGATATTCAAACACCTCAATCTCCTCCGGCCACTGGAGTGCCGAACGTCCCTGCCGCTGAAGATATTCCAGCGCAAAAGTAGTTGAAAGCGCCCGGCTGAATACGGAATCCCATTCGCCGATCAAAACAATCCGGGCCGGCGTTTCACGCGGATTGCCCGGCGGCAAGATGGCCCCGCGCCGGCTCAGCTCATCTACAAGGGCCTTCGCCACGCGTTTATCCTTCTGCACCGTACGATTGAAATGAATACCGTGGAGATAAAGAATCTCCTTCCGCAACTCCGCCAGCGCGTCGCGGCCGGAGGTTGTTCCGCTGTCATATTTTTTATTCAGCAGCTCGTTGAATTTCCTGCCGTTGGAGAGATCCGCATTCAACAGATAATTATCCGCCGTGGCCCAAGGTGAAAAGACGCTGCAGACGGGGGTGGCATACAGGCTTTTGATTCCGTTCATCGCGCCCGCTTCGGCCTGTTCATTTTTCACTACCCGGCCGACGGCTATGTGGGCAGTCTCAAGCCTGCTGATCCGGTGTTTCATCGAAGCATTGACACTCGCCCGTCTATTGGTCTGCATCTCACGAATTTTCGTGAATGCTGCTTCTATTTTTATTTCCGCTTCCCTTTCGGCCCAGTCTTTCGCTGCTTTTACAAACCCACTGCGAACCTCTTCCAGAGCAATCCGTGCTTTCCTTTTGGAGCGGTAAAAGGGCAGGCGATCGATCTCATCAGTACACAAATTCAGCAACGCCTCAAAACGCTGATAATCATCCGCTGCGCTTCCCTGCTGCAGATAGTCATGGTGGAACTGCTGCGGCTCTGGATCATTTCCACGGGAAAACCGATTTTCTTTTCCGCCGGCCCTCCTGATAAGCTGTTCCCGCAGCTGTCCGAGGAGCTCCAGTTTTTGCCGGGTCTGTACCAGATTGAATTCATTCGAAAGGATGTGGACCGGGCTGGAGTTGATTTGTTCACCACTCGCGGCATCCTCACGCTGCTGTTCCAGTTCGCACAGTTTATTTTCCAGTTTAAAGAGTGCAGCTCTCAACTTCTGTTCTTCCTCTGCAATCGCCGTCAGCGTACCGCGGTAAATCCTCAATTTCTCCGCGCGAACCAGTTCCTCACCGTAAAGGCTGATATTGATCACAATACCTGCCGATTCCTTCGTACCGATCTCCTTGCCCCCGAACGGCAGGCTACTGAACAGACGGGCATTACACCCGGGTTGCATATACTTCCAGATTTCCTTACTCAGCCCGGTCACAGCAGCCCTGTATTCCTGTTCGGTCCCCCCGTTATTTCCCTGTCGCTTAAAATCAACACCGGCAACCGTCTCATCCTGCTGCCCCGCCGCCAGCTCGCGGAGCTGTTTCTTCAGTATCTGAATCGACTCCTCCAGCCATACCCCGCTCGCCCGAAACGCCTCGATTTCCTGCAGTATCCGCCGGATTCCTTCGGATGAACGGGGGCCAATGATCCGAATATCACATACTCCCCGTTTACCCCGCTCCGCCGCAGGAGCCAGAGCTTCGGATAATTTCCGGTAATCGGACAGCGGTCCCTGTCCCGGAGAAACGATCGCTTTAGCCGCAGTACCCAGAAAATCACTGCGCAACCAGAGAATACACACATGTTCAAATTCATTGCCGTACAAATTGTCCGGTTGCTCATACGCAGGGGCCAGCCCATTTAACCCACCCGCCGGATAGACTTCCGGCTTGGATTTATCCCGGGAAAACCATTCATACGGTACCGTGTTGGTAACGCCCCCGATCACCAGCCTGCCGATATTCATCTTCTGCGGACTGTTCGGTTTGTAGTTCGAGGTACTCAGTGCGGCCAAAACGGCATACCGCTGCTGAATCCGATTCTCCCTCATTTCCGGATAGTGCCCATCATCGGTCATCACCGGAACAATCAGTTTATCCACCCGGGTCTCGAGAATCTCTTTCAGGCTTCTGAGTTCGGCCCGGGCATTCGTTTCAGGATACCGCTTCCCCCAACGCTCCAGCACATCAAAAGGGTCCTCCCAAAGCCGTGCGTCCACCTGATTTCCGGACGGTTCCACCACGACCTCTTCGGCAATTTCGGGACGGTGCGATTTCAGCGTCGTACGACTGTTGGAAATCACTGTACCGATGATTGCACTAAAGATCAGAATCAAATTTCCCGACGAGATCGGGCTCGAACCGATTCCGAACATCTTCATACCGCCTCCTTATACACGCATTATGGTCGCGGGCCGGCGTACTTAGTCCGATTCACCATCATCAGCCAACGCGACATCGTCATCGCCATAGCAGGCCTGTACCGCAAACTCCTGCACCAAGTTGATCGGCGGGTAAGGCCGCGGCATATTCAGGAGCGATGCCGTAAAATAATGGATCGCTTCCGGGGTTTTACAATAGGTGTTGTTGAAACCGAGAATCCGGGGGGAAATGGTGATATCATCTTCATACAATTTGGCCTTAATCGCCCCAAGCGCCAGCATGGCATTCTGGATGCTCGACTGGCTGATCTCGCTGGGCATCGGCAACATCGTCGAAACCGGCTCCCCGCTGATCCCCAGTGTTTGAATCACCATTGATCCCGAGACTTTTTTCGCTTCCGCGGCAGCTCCAATAGCAAAAAGACTGCCTAGATCCACATTCGACTCCAGCACACTCAGGTTTGCGGTCAACCGCAGGCCGACGCCGGCAAACAGCCCGGTTGACATCGGCGCATCGGTCCCATACTCCACCGCTTCCAGCCAAGCATTCGTCGAAGCTTCGATTTCCATGATGCCCACCGGCAGCGTGGTATATTTGATATAATCGAGCACCACCACATAACTGCCTTTGCTGAAGCTCCCGCCAGCCGGCCCATAGGTAATCCCTCCGGAATAGGTAAAGGATCCCACCGAGAGGCGCATGGTTTCATCCGGCAGGACTGCCAGAATCGCTTCATTCATTTTTTGCGGCTCATAGCCATCGGGCAAAGCCAGCTGCACCGGCAGCGGATCAATGGGATAGTAGCCCGGACTGACCTTCGGAGCGGTACAAACCGCTGTGGTTTTACACCCCGAAAGAGCCCCCAGTATCACGGCCAAACACAGGATGATTTTCATAATGCCCTCCCCTTCTTTGATCAGTCTTTAAACACCAGTTCCCAACGCGAGAGGTTGTGCCCCCAGCTGCGTTCATTCACGCCGGCCACTTCACGTACCGAGTTTCCGGGAATACGGTGATCAAACGGTTCGGCGGAATAGAGGAACCGCTGGATCAGCCTTTGCAGGCGTCCTTCGTTGAGCACAAAACCATGGCTGTTGTCGTTGGCCCAGAAGTCCTTGATCAGAGCCACGGTTTTAACACCGGAATCGTCGGGACGGGCATAGCAGCAGGAACTCGCATGCGCCACGGCGCCGTCGCCGTCTTTGCTTACGGCCACCTTCGAAAGGTTGAATAAATTCACTGGTCCGGGCGGCGGAACGTTTTTGAGCACCTGCAACGACTGCATCGTTTTATAGCCGTCCCGCACCACGATCAGAATCCGCTTTTTTTCCGCAGCTGAAAGCTGGTCGAGATCCACCATTTCCTGCTCCACCATCCGTTTACCGCGGCGGATCAGTGCTTTCAGCTTTTCTTTGCGCGCCGTTTTTTCGGCGGAATCGTCCGGCTTGATATCCACCAGATTATCCTGCCAGTGATTAAGGTTGTAAAAATTATGCAACGCGCCGTTTTCAAAACGGGAAACCCCGGCATAACGCGGCAGCAGTTCCAGAGCACCGGGCCAGGTACGTACCAATTTACGCATGCTTTCTTTCGTTCCCGCAAAAAAACCTTCGCCTTTAATCAGTCCTGATATGATTTCGAGCGAGCCGAGGAACGGGGGCACCGCAAGCACCGCTTTATTAACATAACGAAACCCGGCAAGGTTCAGGTAGGAACGAAACACCTGATTTCCCATACTGTGCGTAATGAAATCGAACGATGAAAACACCGGTTGCTTCGGGTCTACCCGCCGGCGGGCTTTTGATTTGGCAATCAGATAGCCGATAAAGTCCTGCAACCGCTCGCCGTTCTCGACATTCGAATAGCGCCAGTCGTAGTTGAAAATATACACCGGCCGGCTGGAATTTTTCCGCAATTCCCCCACCAGCTCGCCGTAGGCCAGCAACTCCACCTCGCTAGGCTGGATAATAGATTCGAGGGCTTCATCATAATACCGGTTGCGGTAACTTTTGGTCAGAGCCAAATCGTCGATCGATTCAAAATTACTCTGAATCCCCGACCAGATGGTGTCGTGATTCACCTCATTGGAATTGAGCAGTTTCGTTCCTTTAATTCCCGGAATCAGAATCGTTGCCTGCGCAGCCATGCTATACCTCCCTTTTTTGTATCCTTTATACGGCAAACTCTAAAAGGAAGTTATCGTTCGGCAAGGTATTTTATTATCTTTTTAATTTTATAAACACGCCCGCACAATACACGTTTTTCAGGTATGTTTTTAACGGACCGAACTGCGTCACCGGACAAAAACATATACTTTAAAGTCGCGGGTTTTATGTTCACCGGACAGCGGTTCCGGCTTCAGACGGATGAACCCCCGGAGATTTTTCACGCCGGGATCCGGCGTAATGATGAGATCATATTCAAACCCCGGTTTTACCGTTTTCAGCTCTGTTCTGAGCGTTCCAATGCTTGGAAGCACCTCAATCAGATTGATCGGTTCATGATAGTGGTTCGTCAGCCTGACCGTGCGGGATTCATAGGCTTCCGCACGCTCCCAGATGACCCGCTTAACCGAGGGCAGATAGCTGTCGGGAATATTCACTTCAATATCGAGCCGGTAGGGAACCTGCGTATTCCTGTCGGTGGTGACCAGAATATGTTTTTTCTGTTTTCCGCTGCGACCGCGCAGCATGAATTCAGCAGTAATGCTCCCCGACTCCCCCGGCGCTATCGTGCGCGGCCCTTTCTGCGGAACCAGACATCCGCAGGAGGAATCCACCCGGATCATTTCCACCGACTGATTCCCGGGGTTTCTATACCTGAATTCAACCTGCATCTTTTCCTGCAGCGGGTGCGCTCCCAGCCGGATAAAATCCGCTTCCCACTCCAGTTGGGCGGTGGCATAGATGGCAGAAAATGCCGCTACAGTGATCATCAATCCCTTTTTCATAAACCATCGATACCCTATTTTCTGCGATTGAATAAATCAAAATCCACGAACTCATCCTGGGCGAATCTTTTATTAATATTTAATCTTAATATAGTTAACATTGACAATAATGAGTCTCAATCATAGCTTCGAACTGCTGAAAAAACAAAGAGAGGGGTTTCTAGGCATCGCCTTACATTGATCCCTCCGGACTTTTTAAAAAGGGAACAAGCGATGAAGACTCACTCTTCCGGTTCAACTCGATTATTCCGGCTTTTAAGCCTGCTTACTCTACTGACGATCTCCCCGAGTGCTTTTTCAATGGCTCCCCCGATTCGCGAGGATTTCGATGAGGCCACGCTGCCGAATGATATTTTGTGGATCTATGACTCCTCTCCGGAAGGCCGCATTGAATTGCGCGGGGATACCGAATCAGTGGTTACCGACAACATTCCCGGCTTCTTTATCAACCCGAACCATTACACCGGCAGCAACCGGATGCGGGGCAATTTTTTTGAGTGTGACCAGACCGTGGAGCTCACGCGTCAGGGTTTTTACCTCGGCCGGCCGCAATCCACCTCCGTACAGCTTCTGGTCTATGAAAGCGCGACGGAAAACGGTACGTATTCGCTGATTTCCTCCAACACCGTCACCGCACCGGTCGGCACCAACTATGTCTACGGCACACTGAACACCATCCTGAAAGAAGGCAAATACTATATGATCGGGGCGGCCTGGAATAACTCGGCGCGCTACAGCACCTCCGGCTCCCATCCGCAACAGACCGCATTCGGGCAAAGCCTCGGCGGCTATACCGCAAGCGGCTATCCGGCGGCCAACTCCATTTCCGGCGCTTCACCAAGCAGTCTCACATATGTCCAGAAATTGGATCTCGCCACCAATATGGTTATGCGTATGGACGACAGCATTTCCGCGGGACAAACTGCGACCAACAGTCTTGGCCTGGTGGTCGATATCGAAGGCTTAGATCCGGTTACTCTCAGTTTCAAACATCGCGCATCCGGGGAGGAAGACCAGCCCGGCGACGGCATTTTCCTAAGTAATGACAGCGGCACCTCATTCACAAAAATTTATGATCTGCCGAACGGAACCACCGGCTGGCAAACTTTCAACCTCGACATTAACGCCCTGGCCGCACAGAACGGCATTCCAATTACTGGAAATCCAGTCATTAAATTCCAGCAGGTGGACAATTACAGCTGGCCGACCGACGGCCGCGAATTTGATGATATCCGGATCTATTCCAATGCGGATATCGACCTCGATGATGCCGACTATCTCTTCGTTTCCAACACCAACAACATCTGGAAAACCGTACTCGGCACCCGGAACATTCCGATTGAACTCCAGACCACACTGCGCAGTGGAGTCGCCGCCGAATCCTATCCGAATACAGCATACCGCTTCACCATACTCGACGGGGCCACACCGGTATTTTCCAACAGCGCAAACCGGAATATCAGCTTTCCAGCGCTTGAAACGGAGGAGGATGACTGGACCGCAAACTTCTACATTCCCGGTACGGAAAAATTCGCCAAAAACAACTACACGATTCTGATCGAAGCCGACGCCGACAACCAAATCAATGAGGGCCGGGAAAACAACAATACCGCCACCCTGCCGATCACGATCAACCAGTATTCGGGCAAACTGTATTTCGACGACATCGAAACTGAAATTACCGTGACCGATTGGAGCCGCACTTCCGACACGCACCACACCATCAGCGGAACCGGCCTGCTTTCGGGCTATCCGTTCACCTTTACGAATCTTCAGGCCATTAAAGATCCCGCCACGCTGGACTACACCATGAACCCCGCCGATTGGCAGACGATTAACGTCGATGTGCCGGACCAATTCGAGCAGCAGGATATCCATTACACCTTCTCGTCCCCGGTCCGGCTCACCGCCAACGGCGGCACCGTGGATGTGGAGGTTCGGCTGCCTTCCGGGCTCGGCATTTCCACCCACCAAACCTACATGATGGATTCCACGATCGAATTCTATGACGTTCCGGTCGATACCGCGCTCAGCATGAACACCTCCCTCACCCGCAATGCCAACTTCCAACTCTCGGAAGAAACCAAACCGCTGTGGATTGCCGCCACGAGCGCCACCTGGCATCCAACCCTCGGAACCTTTGAATTCACCCACGAAGGCTCCATCGTCTGCACCCGTACCGCCGGGCATGAATTTCTGGAAAGCAACAGTTCGAATATGGTCGACCCGAACCTCGCCCTCAAACGCTCCAACGCGGAATACTATCGCTTTGTCGATTCCGTCCAATCCGATATCACAGTAACCACCACCGCCAATGAAGACGCTCGCTTGAGCACAAAACTCGCATTGAGCCCCGGCTATTTTTCACCGCACCTCCCCTATGGTCCGGAAATCAGCTGGAACTACAGCAGCCAGCTTGAGTTGACGGATGACCTGCCGACGACGGGCAGCGCACTGGCCGACCCCGGCGCGCTATCCATCACCTACGCCACCACCTGTGCGGAAGCCGCCTGTTCAGCCCCGGCCGATCCGGAAACCCTTCCTCTCGTTCCCAACGATTATTTCATGACATTCAGTAAAGACGGCGGGCTCGACCTCCCGGTCTATTTCAACGCCACCGACATCCGCTGGGGCCGCGGACAAAACGGCCTTTATGCGCAGGAAGCATCAAACTTTAATAACGGGCGTTTTTATATGCCCGGGCATTTCATCCGGAATGACCAATCTCAGCTATCCTCCGATCTGAATGTGGGCCCCGCTGTAATCCTCCTCTCCGGTATGCGCCCGGATACCGGCGATATGGAACGACCCGGCCACTATTCCGGCAACGAAGATTATCGCGCCGGACTGGCCGATTATGCCGGACTGAACCTGCGGGTTGAAGAGAACCTTTACCGGGCGGCCCGCTCGGTTCTGGGCGGCGAGCAAACCGATTACTGGCTGCAAACCGAGCGCTCGAAATATTACGTCCGTCCCTCCGGCGTCACTGGGATTCACGAAGCCGAACCGTACAGCTTCCCCGATACCCTTGAAATTTACGGCTATCTCCATCAATTCGATCAATACGGCCTTTCCTACCTTTCCGGCAACCCCGTGGAAAGCCGGACCGACGGCCTCGTCATGCTGCCCTATCCTTCCAGTTTTGATGTGGAATACGACGGGCTCCGCTTTGACTGCCTCGGCGAAATTCTCGGCGGCGAACTCGCCAATGCCTCCGACAAATTAATGGCCTACTGGAATGCGGTCATTGATCCGCGCACCTTCTTTTATGCCCCGACCGATGCAAGCACCTGCGCCAACAGCGCCCGCGTCCTCTGCCTGGGCATCACCACCGCCTGCGCCAATATCGACGGCCTGCTGTCCGGCGTTCTCGGGTTTATGCCCAATGGAAATCTCGCCAACAAAGCGGCGGGCGTGCAGAACGTCGATTCCCGCTTAAGCCTGCCGGACCGAATCCAACTCGATGGCCCCGGCAGCGAGGAATATCATTTCACGCCCATTCTTTCCGCCTACTACAATGACTACGAAAATCGCGGGGGC